>NZ_JAAQWV010000001.1:0-574148 GCF_012985715.1 Pseudomonas sp. WS 5051
GCTGATAATCTTGTTGACTATCAGTCTGACTCCACAAGCACCCACACGAATTGCTTGATTCAATTGTTAAAGAGCGGTTGGTCAGCTATTCGCTGTACCGAGGCGCGCATTCTACAGCAGCCTCTGTTGCTGTCAAGCGGTTATTTTAAAATGTTTTCAAAGTTTCCTTTGTAACATCAACCACTTGCGCCTTCGATCTCTCGTTAGCGGGAGGCGAATTCTACAGCGTTACTCGCTGCTGTCAACACCTCATTTCCTGCTTCGATGACTTGAAGCTGGCACTGCCAAAAACCATCCAACTCTTTGAAACTCAAGGAGTTATCCGTTTCGACTGCGCCGGAAGAGGTGCGAATTATAGGCCGTTTGAACCTCGGGTCAAGCACTAGTTTCACACTTCTGTCATATAGCCTTGAAAGGGGCCTAAAAGCAGAGGCCAGCCTGACGGCTGGCCTCTTTTCTTCTATAGGCTGCTATCGCCTGCCTTACAGACTCGGAAAGGCAAACTGAGAGGCTTCATGGCTGGCACGTTGCGGCCAACGTTGTGTGATCGCCTTGCGACGCGTGTAAAAGCGCACGCCATCCGGGCCATAGGCATGCAGGTCACCAAACAGCGAACGTTTCCAGCCGCCGAAGCTGTGGTAGGCAACAGGTACTGGCAACGGTACGTTAACCCCCACCATACCCACTTCAATCTCGTCGCAGAACAAACGGGCCGCCTCTCCATCACGGGTGAAAATGCAGGTACCGTTACCGTACTCGTGATCATTGATCAGTTGCATGGCCTCTTCCAGGCTCTTGACCCGCACGATGCACAATACCGGCCCGAAGATCTCTTCTTTATAGATACGCATCTCAGGTGTCACGCGATCAAACAGGCAGCCCCCCAGGAAGAAGCCTTCTTCATGCCCCTTGATACTCAACCCGCGACCATCGACCACCAACTGCGCACCTGCTGCTACGCCATCATCGACATAGCCACTGACCTTGTCCCGCGCCTGACCGGTAACCAGGGGGCCCATGTCCAGACCGCACGAAGTCCCCGCACCAATTTTCAGCGCTTTGATTTGAGGAACCAGTTTGGCCACCAGGGCATCTGCCACCTGATCACCGACGCACACTGCAACCGAGATGGCCATGCAACGCTCGCCGCACGAACCATACGCTGCGCCCATCAGTGCACTGACTGCGTTATCGAGATCCGCATCCGGCATCAACACTGCGTGGTTTTTCGCCCCACCCAGTGCCTGCACGCGCTTACCGCGTTTGGTGCCTTCGGCGTAGATGTACTCGGCGATCGGGGTCGAGCCAACAAAACTCAGCGCTTTCACTTCCGGCGCCTCGATCAGTGCATCAACAGCTGACTTGTCGCCGTGCACCACGTTCATAACCCCCTTGGGCAAACCAGCTTCTTGCAGCAGTTGAGCAATCAACAGTGTCGAGCTTGGATCACGCTCCGAGGGCTTAAGAATGAAACAGTTGCCGCACACGATCGCCAACGGGTACATCCACAACGGAACCATGGCCGGGAAGTTGAACGGTGTAATCCCTGCAACTACACCCAGTGGCTGGAAGTCCGACCAGGCATCAATATTCGGGCCTACGTTACGACTGTATTCGCCCTTCAAGATTTCCGGAGCCGAGCAAGCGTATTCGACGTTCTCGATCCCGCGCTTCAGTTCACCCGCAGCATCCTCCAGAGTCTTGCCATGCTCTTCGCTGATCAACTGCGAGATCCGCGCTTCGTTCTGCTCAAGCAACTGCTTGAAACGGAACATCACTTGGGCGCGCTTGGCAGGTGGGGTATTACGCCATGCCGGGAAGGCGGCCTTGGCTGCATCGATCGCCTGCTGGATTGTTTCACGGCTGGCCAGGGGAACCTGGTGGATCACTTTACCGGTGGACGGGTTATACACATCTGCGGTGCGCCCGGAATCGTTCAGCAACTCGCCATTGATCAGGTGTTGAATAGTGCTCATGGATGCTCCAGAAAGTTGTCCACAGGCGCGAACGCTGCGCGCCTGGGTGAATGCATTAAGTGTCGCTTCTATATAGAAGGATCAGTCGATCTGATTCAGCGCTTCGCCGACCGCATCGAACAAGCGATCCAGGTCTTGCGGCTTGCTGTTGAACGTTGGCCCGAACTGCAAGGTGTCGCCGCCGTAGCGCACGTAGAAACCGGCTTTCCACAGTTTCATCGCTGCATCGAACGGGCGCACAATTGCATCGCCATCACGCGGCGCAATCTGGATTGCACCCGCCAGGCCATAGTTGCGAATGTCGATGATATTCTTCACGCCCTTCAAACCGTGCAATGCATTCTCAAAATGCGGTGCAACTTCAGCCACGCTCTGTACCAGGTTCTCTTTTTGCAATAGATCAAGCGCAGCAATACCCGCAGCACAGGCTACGGGGTGAGCCGAGTAGGTATAGCCGTGGGGGAATTCAACCGCGTACTCAGGCGTCGGCTGATTCATGAACGTGTGATAAATCTCGCTGGTAGCGATAACAGCCCCCATCGGAATCGCGCCGTTGGTGACTTGCTTGGCAATACACATCAAGTCAGGTGTCACGCCGAAGCTGTCAGCACCAAACATTGAGCCTGTACGACCAAAGCCAGTGATCACTTCATCGAACACCAACAGGATATTGTGCTGGTCGCAGATTTCCCGCAGACGTTTCAGATAACCCTGAGGCGGAACCAATACCCCAGCCGAGCCTGCCATCGGTTCTACAAAAACGGCAGCAATGTTCGACGCATCGTGCAATTCGATCAGCTTGAGCAGTTCATCGGCCAGGGCAATCCCGCCCTGCTCGGGCATGCCGCGAGAAAATGCGTTGCTTGCCAACAGGGTGTGCGGCAGATGATCCACATCCATCATTGCCTGGCCAAACAGTTTGCGGTTGCCGTTCACCCCACCCAGGCTGGTGCCTGCAATGTTCACTCCATGGTAGCCGCGGGCACGGCCAATCATTTTGGTTTTGCTCGACTGGCCTTTTAGACGCCAGTAGGCACGCACCATCTTCACCGCCGTGTCGGCACACTCCGACCCCGAGTCGGTGAAGAACACGTGATTGAGGTTGCCCGGCGTCAACTCGGTGATTTTTTCTGCCAGCTTGAAAGACAGCGGATGGCCGTACTGGAACGCCGGCGAGTAATCGAGGGTGCCCAATTGTCTGGCCACGGCTTCCTGGATTTCAGTACGGGTATGCCCTGCGCCGCAGGTCCAAAGACCTGACAGCGAATCGTAAATCTGCCGACCCTTATCATCCGTCAGATAACTGCCCTTGGCCGCGACGATAAAGCGCGGATCGCGATGGAAGTTACGGTTGGCAGTGTAAGGCATCCAGTGAGCATCCAGCTTGAGCTGGCTGGTCAGGTTCAATTCGGCATTTTCGGGCATGTTCATCAGCAAAACCTCGCAAGGCAAAAGCGGCGTGGGATGTTGAAAGCGTTGTTGCGCCTAAATTGCCACGGCTATAAAGTCCATGAAATCCAACTCTTCTAACCTTTAGTCAGGCATACACTAAACTATGAGCAGCCGTCGCCCCGATGCACTGGCCCAGGTCAGCGACTTTGATATTCGACTGCTGCGTATTTTTCGCAGCGTCGTGGAGTGCGGCGGCTTTTCGGCAGCAGAGACGGTACTGGGCATTGGCCGTTCTGCCATCAGCCAGCAGATGAGCGATCTTGAACAGCGCCTGGGTTTACGCCTGTGCCAACGTGGGCGAGCGGGTTTTTCACTGACAGAGGAAGGTCGTGAGGTCTACCACTCTGCGCTGCAATTACTCGGCGCACTTGAGAGCTTTCGTACCGAGGTCAACGGCCTTCACCAGCATTTGCGCGGCGAACTGACCATTGGCCTGACCGATAACCTGGTCACCCTGCCCCATATGCGTATCACCCATGCACTGGCCCAACTCAAGGAGCGTGGGCCTGATGTACAGATTCATATCCGCATGATCTCGCCCCATGAAGTTGAACAGGGTGTGCTCGACGGCCGCCTGCATGTGGGTGTGGTGCCCCAGGCCAGCACATTGTCCGGGCTTGAGTACCAGCCGCTCTACAGTGAGCGTTCACTGTTGTATTGCGCCGTAGGCCATCCGCTGTTTTATGTCGACGACAGGCAATTGGAAGATGCACGGTTGAATGCGCAGGATGCCATTGCCCCCACCTTTCGCCTGCCCTCGGATATCCAGGCCCACTACCAGGCGCTCAATTGCACCGCCAGCGCGTCGGATCGCGAAGGCATGGCCTTTTTGATTTTGACCGGGCGCTATATCGGTTACCTGCCCGACCATTACGCCAGCCTGTGGGTTCAGCAGGGCCGCTTGCGGGCACTGAAGGCAAAAACACGTTTCTACGATTTGAGCCTGGCATCGGTGACACGTAAAGGCCGGCGCCCGCATCTGGTCCTGGAAAGTTTCCTTGAGAGCCTGGAAGCGACGCGTTAACGTGAAAAACTTCGCTACACAAACAGGTTGCCCGGAGCGCCCATGACCCTTGAAGTTCCTGCCCATGACGGCAAGCCTCCCAGCCGTATCCGGCAGAAAAACGAAGAGGCCATTCTCAAGGCCGCCGAAGATGAGTTTGCCCGTCACGGCTTCAGAGGCACCAGCATGAACGCCATCGCCCTGAGTGCCGGGCTGCCAAAGGCCAATCTGCATTATTACTTCACCAACAAGCTAAGCCTGTATATCGCAGTACTGAGCAATATCATCGAGCTATGGGACCGTACCTTCAACGTTTTGACCGCTGACGATGACCCGGCCCAGGCCCTGACTCAGTATATCCGCGCAAAAATGGAGTTTTCCCGGCGACAGCCCCAGGCTTCGCGAGTGTTTGCGATGGAAATCATCAGTGGCGGGGCCTGCCTGACCGAGTATTTCTCACAAGACTACAGAGCTTGGTTTCAAGGTCGTGCAGCTGTGTTCCAGGCCTGGATAGATGCAGGCAAGATGGACCCGGTCGACCCGGTCCATCTGATTTTCCTGCTATGGGGCAGCACCCAGCATTACGCCGACTTTTCGACACAGATTTGCCGCGTAACGGGGCGCAAGCACCTGACCAAACAGGATATGCATGCGGCCTGCGACAACCTGATCCGTATCATTCTCAAAGGCTGCGGCCTGACGCCCGCAGTCTAAGCCTGGAACCGACATGCCTTCGACCCTCACGGGGCTTTGCGAGTACCGCGAAGAAATCCGTAAAAGCCGCTTTATTACTTTTGCTGCCCCCATCACCAGCGCCCAGCAGGCCCTCGAATTTATCGAGCAACACAGCGACCTGAATGCCTCGCACAATTGCTGGGCGTGGAAACTTGGTGGGCAGTACCGCAGCAGTGATGATGGCGAACCTGGCGGCACCGCGGGCCGCCCGATACTCTCGGCCATTGAAGCGCAGGACTGCGATCAGGTCGCGGTGCTGGTTATCCGCTGGTATGGCGGCATTCAGCTGGGCACCGGCGGCCTGGCTCGGGCCTATGGCGGTGGCGCTAACAAATGCCTGCAAAACGCCGAAAAACTGCCGTTGGTCAGCCGTATAGCACTCAGTTGCTCTTGCAGTTTCAGCGAGCTGGCATTGGTCAAACTGCGCCTGGGTGAACTCAACGGCCTGATCACCGGCGAAGCCTTCACTGCCAATGGCGTTGACCTGCAACTGGCGCTGGTCGAAGAACAGATTGCTCCCGCGCGACAGCTTTTAGCGGACCTTAGCCGCGGCAGGATCCTGCTGCATCGTGACGCTGTCGAGCCAGCCCCATAAAAATGCTATTTTCCGACATCCATAGTTGCCCACAGTCACTGTGCACCCACCTGTGGATAACCTGAGCACATGCGGCCACAGCCCTTGTGTGCTGGGGGCTTGAAGCACTTGTACGATTTTTAACCAACTCATATCAACTTTGTAGAGGACGCTACTCATGACCGCAAAAAAAGCACTGATCATCGGAGCTTCACGTGGCCTGGGCCTGGGTCTGGTCAAGGAGTTGCTTGCCGATGGCTGGGACGTAACCGCCACTGTGCGCCACCCACAAAAAGCCGATGCCCTGAAGGCATTGGGGCCGGTGCGCATCGAACAACTGGACATGAACAATCAACAGGCGATCAAGGCATTGGGCAATACCTTGCACAATGAAGTCTTCGATCTGCTGTTTATCAATGCCGGGGTCAAAGGCCCGGACGACCAGCTGTCGGGCAATGCAACGCTGGCCGAGGTGGGGCAGCTGTTTTTCACCAACAGCGTGGCACCGATCAATGTGGCCCGGGAGTTTGTCAGCCGGATCCGTAAGGACAGTGGCGTACTGGCCTTTATGAGCTCAGTACTCGGCAGTGTCACTCAACCTGATGCCCCCGAAATGGCCCTCTACAAGGCCAGCAAAGCGGCTCTCAACTCGATGACCAATACCTTTGTACTGTATGAACTGGGCGACAATAACCCGACTGTGCTGTCCATGCACCCGGGCTGGGTAAAAACCGATATGGGCGGCGAAGGCGCCGACATTGATGTCGAAACCAGCACCCGTGGCCTGGTGGCACAGGTCAAGGCATTTGCCGGAAAAGGCGGCCATCACTTTATCGACTACAAGGGCCAGACGATTCCCTGGTAGGCAGCCTGCGACAAATGGCGGGGGAATTGTGCCCCCTCCGACCTGTAGAATGTCGCCATCTGTACCCGATTTGATGAGAAAACCTTTTATGTATGACTGGCTGAACGCCCTGCCAAAAGCTGAACTGCACATGCATCTGGAGGGTTCCCTGGAACCCGAGTTGCTGTTTTCGCTGGCCGAGCGCAACAAGATCGCCCTGCCCTGGAACGACGTTGAAACCCTGCGCAAGGCGTATGCCTTCAACAACCTGCAAGAATTCCTCGATCTTTATTACAAAGGCGCCGACGTACTGCGTACCTCCCAGGACTTCTACGACCTGACCTGGGCCTACCTGTTGCGCTGTAAAGAACAGAACGTCATTCACACAGAACCCTTCTTCGACCCGCAAACCCACACCGATCGTGGCGTGCCGTTTGAAGTCGTGCTCAATGGCATTGCCAGCGCACTTAAAGATGGCGAGCAGCAACTGGGTATCACCAGCGGCCTGATCCTCAGCTTCCTGCGCCATTTGAGCGAAGAAGAAGCAGAAAAGACCCTCGATATGGCCCTGCCATTTCGCGATGCCTTTGTCGCCGTTGGCCTCGACAGTTCAGAAATGGGCCACCCGCCGAGCAAGTTTGTGCGCGTATTCGACCGCGCCCGTGATGAAGGCTTCCTGACCGTTGCCCACGCGGGTGAAGAAGGCCCGCCGGAGTACATCTGGCAAGCCCTGGACTTGCTCAAGATCCAGCGTATCGACCATGGCGTGCGCGCCATTGAAGACGAACGTCTGATGCAACGCATCATCGACGAGCAGATCCCGTTGACCGTATGCCCGTTGTCCAACACCAAACTCTGTGTGTTTGATCACATGTCGCAACACAACATTCTCGACATGCTTGAGCGTGGCGTAAAAGTGACCGTCAACTCTGATGACCCGGCCTACTTTGGCGGTTATATGACTGAGAACTTCCACGCGCTATACACCGATCTGGGCATGACCCAGGACCAGGCCAAACGCCTGGCGCAAAACGGTCTGGATGCGCGGTTGGTCAAGCCGTAACACGCGGTCTCCCCTGTGGGAACGGGCTTGCCCACGATGCATCAACTCGATCAGGCAGACACACCTGATTGTCAGCATCGCGCGCAAGCCCGCTCCCACAGACATTTGAAACTGCAACACCGTCACTACCACAGCAGTTTTACTGTTTCCCCGGGTACAACTTGCTCAACATCGCACAGCGCTCACTGAGCATGTCGCGCAAGAGCCGCACCGGTTTACTCAATTGCGCCCGGTGACCACACAGCAGATTCAGCGGCGCCCGCTCGCACATCAGCCCCGGCAGTAACACCTTGAGCCGCCCGCTCTGCACATCTCCCGCCACATCCAGCCACGACTTGTAGGCAATGCCCTGCCCGGCAACCGCCCACAAGCGCACCACGTCGGCATCATCGCTGAAACAATTGCCGCTTACCGTCAGCCCCAGTTCGCGCTTGCCGTCATTGAATTGCCAATGGTCGTGAACCCGCGTGCCGAGCATGTACAACAGGCAATTGTGTTGCAGCAACTGCTCAAGCTGACGCGGCTCGCCCTTGCGCGCCAGGTAGTCGGGGGACGCACACAGCACCCGGCGGTTATCCGGGGCCACCGGCAGCGCCACCAGGCTGGAGTCTTCCGGCTCGCCGTAACGCAAGGCGATATCCACAGGCTGGCGGAACAGGTCGGCAATCCGGTCACCCAATAACAGGCGCACGGTGAGTTGCGGATGCTCACGCTGGAACTCATCCAGCCAGGGCAGCAACAGATTACGGCCGAAGTCTGAAGGTGCCGACAGTTGCAACACTCCGCTAACCTGATCTTGCCCACGCGCCAACAAGCGTCGCCCCTCATCGAGGCTAGCGAGTGCCGTACGCGCATATTCAAGAAAGCCTTCGCCTTCGGCCGTCAGACGCAAACTTCGGGTTGAACGCGCCAGCAGGCGCGCGCCCAGTTGAGCTTCTATCCGTTTGAGAGCAGCGCTGGCCACCGCCGGGGACATATCCATCACCCGGGCCGCCGCAGACAAACTGCCCAAGTCAGCCGCGTGAACGAACAATTGCAGATCATCGAAACGCAGCATTCACAATCCACCCGACCATTATCAATAAAAAATTGAAAGAGACTGCTGTTTTAGCCGGTTTTATCGCGCGGTGAAATAGCCAATTATCACTGCCAGTTTCTTAATCATCTTCAGGACATGTCCCATGAAAGCTGTCGCCTACTACCACTCGTTACCGATTCAAGACCCGCTGGCCCTGCAAGATATCGAGTTGCCAGAGCCGGTGGCCGGCCCCCGGGATTTGCTGGTCGAGGTCAAAGCCATTTCCGTAAACCCGGTGGACACCAAAGTGCGCCAGAACGTGCAGCCCGAGGCCGACACTGCCAAGGTACTGGGCTGGGATGTGGCCGGTGTGGTCAAGGCCGTCGGCAGTGAAGTCAGCTTGTTCAAGGTCGGCGACAAGGTCTTTTACGCAGGCTCCATTGCCCGTGCCGGGGCCAACAGTGAACGTCATGTGGTGGATGAACGCATCGTCGGGCATATGCCCAAAAGCCTCAATTTCGCACAGGCCGCAGCGTTGCCGTTGACCGCCATCACTGCCTGGGAGTTGTTGTTTGAGCGCCTTGGCGTCAACGAGGGCAAGACCGACGAGCAACAAAGCCTGCTGATCGTCGGCGCGGCGGGTGGTGTGGGTTCAATCCTGACGCAACTGGCCAGCCAACTGACTGCGCTCAAGGTGATTGGTAGCGCATCTCGCCCTGAAACCCAGACCTGGGTCCGTGAGCTGGGCGCCGATCTGGTTATCGACCACAGCCAGCCGCTGAGCGAAGAACTCAAGCGTCACGGCATCGACGCCGTCACCCATGTTGCCAGCCTGACCCAGACTGACCAGCATCTCGATCAGTTGGTAGAAGCACTGGCACCACAGGGCAAACTGGCGCTGATTGATGATCCCAAGGCGCTGGATATCACCAAACTCAAACGCAAGAGCCTGTCACTGCACTGGGAGTTCATGTACACCCGCTCGCTGTTCCAGACCCCGGACATGATCGAGCAACATCTCCTGCTCAATCGTGTCGCCGGGCTGATCGATGTGGGCACCCTGCGTACCACGGTCGGCGAGCACTTTGGCAGCATCAATGCCACCAACCTGCGCCGCGCCCATGCACTGCTGGAAAGCGGCAAGGCCAAGGGCAAGATTGTGCTCGAAGGCTTCTGAGAGGACGTCTGACGGGACCCATGTGGTCATTTTTTAACCGTCAGTCAGAGACTTGATTCCGGGCATTTTAATCAAAGTTTTTCGGCATACACTGGCCTCCTTTGCGAACCGAAGGAGGCCAGTCATGAAAATCCTGATAAAAGCGTTAGCAAGATCCCGCGACTGCAAATGGCAGGTGCAAATCGACCAGCAAGCCGTCAACTTTCGCAGCGAGGCCGAGGCCCGGGCCTTTGTCGACAAGCTGCAATCGCGCCTGCATGCCCCGCACCGCCTGCCCGAACGTTTGGCTGGCTGAATCAGACCGGCTGCTGAGCGGCGATCCGTGCGGTGTACAGGCGCCGGGTCGCCACTGCCAGGCCCACTGCCACAAGCCCGCACAGGGTGATGACCATCGCCATTGGCATTGCGCTGCCGTCGTGCAATACCCCCACCAGTGATGCCGCCCCCGCCGCCACGCTGAACTGTAAGCAACCCAGCATCGCCGAGGCACTGCCGGCGCGCGCGCCCTGCCCGCTCATGGCGCAGGCCGAGGCATTGGGAATGATGCAGCCCAGGCTGGCAATGCAGATAAACAGCGGCACCAGCAGCGGCCACAGTTGTTCGGTATGCAAACTGCTGACGCCCAGCAAGACCAGACCCGCCGCCAGATACACCCACACCATGCGCGACAGCAAAAAGGCCGGGCCACGCTTGGCCAGCAGGCGGGCGTTCAACTGCGCCACCAGGATAAAGCCGGCCGCGTTGGTACCGAACAACCAGCCGTAATGCTCGGCAGGCACGCCATAGAGTTTGATAAATACGAAAGGTGAACCCGCGATGTAGGCAAACATCCCGGCCATTGCGATCCCCCCCGTCAGGGCATGGCCAAGGAACTCGCGATCCTTGAGCAACCGCCCGTACTGGCGCAATGCCCCCGACAGCGGCTGACGTGGCACGTTGGCCGGCAGGCTTTCAGGCAAGCCAAGCGCTACGGCCGTTGCCGCCAATGCGCTGAACACCGTCAACACCAGGAAAATCGATTGCCAGCCATACAGGTTGACCAGCAACCCACCCAACATCGGCGCCAGGATTGGCGCCAGGCCCATAACCAGCATCAATTGTGAAAACACTTTGGCCGACTGCACCGCGTCGCATTTGTCACTGACAATTGCCCGCGAAAGGACCATGCCCGCACAGCCGCCAAGGGCCTGGACAAACCGGGCACCAATCAGCCACTCCAGGGTCGGGGCAAAGGCGCACGCCAGTGACGCGACAGTGAATAGCCCGACGCCCACCAGCAGCGGCACGCGCCGGCCGAAGCGGTCCGCTACCGGGCCATAGGCCAGCTGACCGATGGACAGGCCCAGAAAGTACACGGCCAGCGTCAGTTGTATCTGGGTTTCGTCGGTTGCAAAGGCTTGTGCCATCGCCGGGAAGCCGGGCAGGTAAAAGTCGATCGCCAAAGGACCGAAGGCACTCAGGGCGCCAAGAATCAAGATTGTTCGAAGGTTCATCAGGTATCCAGGGATCAGGCTGCGGTTAGCGCAAGCTGACAGTTTAGCTGTGGTTATCGACCCTGAACATTAAGTTAGCGAGCTAGCTAATAAATCACCTTGAACCCGTCCTGAAACAACACCGCCGTAGCAGCTGCCGAGGAACGAGGCTGCGTTCGGCGGCGCAGCCGTCGTAAGTCTGACCTTGCGGTGCGCCAGTCAGAGCTTGCTCTTAGCATTCACGACGACTACGTCGCCGGACGCAGCCTAGTTCCTCGGCAGCTGCTACATACAGGTTTAGTGCGCCGTGCGCGCCTCAAACCCGGCATTGGTGATCACGTCGATAATTTGCAACGGTGATACGTTGCTGTCCACCTTGACGGTTTTGCTCGCCAGGTCCACTTCAACCTTCGCGTCTTTATCCACCGTCTGCACTGCACGGGTCACCGCGCCCACACAGCCACCACAGGTCATACCGTCTACCTTGAACGTTTGCATGATTACGCCTCCTGTTTGAGATATGCCTACAGCTTCGACCTTGCCATCGTGGCAAGGTCAAGCCCGTTGTTTCACGCGCTGACTGGCAATCCATCCCGTGCTCGGCCAAGCTGCAAGCCTTGCGATTTGATAACAGGATACTTAGCCATGCGCTGGACCGCTTTGAGCCTAGTCAGCCTTTTGGGTCTTGCCAGTGTGCCGCTGTGGGCAAATGCCGATCAGGACTACGGAGTGCTGATCATTTCCCGCGAACGCCTTGAGGTGCCGACCAACTGCGAAGTGGGTGTGTACATCGACGACCAACTGGCCGGGCGATTGTTTCAGGAGCAGGCCCTGGCCTTTAACCTGCCGCCCGCCAGCGTCGATATCCGCCTCAAGCTGCTCCCCGGGCAAGCCCCCGGCTGCCTGCCCGGCATGCTGGTGCCGCCCGCGCAGCAGTTCACCCTCAAGGCCGGGGATGTGCGCAAATACCGCATCGCCCTGGGTAAACAGGGTATGTACCTCAAGCCCGCCAAACTGGAATATTGAGCGGCAAACAACGAACAGCAAGAAGCCTTGACCTTGCCATGGGGTCAAGGTCGATTCTATGGATAGATAACTTCTTGAGGAGGACTGCTCGTGCCCACCCAATTCGATCTGCCGATTGATGGCATGACCTGTGCCAGCTGTGCAGGGCGTGTGGAAAAATCCCTGGCCAAAGTGCCCGGTGTACGTTCGGTCAGCGTCAACCTGGCCACTGAACAGGCCCGTATCGAAGCGCCTGCCGAGAGCCTGCCGGCACTGGTCGAGGCTGTGCAACAGGCAGGCTATAGCGTGCCCGCCCACAGCCTGGAACTGGATATCAGCGGCATGACCTGCGCCTCGTGCGCAGGGCGCGTAGAAAAAGCCCTGGCCAAGGTGCCCGGGGTCAAGAGCGTCAGCGTCAACCTCGCCACCGAGCGGGCCCATGTCGAATTGCTCGGCCAGGTTGATCCGGGCCTGCTGATCAACGCGGTCACTCAGGCCGGCTATGGTGCCAGCCTGCACCAGAGCGACAAAACCACCGAAGACGATCAGCAAAAACGCCTGCACCGTGAACGCTGGGCGCTGACCCTGGCTATCGTACTGGCGCTGCCGCTGGTGCTGCCGATGCTGCTTGCGCCTTTTGGCATCCATTGGATGCTGCCCGCCTGGGCCCAGTTTGTATTGGCGACCCCGGTGCAGTTTGTTCTGGGCGCACGTTTTTATGTGGCCGCGTGGAAAGCCGTCAAGGCCGGCGCGGGCAATATGGACCTGCTGGTCGCCCTCGGCACCAGCGCCGGTTATGGCCTGAGCCTGTATGAATGGGCCATCGCCGAACCTGGCAGCATGCCCCATCTGTATTTCGAGGCCTCGGCGGTTGTGATCGCCCTGGTGCTGCTGGGCAAATATCTCGAAAGCCGTGCCAAGCGCCAGACCGCCAGCGCCATCCGCGCCCTTGAAGCCCTTCGCCCCGAACGCGCCTTGCGCATGGTCGACGGCCAGGAACAGGATGTCGCCATCAGTGATTTGCGTCTCAATGATCTGGTGCTGGTCAAACCCGGCGAGCGGTTCCCGGTGGATGGCGAAGTGGTTGAAGGCCAAAGCCATGCCGACGAGGCCCTGATCAGTGGCGAAAGCCTGCCGGTGCCGAAACAGCCTGGGGATAAAGTCACCGGCGGCGCCATCAATGGCGAAGGTCGCTTGATTATCAAGACCATGGCCCTGGGGACGGAGACCGTACTGGCGCGCATTATCCGCCTGGTAGAGGACGCGCAGTCCGCCAAGGCGCCGATCCAGAAGCTGGTGGACAAGGTCAGCCAGGTATTTGTCCCGGTGGTGCTGCTGATCGCCCTTGCCACCCTGCTCGGCTGGTGGCTCTACGGCGCGCCGATTGAAACAGCATTGATCAATGCTGTCGCAGTACTGGTAATTGCCTGCCCTTGTGCCCTGGGCCTGGCGACCCCCACTGCAATCATGGCCGGCACCGGCGTTGCAGCCCGCCACGGGATTCTGATCAAGGACGCCGAAGCCCTCGAACGCGCCCACGAAGTCAGTGCCGTGGTTTTCGACAAAACCGGCACCCTGACTTCAGGCACGCCGCAAATTGCTCACTTCAGCGCACTCGATGGCGATGAAGCGCACTTGCTGCAAGCCGGCGGTGCCCTGCAGCGGGGCAGCGAACACCCGCTGGCCAAGGCCGTACTGGATGCTTGCGCGGCGCGTGATTTAAAAGTGCCGGACGTTACCGACAGCCAGTCGCTGACCGGCCGCGGTATTGCCGGCACCCTGGAAGGCCGTCGCCTGGCCCTGGGCAACCGCCGCCTGCTGGAAGAAACCGGTCTCAATCCGGGCTCGCTCGCCGCATCGGCCAGCGCCTGGGAAACCGAAGGTCGCACGCTGTCCTGGCTGATCGAACAAAGCCCGCAGCCCCAAGTGCTGGGCCTGTTCGCCTTTGGTGACACACTCAAGCCCGGTGCCCAGTCGGCCATCGCCCAGCTCAATGCCCGTCATATCAGCAGTCACCTGTTGACCGGCGACAACCGCGGCAGTGCCAAAGTAGTGGCCGAGGCCCTGGGAATCAGCGATGTTCACGCCGAAGTGTTGCCCGCCGACAAGGCCGCGACCGTGGCCGAACTGAAAAAAACCGGTGTAGTGGCCATGGTCGGCGACGGTATCAACGACGCCCCGGCACTGGCCGCGGCCGATATCGGTATCGCCATGGGCGGTGGCACCGATGTGGCCATGCACGCAGCGGGCATCACTCTGATGCGCGGCGACCCGCGGTTGGTACCGGCAGCACTGGAGATCAGCCGCAAGACCTACGCCAAAATCCGGCAAAACCTGTTTTGGGCATTTATCTACAATGTGATCGGCATTCCGTTGGCTGCTTTCGGCTTTTTGAACCCTGTGCTGGCAGGCGCGGCCATGGCTTTTTCCAGTGTCAGCGTGGTCAGCAATGCGTTGCTGCTCAAATTCTGGAAGCCCAGGGATCTTGAATAAGGAGGCGTCATGAATATCGGCCAGGCCGCCAGACACAGCGGCTTGAGCGCCAAGATGATTCGTTATTACGAATCCATCGGTCTGCTCAAACCCGCGCAACGCAGTGACAGCGGCTACCGCCTTTACAGCGATGACGACCTGCATACCCTTGCGTTTATCAAACGCTCGCGGGACCTGGGGTTTTCGCTGGAAGAGGTCGGCAAGCTGCTGACCCTGTGGCAGGATCGCCAGCGCGCCAGCGGCGATGTGAAGGCACTGGCGCGCCAGCATATTGAAGAGTTGAACCAGAAGATCGCCGAGCTGAGCAGCCTGCGCGACACCTTGCAGGATCTGGTCGAAAGCTGTCAGGGCGACCACCGCCCTGACTGCCCGATCCTCAAGGACCTGGAGTCAGGCCCATGCTGCACCGTAAAGATATGATCATCTGCATGATCTGCTGATAAACCTGTGGGAGCGGGCTTGCTCGCGATTCAGGCGCCAAGGTGTATCTGGCTGACCAAGGTGATGCCATCGCGAGCAAGCCCCGCTCCCACAGGAACGTTAATCAGAAAGCTGTCAGCAGCACTTTAGCCAGCATCAGCACGCCAATCACCGCACACAGCCCCGCGAATCCCTGCTGTAGCCACTGGGCCGAGACGTGCGGGGCAATCACCCGCCCGGCAATCATTCCGGCCAAGGTGGCGCCAATAAATATCACGCCTTCATTCGACAGGCTCACGCCCTGGCTCATCAGATTGCCCAAGGTGCCCAGCGATACCAGCGCCACCACCATCAAGGACGTGGACACCACGGCGTGGATACGCACGTCACTGAACTTGCGAAATGCCGGCACGATCAAGAACCCGCCGCCCACACTCAATAACCCCGTCAGCAACCCCGAGGTAGCACCAATGGATACCAGGGTCATGCTGCAGCGGGCATTCCAGGTCAGTCGCCCGGTTGCAGGGTTGAGCATGCAGTTTTTTTCCAGTACCCCCAAGCTGCCGTCATCGCGGGCATCCGCCCGGGCCTGCAGGAACATGCGCACTGAGACAAACATCATCACCGCGCTGAACATCAACACCAGCATCTTGGCCGGCATCAATCGGGCAAGGTGCAGCCCGATGGGCGAGGTGGTCGAGCCGACCAGCGCCATCAACGCCGCTGCCTTGTAGCGCACCAGCCCCTTGCGCAGGCCATCCAGCGCCCCCAGTGCCGCTGCCGTGCCTACGGCCAGCAACGCCACCGGTGTCGCTTGCGCCAGGGTCCAGCCCAGCCCCAGAGTCAGCGCCGGGATGGCCAGGATGCCGCCACCGGCACCGGTCAGCCCGAGCACCAACCCCACCAGCATGCCAAATAAAATAATCAACATGGTCAGGGTCAATCCGGCTTGCAGTCAGTGAACCACTCGCGGCCTTTGAGCATGCCTTGCCAGTAAAACCACGGCAGCAATGTGGCCTTGAGCAGCCACGCCGATTTGCGGGGTACGGTCGGGTCCAGGGGAAAGGTGGGTAGCAGTTTGCCGCCATAGCCGAATTCAGCCAGGATCACCTTGCCGTTTTCCACGGTCAGCGGGCAGGAGCCATAGCCGTCATAGCGCTTGGGCAAGGTCACGCCCTTGCGCAGTGCGAGCAGATTTTCGGCCACCACGACCACTTGCTTGCGGGTTGCCGCCGCGGTCTTGGCATTGGGTGTATTGCACACATCGCCCAGGGCGAAGATTTCGGGGTAGCGTGGATGTTGCAGGGTCGCCGGATCGGTCTCGAACCAGCCCGCCTTGTCCGCCAGTTCACTGCGGCGGATCACATCGGGCGCCTGCTGCGGTGGTACCACATGCAGCAGGTCGAAGGTTTTAGCAACACAAGTCACACCGCCCTTGGCATCAGTCACATCAAACCAGGCCGTTCTGGCGGGACCGTCAACCTTGACCAGATTGGACTGGAAGGCCAATTGAGCCTTGTAGGCTTCAACGTACTTCATCAGCGGCGGGACAAAAGCCGGCACGCCAAACAACACCGCCCCCGCCAGGTTGAACTCCACCTTGATAGCGTCCAGAGCACCGCGTTTGCGCCAATGATCGCAGGCCAGATACATGGCTTTTTGCGGCGCACCCGCACACTTGATCGGCATGCCCGGCTGGGTAAACAGTGCCTTGCCGCCCTTCAGGCTGCGCACCAGTTCCCAGGTATAGGGCGCCAGATCGTGACGATAGTTGGAGGTCACGCCATTCTTGCCCAGGGTTTCTTCAAGGCCCTCGATATTTTCCCAGGCCAGTTCCAGCCCCGGGCAAACGATCAGTTGCTGGTAACCCAGCTCGCTGCCATCGCTGAGCAGCACAACCTTGCGCTGCGGAGCAAAGGCACACAGCGACGCCTTGACCCACACAGCACCTTTGGGCATGACCGCAACGGTGGGGCGAACCGTGTTTTTGATATCGTAGGCCCCTCCCCCGACCAGCGTCCAGGCGGGCTGGTAATAGTGTTCGGTGCTGGGCTCGATCACGGCGATACGCAAGGCCCCGTTACGCTTCAACAGGCTGGCCGACACCGAAATACCGGCCGAGCCACCGCCCACCACGACCACATCGTACTGCCTGGCCTCACGCGGGCCCTGGGTGGCCGCTTCAAAAAGCTTGGCAGAGCGATTGCCCGTGCGGCAGTACGCCAGCACCGGTTTGGGCAACTCGTCGAGCAGTTCACGCAATTGCTGCACCTGCCCGGGTGTTGCGCCGCTGGTCGCTACTGGCAGATAGGCAAAGCTCAGCCCCAGGGCCTGCGCGGCCTGTTGCATCGCGGTGTGTTCGGGTTGCTCAGGCCCGCCTTCATGGTCGGGGCGGTTGCAGATCACGCTGGCAAAACCCAGCGCAGCCAAGGATTGGAGATCAGACTGCTCGATCTGACCGGTCACGGAAAATGACGCGTCGATTCGCTTGATGCTTTGCTCCATTGAGCACTCCAGGCACAACTAAAATGAATGGATTGGGAGGGCGTTACTTTTTGAGCGCTTGCCCGCAATACAGCCCCGACAGGGTCTGCATCACAGAAACCACTTCAAAGCTGGCGAGTGAGTAGAAAATGTATTTCCCCAGCCTTCGGGTATTGACCATGCCCTCATCGCGCAACACACCGAGTTGTTGCGACAGTGTGGGTTGTCTGATGCCGGTCAGCGCTTCAAGTTCGCCGACATTGCGCTCACCTTGAGTCAACTGGCAGAGCAGCAGCAGGCGATCTTCATTGGCCAACGCTTTGAGAAGGGTGCAGGCTTTGGAAGCAGAGTCGCGCAGAAGCCCGATTTCTTCGCTGGTTAGCTGAGCAGTCATGAAAAGCTCCGGTGCGTGATGGTCGACAGTCTACGACTCGATAATATATCTTTCAATATATTGATCATTCAACGACCGCCACGAGGCCCCTCATGCATCCCGAAATTCAAGGTTTCTTCGACCCGGCGACGTCGACCGTGAGCTACGTGGTCCATGCTGCTGGCAGCGTGGAGTGCGCAATCATCGACCCGGTGCTGGACTACAATGCCGCCGCCGGGCGTATCAGCACCGTCAGTGCCGACGCCATCGCCGCTTTCGTGCAGGCTGAAGGCCTGAAGGTGCAATGGCTGCTGGAGACCCACGCCCATGCCGACCACCTGTCGGCCAGTGCTTACCTCAAGCGCAAGCTGGGCGGTCAGATCGGCATCGGGGCTGCCATCACCCAGGTCCAGGGAGTGTTTCGCGACATCTATAACCTTGAGCCGGAATTCAAGCTTGATGGCTCGCAGTTCGATCGCCTGTTCGAGCCCGACGAGCTGTTTCATATCGGGCGGCTACAGGTGCGGGCGCTGCATGTGCCCGGCCATACCCCGGCAGATATGGCCTATCAGGTAGAACACCACAGCCTGTTTGTGGGCGATACCCTGTTTATGCCTGATGTGGGCACCGCCCGTTGCGACTTCCCGGGTGGCGATGCGCGGCAGTTGTATCAATCGATCAAGCGCCTGCTGGCATTACCTGAGTCGACCCGCCTGTTTATGTGCCATGACTACCCGCCAGCCGGGCGCGAAGCCTGCTGGTCGACCACGGTGGGTGAACAGCGGGCAAAAAACATCCACGTCAATGACAGCATCGACCTGGCAGGTTTTGTCGGCATGCGTACGGCCCGCGATGCCACCCTCGGGGTTCCGGCGCTGCTGATTCCGGCGATTCAGGTCAATATTCGTGCAGGCAACCTGCCGCCTGCGGATGACAGCGGCCTGTGCAGCCTGAAGATTCCGCTGAACCGGTTTTGAGCCGCCCAAACACTTGCCAGGAACAGGGCAGCAGCGGTTTTGATGAGCGGCGCATTACCCGTGGGAGCTGGCTTGCCTGCGATGCAAACAACGCGCTCTGACAGGTAACACACGGTGATTCCATCGCGAGCAAGCCCGCTCCCACAAGAACCCGGGCAGCCCCAGGCGCATAAAAAATCCGGCCTGAGCCGGATTTTTTAGTTAGCCAATTACTGCATCCACGGGGGTGGTGGCTCTTCAGCCTTGCTCGGGGGCGCATCATCGGCAGCACGCACTGCCTGGCGGAAAGCTTCGTCCAGACGTGCGGCTTCGATTTCGCGCATCACCCCGCCGACATCCGCCAGCTCGTCCGGCTCGTCAAACTCGCCCGTCAACACACTGCCAGGGTGCAGGGTGGCAGCTTCGTATAGTGCCCACATTTCCTTGGCGTACTTGGTCTTCTTCAGTTCCGGCGCAAAACGCCCGAAATAGGAAGCCATGTTGCCCACGTCACGCTCCAGCATGTTGAAGGCGTGGTTGTTACCCGCCGCATCGACCGCCTGGGGCAAGTCGATGATGACCGGGCCGGTTGGCGTCAGCAAAACGTTGAACTCGGACAAGTCGCCGTGAACCAGCCCCGTACACAGCATCAGCACGATTTGCTGAATCAGGAACTCGTGGTACTCGCGGGCCTGATCCGGCTCCAGCACCACGTCATTGAGACGCGGAGCCGCATCGCCGTACTCGTCCGCCACCAGTTCCATCAACAGCACGCCTTCGAGGAAGTCGAACGGTTTAGGAACCCGCACACCCGCACCGGCCAGGCGAAACAGTGCCGCTACCTCGGCGTTTTGCCAGGCATCTTCGGTTTCTTTACGACCGAACTTCGAGCCCTTGGCCATCGCTCGGGCCTGACGGCTGTTGCGAACCTTGCGACCCTCCTGATATTCGGCGGCCTGGCGGAAACTTCGTTTGTTGGCCTCCTTGTAAACCTTGGCGCATCGCAGCTCATTGCCGCAGCGGACTACGTATACAGCTGCTTCCTTGCCACTCATGAGTGGGCGCAGCACCTCGTCGATCAGACCGTCTTCGATCAGGGGTTCTAAGCGTTTTGGAGTCTTCATCAGCTTTTATTGTGGGTCCTTTATTACCAAACACGCGAATGTCATTCGTTATACGGCAATCCACTCACCACGGGGAGAGGGCAAACGATTTGAATGATAGACGAGCAACACGTTTTGAGCACCGACTTAACCCTGTCGAAACAAGTCACCCGGGGTAAAGCCGAACATCTTTTTAAACGCCGCAATAAACGCCGACGTTGATTCATACCCGCAAGACAGCGCCGCCCGCGTGACATGACCGCCCTCCTCCAGCACCCGTAACGATGACAGAAGACGCACCCGCTGCCGCCAACTGCGGAAACTCAAGCCTGTTTCACGTTGAAACAAACGCATCAGGGTTTTTTCGGACATCCCCAGCCGATACGACCACAGGCCCAGGTTCGCCTCGGCATCAGGGGTTTCGACCAGCTCATTGCACAGCACCAGCAAACGTTCATGACGGGGCAACGGCAGTGAAAAACCGACCTCGGGCAGGCTTGCCAACTGGTCCAGCAGCACCGCCACCAAGCGTTGCTCGCAGCTCCCCTCCTCGGGGTAGTCGACGGGCAGCGCACAAAAGCTTTTGATCAGCTCCCGGGCCAGCGGCGTGACCTCCAGTACCCGGCACTGCCCCGGCGCCCATTGGCAGTCCTCACGGCGCACATAGAGGCTGCGCATTTCAGCGCGCATCGAGGTGATTACTTCATGCTCCAGCCCGGCCGGAATCCAGATACCCCACTGCGGGGGCGCAAAAAAACTGCCCTCGTCGGTATGTACGCCCAGCACACCAATAATGGCGTACGAAAACTGCACCCAATCGTGTCGATGGCGCGGCGTCCACGAGCCCGCGCCCAGGCTTTCGGCCCGGGCATACAGGGGTCGTGGCAGGGCATCGAGTACCGGAATGGCACGCGGCAGCCCACGTTGTCCGTTTGGCGGCATTGATTGGCCTTATATCGCAAGACGACAGATTGCTGCGACGTTAGGCTAAGTCATCAATTCTTACAATGTTGCGGTGCCGACAATGCCTGTACTCAAACATCTCAAACGAATGTTCACCGACTGGTTTCTGTGCGGCATGCTGCTGGCGACTTTCCTGGCCTATGTGTTTCCGCATTTCGGTAGCACTGGCGGTGCAATGCACGCGGAATGGGTGATCAATATCGGAGTGTTTCTGGTGTTTTTCCTGCACGGGGTGAACCTGTCCAGTGAGCAGATCAGTCACGGTCTGAAAAACATTCGCCTGCACGTTATGGTGCAGGGCTTTACCTTTATCGTCTTCCCGCTGATCTGGGTGGTCGCCAACAAGCTGTTGGGCGCCCATATCCCGCCGCTGCTGATGTTGGGATTTTTCTACCTGTGTGCCCTGCCCTCGACCATCTCCTCGTCGGTGGCACTGACCGGCAGTGCTGGAGGCAATGTGCCGGCAGCGATTCTTAACGCCAGCCTGTCCAGCGTGCTGGGGATTTTCCTGACACCCTTGCTGGTCAGCTTCGTGGTGGGCAGCGGCGCAGGGGGCATCGACCTGGGTTCAACCCTGCTCGACCTGTGCGCCATGCTGTTGCTGCCGCTGGTGCTGGGCCAGTTGGTGCGCCCGCTGTGCGGACGCTTTTTTGCCCGGCACAAGCGCTACACCAATATCTGCGACAAGGTGGTGATTCTGCTGCTGGTTTACGCCGCGTTCTGCAACTCGATGGTCTCGGGCATGTGGCAACAGCAGGGCAGTTCGGTGATTGTCAGTGCATTGGTCGGCAGTGCGGTCCTGCTGGCGATTATCCTGTGGATGACCACCCGCACCGCCCGCGCCCTGAAATTCAGCACCGCAGATGAAATCGCTGCAGTGTTCTGCGCCAGCAAGAAATCCCTCGCGGCGGGTGCGCCGATGGCGGCCCTGATTTTCGGGACCAACCCGGGGCTGGGCCTGATTTTATTGCCGATCATGATCTACCACCCACTGCAGTTGATCGTGTGTTCGGTGATGGCCGAGAGTTATGCCACGCGCAGTCGCGCAGAAGCCAAACACAACAACATCTCGGGTGGGAGCGGGCTTGCTCGCGATGCCGACGCCACGGCGTAACAGGCACACCGCATTGCGCCCATCGCGAGCAAGCCCGCTCCCACAGACGGCTATCGCTCAATTATTGCAGTAACACCCTGCCCGCCCGCCGCGCAGATCGAGATCAAACCTCGACCCTGCCCGGCGGTGGCCAGCAGCTTGGACATATTGGTCACGATACGCCCGCCCGTCGCCGCAAACGGATGACCCACCGCCAGGGAACTGCCCTTGACGTTGAGTTTGCTGCGATCAATCGCCCCCAGCGCTGCATCAAGCCCCAGCCGGCTTTTGCAGTAAGGCCCATCCTCCCAGGCCTTCAAGGTGCAGAGCACCTGCGCGGCAAATGCCTCGTGAATCTCGTAGTAGTCAAAGTCCTGCAAGGTCAGGCCATTACGCGCCAGCAGCCGTGGGACGGCGTATACCGGTGCCATCAATAACCCTTCTGCACCGTGTACGAAATCTACAGCAGCTGTTTCACCATCGCGCAAATACGCCAAGACCGGCAAGCCGCGCTCCCTGGCCCATTCTTCACTGCCCAACAAGACCGTCGACGCACCATCGGTCAGTGGCGTGGAGTTGCCCGCCGTCAACGTGCCCTTGGCGCTGCGCTCGAATACGGGCTTGAGGGCGGCCAGTTTCTCCAGGGTCAGGTCGGCACGCAGGTTGTTATCGCGGCTCAGGCCCATAAATGGCGTAAGCAGATCATCTTCCCAGCCGGCGTGGTAAGCCGCCGTCAGTGCCTGATGGCTGTGCAGCGCCAGCTCGTCCTGCTCAACCCGGGGGATGTTCCAGGTTTGCGCCATCAACTCGCAGTGCTGGCCCATCGACAGCCCGGTGCGAGGCTCGCCGTTGCGTGGAAATTCGGGCTTCAAAAAGCCCGGACGCAATTGCAGCAACGCCTTGAGCTTGTCCACAGGTGCCTTGAGGCGATTGAACTGCAGCAGCCATTTGCGTAGCCCGTCATTGATGCCGATCGGAACATTGGAGGCAGAGTCCACGCCACCGGCAATCCCGCACTCGATCTGCCCCAGGGCAATCTTGTTGGCCACCAGCAATGCCGCCTCAAGCCCTGTACCGCAGGCCTGCTGCAAGTCATAGGCGGGAGTTTGCGGCGACAGCCGCGAGCCCAGCACACATTCGCGGGTCAGGCTGAAATCCCGCGAATCCTTGAGCACCGCCCCGGCCACTACTTCGCCCATGCGCAACCCGTGAAGGTTGTATCGCTCGATCAGCCCTTCCAGCGCCGCCGTCAGCATGTCCTGATTACTGGCAGTCGCATAAGGCCCGTTGGCGCGAGAAAACGGGATTCGATTACCACCAATAATTGCTACACGACGCAGACTCATACGATTCACCCTATTCTCTTAAATCCATTAATCGTTACCAGCGTAAGCCTTATTGCCGATAACGAACGACCACGGTCTGTTTGTGGTCAACCCTTTGAACCCCACCTGTCGGAGAGTGTTCCATGTCAGACCGTTATATCGACTTCGTCAACTCATCCCTCGGCCAGCGGCTGGTCGGCGCGTTGGGGCTGCCGTCACCGGGACGACTGGAGCGCTGGCAGGCCGGGCGCCTGCGCCCCGTTGAAGGCCCTCTGCTGATTGGCGGCGGTGCGCTTGCCGCACAGGTGGCCCGCTTTGGCGGCAAACTCACCGATGCGGTGTTCAGCTATGGCCCTGAACCCTTGCATGCCACACCGTGGATTCCAGGCCAGGGACCAAAGCTCAAGGCCGTGGTGTTTGACGCCAGCGAGCTGTTGCACACCGGGCAGCTCAAGCAACTGCGCGAATTTTTCCAGCCGCTGCTGCGCAATCTCGAGCACTGTACCCATATGGTGATCCTGGGCCGTGCCCCTGAAACATTAAGCGACCCTTTTGCCGCCAGCGTGCAACGTGCGCTCGAAGGTTTCAGTCGCTCGTTGGCCAAGGAATTGCGTAACGGCAGTACCTTGCAACTGCTGTATATCGGCGAGGGGGCCGAAGATCAGCTTGAAGGCGCACTGCGCTTTTTTCTCTCGCCAAAAAGTGCCTTTATCAGCGGCCAGGTGCTGCGCTTCAAGGCCTGCGCCAACCAGGTGCAGGACTGGACCCGCCCCCTGGCCGGGCGCAAGGCACTGGTTACCGGTGCGGCCCGTGGCATTGGCGCCGCGATTGCCGAAACCCTGGCCCGGGATGGCGCCGAACTGATCCTGCTCGACGTGCCGGCCGCCAAGAGCGATCTCGATGCGCTGGCCGCGCGCTTGGGCGGGCACAGCATCGCGCTCGACATCTGTGCCGCCGATGCCGCAGAACAACTGACCGGGCAACTGGCCGATGGTATCGATATCCTGGTGCACAACGCCGGTATCACCCGTGATAAAACCCTGGCCAATATGACCCCGGAATTCTGGGACTCGGTACTCGCCGTTAACCTCAACGCCCCGCAAGTGCTGACCAAGGCCCTGCTTGATAGCGGCACCCTGCGCGATAACGGCCGGGTAATCCTGCTCGCGTCCATCAGCGGTATCGCCGGCAATCGCGGCCAGACCAACTACGCCGCCAGCAAGGCCGGGCTGATCGGCCTTGCTCAGGCCTGGGCAGCGGCGCTGGGCGAGCGTGGCATCAGTATCAATGCCGTGGCCCCGGGTTTTATCGAAACCCAAATGACCGCGCATATTCCCTTTGCCCTGCGCGAAGCGGGACGACGCATGAGTTCGCTGGGCCAGGGTGGCCAACCCCAGGACGTCGCCGAGGCTGTGGCCTGGCTCGGCCAGCCGGGTTCGGGCGCGCTCAGCGGCCAGGCACTGCGGGTGTGTGGCCAAAGTATTCTGGGAGCATAAGCCATGACCGTGAAATGGCTCGACCTCAGCGGCCCACCGCACTTGCCCGCGCTGTACGCCCATGCCGCGGCCCGGCGCAAGATCACCTCCAGCCCCTTGCCGGAGCAAGGTCTGCGCTGCTGGGTCGAGGTGGAGCCCAAGGCCCTGGCGGCGTTTCGCGATGTTTGCGACCTGGTGCCAAGCCCATTGCTGCCGCCCACTTATCCACACATCCTGGCCTTCGGTCTGCAAATGCAGTTGCTGACTGCCAAGGACTTCCCCTTCCCGCTGCTGGGGCTGATTCATCTGACCAATCGGATCCGTCTGCTGCGCCCGATGGGCAGCGTGACGCAGCTGCGCATCGGGGTATATGTACACAACCTGCAAAAACACCCCAAGGGCGCGACCTTCGAGGTGGTCACCCAGGTTGACGATCTGCTGGGGCCAATATGGGCGGCCGAAAGCACCCTGCTGTGCAAAGGCGTAGAACTGCCGGGCGACCTGCCCCAAATCAACGATCCTGCGCCGGTGGCCCTGAGCGAACTGACCCGCTGGTATGCCCCCGCCGATATTGGCCGGCGTTATGCCAAAGTCTCGGGCGACTACAACCCCATCCACCTCAGTGCCGCCAGCGCCAAGCTGTTTGGCCTGCCCAGTGCAATTGCCCACGGCCTGTGGATAAAAGCCCGAACGCTGGCGGCACTCAATTCGCACCTGCCGGCGGCCAATGTTGAGGTTTTTGTTGCCTTCAAAAAACCGGTGCGCTTGCCCGGCGAAGTGATTTTGCTCAGCAGTGAGGCGGGTTCCAGTGGCGACTTCCAGCTCAATGGCCATGACGGCCTGGTGCACTTGATCGGCAACTGGCGACCGGTTAGCTGACCACCCCCCTGTGGTAGCGGGCTTGCTCGCGATGGCATCCGCGCGTTTTACCTGTTAAACCGCGGCGCCTGCATCGCGAGCAAGCCCGTTCCCACAGAGGATGGCATGCGAGCCGAAAATCCCGCCGGGCTGCCCGTGCCTTTCACTTGCACCAATCCCCGTTCGGTCGCAAGCTTTGCGCCTTCTGGAGAGCACGCCCGCAATGAACCTCGACGAAATAACCCGACGCATGCATCGCATCCGCGATAACAACGACTGGAAGCAGTTCCACAGCCCGAAAAACCTGGCCATGGCCGCCAGTGTCGAAATGGCCGAGCTGGTGGAGATCTTTCAGTGGCTGAGCGAAGACCAGTCACGCCAGCTCCCTGCCGACAAGCTCACCCACGCCGGCCAGGAAGTGGGCGATATCGTGCTGTACCTGGTATTGCTTTGTGCCGAACTGGGCCTGGACATGAATGAAGTGGTACGCAATAAACTGGCCGACAATGAAAGGCGTTTCAACAAATGAGTGACCGTCACTTCGATCAACTGGCCACCCGCTTCGCCGAGAAAATCTACGGTGGCGCCAAGGGTGCGATTCGTCTGGCCGTGCTCCAGGCCGACCTGCAGGAAGCCCTGCCCAAACGCCCGTTGCGGGTGCTGGATATCGGCGCCGGGCTGGGCCATATGTCCTTGTGGCTGGCCCAGCAAGGTCACGATGTGACCCTGGCCGAACCGGCCGCGCCGATGCTGGAAGGCGCCCGCCAGCGTTTTGCCGAAGCTGGCCAGACTGGCACCTTTATTCAGGCGCCGTGGCAGGAGCTGCTGGGCCAACTGACTCAACCGTACGATCTGGTGTTGTGCCACGCCGTGCTGGAGTGGCTGGCCGAGCCCCACGCGATCCTGCCGGTGCTGCATCAATTGACCGCCAAAGATGGCTGGTTGTCGCTGGCGTTTTACAACCGCGACGCGCTGATCTATCGCAACTTGCTCAAGGGGCACTTTCGCAAGATGCGCAAGAACGACATGGCCGGCGAAAAACAGAGCCTCACCCCGCAGCAGCCACTCGACCCACGGGAGCTGGCCATAGCACTCGAAGGGCTGTGGCAGGTCGAAACCCAAAGCGGCGTGCGGGTGTTTCACGATTACATGCCAGTGGAGTTCCAGGCCCGCGCCGAGCTTGAAGCCCTGGTTGAAATGGAGCTGGCCCACCGTCGCCACCCTGCGTTTGCCGGGCTGGGACGTTATCTTCATTGGGTGTGTCGCCCGGTTTAAATCGCCCTGCGGGGGAGAGCATGATGTATCGCCGCGTTGCCTTGATCGTTTTGAGCCTGGGGCTGGGCGCTTGCCAAAGCCCCAACCCGTACACCGCCACCTCAATGCCCATGCCTCCGGCTCCGGCACAGGCAGCCAATACCCTGGACTTGAGTGCCTACCCGGCCCCGCCACGGGATTACGGGCGCTACCAGAGCTGGGCCTGGCTCAATGGTCGGCTGCCGGTTGGCACGGCATGGGCCGACTCGGCGCAAATCGCCGAAGCGGTTAACAATGCCCTGGACCAGCGCGGCTTGCGCCCGGCACAACCCAACCGTCCGGCGGATCTTTGGGTCAGTGCTGATTTGCACACCGAAAAACGCTTGCGCCAGGTACAGGACGACTATGGTTACGGGGCCGGCTACGGCAGCGGTTACGGCCGCTACGGCAGCCAATACGGCATGTACAACTCTGTCCCCGTCATACGTACTTATGAGGTTGAGGTCATGGTGGTTCGACTCAACCTGTATGACGGTAAAACTGGCCAGCCAGTGTGGAGTTCCAGTGCAGAAACCAGCAGTAAAGGCAGCCTGAGCGAACGCAGTGACGCCCTGCGCGAATCACTGAACAAGGCAGTACAGGCTTACCCTCCCCATTGAGTCTCAATAGTGAAGTGGAGAAATCATCATGCTTCGTCGCATTGCATTACTGGGCCTGGCCCTGCTGCTCAGTGCCTGCGAAACCATGCAGGTCAGCCATGATTACAACCCTGCTGTCGATTTCGCCCAGTTCCGTACCTGGGCCTGGAAAGACCCTGCCGTGCAATACCAACCCAACAACCCGATGCTAAGAAGCGACCTGACCGAGCAGCGCATTGTCCAGGCCGTCAGCAGCCAGCTGGACCAGCGCGGCCTGCGCCCGGTAGCGGCAGGCAGCAAGCCGGACTTGCTGGTGCAAACCTGGCTGATCGTGGCCAACCGCCAGGAGCAAGTGGTGACCAACTACGGCTACGGTGGCCCTTGGGGCGGGCCGTGGGGGGGTTACTGGGGCGGCCCGTGGGAAGGTTACTGGGGCGCACCGATGTATAACGAAACCCGCAACGTGGTCTACCAGGTTGGTACGCTGCAGATCGACCTGATCGATGCCAAAGACGGCAAGCTGGTGTGGCGAGGGAGTGCAGAGAAAGTCGTCGACAGCAGCCCGACCCCGGCTGAACGCAGCGCTGCAATCCAGCAAGCAGTCACCAAGATCCTGAGTATGTATCCGCCCAAGTAAGTTACGCAGCATTAACTTGCTCACGATGTATATAAGTAAGTTGGTATTAATACTTTCGTGAGCAAGTTGGTTTTTACACTGTTTTTCTGACCACTTGTCGTTGTCTTTTGATTAACCGTTCACATCGCGCTTATAAAACTGGCAACTGGCCAGCGCACCGATCACTTCTTGTCTACACTCGCTGAAACTTTGGAGAGTTAGCGCTGGCACTGTTCCAGCATCAGGAGTGCTCGATGTCTCCCCAACTACGCGGTATGGGTTTTTATGGTCCCCGGCAGCAGCATGGCGCAATCGGCCTGATGGCTGCCGTGACGCTGGGCATGGTGCTGCTGTTTATGCTGCTGGTGGTCGACAGCGGGCGCCTGTACCTGGAGCAGCGCAAGTTACAGCGCGTGGCGGATATGGCGGTGCTGGAGGCGGTGAGTCGGGGCGGTAACTGTGCTGGCGCCAGTACTGCTGCCGGTTTCGCCAACCAGAGTGCCACTCGCAACAGCTTCACCCCCGGCAGCGTGCAAAAAGTAAACACCACTTGCGGCACCCTGAGCACCAACAGTAGCCAGTTGCGGGTATTCACTGCCGACGCAACCAAATCCGATGCCATTCGCGTAATCGCCACCACCACTGTGCCGACCAGCGTGGCCGGAGGCTTGTGGAGTATGTTTTCCAAAAACGGGTTTAATCTGAATACCAATTTGACGGCGAGTGCGGTGGGGAGTGTCGGAGGGGGGCCGTTGGCGCAGCTAACCATTCGCAGTTCACTGGCATCTATCGACACCACCCAATCAAGAATACTGGATCAACTTGTTGGCGGGCTCTTGGGGGGATCCATAAATGCCAACCTAGTTTCTTGGCAGGGATTGGTAGATACAAAGATCAACTTGCTCAGTTATCTAAATCAGTTAATTTCGCTGAATGCAAATATTGCTAACTATGATGACTTACTAAAAACAGATCTTCATGCCACTCAGCTTCTTGATGCGGCCATAAATGTCTTGAAAAAAAACGGGTCTACTGCTGACGTTGCAGTCAGCGGCCTTACTACAATCCGAGCCCTTATCAGCCCTACTCAACTCTTGAAGCTCGGTGACCTGCTTAAAGTCCAGACAGGGACACCTAATGCAGGCCTGGATACGAACATGTCGGTGTTTGATCTCTTGCAAGGAATCGTCCAGCTTTCCAATGGAAAAAGCGGCGTTACTGCAAATATAAAAATAAACCCTTTTAACCTTGTCGACATAAATGTCTACACAAAAATTATCCAGCCGCCTCAACTTTCAGCCATTGGCAATCCAGCACTGATAAAGGGTGACTATGCGGGCCCGAATCAAATATCAGTTCGCACGGCTCAAATCCAGACAAGAATACAAATAGGCTTGCCAGTATTAAAAGCGCTTGAACCACTCACCAATCTGCTAACCAGCGTACTGTCAACAGTAACAGAAATTGTCGGCAAGGTTTTGGAGCTTAAACTTGTAGACGCTATCGTCTGCGTTCTAAGTTGCCAATCGGTCGGAACACTGACGCTAGTCAACGATCTCAACATCTATATAGAGGCTGCCAGTGCCAACAGTTATGTGACTGATTATACCTGCACAAGCCAGGACTCGAAAAGCTTGACGGCCAAAGCCAATACGGCATTAGCTAAAGTTACTATTGGTGCTTCTCCAAGCTCTGGCCTATTCCCTCCGGTAGATCTGACAACCAACAGTTTCAACGTCTCTCCCGTGAAGCTGATAAGCATCAACCTTAAAACATGCCATCTGTTAGGCGTTCTTGGTTGCTCTACGGGGGTAGGTGACGGAGGCAGTTTTAATTTAAAAGCCCAGACAAGTTTATCGCCGACTACGCAAAATCTCGTATATGCGCCACCCTTGTTGCAGAACATCAACCAGGCTACCTATTATAAAAGTTTTGGCTCCAACGCCAACGTCCTGACCATTGGAGATACCTCAGGAAGTGTTATTACAACTTCATACACCCCGCCAACGGGTAAAACAGTCACTGGGGCTCTTCTTCAAGCGGTTGCCGGAGCTATCAGCACACTCAGCACATCTATCATTACTGCTTTGAATCAGATATTGGTTTATCTGGTCAACCCAATCATCAATACCTTATTGAACGCCCTAGGTGTGAAGTTGGCAGTAGCCGATGTCGGCGCCAACCTCTCCTGCAACCAGGGTGGCCGCGCCCAGCTGGTGCTTTGACCTAAATGGAGTGCAATACCTTGTGGGAGCGGGCTTGCTCGCGATTCAGGCACCTCGGTACATCTGATATACCGAGGTGATGCAATCGCGAGCAAGCCCGCTCCCACATGAAGGGTGGAACGCTGAATTCAGGCTGCTACCACCGGCAACTCCACACAAAACCGCGCGCCATGCTCGGTATTGCTGACACTCAGCCGCCCGCCCATATTGTCGATAATGCCGTAACTCACGGACAACCCCAGGCCGGTGCCCAGGCCGATGGGCTTGGTGGTGAAAAACGGTTCGAAGATCCGTTCCAAAAGCCGCGGATCAATCCCACCCGCATTGTCGTCCACCCGCAGGCGCACACTCTGCGCATCGGACTCAACGCTCAGGGCAATCCAGGGTAAAAACTCCTGGTCGGTTTCACGCTTGCTCATCAGCGCATCACGGGCATTGACCATCAGGTTGATCAGCACTTGCTCCAACTGATCCACATGGCCGCGCACCTGCACAGCGCAAGCCTGGCCCTCACTGCGCAATTGCACACCCTTGCCCCTCAAGCCCTCACCCAGCAAGGCCATAGAGCCTTCCATGGCCTGCGCCGGGTTGAACACTTGCTGTTCGATTTCGGAACGACGGCCAAACACCCGCAAGTGGTCTACCACCCGCGCCGCACGCTGGATCTGACCGTCAATACGGGTGAGTTTGTCTTGCAAATAATCGATCTGCGCATCGCCATTACCCAGGCGTTTGAGCACGTTGACCACGGCCATGCGCATCACGTTCAGCGGCTGGTTGATTTCGTGCGCCAGCCCCGTGGCCATTTCGCCCAGGGTGGCCATTTTCGCGCTGTGGGTCAGTTGCTGTTGCGAGCGACGCACTTCGGTGTTGTCGCGGCCCACGGCCTGCACTTCAAGCAAGTTGCCCTGCTCGTCGAAAATGCCCCGGTCCGACCACACCCACCAGGCATATTCACGCCCCGGCAGTTGCAGGCTGATTTCCGCCGTGCTGACCGGTGCCTGCGGAGTCAAGCCGGCAATACGCTGCACAAAGGCCTCGCGCTGCTCAGTGGATAGCCAACTGCTCAGGTTGATGCCCGGCAGTTGCGCAGTGGTGCATTCCAGGTAGCTGGCCAGCGGCTGATTGCCGAAGGTCAGGGTCAGGTCGGGCAGGTAACGGCAGATCATCGCCGGTGAGTCCTCAACCAGTATCCGATAACGCTCCTCGCTGTTTTTGACCCGCTCGGCCGCTTCGGTGGCTTCGGTGATATCCAGCCACAAGCCGACCACTTCTACCGGCAAACCAAGGTCGTTACGCAACAGCTTGGCCTCATCCAGCAACCAATGATAATCGCCGCGCCGATCGCGCAGGCGATAACGGTTGCGGGCGCTGCCTTCGCGCAGCAACTGCCGGGTACGGCCAAAAAACTGTTCGAGGTCATCGGGATGGACCCACTCGATCAAGGTTTCACTGGTACATTCCTCCAGCGTCCAGCCCAGTAAAGGCTTGAGGCTGTCACTGAAAAATGCCGGTACCAGCGCGCCTTCAACATAACGCTGTACATAAATCACCGCCGGGGAACTGGCGATCAGGTTGTCCAGCCGCGCATGGGCGGCGGCGACTTGTTGCTGCTGGTTTTTGATATCGCTGACATCCAGCATAAAACCTACGATGCGCCGCCGGGTGCCGCTGCCCAGCACCTGGCCCTGAATCCGGTACCAGCGGGCAGGCTCTGTGGCCTGTGGCTCATGTACCCGGGCAAACAGTAATAATTCTTTGCCATGTTCCAGCAGTTCATTGAAGCGACCGCTAAGTTCATCACGGTCAGCCGGGTGAAACAACGCCAGCCATGCCTGGCGGGTCATGGCCTGCGGCTCGGCCACAGCGTCAAGGTTGATGGCCAGTTGTGGAGCCAGTTCCAGCAGTTCGCTGGTGCTCGACCATTCCCACCAGCCGGTGCCCAGCAGGCCTTGCAGGGCTTCCATGCGCTCGCTTTGCTGCAGGTGCTGCTGCTCACGTAAACGGTCCAGCAGTGGTGCGGCCAGGGCAGCGCACACCTGCATCCAGTCGCTTTCACTCATTTGCGGGCCGTGCAGGGACGCCGGGTAAAACCCCAGCATCAACCAGGCACACAAGCCTTGCTGGTCGCTGTAAGGCACCAGCACACCATCGGCATTGCCAAACAAATCGTTTAATCGCGGGTTACCGTCGCGCTCGACACGCTGGGGTGAGGTTCCGCCAAGCGGATCGAGCAGGCTGCCAAGGTTTTGTTCGGGCAGCCACAGTTGCGGCGCATCAAAGGCGTGATACGTGCTGTGCATATACCAGGAAGCCTGTGGACCCTCACGCAGCGCCAGCGCCATACAGGGCACACGCCCATGCTGGGCGACGCTGCGCAGCGCTTCGTGCATGACCTCGGACAGACGCGACGCGCTGCACTGGCGCAACTGCCCGGCCAGCCCCAGGATCAGTTGCGTGCAGCGCTCGCGGCTGCGGGCCTGCTCACTGCCAAGGCGCAGGTCGCTGATATCCAGCAACTGCAAAAGCCAGCTGCCCCCCTGGGGTTGCACCCAGCCCCGGGTATGCACCACACGCAGCCCCGCACACTGGAAGTCGAGATCAAGACTGTGACCAACCCAGTCTGCCGGTACGCCTTCAAGCGCCAGGGTGCTCCCCGGCACCAGATAGCTCAGGAGCAGGCGCGGTGAACCATCGTCGCTGCCCCGCGCCAGGCCGTAGCGCTGCAGGCCGTGGATTTCAATGACGTGCCCCAGCGGATCAAGCATCAGCTGGATACCCGCATGGGTGCGTGATTGCGGATCGGTGGATTCAGGCAAGCGCTCGTCGGTCCGTCCCAACAAGCGCCCGAACAGCCCTTCGCTAGGGGACAAGTTGAGCACTCGATTCGGCTTTCAAATTTGTTGGCAGGCTGGGCACTGTGATCGTTCCCAATTTGAGCACCGGCATGATGGTGGTCAACGCCGTAGCAGGCAGGGTCACACTGGCAGTCAGCACTTTGGTTGTCGGGTTATAGGTCGCGGCCGGAACCAGGCTGCCTTTAACCGCAGTGGGCACCCAGGCCAGTTTCTCGTTCAATACGCTCTTGGCCAACGTCTCCACCAGCCCGCCATAGTTGGCCGCCGTCGGATCCACCGCCATGCTGCGCCGCACCGCCTCGGCCGTCGCATTGTTGAATGACTGCACCAACAGCAGGGGCAAGCTGTAGCTGAGCACGCCATAAAGCACCGCAAAAAAAATCACAAACACCAGCGCGAACTCAATCGCCGCCGCGCCCTGCTGCTTTTTGCCAAGTCTTGTTTTCATGACTGCGTCTACCCTGACTGTCGACAGTAATATCATCATAGAATCATTGGTAAAAAACGGAGGCTCTTTACGTGATCCAGTTAGCTGTTGTGTTGCTGTGGTTTGTGGCCTGTTCCATTCAAGACCTGCTCCAACGCCATATTTCCAACTTCCTGACGTTGGGTGGCGCAGCGCTTGCGCTGCTGTATCTGCTGTGGACCGGTCACACCTGGCTGGGAGCAAGCGCAACCGAAGGAGGCTGGGCGCTGCTGATCGCGCTGGTGCTGACACTGCCCGGTTATGCCTTGAACAAGCTGGGTGCCGGCGACGTAAAGCTGTTGATCGCCCTGGCGCTGACAACCGATCGTCCGACAATTCTTGGCACCGTTATCGGTGCTGGCATCTGTAGTGGCATCTGGTGGTTTTGTGCGTCAAAAATACTGCCGTCAATAAATCAACAAGTTAAGACGCTCTCGCTTGCGAAAGGCGCCACAGTGTCAAAAAAGCTTCCCTTTGCACCCTTCCTGTTCGGTGGTTTTACCCTGACAATGGCTCTGCTTCACTAGTCATTACGAGGGATTAATACCTTGTACATAGTCGTAAAGTAGGTCTACGTTTAATTCAATCACCGCAAGTATGTGGACCAAGATGTCCCTGATTGGTTTACCAGGAAGGAGAACCACGTGAACACGCCCAACCCCCTAATAAAAGTGCTCGTAGTCGACGATCAGTCGTTGATTGTCGAAGAACTGTGCGAGTTTCTGGAAAGCAGCGGTTACCGTTGCGTGCCTTGCAATACAACCCGTGAAGCCATTGATGCGTTTGTGGCCGACCCGCAAATCGGCCTGGTGCTCTGCGACCTGCACATGCCCGACATGAACGGCATCGAACTGACCCAGCAGTTGCAAAAACTGGCCGGCAAACACCGCGCCTTTGAAAGCATCCTGTTGACCGGTCGCGCCGATAAACAGGATGTGATCAAGGCCCTGCGTATCGGCATCGCCGACTACTATCAAAAGCCGGTCGACCTCAATGAGCTGCTCGAGGGCATCCAGCGCCAGGAAGCTATTTTGCGTGAACGCCACAAGAGCGATCAGCTGGGCCACCTGAACCAGAAATTGCAGTTCCTGGCCGAATCCATCGATGACCTGTATCAGGACATGGAGTCCGCCCGGCGCCCTCCGCAAGCTGCCACTCACCCCTTGAACAGCCAGGAACCAGGTGAAGGCCCCTGGCAACAGATCCCGACGATCTTCAAACAGCTGTCACCACGCCAGCTGGACGTCGCCAAGCTGGTCAGCAAGGGCCAGACCAACTACCAGATCGCCTGTGACCTGGGCATCACCGAAAACACGGTCAAGCTCTATGTGTCGCAAGTGCTGCGCCTGACCCATATGAACAACCGCACCCAACTGGCCCTGGCCCTGTCGCCAAACGCCGGCGCCCATCGGCAAACTGCGCACTAGCTACCTGATCACTTCACTGTAGCGGTGCGAGTTGCCCGCGATACAACTGGCGCGGCGGGTGAGTGACGCCGCACCGCTGCCATCGCGGGCAAGCCCGCTCCCACAGCTCTTGCGCCGCCTACTGCCTGTGGGGGCCCGCTATTGCAGGAAAGAACTTATTCCTGGCTGGCCTTGCCACCCTCTTTCTGCCCGTAGTACTCGGGGATTTCATGTTTATAACTGTCCAGCCAGCGCTGCAGGCTGAGCTCACGCTCCGCCGGCGTAGCCGTTTGGTGGATGGGCGACTGGACGCTGCCGCTCACTTGCAATTGCAGCCAGTTCTCGGTTTGCTGCTGGGTTCTGGGGGTGGGGCCAGGCTCGATAGCCAGCGCACCCAGCGGCATCAGGGCCAGCAGCACCCCCACACGAATCGATAAAGTCATGGCAAACCTCCAACGCGTTATTTGACGACAGCCACCTGGTTGCTGGCGGTCCTGGCTTGAGCTTTCAAAGCTTGTGCCCGGTACTGGGCATCACTTACCTGTTCGGGTGTCAGGCCCGCGCGGGTTACCAGTTCTGCGGCCTGCTTCCACTGGTCCTGATAAATCAGCAAGGTCACCAGGTTCAATGCCGCCGGAGATTCATCCTGCTTGAGCTCCAGAGCGGTCAAAAACTCGAACCGCGCTTCATCAACCCGCCGTTGATTGAGATAAACCACACCCAGGTCATTGCGGATCTTGGCATCGGTCGGCGCCATTTGTGCCGCACGCTCCAGATGGGTGATCGCCAGGGCGTTGTCACCGTGCCCGGCTGCCAGTTGGCCCAGGCCATGCTCCCCTTCGGCTGCCAGGCACGACCCCAGCAACCCTTGATACAGCGGCCCGGCCTCATCGCGGCCCAACTGGCGATAAATCCGTGCCTTGCGCAGTTGTACCTGCGCCGACCCCTGCGGCAGGTTTTGCAGGTTGGCCAGGCTGGCGTGCAGCTTGCCTTCCTTGGCCATGTCATCGGCCAGGTTCAGTGACAGCTCCTGGTCACCACTCAACTTGGTGCAACTGCCGCCCATGGCCATCCACGGCGGATTACTCTGACCTCCTGTGGCACAGCCGCCCAGCATCAGCAGCCCGCACACGACGATGACAGCTTTCATGTTCATACCCCTGGTCAAGAGAGAAAGGCTCGCGAGATAGCGACAAAACTCGGCCCGGCCAAGACGATCATCAAAGCGGGGAACAGAAACACCATCATCACTACCGACATTTTGGCGGACATCTTGGAGATATATTCCTCCATGCGGGTCAAACGACGGTCATCCAGCAGCTCCTTGAGTGCCTGCAATGACTTCATCGCGCCACCACCCTGCTGAATCAATTGCTGCAGAATCACGCAGGTGTCATTGAACTCGTCTACATCCAGCAGACTCGCGGTTTTGCTCAGTTCCTGATTCAACTCCAGCCCCGAGTCGACCCGGGCCAGAATCACCCGCAACTCACCGGTCAGTACCGGCAGCAGGTGCCGCGCTTCCTGGCTCAACACCCGCAGCGCCTGTTCGACTGCCATGCCCGACTCAAACAGAATGCGCAGCAACGGAATAAAGGTTGAAACTTCGATCGCCACTTCCTGCTGGCGCCTTTTTGCAGCATAGGCCAACAATCGCTTGGGGATCAGATAGCCCAAAGCCAGGGAGAACAGCATCACCACCAGCAGATTGCCCGAACGCGGAAAAAACAGCTCATAGCCCAAGAACACCAGCCCGGCAAAAGCTATCGGGGTGCCAACCTGAAAAGCGGCAAACAGCGAGCGCTGACTGGCGGTGCGCCAGCCGATGCGGTTGAGCAGAGTCTGGGTTTCGCTGTCCATCGACACCGAGCGCTGGCCAAACTTGCTGTTGCCCACCGCCCGCATCCACAGGCTGAGCTTGCCGGGGCCGGTCTTGTCACCATCCAGGCGCTGCATGACCCGTTGCTGGCTCATGCGATCCTGAACCACGTTATTGATCAACAGCGCCATGGCGCCCAGCAGCAACACCACACAAATCAAAAAGGCCATGTCATACGCTCCGTACCATGCGCCACAGCGCCACACTGCCGATTATCTGCATGGCCATTGCGGTCAGGAGCATCTGCTGCCCTCCGCCGTCCTGCCACATCTTGAGCATGTAGCTGGGGTTGGTCACCATAAAGAAACCCACCACAAACACCGGCAACGAGCCCAACACCAGCGCCGTCATCCGGGTTTCACCGGTCATGGCGCGCAACTTGCGCGCCCCCTGCTCACGCTCGCGAATCAGCACGATCAGGTTCTCCAGCAACTCACTGGCGTTACCACCGTAGCGATGGTTGACCTTAAGCCCCAGGGCAAACATGCGAAATTCATCACGTTCATAAAGCTCGGCAAAGTCGTTCACTGCCTCGGGCAGGCTCACCCCCATCTGCACGTTGCGCGATACCCGGCTGATACTGCTTTTGAGCGGGTCGCTGGATGCCTCGATCGCGGTCAACACCGCATCGGCCAAGGTGCGTCCGGCCTTGAGGCTGCGCACGCAGTGATCGAGCAGCAATGGCAGTTGCTCAACCATGCGCCGAACCCGGCGGTGGTAACGCCAGCTGACAAAGAGTTTGAGCAGCACCGGCGGCAACACCAGCAACGCGAGCAAGAACACCCAGCCACCGATCAGGCCCGCCACAATCACCGCAGCGGCCCATAGCGACAGCCACAAACCCAGACGCTCTGAAGGGCGCCCCAGGCCTGCCTGCAAAAAAGCCCGGTCCAGCCAGGCCACGCCCTGGGCTTTCTCCAGCAACTGCGGCTGGCCTTCACCCAGACGCTCCAGCACACGGCCCGTGGTCGGGTCGGTCAGGGCGCGATACACCAGATTCAGCGATAGCGCGAACATCAGGAAACTGATGGTAAAAAGCAGTAAGGCCGGGTTCATATGCAGTGCCTCAGCCGTGGGCGTTCAGGACGGGGTCACGACGCAACTTGTCGCTTGCCGGGTTCAAGGCCTCGCGCATAAAACCAAAGCCGGTGCGCTTGTCGAGACGGAACAGGGTGTTGGTCACATACACATCGTCACGCACCCCCACCACCTCCAGCACTTCACTGACGCAACGGCGGCCATCGGGCATGCGCGTCAGCTGGATAATCACGTCCAGTGCGGCGCAGATCATCTGGCGCAAGGTTTTCTCCGCCACCGTACGCCCGGTCAAACCCACCAGGGTTTCCAGTCGCAGCAGGGCATCCTGTGCGGTGTTGGCGTGGACGGTGCTCATGGAACCATCGTGACCGGTGTTCATCGCGGTCAATACATCGAGCACTTCCACACCGCGGATCTCGCCGAGGATGATGCGGTCCGGACGCATCCGCAGGGCGTTGCGGATCAGGTCGCTGGATTTCACCTCACCATGCCCTTCGGCATTGGGCGGGCGGGTTTCAAGGCGCACCACATGAGGGTGGCCCAACTGCAATTCAGCCACGTCCTCGATGGTGACCAGGCGCTCATGGGGGTTGATCAACTGGCTGAGGATGTTGAGCAGCGTGGTTTTACCGGTACCGGTACCGCCGCTGATCAGGATGTTGCAGCGCTTGCCCACCGCCTCCTGGAAGAATTCAAAGATTGCCTGGTCGATGGTCTGCATGGCCACCAGGTCGCTGCTTTGCAGCATGTCCTTGCGAAATTTCCGGATCGACAGGCACGGGCCATCCAGGGCAATGGGCGGAATGATGGCGTTGACCCGGCTGCCATCGGGCAGGCGCGCATCGACCATCGGCGAGGACTCATCCAGACGCCGCCCCAGGGGCGCCAGAATACGCTGCATCACCCGTTCCACATGATGGTCATCGATAAAGCGCAGATCGCTCTGGCTAAGTCGACCCTCGCGTTCGACAAACACCCGATGGGGGCCGTTGACCAGAATTTCAGTCACGGCCGGGTCGCGCAGCAGCACTTCGAGGGGGCCGAATCCGGTCAGTTCGTCGACGATCTCCTCGGCCAGACGCTCCATCTCATAACGGGAAATAGCCAGATGCAGGCGCGACACATACTCGGCTACCCGCTCGGTAACAAACTGGGCCAAAGACACCCGGGAACCTTCCAGCAGGTTTTTTCCGGTCTCTTCAATGGCATCGATGATATAGCGGTGCAGCACCAGTTTCAGGCCGTCATGGTCCGCACGACCATCCTTGTACAGGCCTGAGCCAAACAGCTGTTCATTGCTCATTTGGCCCCCCACAGGCGGTTCAGGTTCAGCCAGGTACCCGATTTGGAAGTCGCTTGCTCAGGCACCTGTGAACGCAAGACCAACCGTTCACCGAGTTTTTTCAAAGCCTGGCTCAGGGCTTCGCGCGGGGCCAGGTCAAACAGGGTGGTGGCCTGATTCTTGGCATTGATGCGCAGCTCCGGGCTGGGTGGGAGTGTTGTCAGCACCGGCAGGCCAAAGCTTTTACCCAGGGCATCGGCATTGGGAGCAACGCCACTCATATAGCGGTCGATCAACAAGCCCGTATGCTCGAACTTCATGCCCTTGGCCCGCCAGCGGCTGAGTACGTCGAGATTGCGGCGGCAATCGAGCACGCTTTGGTCGGTGTACCACAGCAGGCTGTCGCAATGGGTGGCAAAGGTACGCAGCGCTTCACTGTCAGGCTGACCGGTGAGGTTGACCACAATATGCTGGAAGTGCTGACGCAAGGCACTGAGCAACATATACAGTTCGGCGGCACTGGTTTGCTCCAGCGGTTCGTCACTGTCACTGTGGGCCAACACCCGCAAGCCACTGGCAGTCTTGGTAAAGGCACTGTCAATCAAGGTGCTGTCCAGGCGCCGCAAATGACGCAGGGCATCACCGAAAAAGAACGAGCTTTCCAGGCCCAGCACGGCCAGGCCATCACCACGGGGCACGCCCAGGTCCAGAAACAGGGTTTTTTGATCGTGCTTTTGCACCACCAGCCCCAGGTGGCTGGCCAGCAATGCACCATCGGCATTGCATTGCGCACTGAACAACACGCTCAGGCCACCCAACTGGGCATTCGGTGCCACAGGTGGCAGGCGCTTGCTCAGGCGCCGCACCAGCCCCGCCACTTCACTGGAGCGCGAACCGTAGGCCACAAAATCCCTCGCCCCGGCGCGCATGGCATTGAGTACCAGCTGGTTATCCATACCGTCGCCCAGGGCAACGATGGCCAACATGGGCTTGGCTTCCAGAGCACCTTCAATCAGCGCGCACTGGCTGACTACCTTGTCCCGATCCAGGCCCACAAATATCAGGCCGGCAAACGTCACATCAACCAGGGCCAGCAGTTCATCCAGGCTACTTGTGCCTGCACCCACCACTTGACCCAACGGCGCTAATGCTCCCTGCAGCCACTCAAGATCGGTGTTGTTGCGCGTCAGCGCGAGAAATGTCTGGCTTAGGCTTTGGCTCATTGAGATAACCCGCTACGGCTATTGAATTTGCCGTTCTCCAGGAAATACAGGCGATACCAGTTAGGGTCGTAATTGCGCAATTGCTCCCCGGGCATCGTCGGCAGTGCCGCATTGGCAGCCAGTGGCTGGACCAGATGCGGGGTGACGATCATCAGCAGTTCTTTCTCTTCACGACTGATATTGGAGTCGCGGAAAAAAGCGCCAAGAATCGGAATGTCGCCCAGCCCCGGGAATTTGTTGACCTGGGAGCTGTTGCGCGAACTGATCAAGCCACTGATCACAAAACTTTCGCCGTCGGCCAGTGAGATGCTGGTATCGGTGCGTCGAACCGTCAGGCCCGGTACCAGGGTACCGGCGATATTCACCGCGTTGGTGTAGTCCAGCTCACTGACTTCGGGGGCCACCTTGAGCATGATGCGATCACGCCCCACCACGGTCGGGGTCAGCGTGAGGCGGATACCGAACTCCTTGTACTCGATCGACACGTTATCGCTGCCGCTGCTGGGCACCGGGATTGGCACTTCACCACCGGCCAGAAAGGTTGCACTCTGCCCGCTCATGGCCACGAGGCTGGGACGCGCCAGGGTGTAGGCAAAGCCGCTGCCTTCCAGGGCATTGATCATGGCCCTGACCTTGCCGCCGCCAAAGCCGATGTTGAAATACTTGGCGTTGGCCACCGGACCACCGGTGATGATCCCTTCAGCGGTGCTGAGGAATGAGCCCGGCGAGCCGAACAGGAAGTTGCTGCCCATACCGAAGATCGAGGTACTGGCTTCCTGCAGTTTGGTGCGGCTGACTTCGACAAAGCGGATATCGGTTTGCACCTGCACCGGCAAGGTCGGGTCTTCGGAGGGCGGCAACGTCGTACCGGTCAGCCCCGAGGCGGCCTTGCCCTTGACGAAAAGCATGGTTTGGTGCGGCTCTTTCGAGCAGGCACTCCAGACCATCAGGCTGGTGGTGCCCGAGGCAATACCGGTGAGCAAAAAAGCGTTTGGCCCATTGGAGCGAATATCGGCAATGGTGGGGTCGCCCACGGCAATGCGCGAGATGTTCACCGGAAAGCCCATGGCCTTCTGGGCCCCCTGGGCCACTTCCAATACCGAAGGCAATGCGTTGAATGCCGCGCAGTTTTCGCCTGCGGCCAAGGCCATCTCCAGGGGCAAGCTGCTCAGCAGCAGCGTCCAGAAAGCGCGTTTATAAAGTGGAGGGCAACGGTGGCTCATGTTGGTTTTCCTTTCAGATAAGGATTTTTATTGGGCCTACTGCTGAGCCGTTTGATTGCCGCGGATCACTTCAATACCGCGTACCCGAGGGGCGACAGCGGGATTGCTGCTGACTGGCACTCTTGCCGGACTGGCCATGGCTAACTGGTTAAATTGATAAAGACTACGCTTGGCATTATCAAGATTAGTCGCAGATTCCTGCTCGCCCGCCCAATATTTGCTCAAACGTTGCTCGTCGGCACTGCGCACGGCCAGGCGCAGGGTGCCTGCCTGGGTCGCCAGCATCAGTTGATTGAGAAGCTGCTCGGGAACCGCCAGGACTGCGGATCGCGCATTGATGCGGCTTTGTTCTTGCTTGAGCGCTTCCTCGGCATTTTTCGGCTGGCTGGCCAACTTGCCATCGCTGGTCAAGCCCAGCTCACCCCCCACGCTCAGCACCCGCACTGCCGGCAATACCACTTGGGCCGACTGCTGAGGGTTGCCACTGTCCTGACGCAAAAACAACAGGATATCGACGTAATCACCGGGGCTAAGCTGCCCACCCGCAGCGGACACCTCGTCAATCATGACCCCCAGTGCGCGCTCATCCGGGCGAATCATGCGAGCCAGCGGCCCGCCCACGTCAAAGCTTTGATCACTGAGCCAGGTGCCTGCACTCAGGCTGCGCCACGGGGTGCGGCCCACCGCCTGATCGATGGCAGTCAGGCTGCCAGCGGGGGCGGTACGGAGTTTTTCCAGGGTCAGGTCATCGGCCGTCAAGGCCACATTCGGGGGGACATCGCGAACCAGTACCACCACCGCCTGGCGGGTTTTGTCTTCAACGGCCGCTACACCTTGTTCTACAGACTGAGCCACCGGAACTTCGGCGACCGGCTGCTGTCGACTCAATACCAGCCCCCAGTAACCGGCGGCAATTGCCCCGACAAACAAAATGGCGGCCAATATCAGACTGCGTCGATTGTTCATGCACAAACTCCCTTTATCACTGCGCACTGCAGACTAAAAAACCCATTCACAATCAGGCAGCTACGAACCTTTAATGCGTTTGAAACCAATCGCTATTTAAAAATAGCTCAGGTAAAGCAAAATGCCATTAGCGAACTAAAAAATCTCTAATCAATTGTGAATAGTTTGATTTGATACGCATTTTTTAAATAGTCATTTGGATTAATACTTTGTGATTAGTCCAATGATACAGTTGTGGGAAAGTCATTTATTGCCAATGCTGTGACTGCAGGTGGGAATCACCCTGCACCCAAGTTACGCAGTGCCCGCCCCGGCGCACTAAGGAGAAGTCAGATGATATTAAATACTGTTCTGAAAGTGTATGTACCTGCCCAGGTATTTGTAGCGCGCCAAGCCAAGTTGTTTGCAAAACGGACCGAAGGCGCTTCGGGTATTGAATATGCAATTATTGCAGCGATGGTGGCGGTGGTGATTGCGGGGCTTTCGCCAAGTGTACAGACAGCTGTAACCGACGTATTTGACAAAGTTAAAGAAGGTTTGGGAGCCGCAGCTTAGTTCATTAACCAAAATGAGTACTCAACATGCCTCTCTCCCCATCACGCCAACAGCTTCTCCTGGTGGATGACGAAGAGGACGCACTGCTGGAGTTGGCTGAGCTGCTGGAGGGCGAGGGCTTTTGTTGCTATACGGCAACTTCAGTCAAACTCGCCCTTTCGCAGTTGACCCAACATCCGGATATTGCGCTGGTCATCACCGACCTGCGCATGCCGGAAGAGAGCGGTATTGCGCTGATCAAGCGCCTGCGCGAGCACACATCGCGCCAGCATTTGCCGGTGATTGTCATTTCCGGGCACGCCGATATGGACGATGTAAGCGACCTTCTGCGCCTGCAGGTGCTGGACCTGTTTCGCAAACCCATTTACCACGTGCGCCTGCTCGACACCCTCGAAAACCTCTTTCCACAGCCCACACACTTACACCTGGCAAGAACTTGACCCCCATACTATAAAAGCCCGCCCCCCTGACTTGGGGAGGCGGGCTTTTACGGTCACACACTACAACTGATAACTAAAACTCAATGTATATCGCGGCCGGCGATTAAAACTGTCCAGCGCTATATCCGACATGGGCTTGGCAACTTCCAGGGCAACGTTGTAATAGCGCTTGTCACCAAAACGCAAGCCCAGTGCTGCCGAAGACATATCCGAACCTTTTAACGGCAACTCGTTGTACCAGACTTTGGCCCTGTCCACGACGGCATAGGGTTGCAGCAACTTGACCCATTCACCCTCGCGATTGAAGCTGTAGTTAAGTTCGTATGCCGCCCCCCAGCCCTTGTCGCCGGATGCCTGATCGTCCGGGTAGCCGCGACCGAAGTTCTGCCCGCCAAATACCGCCCTTTCGCTGTCAGGCAGGGTGTCGTCACTCCAGTAAAGAGCGCCCGATATCACCCCCTGCCAATTGTCGAAGTAGCCGTTACTCTGCACGCCCGACAGACGCAAACGGAAGAAGTCCAGATCGTACTGCGTGCCGGTCAGGTTGGTCTCGCTCTTGGCACCCATGCCATCTATGCCCTGGTACAAGCCGGCACTGACGATGCGCAGTTGTTTGGCATCGGACTTGCGCCAGTCGCCCTCAAACGCCAGTGCCCGCACGTTGGTTTTGTCACTGATGGTCTGCCCGTAGCCGACGATCTCGTAGTCAGTCTTGTCATTGACCCCGTAGAAACGCGCGGCGGCGCTGAGCCATTGATCCGGAGCAGCAATCAGTGGATGGCTGATACCGATCGAAAAGCGGTCATTCTCGCGATGGGGCTTGAGTTCAAAACCGTCGCTGGTGACGATACTGGTACTTGGATCACTGCGATAACTGGAACCAAACAGGTTCAACTGCGTGCCTTCCGCGTTGAGGTACTGGCTGTAATCAAGGCGGTAGTAGTGCTCCTTGTCATTGCCCGGGGGAAACAACCCGCTCAGGGTCAATTGTTCGGCCATGGCCGTTTGCGAATTGCTGCTGGCCGCCAGCAGCGCCTGGGTGCTGCTGCGATTGCCTTCGACCAGGCTCATGCTGGTGGTGAAGGGCTTGCGGCTGGCACTGATACTCAGCGTCGATGCACCATCGGTGGTGCCGGGTGGTGGCACTTGCGCCTCCAGGGTGACGCCGGGGATGCGGCTCAACAGCGTGCTGTAGCGGTTGAACGTCTTGCGGGTCAGCGGGCGTTCGCCCTTGAGCTTATCGACCAGCTCATCCACAAACCCTTTGACCCGCCCGATATCGCCGTCAACCTTGTACTCGCTGATATAGCCTTCAACCAGCACCACACGCACCAGGCCCTGGTCGAAGTTCTGCTGAGGCAAAAACGCATAGGACAATAAATAGCCATCGTCCTGGTAACGCTTGGTGATCTTGCGTGTGGCCTCGATCAGTTCGGCCAGGGTGATTTCATGGCCCAGCAGCGGTTTGTACACCGCCCCCAGCTCTGGCAACGGATAGATCGTGCCACCTTCGATCTGCAACTTGCGAATGGTCAGGCGGGTACCCATTTCCAGTGGCCGGGGTTGTGCAGCCGCCGGCTTGGGTAGCTCCAGCGCAGGCGCCGCAGGGCGATAGGCATCCACCGGCAGGTTGGGCGTGGGCAGGGTTTGCATGCTGTCATTGCTGTTGAGAAAACGCGGAAGGGTCTCGGCACCCGCGTACGGGGCCAGAGCCAACAACAAAAAGGGAACGCAATTACGCATAGGACACTCCATGTTCAACTACGGCGACATAACGAAGGGCTTTATTTTTAGAATGCTTTGCAAAGCGGCCCGAGCATCAGTCCTACAATCTGCACATGAAAAAAGACGAGAGACTCATCTGAATCTCTCGTCCCAACCAAGCGTAGGCGCTGTAGGTAAGGCCGTCGAACCGGCCAGGTGCAATATTCTTCAGTTATTTCTTGCCCAAGTTGCCCAGCCCGCCAACCACGCCCCCAAGTACCCCGCCCAGACCGCCTGTACCAGCGCCCGCGGCTCCTGCTGTTGTATCGGCAGTGTTGTTGACTGAGTCCACTTTGACACCCAGCAAGCCGCCAAGACCACCAACTACCCCACCGACGACACCGCCAACACCACCGACTGCACCTGCACCTGCACTTGCACTTGCACCTGTAGTGTCAGCACCAGCTCCGACACTGCCGCCAGTGCTTGCCCCCACACCCAGACCGCCCAGCAGACCGCCAACCCCGGCGCCTACACCAGCGCCTGCACCGGCCCCCGCACCTGCGCTCACACCACCTGTACTAACCCCGGCACCGGCACCTACACCGGCCCCGGCGCTTGCGCCCACACCCAGCCCGCCCAGCAGACCACCCAGCCCTGTCCCGGTACCAGTACCGCTGCCTGTGGAGCCCGCTGCCGGATTCACGTAGCCGCCAGCCTTGTCAACCGCACCGCCTACACCGGTCAGCACACCACCCACCAGAGAAGTCACCGGGTTGTCGCCGCCGGTAGCTGTCACCTTGTCGCCGAGGCCGCTCACAGTGCCGCCTACTTTGTTCAGCAGACCGTCTACCGGTGCCCCCAGCCCTGTGGTGGTACCCACTTTGCCCGTGACGTTCTCGACCAGGGAAATCACCGGCACCAGCACCTTGTCATTTACGCCGCCGGTCAAGGCGCCCAGCTTGCCACTGCTCACATCGGTGGTCAGGGTATTGCCGATCATGGTCACCGTGGTGCCCACTTTGTTGACCAGCCCGCCCGTGGTATCAGTCACCTTGCCAACCACGCCACCCACCAGCGGAATCTGGCTGATCGGGGTGTTGTCCAGCACGGTGCTCAGACCGGTACCCACTGACGAAACGCCTTTGCCTACATCACCAACCGCGTTGGTAACACCACCGACAGTCAGGCCGAGGGAGTTCTTGTCGGTACCCAGCGAGCCCAGGCCACCAGTAATGCCATCTGTTACGGAGGTCACGGCATTGCCGGTATTGGTCACCAGGCCGCCAGCCACGGTACCGACCACAGGCACGGTGCTCAGGGTGCCACCAACCCCGCTGACCGTGGTGCCCACGCCGCCAAGGGCGCTGCCGACCTGACCTGCGACCTGACCTGTAACCAGAGGAGTTGTGCCTGTACCGCCTGTACCGCCTGTACCGCCTGTACCGCCTGTACCGCCGGTGCCGCCAGTGCCGCCACCGGTTCCACCGCCAGTTCCACCACCAGTACCACCGCCTGTACCACCACCAGTACCGCCGCCTGTACCACCACCAGTTCCACCGCCAGTACCGCCGTCTGTACCACCACCAGTTCCACCGCCAGTACCGCCGTCTGTACCACCACCGGTACCGCCGCCAGTGCCGCCGTCTGTGCCACCGCCTGTACCACCGTCAGTCCCGCCGTCAGTGCCACCGCCAGTACCTGCGTCAGTACCGGTATCACTGCTGGCTACATAGCTCTTGTGGCCGCCACCGCCGCCGCTGCAGCCAGCCAGGCTGACAGTCATGACCAAGAGGAGCGCTGTGCTGGTTTTCAGAAAAAGTTGAGTATTCATGATTAAGTCCCTTGCACCTGTTATGCCTGAGTTCGAAGTTCCCTGCTCTGTGTCGGGGATACGTTCGTCCGTTGGGTACATAACAACGCCGCGGGCCTTATCAAACAATTCTCAACTTGGTATTAACCCCTTATATAAAACACCTTGCCCCCTTCTTGATGATTAATACTTTGGTTTAAACGCCAGTAAAAAAAACCATATATATCAACGCCATTACTTCCCCGAAAAAACACTGCCAGCAGCGACTCTACTTTAGGTATAAGCATAATTGACGGATTTCAAGTTGATATTCAGTGCGTAAAACAGGCACAAAGAGGGGCTGTTACTCCACCACACTGAACTCGACACGGGCAGTCTGCCCGCTTTCATCGAGCACGCTCAGCTCATAACGCCCCGGTAGTTCCAGGCTGGTGTTGAATACCTCTGGTTGTGCACTGTCGCCCAGCGGCGCGCCATTGATAAACCACCAGCGCCGACCTTCACCGCCCAAGGCCGATAGCGCCAGGCGCAACATCGCCTGGCTGGCAGCAGGACGGCGCAGTCGGTCGCCGTCACGTACACCGACAATCGACAGCGGGGTCAGCGCACTCAAGGCCGGTGGCGGGCATTGTGTGGAAGCCGCAGGCAGCCGCGCTTCACGTCGCTCTACCCGGGGTAGCCAGGGCTCAAGGGGGGCTGGCCACAATGCCACCTCGTGTTGTTGCCCGTCGGCGCATTGCGGGCCAACACGCAAGCCTTGCGGATTGACCCGGATGATTTCGCGCAGGCCCACACCCAGAGGTTGATCCGCCGCCAGCAAGGTCGGCGGCGTGGTGTGATCCAGGGTCCAGGCAAACCGCTGGCGACGACAATTGGCATCGCTCTTGTTCATGGGCTGCCCCAATGGCCAGCAAATCGCTGCCACCCCAACACTGTCCGGCACCGCCTGTACTGGCGCGACAATGCCACGCTGGTTGTCGCGGTTGCTCAATACGTCGTGGACTTGCAGCATCAAGGGAGCCGCCGACGCCAGGCCGAACTGCCCCGGCACGGGGGTTCCATCCGGGCGACCGATCCACACACCGATCAGGTAACGCGGCCCAACACCGATCGCCAGCGCATCGCGAAAGCCATAACTGGTACCGGTCTTCCAGGCCAGTTGCGGGCGCAGCACCAGGTCGGCATGGGGGTCGCGGTCAGGGCGCGCCTGCCCGCTGAGGATGCGCCGTATCACCCATGCCGCCCCCGGCGACAGCATGCGCCGCTCGCGCAGTTCGTCGTCGGGTTGCAGCCGCAGGTTGGCGCTGCGCCCTTCACGTGCAAGGGCGCTGTAGCCGCTGACCAGATCTTCCAGACGGCTGCCGGCGCCGCCCAGAATCAGCGCCAGATTGGGCTCGGCCAGTGCTGGCAAACTCAAGGGCACGCCACCGCTGCGCATATCGGCGGCAAAACGCTTGGGCCCATAGGCTTCAAGCAGTTGTACAGCGGGCAAGTTGAGCGAAGTGACCAGCGCGGCACTGGCCGATACCGGCCCGCTGAAACCCATGGAGAAGTTGCCCGGACGATAGTCGCCATAACGCCGCGGCACATCCTGCAGCAGCGATTCAGAGTGAATCAGCCCAGCATCCATGGCCATGCCGTACAAAAACGGCTTGAGGGTCGAGCCCGGCGAGCGCATGGCGGTGATCATGTCGACATGGCCAAAGCGGCGTGCATCGTTGATGTCCACCGACCCCAGATAGGCGCGTACGGCCATGTTTTCGGTTTCGACCACCACAATGGCCGCCGAGGTGTGATCGGGCAAACGGGCGCGCCAGCCCAGCAGCAAGTCTTCGAGGCGACGCTGCAAACTGGCGTCGATCATGGTACGGATCAGTGGAGGGCTGCCGGGGCGGTTAAGGCGTCGCGCCAGCAAGGGTGCCAGGCTCGGTTCAAGGCGCGGTGCCAGCAGCAGCGGCTCTTCCAGGGCCTCGTCCACCGCTGGCTGTGGCCACACCCGGTACTCGGCCAGGCGACGCAGCACCTTGTCGCGCGCCACTTGTGCGCGTTGCGGGTGACGGTCGGGGCGCAAGCGGCTCGGCGCTTGTGGCAACACGGCGAGCAGGGCTGCCTCTGACCGGGTGAGCTGTTGCGGCGCTTTGCCCAGATAGGCCCAACTGGCCGCAGCAACACCCTGCAGGGTACCGCCAAATGGCGCGCGATTGAGGTACAGCTCAAGAATCTGCGGCTTGCTCAGATGCCATTCCAGCTGAGCGGTGCGCCATAGCTGACGCAATTTGCCAGGCAACGTCCGCTCATGGGGATCGAGCAGGCGTGCAACCTGCATCGACAAGGTGCTACCGCCTGATAACACCCGCCCGCCGCTAAGGTTTTGCCAGGCCGCACGGCCCAGCGCCAGCGGGTTGACCCCGGGGTGTTGAAAGAACCAGCGGTCCTCGTAGGTCAGCAAGGCATCCAGGTACAGCGGCGACACGTCTTCGACATGCACCGGGTAGCGCCACACACCGTTGGCATCGGCAAAGCGCCACAGTGGCGTGCCGTCTTCGGCCAGGACAACGCGGGCCTGGTCATCCTTGGGCAACGGCAGCGGCCAGATCCTGTCAGCCAGCCACAGCAACGTACACAGCGCCAGCAGGCCGCCAGCCGTCCAACCCAGTAATTTTTTGATCCCTGGCCCCACTCAAACTCACTCGCTACGCAACTTGCACCATGAATGGATGCCTAATGTGTATATCTGGCACAGTGGCCACCTTACTCATCGGAACCTGACCATGCACGTCGAAAGTTTTATTGGAAATCTTGGCCTGTGGCTGGGCACGCTGGTGCGTTTTATCGTCGAGACCCTGAACGGCCTGTTCGGCACCATCACTGAGGCAGGCAGCAACTTTGTCGACGGCATGGCCCGGGCGTTGGGCATGGACACCTCGATCATCAGCATTGCGGTGTTGATCATCGGCCTGTTGTTTTTGTACAACGCCGTGCGCGCCTTTATCCGCGCCTCGATCATCGGCGGTGTGATCTGGCTGGTGCTGGGGCTGTGGCTCTTGAGCTGGATCATCAGTTGAGCTCTTACTCCTGTGGGAGCGATGCGCCATATATGTTGCCGCTTTAGCGTTTTAACAGGTACACCGGGTACATATCCGGCATCTGCGGTTAACTGAAGTATCGGTTTCGCCCTTACGGCGAGTCCCTTTTTGAAGGACCAAAAAGGAACCAAAAAGTCCTCGCCCTACCATACGGCCGACTCGCCAAGGCTCCCCGGTTCCCTCTCTCCGGCACTGTTATGGGGGCACGCCGCGACGGGCCATCCATGGCCCATCGCGGCTGGCGCGGCGTCCTGCCGCGCCACCCCCATAACAGCACCTACGTTCGGCCTTCTGTGAGGGGCATTCGCGTCGCCTGCACAATCGAGTGGCCACAACAAAAGCAAAAGCAAAAGCAAAAGCAAAAAATTTAACCAACACCAACTCTTGTGGGAGCGGGCCTGCCCGCGATGCCAGCACTTTGTTCCTCCAGATAGAACGAGGTGCCTGCATCGCGGGCAAGCCCGGCTCCCACAGGGAAATATGTCGGTCGCAGATCCTGTATTCAAACAGGCCGGCCGGTCGGCCGCCTCGACGGCTGTTGATCTACCCGCCCCATCGGGAGGCCGAGTGGAGGTTCTGCGCAGTGGGCCTCCCGGCATGGATGCCGGGAGAGCCGCGATGGGCCAAGGATGGCCCGTGGCGGCGTGCCCACGGAGCGGGACCGGAGCGAGGGAACCTGAGCGCAGCGAAGGCCGTACGCCAGGGGCAAGCCTTTTTGGTTACTTTTTCGGCGTCTGGAAAAAGTGACTCGCCGTAAGGGCGAAACCAATATCCCGTTTAAATGCGAATGCCGAATATGTACCCGGTGTACCTGCTAAACCCTACCGCGGCCACAGACCTAACGCCCCTTGATCACCATCTCCCCCACCGCATCCCCCACGGCCTGCCAGTTGGGCCGGTACATCGACTCCACTTGCGGCGGCGGCACCCGATAGGTACCTGGTGTCACTGCACGGGCCAGGTACAGCAGGTGCGTAGTGCCGTAGCCATCCAGTTTGACTGCCGCCACATAACGATCATCCCGATACTCCTGATGCTGCACGCTGGCGTTCTGCATCGACTCGCGCCATTGCTTCACTTGAGTACTGGCGTTTTCAAGGCTGGCCGTGCTCTGCCCCAGGTTCTGGTTTTCCAGCTCCAGGCCTGCCGGCAGCAAATCCACCACCAGCGCATCAGGCACTTGCTGCTTGGCTGTCACGGCCAGATGCACCAGCACCAGATCACCACTTTTCAGCGCCTTGAGATCCAGCGGCTCACCGTTCATACCCAGGTAGTCGCGGCGAATGCTCATGTTTTCGCCGCCCGCCGCCGGGGCGTGCTGTGGATAACCCGAAATCGTCAGCTGTTGATAAATCGGCGCGCTGCCTGCGTTACGCAGGCTCAGGGGCGAGGCTAGCAGCGGCCCGTCGAGCTTGAGCCCTGAGCGGGCGTTGTTCAGCTCGCGGGTCTGATCGCCACTGGTGAGTTGCGCACTCCAGCTGGCCTCAGGCTTGCCCAGCAAATCGCGACCGGCGAGGAACAGTGAATTGCGTTCCTGGGTCGACAGCCACTGACTCGCCGCCAGTTGATCGGACAGGTCGAACAGTCGCTGTTCACGCTGACCACTCATCAGGTTGTTCTCTTCCAGCAAGGCCAGAATCAACGCCTGATCGCGCAGCGGGCTGCCGTAGTCGCCCAGCCATTGATCAGCCTTGCGCTTCGCCGCCAACCCCGCCACCAACGCTTGATCGGCGCGCGGTTGATCGCCCATTTTCTGCAGGGCAATGGCCAACTGCACCAGAGGCAAACCGGAACGGGCATCGCTGCGGCGCTCAAAAATGCTGCGCAGCGCACCCAGCGGCGCCTGTTGGCTTCGGGCCAGGACCAGCGCTGCATAGGCCTGTACGGCAAAGCGGGTGTGGTCGAGGTTGTCGCTGTAGTCGGCCTCGATCAGGTTGCGTTCCTGCACATAACGCAGCAACCGCTCGCTGGCCTTTTTCAGCGCCTCGGGAGGTACCGCGTAGCCTTGATCGCGGGCGCGCAGCAGGAAGTCGGTGATATAGGCCGTGAGCCAGTACTCTTCCTGACCGTCCGCGCCCCACAGGCCAAAACTGCCGTTGTAGCGCTGCATGCCCAGCAGGCGCTCGATACCCAACTCGATTTTGCGTTTGCGCTCGGTGTCCGGCTCGCCTTCAAGGCCCAGGCGTTTGAGCAGGGCTGCATCGGCATACAGAGCCGGGTACAGGCCGCTGGTGGTTTGCTCGGAACAGCCATACGGGTAAGCCTTGAGCGCACGAATCTGCTCGCCAAGATTCAGCGGCGGGCGGCTCGACAAGCTGAGCAAGGCTTCACGCCCGGCCGGTTCAAAGGCCTGCAGCTCGCCCTCGGGCAGGCTCCAGGGCTGGTCGTTGAGCACAGCACGGTAATGCTTTAGCAATGCTGGATACGCCGGGCGCACCCCCAACGTCCATTCGCGGGTGAACGGCGCCAGGGTTTCACCCGGCAGGTCCAGGTCATTGACCGTCACCTTGACCACACCGGTGCCATACCCGCCCAGCGCCTTGACCGGAACCTGCAAGGTACTGCGCTGGCCGGGGCTGAGTGTCAGGCTCTGTGTCGCGTCACCCAGCAGGCTCAGTTGCCCCTCGGTGTTAAGGTTCACGTGCAGCGTTTGCGGCTTGTCGGTGAGGTTGGACAGGTCCAGCGCCAGCCGCGTCTCGTCGCCACCGGCCAGAAAGCGCGGCGCAGCCAGCTCGGCCACCAATGGTGCAGCGACCACGGTTCTGGCCTCGGCCATGCCGTAGCGATCGTCGGTCCAGGCTTGTGCCATCAAGCGCAACTCGCCGTTAAAGTCAGGGATATCCACACTGACTTCACCTTCGCCCTGCTCGTTGAGCGTCACCGGTGCGCTTTGCAGCGCCACGATGGTGACACTGGTGGCAGGTCGCTTGCCGCCCTTGGCCAGTGCCGCATCGCCGCCGAACGCCAGGCTGGCCAGACGGCCCTGCCCGGCCTCAATCAACTGCCCGTAAATATCCAGCTGATCCGCCCCATAGGCCTTGCGCCCGAACAGGCTGGCGAACGGGTCGGGGGTCGGGTACTCAGTGATATTGAGCACGCCCACATCCACGGCAGCCAGCAGTACATGGGCCTGTTTGGGAATGCTGCCATCGGCATTTTTAGCCGAGAGCTTCACCGTCAGAGGTTGCTTGGGACGCATTTTTTCAGGGGCATCCAGCGTAAGAGCCAACTTGCGCTGGCTGCGATCGATGGGCAGGTGCAGCACCCCTACAGCACGCTTGGGAGTGATATTGGTCTTGCGCTCACCGGGGCGGATCACCAGTGCACTGATATACAAGTCATGCCGGGCCCAGCTCGGGTCGAGTCTGATTGCGTAGGCCTTGCCCTCGGCCGGCACTTCGATTTCCTGCCACCACAACGGGCCATCGCTGCCTTCAACCAGCAAGTAGCCCTTGCCAGCCGCAGGTGGCGTGACCGTGACCTTGGCCGTATCGCCATCGGCATAAGCGGCCTTGTCCAGCGCCAGCTTGACCTGGTCGGGGCGCACGGCACCGCCTTCGGCGTTGTCCTGGGCACGATAACCGGCCCAGAAACGCAGGCTGCTGATCAAGCCGGTTTGCGGGTCTTCAACCTCTACGCGGTAAGGGCCCCACTCCACCGGAAAGCTGACCTTGGCGGTTTCGCCCGCCTTGAGGCTGAGGGTCTCTTCGTTGAGGTTCAGAAACTTCTCGTTGTAGTGATAACTCCAGCCGTCGTTGTCCGAGTAGTTCCAGTAGTAATCGCGGCGTTCACGCACCAGACGCACCTTGAGGTTGTCGGCCGCCAATTTGTTGCCCTGGCTGTCAGCAACCAGCAGCTCGAACTCAACCGGGCCGTCGCCATCGGTTTCAGCACCGTCAAACAGGCCGCGCAGCCCCGGCAGACGGTCTGCCGGCCATACCGGCTGCACCAGGCGACGGGTAATCGGGCGCCCGCCCGACTCCTGCAAACTGGCCTGCACAATCAGTTGCAACGGCGATTTGGCATCGCTCCATTGACTGTCAATGCTGAGGGTTTGCTTGCCGTCGGCGTTGAGCACGCTTTCGTCCAGCTCCAGATCCTGGGTCAGCTCCGGTTCTGTCACCGAACCGAACTGATAGCCCGGCAAGGCACTGACCGCCTCGCGCAATGGCCGCACATAGACCTGCCCGCTCAAGCGGTTACCGGCTGCCGGAGCACCGTACAGGTAACGCCCCGCAACCTGGATTTCAGCGGTTTGCTCGGGGCTCAGCGGGGTATCGCTGCCCTTGAGTTCAAGTGCCATGCGCTCGGGTAAAAAGTCCTCGACCAAAAACTCGTACAGCTGCGGCTTGCCGTCACCAAAGTCGAACACCAGCTGCCAGCGCCCGGTCGGCGCTTCGGCGGCCAGTTGCAGCGGGTACTGATAAAGACCGGAAGCATCCGGCGTCCAGACGAACTTGCGGCTCACCTGCTCGTCCGGGCGACGCACCTCGACGCTGACCGGCTGCGGCTTGACCGGGTTGCCGTCGCGGTCGCGCAGCAAGGCATTGAGCAGCACGGTTTCGCCGGGGCGATACAGATCACGGGGGCCAAATACAAAGAACTGCAACGGATGCCCCTGCGGGCCGCCGATATCGAATTCGGCCAGATCCAGCGCCGCCGTGTTCAAGCGCAACAGGCTGGTCTGGTCGCCCTGGCGCGCCAGCAGCACTTCGGCCTTGGGTGGCAAGGCCAGCTCGGCATGCCCGTCCTTGCCCGTCTTGCCCTGGCCAAGCATCTTGCCCTTGCCATCAAGCAACTCGAGATCGATGCCGCTCAGTGCACTGCCACCTTCCAGGGCCTGTGTGAACACATCCAGGCGCTTTTGGTAGCGATGCACCGAAAGGCCGATATCGCTGAGGGTAAACAAGGTGGCTGGGGTCGAATAGTTGTAACTGCCAGAGGCGGTCATCACCGCCAGATAAACTCCCGGCTGCTGCAAGGGCTTGATCCCGGCCGTGGGCAGGATCAGGGTTTCCCGGGTATTGCGCGCCGGGTTCAAGTCAAAACGGCCGCTGTAAACCAGATCGGCCATATTCAGCAGATCCCTGGCTTCGTAGCTTTGCAGGCTGCTGTTGCGCCCCCACTGGCTGAGAAACGCCGGCAGCGACTCGGGTTTGACCCGAAAGAACTCGACATCGACCTTGTCGACGTTCAGCGCGATCACCGGCAGACCTTCGGCCAGGCGCGTGGGCAGCAGGTTGCCACGGCTGGCGAAGCCGACCGTGGGTTGCAGGTCGCGGGTTTCCAGGCGACTGACGTATTCGGCGGCGAGCTTGGCATCGTTGACGGCGCGCAGGCCGGGGTCGACGGTAAGGATCAACTTGCGCTGCGGCTCAAGGTGGCGCAGGCGCAACTCCATCAGGTTGTCCGATAGCTCCCAGGCGCCATCGACCTTACCGGTTTTGGCGTCCACCAGATGCAGTTTGTCGGTGAAGTTCTGCTGCGGGTCCAGGGGCACCGAGAAACTCACGGACAAGGTACTGGCCCCGTCCAGCTGCACTTCAGAGACGTCTACCACACTCAACTCGCGCCCGGCATAACGCCCGGCCAGCACTTTGACGTCCTGTACCGGTTTAGCCGGCTGGCTCGTGGCCACCTGTGGCGTGGCGGGTTTGTCGACGCTGGAAGAATCACAAGCGCTCAGCAGCGCCAGCGTGCAGGCCAAAAGCAGTCCTTTGTTCAGCATGGTGTACTCGTTTACCGGGCAGTTAAGGGTTGACTATATAACAGCTGGATGAAGATCAAGAGCCCCTCACCCTAGCCCTCTCCCGAAGGGAGAGGGGACAAAAGCGCAGATCAGCCCCCTCGCCCTCAGGGAGAGGGTTGGGGTGAGGGCAGGCTTTGCGGCTACAATCGCGCTCCCCCAAGGAGCCTGCATGTCATCTTCCCTGTTAGCCGACTGGCGCGACCGTCCTACCCATCGCCGGGTGTGGGCGCTGGCGGCCCCCATGATCCTGTCCAATATCTCCGTGCCGTTGGTAGCGTTGGTCGACAGTACCGTTATCGGCCATTTGCCCCACGCCCATCAACTGGGCGCCGTCGCCGTGGGCGCCAGCCTGTATATCTTCCTGGCCTGGATGATGGGTTTTCTGCGCATGGGCACCACCGGCTTCGCCGCGCAGGCCGCCGGACGCGGTGATGGCGCCGCGCTGCGGCAAATCCTGCTGCAGGGCCTGTTGCTCAGCGTGCTGTTGTCGATGCTGCTGGGGGCCATTGCGATTCCTTTTAGCGGCGTGGCCCTGAGCCTGATGCAGCCCTCCACCGAACTGCACGCGCTGACTCTGGAGTTCTTCCACACACGGCTGTTTGGCCTGCCCGCCGCACTGGCCAGTTATGCACTGGTAGGCTGGTTTTTGGGCACGCAAAACGCCCGCGCACCGTTGGCGATCCTGCTGACGACCAATCTGGTGAATATCGCGCTGAACCTGTGGTTCGTCCTCGGGCTGGACTGGGGGGTGGCAGGCTCGGCCCGGGCTTCGGTGATTGCCGAATGGAGCGGCGCCCTGCTCGGCCTGTGGCTGACCCGCGGTGCCCTGCGTCGATATCCGGGCAAGGTAGTGTGGGCCGCCTTGGGCATGTGGCACAACTGGAAGCCGTTACTGGGGGTCAATCGCGATATTTTTATCCGCAGCCTGATGCTGCAACTGGTGTTTTTCTCCATCACCCTGCAAGGCGCCCGCCTGGGCGATGCCACCGTGGCTGCCAATGCGTTATTGCTCAATGGCCTGCTGCTGGCTGCCCATGCCCTGGACGGTCTGGCCCACGCCGTCGAGGCACTGTGCGGACACGCTATTGGCGCCCGCGACCGTGAGGCGTTGCGCCGCTCGATGGTGGTGGCCTGCGGCTGGTCACTATTGGCCAGCCTGGGTTTTGCGCTGCTGTTTATGTTCGGCGGGCATCTGTTTGTGCAAATGCAGACCGATATTCCCGTTGTGCGCGAAACCGCTTTCCAGTACTTGCCCTATCTGGCCCTGCTGCCGCTGATTGCAGTATGGAGCTACCTGCTTGACGGGCTGTGTATCGGTGCTACCCGCGCTCGTGAAATGCGCAATGCCATGGTGATCAGCGTGGTCATCGCCTTCCCCGCCGCCTGGGTCCTGCACGGCTATGGCAACCACGGGCTGTGGATAAGTTTCCTGCTGTTTATGGTGCTGCGCAGCCTGACCCTGGGCGTGTACGCATGGCGAATGCAACGCAAGAACCAGTGGTTCGGCGCCTGACACTGAGGCGAAAAAAAACGCCGGCCCGTGCAAAGCACAGGCCGGCGTTTTTCGGTCAGCTCTGAAGCCCGTGGGGATCAGTGGCTCGACAGGTACGACGAGCGGGTCAGGCCCAGGCGCAATGCGTCGAGGTACTGGGTACGCTCCTTGGCACTGATGCTGGCGCTGGCCACTTTGTCGCGGTAGTGGTTCATCAGCTCTTCAGGCGACAAGTGCACGTAGCGCAGCATGTCTTCGATGGTGTCATGGGTCTCGATACCGGCGTGGTACACGCTGCCGTCTTCGTTCTGGTAGATGTTCACCGAGTCGGTGTCACCGAACAGGTTGTGCATGTCACCGAGGATTTCCTGGTAAGCGCCCACCAGGAAGATCCCCAGCAGGTAGTCTTCACCTTCGTTCAGCCCGTGCACCGGCAGGCTGGTTTCGATGCTCTGCTCGTCGACGTATTGCTTGATCTTGCCGTCGGAGTCACAGGTCAGGTCTTGCAGCACGGCGCGACGCAGCGGCTCTTCGTTGAGACGATGCAGCGGCAGGATCGGCAGTACCTGGCCAATCGCCCAGGTGTCCGGCAGACTCTGGAACACCGAGAAGTTGCAGATGTACTTGTCGGCCAGCTTGTCGTTGAGCTCGTCCAGCACCTGACGGTGGGAACGCTGACGCGCTTTCAGCGAGTTGTGCAGGCGACGGCACACCGCGAAGTAGCACTGTTCGGCCAGGGCCTTTTCCGCCAGGGTGATTTTGCCATCAGCGTACTGGGCAGCGATATCGCTCATGTAGTGCGTGGCGCGCCAGTAGGTTTCGGTGACCATCTCAATGTCGGTCGGCCCCAGCAGGTCCACCAGCCATTGCACGGTTTCCGGCAGGCTTTCCTTGTTTTCGATCACCGGCACGTCGTCGTTGTGTTTCTCGACGTCAGTGACTTGCACCACCAGCATGGCGTGGTGCGCGGTCAGGGAACGGCCACTCTCGGAGAAGATGTGCGGGTGCGGCAGGCTCTGCGCATCGCAGAACTCTTTGAGCATACCCACGACCACACCGGCGTAATCGTCCATGTCGTAGTTGATCGAACTGGCATTGCGCGAGTGGGTACCGTCGTAATCCACACCCAAGCCGCCGCCCACGTCGATATGGTCAACCGGCAGGCCGAGGTTGCGCAGTTCGCCGTAATAGCGGATCGCTTCCTTGAAACCGTGCTGGTAGTCCGCCAGGTTGGCGATCTGCGAGCCCATATGGAAGTGCAGCAGGCGGATGCCCTGGTCCAGACCGGCCGCACGGAAGCGCTCAACCACCGACAGCAATTGCGCAGCAGAAAGGCCGAACTTGGATTTTTCACCGCCGGTGTCGGCCCACTTGCTCGACGCCAGGGACGACAGGCGCACGCGCAGGCCAACCTGTGGCTTGACCTTGAGCGAGGCCGCTTCTTCGATCACCAGGTCTACTTCGGATTCTTTCTCGATCACGATAAAGACGTTGTGACCCAGCTTCTGGCCCATCAGCGCCAGGCGGATGAACTCACGGTCCTTGTAACCATTGCAGACGATGGTGCCGCCCTTGGGCGCCAGGGCCAGCACGGCCAGCAGCTCGGGCTTGGAGCCGGCTTCAAGACCGATCGACACGTTCTTGGTAGCGATGATGTTTTCGATCACCGCTTCCTGCTGGTTAACCTTGATCGGGTACAGCGCGGTGTATTCGCTCTGGTATTCCAGGCGCGCGATGTTGGCATCGAATGCGCCGGTCAGCTGGCGTACACGGTCTTGCAGGATATCCGGGAAACGCACCAGCAACGGCAAGGACAAACCGCTGGTCTTGCGCAGCTCGTCGACCTGCTCGTACAAATCGATGGGCGAGCTGTTCGGGCCGTTCGGACGGACTTCTACGCGACCGGCTTCATTGATCGCGAAATACCCGGCCCCCCAATGGCGAATCCCGTAAACACTGCGGCTGTCCGCAACTGTCCATTGGCTGCCATCGTCTTTGCGTGTGCGTCGTACGGACATCGAAGTCCCCTATAAATAAGTCAAATAGCCCAGCCTGAAAGCAGGCTGGCGCAGTCTAAAGTGTGAACGTGACGATTAGTCAGACCCTGACAATAGCGCCGAGTTTAGAAACCGGTGATAACAGGCTCTGTGAAAACCATGGCGAGCACGCTCTGACCAGCCTTCGAGGGGCGCCAGAACGGCTGTGCGGTGGCTTTCACAGAGGCTGCTAGCCGCCGGACTTCTTGGCTTTGAAACCGTGCCTGACCAGCTCGGCCAGCAGCAGTTCGACGTGGTCGCCCTGGATCTCGATGATGCCGTCTTTCAACGCGCCACCGGTGCCGCAGCGTTTTTTCAACGTCGTGGCCAGTTCCTTGAGTGCGTCTTCAGCCAACGGCACGCCGGTGATGGTGGTCACCGTCTTGCCGCCGCGGCCTTTGCTTTCGCGGCGCACGCGAGCGATACCGTCACCTTCGGGGATCAGGGTTTGTTTGCAGGTACAGGCGTCCACCGGCTGACGGCAGTCCGGACAGTGACGACCTGCGTCGGTGGAAAATACCAGGCCACCCAGGGCGGCGAAGGATGCGGCTTTTTTGGCCACCGGCAATCCTCATTCGGAGGACAAATAATTGGCCGGTGCCTGGCGCTGTTGCGCCAGGGTGTACCGACCGCGAAGCCCCACTCTGGCAGGGGCAGCGCAACTCAGGAGGGAAAACCGCCTGAGCCTGAAAAAGGTCGCGCAGTGTAACGACAAAATCGCTGCATCCCAATAGCCAATCGGCGGCATTTTTTAAAGCGCCAGCCACGAACTTGTGGGAGCGGGCTTGCTCGCGATGGGATCGCAGCGGTGCAACTGAAAAACCGGGTCGACTGAATCGCGAGCAAGCCCGCTCCCACAGGGCGAATCAACGTCAGCCCTGGGTCATATAACGCTTGAGCGCATCCAGTGAGTCAGGGCAGTAGTCCAGTTGCGTACTCAGGTGCAATGCCTCGGCCACCGGCATAAAGCACGCTTGCTGCACTTCCTCGGGCTGCACCTGCAACGGGCCGTCCCACACCGCTGAAAACACTGCGCACCACAGATGGTTTTGCGGAGCCTCGAAGTAAAAGCGCTCATGGGCCGTCAGCGGCACACCACTCACACCCAGTTCTTCGGCCAACTCACGGGCCGCCGATTCGGCGTAGGTTTCATTCACCCCGACCATGCCGCCCGCTGCCACATCCCAGAACCCCGGGTACAGCGCTTTGCTCAGGGTGCGTTGATGCACGCACAGCTCCCCGGCAGAGTTGAACAGCAAAATGAACGTACCTCGTCCAATCAGGCCGCGCTCGCGCAATTCATGACGGGGCAGACCACCCAGCAGGCGATCATCGCGATCCACCCAGGCAACTTGCTCGACATCAGAGGCCGCACGGTGTGCGGCCTGCAAGGCTGAAATGGCCATTGCTTAGCCTTGCGACAACAATTGACGCAAGTCCATGACCGCCGCGTTGGCGCGGGAAATATAGTTGGCCATGACCAGCGAATGGTTGGCCAGCACGCCATAGCCGCTGCCATTGAGGATCATCGGGCTCCAGACCGGTTCTTGCGCCGCTTCCAGCTCGCGAATGATCTGGCGCACGCTGACCGTGGCGTTCTTTTTCGCCAGCACATCGGCAAAGTCGACCTCAATGGCACGCAGCAAGTGTGACAGCGCCCAGGCCTGACCACGGGCTTCATAGAACACGTTGTCGATCTGCATCCACGGGGTTTCTACCACTTCTTCATCCACCACCGGCACCTGACCCGGTTGCAGGCTTTCGGTTTTCAGCGCGCTGTTGAGCTTAACCCGACCCACGCTGGCCGACAGGCGTTGCGACAGGGAGCCCAGACGGGTGCCGACATCACCCAACCAGTTGTTGAGGTTGTCGGCGCGGGCATAGAACAGGGCGTTTTTCTGATTCGGGTCAGACAGGCGTGCCTGATAACGGCTCAGGGAATTGATGCCTTCCTGGTATTCGGATTCGCTGGACGGCAGCATCCAGCTTTTGTTGTCAAAGTTGAAACGCGGCTCGGCCTTGGCCAGATCGGCATCTTCCGCAGACTGCGACTGTGAACGGGCGAAGTCTTTGCGCAGGGCGCGGGTCAGGTCGCGCACCTGCACCAGAACGCCGTATTCCCAGCTAGGGATGTTGTCCAGAAAAATGCCCGGTGGAAAACGGTCATTGGACAGGTAACCGCCCGGCTTGCTCAGCAATGTGCCGGCCACGGTCTTGAGGGTTTCGACGGTAGTGAAGCCAGGCACCATCTGCTTGCCTTCTTTTTCGGCCGCCAATTGCGCGTTTTGCTGCACCGGGAACAGATCCGGCTCCTGGCTCCAGTACCAGCCCAGACCCAGGTTCACCAGCACAAAAATCCCTACCAGCACCGCGATGGAACGGCTCAGCAGGATGCTCTTGAAATAGCCACGCGACTGTATTTTGGGCTCTTTGACCGATTCGCGGGCTGTGCCCTCACGTTTTTTCCAGTCCAGCATGGCTATATCCTTTCATATGCTTGATTCAACGGTTCGACCACAACCCTAACCCATCGTGCCTTGCATGCACGCTTTTTATCTCAGGGGGCCACTACGCCCGGCACTATAGAACAAGCGCACAGGTGATGGGCAATATGGCTGCCCGACAGTTAATTTCAAGGAGAAACTCGTAGATTTGCAATGAGCTGCTAGCATAGAGCCATCATTCGATTTCAGCATGCCTCCCTACCCAGCAGCCAGGTTATGACCGAGCAAGAAGATCCCAGTCGCGAGCGTCTGAAAAACCACTTTGCCCAGCGTGTCACCCACCAGGCCCGCCAGATCCTTGAGATCTGGCAACGTCTGCAGGCCAATGAGTGGTCGCCTGCCGGCCTGGCCGAGCTCGACGACGCCAATTTGCGCCTGCTGCGCTTTGCCGAGCGCTTCGAGCAACCGGAGCATACCGCGCTGGCGCGGGCCATCGGCCTGGCGCTGCAGGACATGGCCGCCAACCAGAGCCGCCTGAGCAGCTCGATCATCACCGAACTCAATCGCCTTATGCAGCGCCTGTCACGCACCGGCCTGCGTCAGGGCGACTTGATGGGAAATATCAACCTGCCACCGCTGCGCAAGCCGGTGTATATCCTGCTGCAAGACCTGCCGCGCGCCGACCGGCTAGCCAGGCAGCTGGAGTTTTTCGAGCTCAGCGCCCAGGCGATCAGCAGCCCGGCAGCATTTCGTCAGGCCATGGCCGAGCGTCATCCGGCCGCCATTGTGATGGACGTGGACTTTGCCAGCCCCGGTTTTGGCCTTGAACTGGCCGCCCAGGCCCAGGCCGGTCTTGAGCAAAAATTGCCGCTGCTGTTTTTCAGCCTGCATGAAACCGACACCCCGACCCGCCTTGCAGCGGTGCGCGCAGGCGGGCAGGCGTTTTTGACCGGCACCCTGGAAGCCTCCAGCCTGATGGAGAAAATCGAGGTGCTGACCTGTGTCGCCCAATATGAGCCCTACAAAGTGCTGATCATTGACGACTCCCGGGCCCAGGCGCTACACACCGAGCGCCTGCTCAACAGCGCAGGCATTGTTACCCGCACCCTGATCGATCCGATCCAGGCGATGGCCGAGCTGGCAGACTTCCAGCCAGACCTGATCATCCTCGACATGTACATGCCCTCCTGTACCGGCACCGAGCTGGCCAAGGTCATCCGCCACAACGACCGCTACGTCAGCGTGCCGATCATTTATCTGTCGGCCGAAGACGATATGGACAAGCAGCTTGATGCCATGAGCGAGGGCGGCGATGACTTCCTGACCAAGCCAATCCAGCCGCGCCATCTGATCACCACCGTACGCAACCGTGCCGTGCGCGCCCGCCATCTCAAGGCGCGAATGGTGCGCGACAGCCTGACCGGGTTGTACAACCACACCCATATCCTGCAACTGCTCGAAGACTGCACCTTTCGCGCCCGCCGCGAGAACCGCCCCTTGAGCTTTGCCATGCTCGACCTCGATCACTTCAAGCACGTCAACGATGGCTACGGCCACCCCATGGGCGACCGGGTGATCAAGAGCCTGGCGCTGTTTCTCAAGCAGCGCCTGCGCAAAAGCGACTTTATTGGCCGCTACGGCGGCGAGGAATTCGCGATTGTGATGCCTGACACCGATCAAGAGTCGGCCTATAAGGTACTCAATCAGATTCGCCAGCGCTTTGCCGAAATCCACTACCCGGCCCAGCCCGCAGACCTGTCGTGCTCCTTCAGCGCAGGCGTGGTACAGATGCAGGGCGAAGCCGACAGCCTGCAAATGGCCTCCCAGGCCGATGAGGCGCTGTACCGCGCCAAGAACAATGGGCGCAATCAGGTACAACCCTTTCACCAGACAAGGCAAATTGCCACTATTTGCCCCTGATCCCGAGTTTTCGTCACAACGCTGTAACTTAAGTGCAATAACTTTTGCCGCTTCTGACTGTGTAGTAGGCAAAATCCCACATGCGCCTCAAGCTGCTAACCAACCTCAACACGCTATTGCTGGTCGCCGTGTGCCTCGCGCTGGGTGCAACCTTGTGGTGGTCACAACAGGCCCTGGAACGCCCATTTTTGCTGATGGAACGCTACTTGAGCCTTTCGCAGCAGTTCCACAACACAGTGGCACGCAATATCGAGGACTACCTGGCCAGCGGTGACGCCCTGCGCCTGAGTGATGCCAACAGCGCCCTCGACACTCTCAAAAGCGAACTCACTCCTTTGCCGCCCGCACTGGCCGATGCACTGCGCCCCAGCCTGGAAAACCTCAGCACCTACAGCAATTCCGAACTGCTGGCCGCTGGCAAACTGGCCGGCGACCCCCAGGCCTTACTGCTACAGGCCGAACGCGAGCTGAGCGCCGGCCTGGAACAACTCGGCCAATATGCCAGTGACGCCACTTCCAACGAGGCCCGCGCTTATCTGCCCCTGCTGTTTACTGCCTCGCAACACCTGGCCAAGCTGTCCCTCGCCCGCGAAAAACTGGTCAGTAGCGGACGCAGTGAACTGGCCGGCGATGTGGAACGTGAGCTGGACAGCATTGAGCTCCAGGCCAGGCAAATCGACGCCCTGCCCCTGCTGGGCGTGAGCAGTAAAAGTGCCTCGGGCACCGATGATTTTGCCGCGATGATGGGCCTTGATCCCACCGAAACAACCCAAGCCGAAGATGCAGGAATTGCTCTCAAGCGCGAACTTAACAGCCTGCTAAGCCGCTACCCCGCAGAACTCAAGCGCACCCGGGACCAGATCGAACAACGCAGCCAGCTCAGCGCCGCCACCCACCTCAAGCTCAACGCTGTACAGCAGGCCATTGCCGGGCTGGAGCCCGTTGTGCGCGCCGAACACGGGCAAATCCAGAATGAAGTGCGGCTGATCCAGGGCCTGATGATTGGCCTTATCCTGTTGATCGCACTCCTGATCGACACCTTGCAGCGCAAACTGGCGCGGGTACTGACCTACCTTGCACCGCTGCTGTCGACCTGGGCCGAAGGTGATTTCAGCCGCGACATTCAATTGGGTAAAACCAACCGGGAATTGCGTGATATCGAGGCGTCACTAAACCGCCTGCGCAGCTATCTGGTGAACCTGGTGGGCACCTTGCGCCTGAATGCCGAGCAAGTAGCCGGCAGCAGCCGGACCCTGGCCGAGCTGAGCTCCGGACTGCACAGCGGCGCTGAGCGCCAGGCCGGCGATAGCGCACAAATCCGCGACGCACTGGGTGAGCTGGAGGCCACCATTTCCCAGGTGGCGGGCGACGCCAGCCAGGCTGCCGATGCCAGCCGCAGTGCCGGCCTTGCGGTGGCCCAGGGGCAACGGGTGATTGGCCAGAGCCTGACCGGGCTGCATGCCCTGGTCGGTGAAGTACAAGGTAACGCGCAAACCATCGAACGCCTGGCCGAAGAGTCGGCCACCATCGGTGGCGTGTTGACGGTGATTCGATCGATTGCCGACCAGACCAACCTGCTGGCCCTGAATGCCGCTATCGAAGCGGCCCGCGCCGGTGAAATGGGCCGCGGCTTTGCCGTGGTCGCGGAAGAAGTGCGCTCGCTGGCACAGCGCACCGCAGGCGCGACCAACGAAATCCAGACCCTGATTGGCGGCCTGCAACTGGCCGCCCGCCAATCGGTTGAGGGCATCCGCGCACAAGTGACCCACGCGCAGGCGACTGCCCAGCAGGCACAGGATGCCGACGGTGCACTGGATGAAATTGTCGACGCGATAGCCACCATCTCCACTACCGCCGTACGCATCGCCGACGTCACCGCCCAGCAAACCGGGGCGGTGAGCGAGATTCGCGACCACAGCGAGCGCATTCACGTGCTGGGGGACGAAAACCTGCAACGCATCGGCATTGCCCGCGACCAGAGCCAGCAGCTACTGACGCTGGGGTCAGAACTCAACACCGCGGTGCAGGCGTTTCGGGTGTAACCCGCCCCCCTTGTGGGAGCGGGCTTGCTCGCGATACCGACGACTCGGTCTACCTGCATGACCACGGTGATGCAATCGCGAGCAAGCCCGCTCCCACACACCCACATACCCATGCACCGCGCTATCATGCCCGCACGTTTGCTTTGCGAGATTCCTATGCGCCGCCTGCTTTTGCTCCTGTGTCTGCTGTTTGCCGTGCCTGCCATGGGCGCGGGCTTGCTGGATAACCGCCCCAGCGCAACCCTGGGCGCCATCAACAACAGCAGCGACTTTCTGCCAGTACGCGAAGCCTTCAAGCTCAACCTCATCAGCAGCACACCCGAGTCGATCAAGCTGCGCTTCGTGCCCACCGAAGGCTATTACCTGTACCGGCACAAGTTCGCCTTCAAGACCGAACCCGCCGATATCGCCCTGGGCACCGCACAACTGCCCCCCGGCGAAGCCAAACACGATGAGTACTTTGGCGATGTCGAGGTCTATCACGGCATTCTTGACGTCGATATCCCGCGCCCGGCCAAAGACCAGCGCCCCTTCACCCTGGTGGTCACCTACCAGGGCTGTGCCGACAAGGGCCTGTGCTACCCGCCGGAAACCGAACGCCTGAGCATCGATGGCAGCACAGCCACCAGCACCGGCGAACCGGCAACCGCGTGGAACTGGCGCGAACTGGCGCTGTTTTTCCTGGCCGGCCTGGGCCTGACATTTACTCCCTGCGTACTGCCTATGCTGCCGATTCTGTCGGGCGTGGTGTTGCGCGGCCAGGTGGGCGGGCTGCGCGGCTTCAGCCTGTCGCTGGCCTACGTGTTGCCGATGGCGGCCTGCTTTGCCCTGCTGGGCGCCTTGATGGGCATGTTCGGTGCGCAACTCAATTTGCAGGCACGTTTGCAATCGGTGTGGGTGCTGGTGCCTTTCGCGCTGTTCTTCGCCATTTTCGCCCTCGCCATGTTCGGTGTATTTGAACTGAAACTGCCGCAAGCCATCAGCAATCGCCTCGACCGTGTCGCCAATCGCACCCAGGGTGGCTCGCTGTGGGGCGCGGCGGTGCTGGGCGTGGTCTCCAGCCTGCTGGTTTCTCCTTGTGTATCGGCGCCGCTGGCCGGGGCGCTGCTGTACATCAGCGCCAGTGGCGATGCGCTGGGTGGCGGCTTGAAGCTGTTCGCCCTGGGCCTGGGGATGGGCGCACCGTTGCTGTTGGTCGCAACCGGTGGTGCGGCCTGGCTGCCAAAAAGCGGACCGTGGCTGGTCAGTGTGAAAAACGCGATTGGCGTACTGCTGCTCGGCCTGGCAATCGGCTTGCTCAGCCGCGTGCTGCCCGGGCCGGTCACGCTGCTGCTGATCGGCGCGCTGGCGGCGGGTGTCAGTTTGTTCCTTGGCACCCTCGAGTTCACCAGCAAAGCCCCGCGCCAGCGTCTGGCTCAACTGCTGGGCCTGTTTTTACTGATCTATGCCCTGGCCTGCTGGTTTGGCGCCCTGAGCGGTCAGAGCGATCCGCTCAACCCCATCGGCCATTCCCAACCGGTTGCCAGCGCCGCAAATGGTTCTGCAGTACCAGCAGGCCAATGGCTCACTGTCAGCACCCCGGCCGAACTGGACAGCGCACTGGCCCAGGCCAAAGCCGCTGGGCAACCACTGTTGCTGGACTGGTACGCCGACTGGTGCATCAGTTGCAAAGTGATCGAACATGAGGTGCTGAATAACCCCAGGGTGCTGGATCTGCTCAAGGGTTACCGACTGGTGCGTTTCGATATGACTGCCAGCAATGCCGAACAACGCGCCCTGCTCGATCACTACAAATTGTTCGGCCCTCCGGCACTGATGTTCTTCGGCAAGGAGGGAGCCGAAATAAGTGACCAACGGGTCATCGGCGAGATCAATGCCGCGGACTTCGCCGAACGTGTTGCGATCGCGAATGACCAGATCTAGAGCCTCAGTCACAAACTTTTCGCGAACATCGGTCATCGTGCTGGCTATTGCAGTTAACTGGACAGCGAATCCGCTTTTCGGCATAGTCGCCCGGCACTGACAACTGCACACAGATAATAAGGAACAGCAGATGGCGACTTTCCTGGTACTACACGGCCCCAACCTGAACCTGCTCGGCACCCGCGAGCCGGGCGTCTACGGCGCTACCACCCTGGCGCAAATCAATCAGGATCTGGAACAAAGGGCCCGTGATGCCGGCCACCATTTGCTCTACCTGCAAAGCAACGCCGAGTATGAATTGATCGACCGCGTACACGCTGCCCGCAACGAAGGCGTGGATTTTATTCTGATCAACCCGGCGGCTTTTACCCACACCAGCGTGGCATTACGTGACGCGCTGCTGGCGGTGAGCATCCCATTCATCGAAGTGCATTTGTCTAACGTGCACAAACGCGAACCTTTCCGCCATCACTCCTACTTCTCCGACGTTGCGGTAGGTGTGATCTGCGGCCTTGGCGCCAGCGGTTATCGACTGGCCTTGGAGGCCGCCCTGGAACAGCTTGAACTACAAGCTAAACGCCCCTGACCGACCCATTGGGAGTTGACGATTCATGGATATCCGTAAAGTTAAGAAACTGATCGAGCTGCTGGAAGAGTCCGGCATCGACGAGCTGGAAATCAAAGAAGGCGAAGAGTCCGTACGTATCAGCCGTCACAGCAAGACACCTGCCCAGCAGTACTACGCGCCAGCCCCAATGCAAGCGCCTGCTGCAGCGCCAGTGGCTGTTGCCCCGGTTGCCACCGTGACCGAAGCGCCTGCTGCACCGAAACTGAACGGTTTTGTGGTCAAGTCGCCAATGGTCGGTACCTTCTACCGCACCCCGGCGCCTACCTCGCCTGCCTTCGTTGAAGTGGGCCAGACCGTCAAGGTCGGCGACACCATTTGCATCGTGGAAGCGATGAAAATGATGAACCACATCACCGCCGAAAAAGCCGGTGTTATCGAATCCATCCTGGTAGAAAACGGTCAGCCGGTTGAATTCGACCAACCGCTGTTCACCATCGTTTGAACCACGGGGAGCCAACGATGTTGAAGCCTCAGAAGCTGGAAAAAGTCCTGATCGCCAACCGTGGCGAGATTGCTTTGCGCATCCTGCGGGCGTGCAAGGAAATGGGGATCAAGACTGTCGCTGTGTACTCCACTGCCGACAAAGAGCTGATGCACCTGGGCCTGGCAGACGAAACCGTCTGCATCGGTCCGGCACCGGCCAACCTGTCTTACCTGCACATTCCGGCCATCATCGCGGCCGCGGAAGTGACCGGTGCCACGGCGATTCACCCGGGCTACGGCTTTTTGGCTGAAAACGCCGACTTCGCCGAACAGGTCGAGAAATCCGGTTTTGCCTTCATCGGCCCGAAAGCCGACACCATTCGCCTGATGGGCGACAAGGTATCGGCCAAGCACGCCATGATCGCAGCAGGCGTTCCGACCGTTCCAGGTTCTGACGGCCCGCTGCCGGAAGACCCTGAAACCGCATTGCGCATTGGCCGTGAAGTCGGCTATCCGGTAATCATCAAGGCCGCTGGCGGCGGTGGTGGTCGCGGTATGCGCGTTGTGCACCGTGAAGAAGACCTGATCGAAGCTGCCAAACAGACCCGCGAAGAAGCCGGCGCCTGGTTCAGCAACCCGATGGTCTATCTCGAGAAATACCTGACCAATCCGCGTCACGTGGAAGTTCAGGTCATTTCCGACGGCCAGGGCAATGCCATCCACCTGGGCGACCGCGATTGCTCGCTGCAACGTCGTCACCAGAAAGTGCTGGAAGAAGCTCCGGCACCGGGCATCGACGAAACCGCACGCGCCGAAGTTCTGGCACGTTGCGTTCAGGCCTGCGTGGACATCAACTACCGCGGCGCGGGTACTTTCGAGTTCCTGTACGAGAACGGTCGTTTCTACTTCATCGAGATGAACACTCGTGTGCAAGTAGAGCACCCGGTGTCCGAAATGGTCACTGGCATCGACATCCTCAAAGAGATGTTGAGCATCGCAGCCGGCAACAAGCTGTCCTTCACCCAGGCTGACGTGAACATTCACGGTCACTCGCTGGAGTGCCGGATCAACGCGGAAGACCCGGCGACGTTCATGCCGAGCCCTGGCATGGTCAAGCACTTCCACGCTCCGGGCGGCAACGGCGTTCGCGTCGATTCGCACCTGTACAGCGGCTACAAGGTTCCGTCCAACTACGACTCCCTGATCGGCAAGCTGATCACCTGGGGCTCGACCCGTGACGAAGCCATGGCGCGCATGCGCAATGCCCTGGACGAAATCGTGGTCGACGGGATCAAAACCAACATCCCGTTGCACCGTGATCTGGTGAATGACGAAGGCTTCTGCAAAGGCGGCGTCAACATTCACTACCTGGAACACAAACTGGCTAACCAGTAAGTTTGTATTCTGATCAACAAAGCCGCTTTCGAGCGGCTTTGTTGTTTCTGCAAGGCAGGCAACTGCCCTTGTGGAAGCGGGCTTGCTCGCGGTGGCCTCACACGGGCCAACCTGCCAGACCAGGTCGCCTGTATCGCGAGCAAGCCCGCTCCCACCAGGGATCCGTTGCATTCATCGTTTTTTGATTACCCCCCATGCCTACGCTCGCGTAAACTTGCGCGCTTCTCGCGGCCCGACCGGCTGCACACTCCAATTTTTCAAAGGTGCCCGCCATGCCTTGGCTGCAAGTACGCCTCGCCATCAGCCCGGAACAAGCCGAAACCTACGAAGACGCGTTCCTCGAAGTCGGTGCCGTTTCGGTTACGTTCATGGACGCCGAAGACCAACCGATCTTCGAACCTGAGCTCAACACCACCCCGCTGTGGTCGCACACCCATTTGCTGGCACTGTTCGAAGGCGGCACCGAAGCCGAACTCGTACTCTCCCATCTGGAACTGCTGACCGGTTCGCCACTGCCTGAGCATCACGCCGAAGTGATCGAAGACCAGGACTGGGAACGCAGCTGGATGGACAATTTCCACCCGATGCGTTTTGGCCAGCGCCTGTGGATCGTGCCAAGCTGGCACGCGGCTCCCGAGCCGGATGCCGTCAACCTGCTGCTCGATCCGGGCCTGGCTTTCGGCACCGGCACCCACCCGACCACCGCCCTGTGCCTGGAATGGCTGGACGGTCAGGACCTGAAAGACTGCAACGTGCTGGACTTCGGCTGCGGCTCGGGCATCCTCGCCATCGCAGCCCTGTTGCTGGGAGCCAAGGAAGCCGTCGGCACCGATATCGACGTGCAGGCGCTGGAAGCCTCACGCGACAACGCCAACCGCAACGGCATCGACCCGGCCCTGTTCCCGCTGTACCTGCCGCAAGACATGCCACAAGTGCAGGCCGATGTCGTGGTCGCCAACATCCTCGCCGGCCCACTGGTTGCTTTGGCCCCGCAACTGTCGAGCCTGGTCAAACCGGGTGGTCGCCTGGCACTGTCGGGCATCCTCGCCGAACAGGGCGAAGAAGTGGCCGCCGCTTACGCCCAGGACTTCGATCTGGACCCGATTGCCAATCGCGATGGCTGGGTGCGCATCAGCGGCCGTCGGCGCTAGAATGAAACCATGCCCAATCCGGATGGCCGCATGAGCGATAGCTTCGTTACCCAGTGCCCACATTGCCAGACCAGTTTTCGCGTCAGCCATGCCCAATTGGGCATGGCGCGCGGTGTGGTGCGCTGTGGCGCCTGCCTGCAAGTGTTCAATGCCGCGCAGCAGCTGCTGAACCAGAGCACTGAAACAGGGCAGCCGCCCGCCGTGGAGATGCCCGTCGTCGCCGCGCCCGAAGTGATCGAACCTGCCCCTGTCGAAGTACCTGCCCCAACCGTGCCGGTCAACCCGGCACCGTGGCAGACCAGCACGATCGATCTCGACCATCTGGATCTGGACGAAGAACTGGCCAAGCTCGAAGAGCGTGAAATCCAGCCCAGCAAAAGCTTTGGCCAACCGCACAAGCCCAAAACCACGTCGCTAAGCGCTCGTCGCGAAACCTCTGACGCAGAAGAAGGTGAGTGGTCAGACAGCCTGTTCAGCGAATCTGCGGCAGACCGCGCCGAATCCGCCAAGGTTGCCGGGCAAGCCGCCGAGATTGCGCAAACCGGACGCACCGAGCCGTCATTGTCACTGGACCTCGATGAACCCGACGATACCCCGCCGCTTCAGCTTTCCCTGGACGACGACCTCAAACCGCCGCTGACAGGCGAACGACTGTCTGCCACCGAGGACGAGGACGACGCACTCCCTGAGCCTGCGCCCGTCAGCAAGGACAGACGCAAACGCAATGAACCGGCCATGGGCGAAGACCCGCTGATGGAACTGGTGGACGATCCGCTGCAGCTGGACTGGCAAAAACGCCGTACGCCCTGGGGCAAACGCCTGCTCTGGAGCTTGCTGGTACTCCTGGCCGCAGCCGCACTGGCCGGGCAGTACATTGCCAACCACTTCGACGAACTGGCACGCCAGGACCAGTATCGCCCGATCTTCCAGCAGCTGTGCCCGCAGATCGGCTGTACGGTGCCCTCCAAGGTCGATATCGACCGGATCAAGAGCAGCAATCTGGTGGTACGCAGTCATCCGGAATTCGCCGGTGCGCTGGTGGTGGATGCAATCCTCTACAATCGCGCACCGTTCTCTCAGCCCTTCCCGCTGCTGGAGCTGCGATTTGCCGATCTCAACGGCAAAATGATCGCCAGTCGTCGGTTTAAACCTGGCGAATACCTCAGCGGCGACTTGGCCAAAGCCGAAATGCCACCGCAAACCCCTATCCACATTGCTCTGGACATCCTCGACCCGGGCCCCAAGGCCGTGAACTACAGCCTGAGTTTTCACTCGCCCGAATGAGCGGGTTTCGCACAAGTTGCTAGCTTTAAGCTGTAACCGACACGTTTAAAGCGCACCGGCTTGCCGCTTGACCCTTGAAACTTGCTGCTTATTGTTCAAAATTCACTCAATTGCAGCTTTAACCAGTCATCGAGAGCGGGTATCATGCCAACCCTTTTTCGAACTCCCAAGATCCGGCCCCACAACAGGGAAGTCCTATGTCGGCGGTACGCATCGGCCCATATACATTGAACAACGGTTTGATTCTCGCCCCCATGGCGGGTGTCACCGACCAGCCCTTTCGTCAGCTTTGCCGACGCATGGGTGCAGGCCTGGTTGTTTCGGAAATGGTCACCAGTGACATGAGTCTCTGGAACAGTCGCAAATCGCGCCTGCGCATGATTCACGACGGTGATCCCGAGCCACGCTCGGTACAGATCGCCGGCGGTGATGCGCAAATGCTGGCAGACGCCGCCAGAGCCAATGTGGAGCTGGGCGCACAGATTATTGATATCAACATGGGTTGCCCGGCAAAGAAGGTCTGCAACAAGGCCGCCGGCTCCGCGTTGCTGAAAGACGAAGCACTGGTAAACGAGATCCTGCAGGCCGTCGTGGCTGCGGTTGATGTGCCGGTTACCCTGAAGATCCGCACCGGCTGGGACCGGGACAACAAGAACGGCATCACGGTGGCAAAGATCGCCGAACAAGCCGGGATCAGCGCACTGGCGGTGCACGGCAGAACCCGTGCCGACCTGTACACCGGTGATGCCGAGTACGACACCATTGCCGCGATCAAGCAGGCCGTGTCGATACCGGTGTTTGCCAACGGCGATATCGATTCACCCCAAAAGGCCCTGCACGTGCTGAACGCGACCGGGGCTGACGGACTGTTGATTGGCAGGGCGGCCCAGGGGCGGCCCTGGATTTTCCGCGAAGTCGATCACTTTCTGCGTACCGGGCAACTGCTGCCGGCACCGGAGATGATCGAAGTGGAACGTATTCTGCTAGAGCACCTGGCTGCATTGCACACCTTCTATGGGGAGGTGCTGGGCGTACGTATCGCCCGTAAGCATGTCGGGTGGTATCTGGCAACCTTGCCGGGCGCCAAGGAGTTTCGCGCCCACTTCAATCGTTTGGAAGATACGGAAGCACAATGCGCCAACGTTCAGGCGTTTTTCGCCGAACGACACAAGAGCCTGGTGACAGGGGACGAAGGATGGGTGGCCGCATGACGATGATGACCGAGACATTAGTGAGTGGAACAACGCCCGTGAGCGACAACGTCAACTTGAAACAGCACCTCAATACACCGAGCGAAGAAGGCCAGACCCTTCGCGGGAGTGTCGAGAAGGCGCTGCACAATTATTTCGCCCATCTGGAGGGCGCTGAAGTCACGGACGTCTACAACCTGGTACTTTCCGAAGTCGAGGCTCCCCTTCTCGAGTGCGTCATGAACTACGTCAAGGGCAACCAGACCAAGGCCTCCGAGCTGCTGGGCCTCAATCGCGGCACCTTGCGCAAAAAGCTCAAACAGTACGATCTGCTGTAAGCATTCAATCAAACCTGAAAGGCGTCCTGATAAAACAGGCCGCCTTTTTTGCTGACTCCTTTGCTTTTGATGGAAATCGAGATGACCGATCAGACTACCCGCCTGCCGATCCGCCGCGCTCTAATCAGCGTTTCCGACAAAACCGGAATCCTTGATTTCGCCCGTGAACTGGAAGCCCTCGGCGTCGAGATCCTGTCCACTGGCGGTACCTTCAAGCTGCTGCAAGACAACGGTGTGGCCGCTGTTGAAGTCGCGGACTACACCGGCTTTGCAGAAATGATGGACGGTCGGGTGAAAACCCTGCATCCGAAAATCCACGGCGGCATCCTGGGCCGTCGCGGCATCGACGACGACATCATGAACGAGCACGGCATCAAGCCGATCGACCTGGTCGCGGTCAACCTCTACCCGTTCGAAGCCACCATCTCCAAACCAGGTTGCGACCTGCCGACCGCCATCGAGAACATCGATATCGGTGGCCCGACCATGGTTCGCTCGGCAGCGAAAAACCACAAAGACGTGGCCATCGTGGTCAATGCCAGCGACTACGCCAATGTTCTGGAAAACCTCAAGGCCGGCGGCCTGACCTACGCGCAGCGTTTCGACCTGATGCTCAAGGCCTTCGAACACACTGCCGCCTACGACGGCATGATCGCCAACTACTTGGGCACCGTGAACCAGGCCGCTGAAACACTGAGCACCGAAGACCGCGGCCTGTTCCCGCGCACCTTCAACAGCCAGTTCATCAAGGCCCAGGAAATGCGCTACGGCGAGAACCCGCACCAGAAAGCGGCGTTCTACGTTGAAGCCAAGCCGACCGAAGTCAGCATTGCCACTGCAACCCAGCTGCAAGGCAAGGAACTGTCGTTCAACAACGTGGCCGATACCGATGCCGCGCTGGAATGTGTAAAAAGCTTTGTCAAACCGGCATGCGTCATCGTCAAGCACGCCAACCCGTGCGGCGTTGCCGTCAGCCCGGACGCCGAAGGCGGCATTCGCCAGGCCTACGAGCTGGCATACGCCACGGATACCGAGTCGGCTTTCGGCGGCATTATCGCTTTCAACCGTGAGCTGGACGCCGAAACGGCCAAGGCCATTGTCGAGCGTCAGTTCGTTGAAGTGATCATCGCCCCGTCCGTGAGCGAAGAAGCTCGCGCCATCGTGGCCGCCAAAGCCAACGTGCGCCTGCTGGCCTGCGGCCAGTGGAGCGAAGATCGCGCCCCGGCCTGGGACTTCAAACGCGTTAACGGCGGTTTGCTGGTACAGAGCCGCGACATCGAGATGATCGGCAGCGAAGACCTGAAAGTCGTGACCAAGCGCGCCCCGAGCGAGCAAGAGATCAACGACCTGATCTTTGCCTGGAAAGTGGCCAAGTACGTAAAATCCAACGCCATTGTTTACGCCAAGGGTCGTCAGACCATCGGTGTCGGCGCAGGCCAGATGAGCCGCGTAAACTCGGCCCGTATCGCTGCGATCAAGGCTGAACACGCCGGCCTGCAAGTGCAGGGCGCGGTCATGGCATCGGACGCATTCTTCCCGTTCCGTGACGGCATCGACAACGCAGCCAAAGCCGGTATCACTGCCGTGATCCAGCCAGGCGGCTCGATGCGTGACAACGAAGTGATTGCAGCCGCTGACGAAGCGGGCATTGCCATGGTGTTCACCGGCATGCGCCACTTCCGTCACTAACAGCACGATCCCATGTAGGCACCGGCTTTTGTGGGAGCTGGCTTGCCTGCGACAGCAACACCTCGGTAGTGTCTGAAACACCGAGGTGCCTGTATCGCGGGCAAGCCCGGCTCCCACAAAAGCCCGGCCTTCAGGCACCTCAGCGGTGCTCATCAGAATTCAGCGTCATCCGAGGTTTTTGAAATGAATGTTTTGATCATTGGCAGCGGTGGCCGCGAACACGCACTGGCCTGGAAAGTAGCTCAGGACCCACGTGTCGCCAAAGTATTCGTTGCCCCGGGCAACGCCGGCACCGCCATTGAAGCCAAATGCGAGAACGTCTCCATCGACGTGCTGGCCCTTGAGCAACTGGCAGATTTTGCCGAGAAAAACGTTTCCCTGACCATCGTGGGCCCGGAAGTCCCGCTGGTTGCCGGTGTGGTTGACCTGTTCCGCTCCCGTGGCCTGGACTGCTTCGGCCCGACCGCTGGCGCTGCCCAGCTGGAAGGCTCCAAGGCCTTCACCAAAGACTTCCTGGCGCGTCACAAGATCCCGACCGCCGACTACCAGAACTTCACCGAAATCGAACCGGCTCTGGCTTACCTGCAGAAAGTCGGCGCGCCGATCGTGATCAAGGCTGACGGCCTGGCTGCCGGCAAAGGCGTTATCGTCGCCATGACCCTGGCCGAAGCCGAAGACGCCGTGCGTGACATGCTCGCAGGCAACGCCTTTGGCGAAGCCGGCTCGCGCGTGGTGATCGAAGAGTTCCTCGACGGCGAAGAAGCCAGCTTTATCGTGATGGTCGACGGCAAGAACGTATTGCCGATGGCCACCAGCCAGGACCACAAGCGTGTCGGCGACGGCGACACCGGCCCGAACACCGGAGGCATGGGCGCTTACTCTCCTGCCCCGGTGGTCACCGCTGACGTTCATCAGCGCGTCATGGACCTGGTCATCTGGCCAACCGTGCGTGGCATGGCCGAAGAAGGCAACGTCTACACCGGTTTCCTGTACGCAGGGCTGATGATCGACAAGGCCGGTAACCCGAAAGTGATCGAGTTCAACTGCCGCTTCGGCGATCCGGAAACCCAACCGGTGATGCTGCGCCTGCAATCGAGCCTGGTGCTGCTGGTTGAAGCGGCTCTGGCTCAAGCGCTGGACAAGGTTGAAGCGCAATGGGATCCGCGCCCGAGCCTGGGTATCGTGCTGGCCGCCGGCGGCTACCCTGGCGATTACGCCAAAGGTACTGTTATCCAGGGTCTGGACGCAGCCGCCAAGCTGGAAGGCAAAGTGTTCCATGCCGGTACTGCACTCAATCAAGCCGGTGAGGTGGTGACCTCGGGGGGTCGCGTGTTGTGCGCAACCGCCATGGGCGACACCGTAGAAGCGGCACAGCACAAGGCTTACGAGCTGGCCAAGGCCATCGAGTGGGAGGGTTGCTTCTACCGTAACGATATCGGCTACCGTGCCATTGCTCGCGAACGTGGTGAACCTCAGGAGTAAACACTCCATACGGATAGGCGGGGCGTCTGCGCCCTTGCCTAACCGTTCCAGGCCCGCGCATAGTTACCGTCTAGCTTCAATCCATGAAGGGATTTCGCCGTGCGCTGGCTCAGGATCGCCATAGCTTTTACCGCCGCCCTACTGGCCACTGTGCTTGGCATGATGCCTGCGCAAGCCGCTACAGCGACCAGTTGGTCTGTTCTGTCAGACCCGCAGGCCAGCCTGCAACTGAGCGATGTACGCTCCCCTCGCCTGTCCAGCCAGTTCAGCCCTGTCGACCTTGACCGCATTGGTGCTGCTGAACCCGGCGAAGCCTTGTGGCTGCGCGTACGCCTGCAACCCGACAAGCACGAGCAGATCCTGCGGCTGTTTGCCCCTGACCTGGCGCGCCTGGACATGTATGTATTCGATGATCAAAAACTGATCAGCGAAATCAACACCGGCTCGGCATTGCCCACCAACCGCAAACCGGTGCCCAGCAGTGACTACCTGCTGCCCCTGCCGCAAAGCGCCGAACCGCTGGATGTTTACCTGCGCATGGTCTCTGACCACCAGCTGCGCCCCCACATTACTCTCGACACTGCCGTGATGCTGGCCGCCAGCCAGAGCAAGCCCCTGCTCTATGGCCTGTTGCTGGGCTGCATGACGATGCTGTTGCTGCACAACATTGTGCGCTTTGCCTTCAGCCGCTCGCCCAGCAGCCTGTGGCTGGCGATCTGCGAAGCATTGCTCATGGCCAGTTCAGTGTTGTTCCTGAACCTGCTCGACCCCTGGCTGGGGCAGTGGCACAGCCTGCAAACCCCGGGCGCCTACCTGACACTGCTGCTGACCGCGCCGTGCGGGCTGATGTTCACCTATAGTTTTTTCGCGAGTCGCGGTGCCCATCGGCTGCTCAAACTGCTGCTGCTGGACATTCTTATTATCGCCCTCGGTGGCCTGTTGCTGCTGTTTATCGACAACCTGCCGCTGAACCTCATTACCTATGCCCTGGTCGGACTGGCAAGTGTCAGCATTCTGGCCGTATCGGTTTACCACTGGCAAAAGGGCTACAAACCGGCACGCATGTTTGCCATGGCGATGGTGATTTTCAATATCGGCACCCTGGTGATTCTCCCGGCGCTACTGGGCCTGACCCTCATCGCACCGCAGGAGCTGGTGCTGGCGCTGATGTGCGTGGTGTGCATCAGCGGCTTGCTGATGAGCTTCGCCCTGAGCGAACGCAACCGCAGCATCACCCAGGCCCAGTTCAGCATCAGCCGCGAACTGGCGGCCAGCACGGCCGAAGTCAATGCCAAGGCCGAGTTCCTGTCCAAGATCAGCCATGAAATCCGCACCCCCATGAACGGCGTGCTGGGCATGACCGAGCTGCTGCTGGGCACACCGCTTTCGGTCAAGCAGCGCGACTACGTACAGACCATCCACAGCGCCGGTAATGAGCTGCTGACGCTGATCAACGAAATCCTCGACATTTCCAAGCTTGAGTCAGGGCAGATCGAACTGGATGACGTGCAGTTCGACCTCAATGCCCTGATCGAGGATTGCCTGAGCATCTTCCGCACCAAGGCCGAACAGCAGAACGTCGAACTCATCAGCTTTATCCAGCCACAAGTGCCACGGGTGATCAGCGGCGACCCCACACGCTTGCGCCAGACCCTGCTCAGCCTGCTCGAAAGCTCCCTGAAAAAGACCGACGAGGGTGAGATCCTGATCGTCGTGGCCCTTGAGGAGCGCAATGGCCCGCCACGCTTGCGCATTGCGATCCAGGACTCCGGCCAGCCGATGGATGAGCAGGAGCGTGACGCCCTGTTGCACGCCGAACTGCACAGCAAGAACTTCCTTGCCGCCACCCGCCTGGGCGGCCACCTGGGGCTGGTGATCGCCCGCCAGCTGATCATGCTGATGGGCGGCGAATTCGGCATAAAGTCCGGTCAAACCACCGGCAGCAACCTGTGGCTGACCCTGCCCCTGGACCCGCAACACCTGGAACACCCCACCTCGGACCTCGACAGCCCGCTCAAAGGCGCGCGGGTACTGGTGGTGGACGACAACGACACCTGCCGCAAAGTGCTGGTGCAGCAATGCTCCGCCTGGGGCTTGAATGTCAGCGCCGCCGCCTCGGGCAAGGAAGCCCTGGCCTTGCTGCGCACCAAGGCGCACTTGCGAGACTACTTCGACATCGTCCTGCTGGACCAGAACATGCCCGGCATGACCGGCATGCAACTGGCCGCCAAGATCAAGGAAGACCCGAGCCTGAACCACGACATCCTGCTGGTCATGCTCACCGGTATCAGTAATGCCCCTAGCAAGATCATTGCGCGTAACTGCGGGATCAAGCGCATCCTCGCCAAGCCGGTGGCCGGCTACACCCTCAAGACCACCCTGGCGGACGAACTGACCCAGCGCAACAAAGGCCATGCCGCCGCACAAACCACCGCCAATGGCCCCGCTGCCGTTGCGGTCTCCGTGCCCGGCGACTTCCGCATTCTGGTGGCCGAAGACAACAACATCTCGACCAAGGTTATCCGCGGCATGCTGGGCAAGCTCAACCTGAACCCGGACACGGCCTGCAATGGTGCCGAAGCGCTCAAGGCTATGAAGACCCAGCGCTATGACCTGGTGCTGATGGACTGTGAGATGCCGGTACTCGACGGGTTTTCCGCCACCGAGCAGTTGCGCGCCTGGGAAGTCAGCCACCAGCGGGTACGAACTCCGGTTGTCGCCCTGACCGCCCACATCCTTACCGAACACAAGGAACGCGCCCGGCAGGCCGGTATGGACGGGCATATGTCCAAACCCGTGGAACTGTCGCAACTGCGCGAACTGGTGGAGTTTTGGGTCGAACAACGTGAGCTGCGTCAATCCCGTACGCAACTGTCCTAACAGACAGCCAATCCCCCTGATAGACTTTCGGCGCCCCCTATCGATGTGAGCTCAGACCATGCTCCATGTGCTGTTCAGTGTGTACTTGAAGATGCTGGTGCTTTACAGCCCGTTTTTCGTGCTGTCGTGCTTTATCAGCCTGACCCGGGGTTACTCGAACAAGGAACGCCGCCGGCTGGCCTGGAAAGTGGCCCTGGCCACGCTGATCTCCAGTGTATTGCTGTACCTGTTCGGGCGCACGATCTTCAGCGTCTTCGGCATCACCGTCGATGCATTCCGCATCGGTGCCGGCAGCGTGCTGTTTATCTCGGCGCTGGGCATGGCCCAAGGCAAGTCTGCGGTGCAAACAGACAATGTGCAGCAGGACGTGACGATTGTGCCCTTGACCATCCCGCTCACTGTCGGGCCCGGCACGATCGGTGCGTTGCTGGTCATGGGCGTCAGCCAGCCCCACTGGGATGACAAGCTGATGGCGATTGTCAGTATTGCCCTGGCCAGCCTGACGGTGGGCGTGGTGCTTTACCTGTCCAACCGAATCGAACGGATTCTCGGTGAGCAGGGTTTGCAGATCGTCAGCCGCCTGATGGGCCTGTTTGTCTGCGCCCTTGCAGCGCAGATCATCTTTACCGGGATCAGGGGCTATATGGTCCCCTGAAAACACACAGAACTGTGGGAGCGAGCCTGCTCGCGAAAGGCTCTGACAGCCGCTTCGCGAGCAGGCTCGCCCCCACAGGGCTCAGGGTTTTTCGCCATACCAGCGCGGCGTGTACACCCATTGCATGCCGTCAGCACGGGCAAAGGTGCACGTCGTCGACGAGCCCACCAGCACCATGGTGCGCATATCCACCTGCTCCGGGGTCAACTCGCCCAGGGTCAGGGTGCGCAGGATCTGGCCCGGACGGCCAATGTCACGACCCAGCACCACCGGCGTTTGCGGCGTGCGATGGCGCCTGACGATATCCAGCGCAACGCCCAGCTGCCATGGCCGTGAACGGGAAATCGGGTTGTAGAACGCCAACGCCAGATCCGCCTCGCAAGCCAGGTCCAGACGCTTCTCAATAATGCTCCACGGCTTGAGGTTGTCCGACAGCGACATCACACAGAAGTCATGCCCCAGCGGCGCCCCGGCCTGCGCGGCCGTTGCCAGTGAAGCTGACACACCCGGCAGGATCTCCAGATCGACGCTGTGCCACTGCGGGTCCACAGACTCATGCAAGGCTTCGAGCACGGCTGCGGCCATGGCAAAAACCCCAGGATCCCCCGAAGACACCACCACCACCGAACGCCCCTGCGCCGCCAGCTCGAAGGCGTGGCGGGCGCGCTGCATCTCTTCGCGGTTATCGGTGCAATGCATCACCTGATCGTCGCGGAACGGGCCGGCCATACGCACATAGGTTTCATAACCCAGCACATCATTGGCCCGTGCCAGCTCGGCCTTGACCGCCGGCACCATCAGTTCGGCAGCGCCGGGGCCCAGGCCAATTACAGCCAGACGGCCACGGGCCCGGCCAATCGTTTCAGGTTCCAGCGGCACCGCGGCAACACCCAGCACCACGCCATTGCCCGGTTCACACCAGGCAACAGGCAGCAACGCTGCATCGCTGCCCACAAACCGCAACGGCACCGCCAGCTCAAGGGCCGTTTCACGCAGCGCTGCACTGGCCATCAAGGTTTCCGGTGCGACGATGCACGCCAGCGACTGACGTGCCAGCCCGGCCTGGTGCAACGATTCGAGGACTGACTGTGGCGAAACCTCGGCACACACCTGCGCCAGTACATTGCGCGAATAAATCAGCAACTCGTCTGCCGCTGGCAGACGCTCGGCGCTGCCCACATGGATCGCCAGACGCGCCTGCCCGCTTTCGGGCAGTTGCGCCCGCGCCAGCCACGGCGCATCGCCTTCGATACGCACTGATTCGCCGGCCAGCAGGTCCGAAACAAAGCGTTTGCCCAGCTCCAGATCGGCCAGCACATAGCCCGCAGGCGGATTGAGCAGACAGGTGCCAAAGCGCAGTTCGCCGCTGGTGGTGATCGCCGGAGCAATGCCCAGACCCGCCGCAATGACCCGCGCCAGATCATTCACCCCACCCAGCCCGCCCAGCAACGGCACCACCGCGCTGGCGTCTTCGGCAACCGCCAGTACCGGTGGCTCGGCGCCTTTTTCCAGCAGCAACGGCGCCAGCGTGCGGATCACAATACCCGCAGCGCATAGCGCAATAATCGGCGTGTCCTGCTGATAAAGCTGACGCAGGGTGTCGCCGAAATCGCTGTAACTGCGATCACCGCCGTCTACCCGCCCTGCCAGCCCGAGGACAGAAGCGCCGGGCAGCAACTGCTGGATACGGCGTGCAGTGTCCAGGCTGCCATTGCCCAGAATGACAATGGCCGGTGCCGGGCGACTCAACCCTGCCACCTTTCGCCTGGGACGATAATCAGCGAGAAATACGGCGAAGACATCGGTTCCACTTCATTGAGCGGCACGATCTTCTGATTGCTCATGGTGGCGCGCTCGACATACAACGCCCGCTCGGCCAGCCCCAGCTCGCCCAGCACTTCGCGCACTTTATGAAAGTTGCGCCCCAGCTTCATGATCACTGCCGCATCGGCAACCGCCAGCCGCGACTTGAGTTCTTCGTGGGGCAGCACACCCGAGAGCACCGACAGGCTCTGGTTGCGATACACCAACGGCACGCCCAATACCGAAGCGCCGCCCAGCATCGAGCACACGCCCGGTACCACTTGTGCTTCAAAACGCTGGGCCAGACGGTCGTGCAGGTACATATAGGAGCCGTAGAAGAACGGATCACCTTCGCAGATCACTGCCACATCACGGCCGGCATCCAGATGCACGGCCACTTCAACCGCAGCCTGATCGTAGAAATCACTGATCACCTGCTCGTAGGACAACGGCTCCGGCAACACCTCGGTGGTCACCGGGTACACCAGCGGCATCTGGGTTTGCGCGTCTTGCAGATGGGCTTCGATGATGCCGAACGCATTGCCCTTCTTGCCCTTGGCCACGAAATACGCCACCACCGGCGATTCGCGCAGCAGGCGCAGGGCTTTAACCGTGATCAGCTCAGGGTCGCCGGGGCCTACGCCCAAGCCTATCAAACGTCCTGGTTGCGCCATTATTCGATCTCCGTGGCCAGGGCGTTGACGGCCGCAGCCGCCATCGCACTACCGCCACGGCGGCCTTGCATGATCACAAACGGCACGCCACGGCTGTCTGCCGCAAGCATGGCCTTGGATTCCGCGGCGCCGACAAAGCCCACCGGGAAGCCCAGGATCAGTGCCGGCTTGGGAGCGCCGGCATCGATCATTTCCAGCAGGTAAAACAGCGCGGTGGGCGCGTTTCCGATCACCACCACACTGCCTTCCAGGTACGGGCGCCAATGCTCAAGGGCCACCGCCGAACGGGTGTTGCCCTTCTCCAGCGCCAGCTCAGGTACGCCTTCTTCGCGCAGGGTGCAGATCACCGGGTTGTTGGCCGGCAAACGGGTACGGGTGACGCCTTCGGAAACCATCCGCGCATCGCACAGAATGGCAGCACCTGCCGCCAGCGCATCACGCCCGGCCTTGCCGGCACCCGGCGAAAAACGCAGGTCTTCAATGGCATCGACCATGCCGCAGGCGTGGATCACACGCACGGCCAGTTTTTCGAGGTCCGCCGGGATGCTGTCGAGGTTGGCCTCGGCACGAATAATGGCGAACGAATTGCGATAGATCTCTTGACCATCGCGGATGTAATCAATCATCGGTGTTGCTCCATTGGCGGGCCTCAAGCCAGGCGCCCGCCGCTTCAATTGTAAGATTGCGCTCGCGCAGAACACCGAAACCGGCGTGCTCCGGGGTGCGTAAATAGAGGTCGTAATGACCGGGCGCCACGGCCAGTAAAGTGACCGGCGCGACGTGGGCTGCCGCGCAGGAGCGCTGGCAGCCGGTCAGGTGAATATTCAAAGGCTTTGGCAGCAACGCGGCCAACTGACGGGCATCATGCTTCGTGTCGGCCAGCCCTTTGGCACAGGCACTGGAGCCGGTACAGGCCACCAGATGCGCCAGCGGGTTGCCAGCCTCTACGATCAAGCCGAGCACCATCAACTGGCTCATCACCGCAGCGGCCTGAGCGGCCGCTATGTTGGGCAACAAGACGCTCTGCCATGGCGTGAACCGTAAAGTGCCATCGCCGTAGCGCTCGGCCAGCTCGGCCAACCCCGTGAGCATCGCCGCATCCAGCCGCCCCAGTGCCGGCGCCCCGCCGATATAGACCCGACCAGGCGCTTGCTGTGGCCAAATGCCGAGGTGCATGGACGCCGAGATGGCCCTGCACTGCCAGTCGCCAGCAGGCAACAGTGCCACGCTGATTCGCTGTGCCAGCTGCCCGACAAATGACTCAGTGGTGACCTCCTCCAGCAGATGACGCATGCGGGTTTGCTCAGGTCGCGCCAGATCCAGAAACTGCATCAGCACGGCCAACACCAGCTCATGCCCGTACTCCACGGGTACGGCTGCCAACGCGCAATCGTGCGCCGGGCACCCGGCCAGGCCAAAAGCCAACAGCGTCTGGCCATTACGCACAAATGCCGACAACCACAGATCATGCGGATGCTCCAGCATGGCCAGGGCCTCGCCGCCATCCAGTTGCACGGCGAACTTGGCCGACAGCTCGGTGAACCTTGGCGTGCTTTGCAGGCTGGCCAGTATCTGCCGGGCCACCGGCCACGTATCGATATGCATCTGCAGATCAATGCCGGCACTCGGGCTGAGCATCAAGTTGCGCACGTCGTCACTGGCGGCAGTAGCAGGCCCAAGCCCGGCCGCCAGCAAGGGCGCAATCAATGCACTGTGCTGCGGCCCCACACCACGGATTTGCAAATTGCCACGGTTGGTCGCTTCGATCACACCACTGGCATACCGCTGAGCCACATCTGCCACCGTGCGAGCCTGATCGGCGTTAATCGCGCCGCCATCCAGCTTGACCCGACAGATACCGCCATCCATTGCCTGGACGATACGCAGTAACCCCGGGCAAGCCGAGGGGCGCACAGGCGTCGTGACAGAAAGTTCAGGTGGCAAGTTCAAGGAGCTATCCAGAGCAGGCAATACGCTATTGCAGGTCGCGCATTATGCCTGCTTTGGGCGAGTGCATGAAAAGCCTGCCGGACGGAATGACTACTCCCGTGTATTAACCTCGGGCAGTTGTGGATGATCCCGGCCCAGACGGGTGATCAACAACACCACGGAATCGGCATTGGCCAGCATGAGGTCAATGCGTTTACGAGCATCGTGTTTAAAGATCGGCCGCGCTTGCTCAAGGGTCCTGACACCGCTAAGCGCCTTGATTTTGGCCTTGCCCGGGTTAGCGGGTATATCCGCCCAGGTGCGCTCTTCAGGATCAAATTGCTGAAACAGGTGCTCGGTCGAGATATAGGGTGAATGGCAACTCTGGACGATCTGGTTAAACGACTTGATCTGGCTGCCCAGGGGGGTTGATTCATCCAGCAGGTCCTCGTAAGGAAAGCCGGGATTCAGATAGTTGATGTCCTCGGTATCAAGCGCCTGATGGCTGATCTCATGCAGCATAAAGGCCGCCCGATAATGCACGTTGGTCCTGAAAGGTGGCTGGGTGGCTTTCACAAATGCCTGGCTCAAGGCGTTGGGTGTTTCAAATAGAGTGCTGAAAAAATGCTCACTCAAGTACAGGCGCTTGTGCAAATCCCAGCGGTGAATCCAGGCGACGGCCTTGTCGTTGAACCGGGAGCGGCAGACCACGTATTTACTGGAAGTCAGCGGCGACAGATCGGGATGCAAAAACCTCGCAAGCAGGGGCCCGATCGTTTCATTGAGTCGGTCAAGCAACGGCTGATCAACGTGTTCCACATCAAAGAACGTCTGTATCAACGCTCGGTTCCGGGCATTCTGCGTCCCCGGTTCGAGCAAGGTGTGCAGGGCGCTTTGACTGCGCTGCAGGTAGGTGACGGCCTGGGCATGGGCCTCGCGAATGGCCTGTGCCTTGTCAGGAAAGCGCCGCTCAATGCTGGCCATGCCGATGGCCTGCATCTCATGGGTCAGGCGGTCGGATATCGAAGCAGTGGTCGACAGTACAGGGCCGCCCCCCAGTAACGGTTCCTTGAGATCAAGCTCCCAATGCTCACGCTCGTTGATTTTCACCAGCGGCCCTTCGCGGCCTTCTCCGATAAAAATGCGCCAGCGCTCGCGCCAGGCCTGCACCTGAAAAACATGCCCGCCCAGCAGCACATAGTGAAGACCTGTGCCCGGGTGACGGTACAACCGGGTCAGGCTGTCCTGCTTGAGCTCCAGCAAGGCCACATCATTGGCCTGAAAGGGCTGCAGGCCGATCTCCTGCTCAGGCGTGAGGTGCACCGCCGCTTCGGACTGCGGCTGACGCAAGACTGTCGGAGTCACTGTTTTCAGTTGGCGCAGTGTCAGATAACCACTGCCTATCTGTGCCAGCGACGAGGCAAAATCAGCCACGGCTTCGCCCCACTCGCCTTTTTGCGCGGCCTCGAAACCCTGCTGCACAAAACCCGCCGTTTGCCAGACCACCATGGGAATACTCAGCCTGGCAGGCAAAAACATCAACGCAGTCGATGCAATCAACGAAAACAGGTACTTGAATGACTCCCAGTCGGCTTCGGCGGAGGTCTTCGACTGGGCGGCGGCCATGTCCAGCAACAGGTGGTAGTTGTCGACATACAACTGTTCAAACAGATTGCCCGCGATGGGCCTTGGCGCCAGGGTCGGGGGGGCCGGCCTGAGCATGAAACTGCCGAGGGACGCGTCCACATACTGCGGGATATGGGGCTCCACAAAACCGCCATAGTTGTAGGTTTTACGGGCCTCGGGCTCAAGACGCTGGAGCACCAGCGCCTGCAGGTCCGTGTTGATACGCAGGTCGTCGAGCAAGGCGGCTTCGTTGTTGTACGCTTTGAATGTAAAGCGCTCGCTGTAGTTGACCCACAGGATCTGCGGCCCGGCGCCTGACTCCACAGGCCCAATGATGTAGAGCCCCCTGGCCCGATCAGGATCGGCTTCGGGCTCGGCTACCAGCTCAAATGGCCGGACGATGATCGGCATTCTGTCCAACGTCAGGCGGGCCGCTCCATCTGGCATGTTGATGACCTGCTGTATGTACCGATACGCCATCTCCTGGCCAGGGTCGATCAGTTTTTCCCGCAGGGCCTGTTCCATCACCTGCAGCGAGAGCTGCTCGGAGAATTGTTGTTGGCGCAAGGTCACCCCCGGTTTTCCGGGCGCCAGCTTGTCTTGCAACAAAGCACGGTAATGCGCGCCGATTTCCAGTTGTCGGGTCAGTCGTTTTACATACGTCGCATTCAAGGCCGTCGGCAACGCACTGCCATTAGGGGCTCGCAAGGAAATCGCGCCTGCATTGAGCCGGTAAAAACCGTTAAGCGAAAATTGCGTGAGGGTCTGAACAGTGCGCGTCGTCGCCGCTGGCAAAAAAGAGGGCGTGCTACCAACCGGTACCGGGGAAGGCACATAGGTGTCGATCACCACCTCGATCGCATCCGGGTCTGGCGCCTGCCCCGCGAAGTCGAGCTCCAGACGCAGTTTCAGTAACGCGCGGGCGTACTCGGCAAGCGGCGGGATATCATGCAGGTAGTTTTGCTGTTCCTGCCCTGCCCCTGGATAGCGCTGCAACAACCCGGCATAAGCCAACTTGTCTGCCTTCGAGGCGTTTTTCAACCACTGCGGTATTGCCGCCTCAAACGCTTGCAGGCGCGCCATTTCAACCACAGGCTCCAACACCAGCCCTGCCCGACCTTGTACCAGTTCACTGTGGATAAGATTTTCAAAGGCTTGCGCCGACAAGGGGATGGCTTGAGCCGTACGGCAGGCAAAGCCGGCGTCCGCCAGCACCTTGGCAATAGCCCGTAGCTGGGTCTCTCGGACAAAGTCGTGTTCAACACGTTCGAATTGAAGCCCGCCAATTTTCCCGTTAGCGGTGCTGTCCAGCCAGGCCGTAACCTGCGGCTGCGTGCCCGTGCTGACATGGCTCAGCAGTTCCCAGCGCCGTGCCTTGTCCGCCAGGCGGGCTTGCAGTTGGGTGGTGCACTCGCCCACCGACGCAAAGCCTTCGAACCCCGAATCCGGGCTCCAGAATATGGCCCGGCCGGCAGTTGCAGGCTGCTGACCACCGCGTTCGGTGAACAACAGACAGTTGACGATATCCAGCCCGGCCTGTGCGCCATTGATTGATAGTGCAATGGCAAACACATCGGGAACAAACCCTGCCAATGCTGGACGCCGGGCGCTCACCGGCTGGCTCAGCACCGCGCCCAGCACCGCCAGGTCCGCCGCTGAAAGCCGGTTGCCCGATTGCATCAGCTGCAATTCGGCCCGTAGCATCGCCAACCTCAGGGTACACAGCCTGTCGATCAACGTATCGGCCCTCGGCGGTGGGGCCGGGGTATAGAAAAACGCACGGAGCTGATTGACATACCCCTGGAAAAACCCCGCTGCGGCCTGATCCATGACGTTGATTAGTTCACTGCCTGAAAGTGGCTTGGGCGGATTGAGATCCGGGGTATCCAGCAAGTGCAGGCCCGCCTCTATTCTTTCGGGATCACGCGGCAGCGGCTGTAGTCCGGTGACCTGTTGCAACAATGCTTCCATCAGCGACACCGGCTCACGCAAGCCAGCGACCCGTAACCGCATACGGTCGAGCTCCAGCACGTCATGCCCCGCGCGGGCCAGCGCTTTCACCAGCCTTGAATACGCATACGAAAACGGTGCAGGCCATGGCCGCAACAATTCATCAACCTGGGAAGCGATGTTCATTAACTGCATCACCAGCCCCTCGGCCTGCCCGCCGTTGCCAGCAGCCATCGGGCGGACATTGAAGGTTTCGTTCGATGCAGAGCCGGAATTAAATGTGGAAGTGATTGCCTTCATGGGTGATCTCTCTTCGCTTGCGGACAATGCACAACACGCTATCGCGCCCCCGGACGACAACGGCACTACATAGATACCCGGGCACTTTCCGGGGGATCAAACGACAGCGACAGTTGCCGGTTTGAAGTACCCGAGCCAGGTAATCAACAACGTCTGAGAGTCGGCATTCATCAGGATCACCCTCTCGCGAAACACCGGGTCACTGAAAAACCGGTCACGCACCTCTTCGATGTTTTTGCTGCGGGTCTTGTGGATCAAGCTGTGTGCCAGCTTGAAAGGGAGGGGCAGGTAACTGCGCCGGTTGCTGTACTTCTCCTTGAAAAGATCTGCCTTGCGAATTTCGGTGGTCAGTTGACGATAACGGTGATCCTGCATCTGCCTTTTAAGCGTACGTATCTGACCATCCCAGTCACGCTCGGGAACCAGCAACTCTTCGAAGGGATGGCTTACACCCAGATAATTGATATCAATGGTACCCATGACCAGGTGGCTGAATTCATGGAGCAGAATGGTGGCCGTCGAATGCTTGACCCGGTCGAACTCGCGGCCGTCCACCCCCATCACTGACAGGCTGAAAATCTCGTCGGCCGAGGCGAAGTAACCCTGAGAAAAAAGCACGGTCTTGCGTTTGATCACGCTGCCCAGCGAAGAAACCCGCGCCACTTCTCGCGGGTTGGGCGGTGAGTACAAGCCGTAGCGGCTGGAATGCTGTGGTGAAAACTCGGTGGATTGCAGGGCCGTCAGCAGTTTGTCGACGATGCGTTTGAGCTTGTCGAGCAAGGGGTCGTCGATCTGGCTCACACTGAAGACCCTGGCAAGAAAGCGCCGGGTCTGGGCATTCAGCTGGCTGGCGGAGCCGACTGATTGCAGATGCGCCCTGCAATCAGTCAGATAGCGAATAGCCTGTTCGTGCGCCTCCCGAATCACCTGGGCCTTGCGTGGCTGCAGACGTTCGATGGCAGGCATGCCCAGGACCGTAACTGTGTGCTCCCGTCCAAACGAAACGCTCCCCGATGTACCCGACCGCGTGCCCAGTGCCTGGCCACCGCCTGGCAACGGTTCCTTGAGATCGAGTACCCAGCGCTGATGGGGGCTGCGTTTGACCAGAGGGCCATCGCGGTCTTCACCAATATGAATACGCCATCGATCCTGCCAGGCTGCGACTTGAAACACCTGCCCGTCCAGAACGATAAAGCGGTGGCCTGACTCGGGGTCAGTAAACAACCCGGAGCCAGTGTCTTCATGCAGATTATCCAACGACACATGATTGGCCGCATAGGGCCGCAAGCTGGCCTGCTGTTCACGGGTCATGGTCTCCAGAGGGGCCTCGAAGGCAGCAACGACGTGGGGTTCCCCGGTTGTGCGCCTCAGTGCGCCATGGCTCCCCGCGATCATCAACAACGCCGTGGCAAAATCAAACACGGCCTGCCCCCAGCGATCATCTGCCACGGCCTGAGCAGCTGACTGTGCACTGGTCTGGGCCTGCCAGATCATCAAGGGCACACTCAGCTTGCCCGGCAGAATCAGCAAAGCAGTGTCCGCCAGCAGCGACAGCAGATACACAAGGGAAGCCCAGTCCGCCTGCGCTGCGCTGCGGGCCTGGGTACGAGCCAGGGCCAGCCGCACGTTGAGGGTGTCGACGTACAACCTGTTCAGGCAGTTACCGGTCAACTGGCCGGGATCGAGGCTGGCGGGAGGATTGGCCACCTGCGGCGAGCTCAAGGTCGGATCGACATAGCCGATATGCGGCTCGCGAAATCCCCCATATTCATAAATTTTACGAACCCGGGGTTCCAGCCGCTCCAGCACCTCGTCCTGCAAGGCTCCAGAACCGTGCAATCGATGCAGAAAATCGGACTGGCTGCTGTACTCTCGAAGCGCAGGCCCCTTGCCGTAGAGCACATACAACACCTGCGGCCCGCTATCCAGAGCAGCCGGACCAATCAGGTACATGCCCTGCGCCCGGTCGGGATGACGACCGGTTACGGCGCGAAAAGCCAGTGGCCGCACGACCAGCTCGATGCCCTTGAAGCGTTCGCGGGCTTTGGCGTCCGGGCTGTTCAGTACATGCTCAACGAAATCATGGGCCGTCAGGCTCAATGCGCCCTTGATTCGGGCTTGCAGCGCGTCTTCGAGCACCTGCGCAGGCAGCTGCTGACAGAACAAGCCCTGACGCCGTGCAGCCCCCTCATGGCCCGGGGTGAGCTTTTCGACCAGCAGGGCCTGATAGCTTTCGCCAAGATCCAGCGAACGCACCAGCTCACTCACATAGTGGTCATCCAGCCCCGCAGGCAAAGGTTCTTCGCCCAGTGAGCGATAGCTGCGCACGCCAGAGTGCACATTGAAAAAATGACTCAGGGCAAAGTACGTCAGCGATCGCCTCAGCCTGGAGACTGCCGCGCCTCCGGCGATCTCTCCGCCAGCCGGTCCGCTGTATTGCACCACACTGATTTCGACCTTGTCCGGGTCAATTGCCACGCCCGGAAAGTCAGCCCTCAAGCGTGCCAACAACCGCTCGCGGGCATAGTCGAGCAGCTCGGGCACGTCTTGCGAATACCCCTCGCTCCCGGCCTGTTGAATTCGCAGCAGGATCCGACCGTAGGCTTGCTGGTCACTGGCCGCAGCGTGCTTGAGCCAGTCAGGCAAACCCTCACGGAACTGCCATTGGCGGGCGGCGGCGAGCGTTGCGTCAACATTGAACTGCGCCTGCTCCGACCAGTAGCAATCCACCTGGTTGACCAGTTCCGGTGCCGACACCTGCTGCACCACACCTCGCTCCAGCAGGAAGCCGATATCACTGAGGTGTTTTTCTGTCTCCCGGCGCTGGCAGGCTTCAAGCCAGTCGGTGTCGATCACGCTGGCAGTCCATTTCACATCAACGGCGGCCTGCACCCTTTCGCGCTCACGCAAGCTGATACAGCGCAACAGATGCCATTGTTCAACACGATCCCGCAAGCGGGCCTGCAAGGTCTCAAGGCATGATGCCAGTGAATCGAAACATTCCAGGCTCCAGGCTGCCGTCCACAAGACGGCTTGCCCGGAGTTGACGCTGTCAGTGCCACCGCGCCCGGTCATCACAAGGCAGTTGCGCAGCGTGATGCTTGGGCGTCTGCCCGGCAGGGTTAACGCCAGCTCGCAGACATCGGGGATAAACCCGTTGAGCGCCCGTCGTGCAAGGTAGGTCGAATGCTCCAGCACAGCCCTGACAATGGCACTCCCGTTACTGTCCAGGCGCCCGTCCATCTGCCTGACGAATGCCTCGTAACGCAGCGCCGAGCCCCGGAACCGGGCCAGTCGGCTAATCACGGTCGAACCCGCCAATGCGGCCATCCCCATATAGTAAAACCCGTGCAGTTGCTGCATGAATTGCGCAACGAGGCCCACAGAAGCGCGGTCGAGCAAGGCCAGGACGGCTGCGCCATCGGGGTAATGGATCGGCTTGATGTCCGGGCTGTTTTTTTGCACGCCAAGACGTATTCGCGCGCCATCGACCGGGAGCGGACTCCAGCCTGTGACCCGATCCAGCAACGCATCGACCAGCGGGATAACCCGCAACGGCTCCAACTGCTTGCGCAAAGCCGCGGTGCCATAAATACGCAGCACCAGATGCCCGGGGATCAAATGGCTCAAACCAGGCGACGCCAGATGCTGCTTGAGCCGTCGGTGGGCAAAGCCCCTGAGCTCGGGCCGGCCCAGCAGCATCAGGGCTACCTGCCCGTTGAGCACCTGCAGTTTGCTTTGGATCAAAGGTAACGTAGCGCTGTCACCTGCCGTAGCCGCAGCTGTCGCCGGGCCATCAAGCGCCAGCCGGGTACTCCAGCGCCCTTGCTGGTTGGGCTCCGTCAAGCGTGGATCGAGCAGCGCACGCACATCCAGCCCGTGATCCACCACGGCATTCACATTACAGTCCTTGCCACGTATGGCACCGAGCAGAAAGGTAAAATCCCGCGCCTGCTTGTCGATGATGGAGCGCACACGGTTTTCGAACAGATCACCCTCGATGGTCTCGACACTCAGGACCGGGTCAAGCATAAGGCGCAATACCGGCCGCTGATCGCGTGACACATGACCGAGCAGGTTGTCTCTGTCGCGGGGCTCCTTGAGCCGTGCGAGCACCTGGCCCTTGAGCGTCTCGTCATTGTCAAAGCGCTCAAGTGCAGCCTGTTCGCTGAACAAAAACAGCTCGGGAGTGGAGACCGGTACAGACACACTGAACAGCCCGGCCAGTTCTACCCTGGCACCCCCCTGCCCCAGCAATGACAGGCGGGCGGGCCGCCATTGCCCATGGGCATATCGATCATCATTCAGGCGCGAGCGCCCCACAGCCAACAGTGCATCGAACTGCACGGGATCAATCCGCCCCTCGTGACGAGCCTGTAACAACTCATTGAAAAACCGGTCGCCCATAAACTGAACAGCCAGCACCCTCAGGCTCAACCCTTTTATGTCCAGATACCACCAGGCTTCGAGTTGCTGCTGCATCACGGCCTGAATGCCCCCGACAATTTCCCTGACCAACTGGTACATGCGCACATCCAGCGAGGGTGATCGTGCTTGAGCTGCATCGAAGGCTACGGTCGGGCTCAGATACTCGCGGATGTGATTACCCGGCCACTCGCCTTTGCCCAGGTACGCCAGTGCCAGATCCAGAAGGCTCATGCTCGACAACGGTGGCTGGCTGCCAGCCGTCGCCATCGCATAGCTGTTGACCTGCAGCGTCTGAGCAGACAGGCCCAACCCCTGGAACTCGTGCTCCAGGGCCAGCGTGAGCTGTGCATTGAGCACCCCGCGCAGGGACGGAAGATCGAGCAGGCGCGCCCTCAACAACTCAAGGTTGTGCAAACGCAGATCCTGCAACGAGCGTGTGCGATGCTCAAATACCCGACCCTCAATCAAGCACCGCCTGATCCTCAGGGAGCGCAGTTTTTTCAGGTCTTCACGCACCTCGATCGGCATAAAGCGCAACAAGGTGTCACGTACCAGCGGGTCGGCCAGACGCCGCTTGAGGGTTATGCGCAGCGCGGTTGAATTGGCGATGCGTTCCAATCCACCGAGAGGGGAATACAGGAATGCGCCCGGCGGGTTGCTGTCTGCCCGGGTTACGATGAAATGGCCGGCAAGATCGGCGGCCGGGGCGTTGTCCGCGCCAAGCTCAAGGGCATAGACATGCTGCGGTTGCACCGCAATGACCTGCTGCAGACAGATAAACTCTTGCGCCGTGAGTTGCCCCGCGGCATCGAGCCGCGCCAGGTTGTCCAGATACCCTGTTTGCATGGCGGCGAGCCAGTCATCCGGCTCAAGCTGATCATCTGTCACTGGCGACTGCCTCAGAACCCACGGAAGGCAAATCTTGGCCCGAATCTCCGGTACAACGGCATTAACCGGCTACCACCTGTAAAGATGAACTCTGGTGCAGGGCAAGGCGCGTTATCATGCGCACCTGTATCCGCAGGGCCTTCGCCCGGTAGCGGAGGAACAACCCGGCGTTTATCAAGAGGATCGGCATGTCGCCCTGGCTAACAGTTGTGGGAATCGGTGAGGACGGTTTTGCCGGGCTGGGCAAAAATGCGCGCCGCGCCTTGTTGGGCGCGACCCGCGTAATCGGCAGCCAGCGCCAGCTCGACCTGCTGCCCGCCTGCATTCGCGCCGAGCGCCAGACCTGGCCGAGCCCGTTTTCACTGGCCCCAGTGCTGGCCCTGCGCAACACGCCGACCTGCGTACTGGCCAGCGGCGACCCCATGCTGTTTGGTGTCGGCGCCAGCCTGGCGCGACGGGTAGCGCGGGATGAAATGCAGGTGCTGCCAGCGCCATCGTCCTTTTCCCTGGCCGCAGCACGCATGGGCTGGGCCCTGCAGGACGTAGTCACGCTGTCGGTAGTGGCACGCCCCGTCGTCGCCCTCAATGCCCACCTGCACAGCGGTGTACGTCTGCTGGTACTGAGCAACGATGGCAGCAGCCCGTCCATCATCGCCCGTCTGCTGAGCGCGCAGGGATTTGGTCCCAGCCGCATGACGGTGCTGGAACACCTGGGCGGCCAGGCTGAACGCAGGATCGACACCCGCGCCTGCGACTGGAGTGACCCGCCCGTCGCGGCGCTTAACCTGGTCGCCATCGATTGCCTGGCCGACGCCAGCGCCCGGCCGCTGTCACGTATCGGTGGGCTGCCCGACAGCGCGTTCGAGCATGATGGCCAGTTGACCAAGCGCGATGTGCGCGCCGTAACCCTCGCCCGCCTCGCGCCACTGCCAGGCCAATTGCTGTGGGACGTAGGCGCGGGCAGCGGTTCGATCGGCATCGAGTGGATGCGTACCTGGCCGAGTTGCCGCACCTTGGCGATTGAAGCCGACGAAGGCCGCCAGCAACTGATCGAACGTAACCGCGATACCCTTGGTGTGCCCGGCCTGCAACTTATTCGCGGCAAGGCACCTCAGGCTCTTGACGGTCTGGAGCCCCCGGACGCGATTTTTATCGGTGGCGGCGTAACCCGCGAAGGCGTGCTCGACACCTGCTGGCAGCGACTCAAGCCCGGCGGGCGGCTGGTGGCCAATGCCGTCACCCTGCAAAGCGAAATGCTGCTGATGAGCTGGCGCGAGCGCCACGGCGGCGAACTGACCCGCATCCATATTGCCCAGGCCCAGCCCCTGGGTGAATTCGACACCTGGCGTCAGGCGTTGCCGATTACCCTTCTGGACATGACCAAGCCTCTCGATGCGTGACGAAACTGCCGAACAACCCGCCCCCCTGCGCAGCGGCCTGACCACCGGCAGCTGCGCCACCGCCACCAGCCTGGCCGCTGCCCGCCTGCTGCTGGGCGGCGTGTGTAACGACGCCGTGCAAATCACTTTGCCCAAGGGTAAACAGGTGCAAATGCGCCTGGAGTTCTGCCGTCTGTGGCAAGACGGCGCCGAAGCGGGCACCATCAAGGACGCCGGCGACGATCCCGACGTGACCCACGGCGCACTGCTCTATTCACGGGTGCGCTTGCGACCGGAACCGGGCATTGGCTTTGTTGCCGGGCAAGGTGTCGGCACCGTAACCCGCCCGGGTCTGGTATTGAACGTGGGCGAGCCGGCGATCAACCCTGTGCCACGCAAAATGATCACCGAGCACCTGCAGCAACTGGCAACCGAACTGGGTTACGGCGGTGGCTTTGAAGTGACTGTCAACGTACAGGACGGCGAAGCCCTGGCCCTGAAAACCATGAACCCGCGCCTGGGGATTCTCGGCGGGCTGTCGATCCTGGGCACCAGCGGCATCGTGCGGCCGTTTTCCTGCGCGGCGTATATCGCCTCTATCCACCAGGGCATAGACGTCGCCAAGACCAACGGTTACCTGCACATTGCCGCCTGCACCGGCAATGCCAGCGAAGACACCATGCGCCGGGTCTACAACTTGCCGGAAATCGCCCTGATCGAAATGGGCGACTTTGTCGGCGCAGTGCTCAAGCATCTGCGCAAAGTGCCTGTGGATAAACTGAGCATTTGCGGCGGTTTCGGCAAGATCAGCAAACTGGCCGCCGGGCATATGGACCTGCACAGTCGCCATTCCAGCATCGACCTGCCGCAACTGGCCCAATGGGCAGCGGATATCGGGGCCGACCATCCACTCCAGGAGGCCATCCGCCAGGCCAACACCAGCCAGCAAGCCCTGGCGATGGCCAGTGCGGCCGGTATCGCGTTGGGCGATGTGGTGTGCCAGCACGCTCTGGACTTTGCCCGCAGCGTGGTGCCGGCCCAGGTACAGGTCGAAGTGTTTGCCATCGACCGCCAGGGCGGGATTGTCGGTCACGCCGGAGCCTTTGCATGAAACGTATTTTGTTATTGGGCGGCGTCACCGAGGCGCTGGCCATTGCCCGTACCCTGGGCCCGCAGCATGTCTACAGCCTGGCCGGGGTTGGCCGGGTGCCGACGGACCTGACCTGCGAGGTACGGGTGGGCGGATATGGCGGCGCTGAAGGTTTGGCGCAGTACATCCGCGAACAGCGCATCGACATGCTGCTGGACGCCACCCACCCCTACGCGGCGAAAATCAGCCATAACGCGGCCCTCGCTGCTGCTGCCAGTGGCATCCCGTGCTGGGCGCTGCGCCGCCAGGCCTGGGTGGCGCAGACGGGCGATGACTGGCGTGAAGTGGCAGATTGGAGCGAACTGGTGGAAGCGCTCGCCACCTTCCAGCGCCCCTTGTTCACCTTGGGCCGTGAGCCGCTGGAGCACCTGCACGAAATTCCGCCAGAGCAGTTCTGGACCCTGCGCGCCCTCGACGCTTACCCCGGCACTGCACGCTGCGACGTGATTGGCGCACGCGGGCCGTTCCTCATCGATGACGAACGCCTGTTGTTTGCACAACGGCGCATCGACGTATTGATCAGCAAAAACAGCGGCAGCAGCGCCACCGAACCCAAGCTGCAAGTTGCCCGCGAGCGCGCAGTGCCGGTGTTGATCCTCAAGCGGCCGACGCTGGCGCAGGTGGATCGGGAGTTCCGGACGGTCGAGGAGCTGATGGAAGGGTTGGCGCAGGGGAATTATTTGTGAATGTGTAAAAGCTGGCGATGGTGTATCCTTCAGAATACGATCATGCCCCATGATCACTTTCGAACAAACACGCGAATTCGCCAAATGGTTGGGCGCACTTAAAGACAAAACCGGGCAAGCCCGCATTCTTGCTCGCCTGAAAGCAGCCGGTTTGGGTCACTTCGCCGACTGCGAGTGCGTCGGTGGCGGTGTTTACGAAATGCGGATTCACTGCGGGCCCGGTTATCGAGTCTATTACACCCGCAAAGGCGAAGTGTTCTACCTGCTGCTTGTTGGCGGCGATAAAACCACCCAGACACGAGATATAAAACGCGCAAAACAAATGGCACACACACTGGGTAATGAGGACTGACGCATGACCGAGCAACTTACCCGTTTCGATACCGTTGACTACCTGAAGTCCCCGGAGGATATGGCGGCTTACCTGGACGCCTGTTTCGAAGAGGACCCCGGCGACGGCAGTCTGATCCGAGCGGCGCTCAACGATATCGCCCGCGCCCAAGGCATGACTCAAATCGCCCGCGAAGCCGGGCTGGGCCGTGAAAGCCTGTACAAGGCCCTGGGCAGCAAGGGCAACCCCGAGTTCGCGACTATCATCAAAGTGATGAAGGCGCTGGGGCTCAAGCTGCATGCCACAGCAGCCTGAAATTTGCGCGTACTGGCCGATCGCGACACTTCGCCACACCCGCACTTTTTACTTACGCCGAGCATTCAGGCTAAATAGCCCCTTGATCGCTCCACTCACGGAATTCGTCATGTCCCGACAACGGTTTGCATTTGCCTGGATCGCCTGCTTTGCAGTGCTGTTCAACATGCTCGCCATGTCGATGGCCGGAGCGACCCAATCCGTTGAGCGAGGGCCCACCGAGCAGTTCATGTGGAGCAGCTTCTGCTCCTCCACCGGCACCAAGATGGTCGCCGTATCGTTGGGCACGTTCGAGCCCGCCGACAACCAGCATGACGATCATTCCACCATGCAGCATTGCTGGTGCTGCTCGGGCGCCGCGCCGGTGGTGGCGCTGCCCGCGCATATTCCCAAGCTCTACTTTGCCGCCATCGAGCGGGGCCACAGCCTGGTCCCGGATCACCTCAAGCGCCCCACCCCGCGACAGCAATGGCCGAGCCTCAACCCCCGCGCATCGCCCCTGGTCTGATTCTTCCTCGCAACCCCTTTGCGTTTTGAATCGTTCCGGAGAATTGCCATGTTGAACCTTTCCCTGTTCAAGCACGTCGTGATTGCGGCGGCTGTGTTGCTGCCTGCCTGTTTTGCCAACGCCCACGAATACAAAAGCGGCGACCTCGAAATCGCCCACCCGTGGTCCCAGGAGCTGCCGCCCAATGCGCCCACCGTGGCCGCGTATTTCATCATTCACAACACCGGCAGCACGGCCGATCGGCTGGTCAGTGTCGACACGCCGATTGCCGATAAGGCCGAACTGCACCAGCACATCATGGAAGGCGACTTGATGAAGATGCTGCCCGTGGCCAGCGTCGAAGTGCCGCCCGGCGGCACCGCCACCTTTGCGCCCATGGCGTACCACGTGATGATGTTCGGTCTCAAGGACCGCAGCCTGCTGCAGGACGGCAAGCACTTCCCGCTGACCCTGCATTTTGAAAAAGCCGGCGCCGTGCCGGTTGAGGTCAATGTGCAGAAGCAGGCACCTGAAGACAGCATGGAACACATGCACGCCCACTAACGGCCAAGGTTGCTGATCCCCGTGCGCGAACCTCGCGCCAGGCACTCCATGTCGCATATTCGCGGCAGTTGGCTGAGCCTGTTTGCCATGTTGATGATTTTTATCGGCCCGCTGATTTCCCAGGCGATGCCGATGGATCATCACGCCTCCATGCCCATGTCGATGGATATGAGCATGGACATGTCTGCGCACGCCGAACATGAACAGCCTTCAGCCGACCACCATGCCATCTGGGAAAAGTGCGGCTACTGCACCCTGCTGTTCAGTTGCCCGGCCTTGCCCGGCACCCCGGGCCTGACCCTCTATAACTCACCAGAACCCCGCAGTTACCTGGCCGCCAATCCCCGCCTGGGCCACGCCCGGCAACCGGTCTTCCCGGGCTCCCGCTCCCGCGCGCCTCCCGTATTCCTTTAGCTACCGACACCACAACACATCATCTGGCCGACCTGCATGCACTGTTTCAGACAGTCGCAGGTGCGTGGCCGAGTTGTATTCGTCTGACTATTGGAATGTCTATGTCCCGCTTTACTGCTGCCTCCCGTTTGCCCTTTACCCTCAGCACCCTGTGCTGTGCGATTCTGGCAACCACCGCTGTGGCCGACGAACATGCCGGGCACAGCAATGAGCTGAGCCCGCTGGTGATCACCGCCATCGCCCCCAGCTCACCGCTGACCATCGTCACCAACCCCAAGGACCCGCGCCAGCCCGTGCCTGCCAGTGACGGCGGCGACTACCTCAAGACCATCCCCGGCTTCGCCCTGATCCGCAACGGCGGCACCAATGGCGACCCGGTGCTGCGCGGCATGTTCGGCTCGCGCCTGAATATCCTTACCAACGGCGGCATGATGCTCGGCGCCTGTCCCGGGCGCATGGACGCACCCACCTCCTACATCTCGCCGGAAACCTACGACCAGCTCACGGTGATCAAAGGCCCGCAAACCGTGCTCTGGGGCCCGGGCGCCTCGGCGGGCACCATCCTCTTCGAACGCGAGCCCGAGCACTTCGGCGAACTGGGCACACGGGTCAATGCCAGCCTGCTGGCGGGTTCCAACGGGCGCTTCGACAAAACCATCGATGCCGCCGCCGGTGGCCCGCTGGGCTATGTGCGGGTCATCGGCAACACCGCCCATGCCGATGACTACAAGGACGGCAACGGCGACACCGTGCCGTCGCGTTACGACAAATGGAACGGCGACATTGCCCTGGGCTGGACCCCGGACGCCGACACCCTGCTGGAACTCACCGCCGGCAAGGGCGACGGTGAAGCGCGCTCGGCCGGACGCGGCATGGACGGCAGCCAGTACAAGCGCGAAAGCCTGGGACTGCGCTTTGAAAAGTCCAATATCGGCGACGTTCTCGACAAGATCGAAGCCCAGGTCTACTACAACTACGCCGACCATGTGATGGACAACTACACACTGCGTACCCCGTCGGGCACCGGCATGATGGCCGGGCCGATGGCGTCCAACGTCGACCGCCGCACCCTCGGTGCGCGGATCAAGGCCACCTGGCGTTGGGCCGATTACCAGTTGATCAGCGGCATCGATGCGCAGACCAACGAACACCGCAAACGCATGGGCATGGGCATCGATACCTACAAGGACCAGAACTGGAGCAAGGACGCCGATTTCCACAACTACGGCGCCTTTGGCGAGTTGACCTGGTACGCCGCCGAGCGCGACCGGCTGATTACCGGTGCTCGTCTTGACCGCGCATCCGCCAAGGATTACCGCGCCCGACTCGGCTCGGGGATGATGAGCAAGCCCAACCCGACCCTGGACAAGACCCGCGCCGACACCCTGCCCAGCGGTTTTGTGCGTTACGAGCATGACCTGAGCGACAGCCCGACCACCCTGTACGCCGGGCTGGGCCACACTCAGCGCTTCCCCGATTACTGGGAGCTGTTTTCGCCGAGCTCCGGCCCGACCGGTTCGGTGAATGCATTCGACGCCATCAAGCCCGAGAAAACCACGCAGCTCGATGCGGGCCTGCAATACAAGACCGACACCCTGGAGGCCTGGGCCTCGGTGTACGCCGGCGAGATTCGCGACTACATCCTGTTCGACTATGCCAAGGGCTCATCCCAAGCGCAAAACATCAACGCCCGGGTCATGGGCGGCGAGTTGGGCGCGGCGTATCAGTTGACGTCAAACTGGAAAGCCGACGCCACCCTGGCCTACGCCTGGGGCAAGAACACCAGCGATGGCAAGGCCCTGCCGCAAATGCCGCCGCTGGACACCCGCCTGGGCCTGACCTACAGCGAAGACGACTGGAGTGCCGGCGCCCTGTGGCGCGTCGTGGCGCGCCAGGACCGCATAGACCGCAACGCGGGCAATGTGGTCGGCAAGGATTTTGGCAAAAGTGCCGGCTTTGGCGTGTTCTCGTTGAACGGTGCATACCGCATCAACAAAAACCTCAAGGTCAGCGCCGGGGTCGACAACCTGCTGGACAAAAACTACAGCGAGCACCTGAACATGGCGGGCAACGCCGGGTACGGCTACCCGGCCAATGACCCGCGCGCCATCAATGAACCAGGCCGCACGCTGTGGACCAAGGTGGATGTGAGTTTCTGACAAACCGCCAGCCCTCACCCCAACCCTCTCCCGGAGGAAGAGGGAGCTGATTTGCGCCGTGCTTGAACCCGCTGCGGTCAGTCCCCTCTCCCTCTGGGAGAGGGCTAGGGTGAGGGTCTTTACTGACGACAACAATTTCAACCTTGCGGAGCCGCTCACATGAGCCGACCAACACCGTCTTTCTACAACCTGGCCTGGCGCTGGCATTTCTACGCCGGGTTGTTTGTCGCCCCGTTTATGATCCTGCTTGCCCTGACCGGGATCATTTACCTGTTCAAACCCCAGCTTGATCCACTGCTGTACGACCATCTGCTCAACGTCACCCCGGCCCATCACAGCCTCAGCGCCGATGAGCAACTCAGCCGTGTGCAGGCCACTTATCCACAGGGCCATATCAGCCAGTACCTGCCGCCGATCAATCCGCAACGCAGCGGCCAGTTCGTGGTTCACAACGACGGGCACGAGCTCAATGTGTTTATCAACCCCTACACCGGCCAGGTGCTGGGCGAGCAGGATGCCAAGCTCAACCTGCAAGCCGTGGCGCGCGCCCTGCACGGCGAATTGATGATCGGCACCCTCGGCGACCGGCTGGTGGAACTGGCCGCTGGCTGGGGCGTGGTGCTGGTGGTGTCCGGCCTGTTCCTGTGGTGGCCGCGGGGGCAATCGGCTGCCGGAATTCTATGGCCGCGCCTGAGCAGGCGCGGGCGCGTGCTATGGCGCGACCTTCACGTTGTCACAGGGTTCTGGGGGGCCGCCTTGCTGCTGTTCATGTTGATCAGCGGCATGACCTGGACCGGCTTCTGGGGCAAGCAATATGCCGACCTGTGGAACCGTTTCCCGGTAGCCATGTGGAACGACGTGCCGAAGTCTGATATCGAGGCCCGCAGCCTCAATACCGCCAACCGCCAGACCGTGCCCTGGGCAATGGAAAACACACCGATGCCGGTCTCCGGCGCCCACGCCGAACATATGGCCCACGCCGCGCACACCTCAGGCCCCGCCGCCCCCGGCATCACCCTGCAAGCGGTGGTCGACACCGCCACGGCCCGCCAGGTCGAGGCCGGCTACAGCATCACCCTGCCGACCACCGCTACCGGCGTATTCACCATTGCCGTATTCGCCGACGACCCGCGTAACGACGCCACCCTGCATGTCGATCAATACACCGGCACGGTACTGGCCGACGTGCGTTGGCAGCATTACAGCAATGTCGCCCGCGCCACCGAAATGGGCGTGATGCTGCACGAAGGCAAGTTGTTTGGCCCGCTCAACCAGATCGTGATGCTGCTGGTGTGCCTGATGATCCTGCTCAGTTCCGTAAGCGGCCTGGTGATCTGGTGGAAGCGTCGCCCGCAAGGCGGTTTGGGGGTTCCGCCGCTGCGTCACGACCTGCCGACCTGGAAGGCCGGCGTTGCCATCATGCTCGCTCTGGCTATCGCGTTCCCGCTGGTGGGCGCCTCGTTGATCGCAGTGTGGGGGCTCGACCGGTTATGGCTGATGGTGCGCAAACTACGGCCGGATGAGCGCCTTTCATAACCAGCATGAACCATCCGAGAGGCGCATTGCAGAGCCACCCCTATAATGGCACGCCAATATCATGCGCGAAATAAGTGTTACTGTATAACAAAACCATTTAAGCTCCATCACCCGCCGCCAGGAGGCAGCGGGGACACCCTCTGAAATAAGCGACTCACTGCCCTGATGAACAAGTACTTTTTGTCCAGTCTCTGCCTGCTGGCGCTGAACAGCGCCCAGGCCGATGACGCCGCCCCCTCTCTGATGCTGCCTGCCGCGAGCGTTACCGCGCCTGAAGTCGAGATTGAAAGCATCGACCTCAAGACCGCCACCAGCGCCGGCTCACGCCTGAACCTTACCGGTCTCGAAACGCCTGCCAGCGTTGAAAGCCTGACCGGCGCGCAAATCCGCGCCCGTGGCGACCGCAGCGTGCAGGACGCCGTGACCCGCACCACCGGCATCAGCAACACCGGCACACCGGGCAACGGCGGCTCCGCCTATTCGGCCCGGGGCTTTGTCGGCGAAGGCTCGGTGATGCAGCTCTATGACGGCGTACGCATGTACAGCGGCGCGGGCACCGTGACCTTCCCGGTGGACGACTGGTCGGTGGAACGCATCGACGTGCTGCGCGGCCCGGCCTCGGTGCTGTATGGCGAAGGCGCTACCGGCGCAGTGATTAACGTAATCCCGAAAAAACCCTTCTCCGGTGCCATAGAAAACCATGTCCGTGTGGGCTACGGCTCGTACGACACCCGCCAGCAGGCACTCGACAGCGGTGGCTCGCTGACCGATACCCTGAGCTATCGGTTGAATATCAACCACGTCCAGAGCAATGGCTGGATCGACCACGGCGACTCCGAAAACACCTTTGTCAGCGCCGCTCTGCGCTGGCAGGCCAGCGATGACCTGGCGTTTACCCTGAGCCACGACTATGGCGATCAGGAGCCGCAAAACGATTTCGGCGTACCGCTGATCAATGGCCGGTATCACCAGAGCCTGCGGGACAAGAACTACAACGTGCGCGATGCAAAACTGCATTACAACGACCAGTGGACGCGCCTCAATACTGAATGGCAGATCAACGACGCCCTCAGTGCCAACAACGAGCTGTATTACCTCAAGGCCCAACGCCGCTGGCAGAACGCCGAAAACCACGCCTGGAATGAAAGCCAGCAGACCTTGCTGCGCAGGGGCTACTTCAGCATCAAGCACGAGCAGGAACAAGTCGGCGACCGCCAGACCTTCACCCTCAACCACGACCTGTTCGGCCTTGAAAGCAGAACCCTGGTGGGCGCGGATTACAACCGCATCCACTTCAACCTGCACAGCAACTCGCCGTATAAAGACGTGAATGAAAACGGTCAGCCGATTGACCTGTACCACCCGGATCGTGGCGAATTTGAAAGTGACTCGCCGTACCGCGATCAATACACCACCACCACGCAACAGGTTTCGCTGTTCGCCGAAAACCGCACCGAGCTGAGCGATCAACTGTCGCTGGTCACCGGCGTGCGCCGCGATATCGTGCATCTGGACCGCGATGACTTCGCGGTCAATGGCGACGCCACTCGAACTGACCGCAGCCTGTCGGCCAACAGCTGGAAAGTCGGGTTGGTATACGAACTGACCCCGGACATGTCGATCTATGCCCAGCAAGCCACCAGCGTTGATGGCGTGGGCGGCTTGATCAGCCTGAGCGAAAAGCAGCAAAACTTCGAGCTGGCCCATGCGCGCCAGACCGAAATCGGCTTCAAGCAGATGTTCTGGGATCAGCGCGGCGAATGGACCCTAGCGGCCTATCACATTGTCAAAAAAGACCTGCTGACCTCCGACCCGAATATCCCGGGCAATACGCTGCAAGTGGGCGAGCAGTCCTCCAGCGGCCTGGAAGCCAGCCTTGACCTGCAACTGCCGCAGCGCTGGGCGTTGCAAGCCAACGCCTCGGTGGTGCGCGCGCAGTACGACAAGTTCGACGATGAAGGCGTATCGCGCAAAGGCAACCGTCCCACCGACGTACCCCGTCGCACCGCCAATCTGTGGTTGAGCAAGGCCATCAACGATGATGTAAGTGCCGGTGCCGGCGTGCGCTATGTCGACTCGCGTTATGCCGACATGGCCAACAACGTCGAGCTGCCGAGCTACACCGTGGTAGACGCCAGCGTGAGCTGGAAAGCGATGCCCAAAACCACCCTGGGTTTGCGTTTGAACAATTTGTTCGACCGCCAGTACGCCGTAACCCAATACAATGGCGGCCAGCAATGGATCATGGGCGAACCGCGTTCGTTTTTCGTGACGGCTGATTACACCTTTTAACCGCTGGCCCTCACCCTAACCCTCTCCCGGAGGGAGAGGGCTAGGGTGAGGGGCTTTTGACTTTAAAGAACAACCGGACTTTTATGACCCGCCTCACCCTCACCCAGCTCGCCTGGAGCCCTCTGGGCCACGGCCATTGCCATCACCAGTTCCAGCTGCGTGATGCCAACCTGCATGTCGCGGCGGGTGAGTTTGTGGGGCTGATCGGGCCCAACGGCAGCGGCAAGACCAGCCTGTTGCGCTGCGCCTACCGTTTCAGCAAGCCGCAATCGGGCACTGTCCAGCTCGACCGCCACAATCTCTGGCAGCAATCACCCCGCTGGTGCGCGCAACGCATCGCCGTGGTGTTGCAAGAATTCCCCGACACTTTCGGCCTGACCGTCGATGAAGTGGTCGCCATGGGCCGTACCCCGCACAAAGGCCTGTTCGATGGCGACACCCAAGCTGATCGCCAACTGGCCACAAACGCCCTCGCATCCGTCGGCCTGCAGGGTTTTGAAGACCACGCTTTCGCCACCCTCTCGGGCGGCGAAAAACAACGGGTGATCCTGGCCCGTGCCCTGACCCAGCAACCCGAACTGCTGATCCTCGACGAGCCCACCAATCACCTCGACCCGCGCTATCAGCTGGAGTTGCTGCAACTGGTCAAGCGCCTGAACATCGGCACCCTGGCCAGCATCCACGACCTCAATCTGGCCGCTGCCTTTTGTGACCGGCTGTACGTCATTGACCACGGCAAGATCATCGCCAGCGGCACGCCCCGTGAAGTCTTGACTGTGGAGCTGTTGCGCGACGTGTTTGGCGTGGCGGCCCTGATCGACGACCATCCGCTGTCCGGCTACCCGCGCATAACCTGGATAACCCACGCATGAACCTGATTCGTTTCGCCCTCTGCCTGGGCGCAGTGCTCGCCTCGCCCCTGGCCTTTGCCGAGGCCACGCAGTACCCGCTGACTATCAAGAGTTGCAATCGCGACGTAACCTTCGACCAGGCCCCCAAACACGCGGTCAGCCATGACATCAACATGACCCAGATGATGCTCGCCCTCGGTCTCAAGCCACACATGGCCGGCTACAGCGGGATCAGCGGGTGGAAGGCCGTGACCCCGCAGATGAAAGTGATCCTCGATGGTCTGCCGGAACTGGCGAGCAAATACCCGTCAGTGGAAACCCTGCTCAATGCCAACGTCGATTTCTTCTTCGCCGGCTGGGACTACGGCATGCGCGTGGGCGGCGACCTCACGCCGCAAACCCTGACCCCGCTGGGCATCAATGTGTATGAGCTGACCGAGTCCTGCGCATTTGTGATGAAGCGCCCGCCCGCCAGCATGGAAGACACCTATAACGACCTGCGCAACCTGGGCAGGATCTTCGACGTGCAGGATCGCGCCAGTGCGTTGATCGCCCAGATGCAGGCAAAAATTGCAGACGTCCAAAACACCCTGCCCACCTCGAAGCCCCGGGTTTTCCTGTATGACAGCGGTGAAGACCGGGCCATGACTTCGGGCAAACTGGGTATCCCCCACGCATTGATCGAAGCCGCCGGTGGCAACGATATCCTCAGCGATATCGACGCCAGCTGGACCCGTATCAATTGGGAAACCGTGGTCGAGCGCAACCCCGAAGTCATCGTGATCGTTGATTACAGCGAGGTCACCGCCGAGCAGAAACAACGCTTCCTGGAAACCAACCCGGCGCTGCAATCGGTAGACGCGATCCGTAACAAGCGCTTTATCGTTATCCCTTATGTGCAGGCCACGCCGGGCATCGACAATGTGCTCGCCATCGAAACCCTGGCTAAAGGCTTTCACCCGCAATGATGGCCAGCCGCTACGCCCTGTTGCTGACTGGTCTTGGCGCATTGCTGCTGGTGTCGTGTGTGGTTTCGCTGGGTTTTGGCCCGGCGCGGGTGCCAGTGGACGTGGTGTGGCAGATTCTGCTGCACAAGCTGTTTGGCATCGGCGACGTTAACTGGAGCGCGGGCCAGGAACATATCGTGTGGCTGATCCGCGTGCCGCGCATGTTGCTGGGGGCGCTGGTGGGCGCAGGGCTGGCACTGATCGGCGCGGTGTTGCAGGCCGTGACCCGCAACCCCCTGGCCGACCCGCACCTGCTGGGTGTGACCAGCGGCGCCACGCTGGGGGCGGTGATTGTGGTGCTGCATGTGGGCGAAATCGTCGGGCTGCTGACCCTGCCCATTGCCGCATTTATCGGGGCGCTGTTGAGCATGGCTCTGGTACTGGCCATCGCCAGCCGACACGGCCGGCTCGACAGCGACCGTTTGCTGCTGTGCGGCGTGGCCGTATCCTTTGTGATGATGGCCGTGGCCAATACCCTGCTGTTTCTGGGCGACCACCGGGCCAGTTCCGCGGTGCTGTTCTGGATGCTCGGCGGGCTGGGACTGGCGCGCTGGGAGCTGCTGGCCATCCCCAGCGCCAGCGTGCTGCTGGGGCTGGTGTTGCTGCTGGGTATGGCACGCCCGCTGAATGCCCTGATGGCCGGCGAACAAACCGCCGTGACCCTGGGCTTGAATGCGCGCAATGTGCGCCTGCGGGTATTTTTGATCGCCTCGCTGATGACCGGCGTGCTGGTGGCCATCAGTGGCTCCATTGGTTTTGTCGGGCTGATGATTCCGCATATCGCCCGCCGCCTGGTGGGCGCGGAGCATCGACGTCTGCTGCCGGTATCCGCCTTGCTGGGCAGTGTGTTCCTGGTCTGGGTCGACGTGGCGGCACGCACCCTGATCGCCCCCGAAGACCTGCCCATAGGCGTGGCCACGGCGGCGATTGGCGGGCTGTTTTTTATCGGGTTGATGCGCAAACGCTAACACCGCCTGACAGGGCGGTAGTGAGTCAAACCCGCAAAGCACCAAGGTGAAGCATAACCCCGCACCACGCCTTCCCGGCGGCACCAAACGGGTGCGTCGTCGCGCCCACTCTTCGCGCAAAATACTGTTCCAGAGCCCTTTTCAGGTATAGGCACAGCCTTTGCTAAAGACCTCTCCAGTCATTGAATTCATCACTAAAAATCAGAGACCTGGAGATCGCACCATGAAGCGTCGTAGCTTGATCAAGGCTTTCACCCTGAGCGCCTCCATCGCAGCCATGGGCATGACCTGGACGGTGCAAGCCGCCGAGACCATCAAAGTAGGGATTTTGCATTCGTTGTCCGGAACCATGGCGATCTCCGAAACCTCGCTCAAAGACATGGCCCTGATGACCATTGACGAGATCAACGCCAAGGGCGGTGTCAACGGCAAGATGCTCGAACCCGTAGTGGTCGACCCGGCCTCCAACTGGCCACTGTTTGCCGAAAAGGGCCGTCAGTTGCTGACTCAGGACAAGGTTGCGGTGGTGTTCGGCTGCTGGACATCGGTGTCGCGCAAATCGGTACTGCCGGTGTTTGAAGAACTCAACGGCCTGCTGTTCTACCCGGTGCAATACGAAGGCGAAGAGATGTCGCCCAACGTCTTCTACACCGGCGCGGCGCCGAACCAGCAAGCGATTCCAGCGGTGGAATACCTGATGAGCGAAGACGGCGGCAGCGCCAAACGTTTTGTGCTGCTGGGCACCGACTACGTGTACCCGCGCACCACCAACAAGATCCTGCGCGCATTCCTGCATTCCAAAGGCGTGGCCGACAAGGACATCGAAGAGGTCTACACCCCGTTTGGCCACAGCGACTACCAGACCATCGTGGCCAATATCAAAAAGTTCTCGGCGGGCGGCAAGACAGCGGTGATCTCCACGGTCAACGGTGACTCCAACGTGCCCTTCTATAAAGAGCTGGCCAACCAGGGCCTGAAAGCGACCGACGTGCCGGTGATCGCGTTCTCGGTGGGTGAAGAGGAGCTGCGCGGCATCGACACCAAACCGCTGGTGGGTAACCTGGCGGCGTGGAACTACTTCCAGTCGGTAGAGAACCCGGTCAACGCCAAATTCGTGGCTGACTGGAAAGCCTACGCCAAAAAACACAACCTGCCGGGCGCCGACAAGGCCGTGACCAACGACCCGATGGAAGCCACCTACGTGGGCATTCACATGTGGGCCCAGGCGGCCGAAAAAGCCAAGTCCACCGATGTCGACAAGGTGCGCGAAGCCCTGGCGGGCCAGACCTTTGCCGCGCCTTCGGGCTACACCCTGACGATGGACAAGACCAACCATCACCTGCACAAGCCGGTAATGATCGGCGAGATCCAGCCGGACGGGCAGTTCAGCGTGGTATGGCAGACCGAAGGGCCGATCCGCGCCCAGCCGTGGAGCCCTTACATCCCGGGCAATGACAAGAAGCCGGATTACGCGGTGAAGAGTAACTGAGGCCAGCCTCATCGTTGTGCTTTTGTGGGAGCGGGCTTGCTCGCGATGCAGTCAACACGGTTTGACTGAAAGACCGCGTTGCCTGCATCGCGAGCAAGCCCGCTCCCACAGGTGTGTTGAATTGCTTCTATCTGTGCAAGGCCATAACTATGCCCACTGCCCTTTACCGCGTTATCGTCGCGCTACTGCTGTTGCTGCCCCTGGCCGCCCACGCCGACGACGCCAGCGACTTCGCCGCAGCCAATAACGCCCAGCAAGCCCAACTCCTGGAAAGCTGGGCCGCACAACCCGCGCCCGCCCGCATCGAACTGATCAACAGCCTGCAACAGGGCCAGGTCACCGTAGACGGCCAGGTTAAAACCCTGCGCCTGAACAACCGCTTGCGCGGCTTGATCGATACCGCACTGGCCAGCCATCAACTGCTGGCAGCCGACCCCAAGCTGCGCTTGAGCGCAGCGCAACAATTGCAGAAATCCGCCAAACCGGCGCAACTCAATTTCCTCGACCAACAACTGGCCGCTGAAAAGGACAGCGATGTGCACAGCGCATTAAGCCTGGCGCTGGCCAATCTGCAATTGGTCGACCCCAACCCTGCCGTGCGTCTGGCCGCCGTGCGCCTGCTGGGCGAAACTGGCGAACCGCTGGCCCGCACCCGCCTCGAAAACCTGCTGCAACCAGGGGTAGAAACCGATGCCAGCGTGCACACCGCCGCCGAAACCAGCCTGGTGCAAATCAAACGCAAGCTGCTGATCGGCGACCTGCTGGGGCAGGCGTTCAGCGGTTTGTCCCTCGGATCGATCCTGCTGCTGGCTGCACTCGGCCTGGCCATCACCTTTGGCCTGCTGGGGGTGATCAATATGGCCCACGGCGAAATGCTGATGCTCGGCGCCTATTCCACCTACTGCGTGCAGTTGCTGTTCCAGCGCTTTGCTCCCGGCGCCATCGAGTTCTACCCGCTGCTGGCCCTGCCCGTGGCGTTCTTCGTTACCGCAGCCGTGGGCATGCTGCTGGAGCGCACCATCATCCGTCACCTCTACGGCCGCCCGCTGGAGACATTGCTTGCCACCTGGGGCATCAGCCTGATCCTGATCCAGCTGGTACGTGTGCTGTTCGGCGCGCAAAACGTCGAAGTGGCCAACCCGGCCTGGCTGTCGGGCGGGCTGCAAGTGCTGCCCAACCTGGTGTTGCCGTATAACCGTCTGGTGATCATCGTCTTCGCCCTGGCCGTGGTGGTACTGACCTGGCTGCTGCTGAACAAGACCCGTTTGGGCCTCAACGTGCGCGCCGTTACCCAGAACCGCAACATGGCTGCCTGCTGCGGTGTACCCACCGGGCGCGTGGACATGCTCGCCTTCGGCCTGGGCTCGGGGATTGCCGGACTTGGCGGCGTGGCCTTGAGCCAGGTCGGCAACGTGGGCCCGGATCTGGGACAGGGCTACATCATCGACTCGTTTCTGGTGGTGGTGCTGGGCGGCGTCGGCCAATTGGCCGGTACTGTGTATGCGGCCTTTGGCCTGGGTATCGCCAACAAGATCCTCGAACCGCAGATCGGTGCCGTGCTGGGCAAAATCCTGATCCTGGGACTGATCATTCTGTTTATCCAGAAGCGTCCGCAGGGGCTCTTCGCGCTTAAAGGACGGGTGATCGACTGATGAATCAGCCTCTGATGGTCACTGCTGCACAAAAGGCCGGACCTGCGGTCACTACACTGGTGGGCGTTCTGGTCCTGCTGGTATTGCTGGCCCTGCCGCTGCTCTCGCTGTTGCCCGCCGACAGCCCGTTGCAGGTCTCGGCCTACACGCTGACGCTGGTGGGCAAGATTCTCTGCTACGCCATTGTCGCCCTGGCCCTGGATCTGGTCTGGGGCTACGCCGGGCTGCTGTCGCTCGGCCATGGCCTGTTCTTCGCCCTGGGCGGTTACGCAATGGGCATGTACCTGATGCGCCAGGCCTCGGGCGACGAGCTGCCGGCCTTTATGACCTTTTTGTCGTGGACCGAGCTGCCATGGTACTGGGTCGGTACCGAGCATTTCTGGTGGGCAATGTGTCTGGTGGTATTGGCCCCCGGCCTGCTGGCCCTGGTGTTCGGCTTTTTCGCCTTTCGCTCGCGGATCAAGGGCGTGTACTTCTCGATCATGACCCAGGCCCTGACTTTCGCCGGAATGCTGCTGTTTTTCCGCAACGAAACCGGCTTTGGCGGCAACAACGGCTTCACCAATTTTCGCAGTATTCTGGGCTTTGGCATCACCGAGCCGGGCACACGCGCGGCGCTGTTTCTGGCCACCGTGCTGCTGCTGGTGACCAGCCTGTTCCTTGGCTGGCGACTGGCGCGCAGCAAGTTCGGCCGGGTATTGACCGCACTGCGCGACGCGGAAAACCGCCTGATGTTCTGCGGCTACGACCCGCGCGGTTTCAAGCTGTTCGTCTGGGTACTGAGCGCCGTGCTGTGCGGCCTGGCCGGGGCCTTGTATGTGCCCCAGGTGGGCATTATCAACCCGGGTGAAATGTCGCCGACCAACTCCATCGAAGCCGCCGTATGGGTCGCCCTCGGCGGGCGCGGCACCCTGATCGGCCCGCTGCTGGGGGCAGGCGTGGTCAATGGCATGAAAAGCTGGTTTACCGTGGCCTTCCCCGAATACTGGCTGTTCTTTCTCGGGGCGCTGTTTATCGTCGTGACCCTGTACCTGCCTAAAGGCGTGATCGGCCTGCTGAAGAAAAGGGGCGAACAATGAGAATCACACCGACCGCCGAGTTCATGCTCGAACCGGTGCTGGACGCTGGCAGCAGTCGCGACGCCATCGGCCTGGGACAAGCCGCCGGGCCGGGCCTGAACACCCGCCACGGCACCCTCCTGACCCTGGAAGACATCAGCGTCAGCTTCGATGGCTTCAAGGCCCTGAACAACCTCAACCTGTATATCGGCGTCGGTGAACTGCGCTGCATCATCGGCCCCAATGGTGCGGGCAAGACCACCATGATGGATGTGATCACCGGCAAGACCCGGCCCAGCGAAGGCCAGGCCTGGTTTGGCGAAACCCTCGACCTGCGCCAGATGAGCGAAGTGCAGATCGCCCAGGCCGGGATTGGCCGCAAGTTCCAAAAGCCCACGGTATTCGAGGCCCTGAGCGTGTTCGAGAACCTGGAGCTGGCGCAGAAGACCGACAAGTCGGTGTGGGCCAGCCTGCGCGCGAAACTGACAGGAGAGCAAAAGGACCGTATCGGCGAAGTGCTGCATACCATCCGCCTGACCGGCTCGGCCCTGCGGCCTGCGGGGCTGTTGTCCCACGGGCAGAAACAGTTTCTGGAAATCGGCATGTTGTTGATGCAGGACCCGCAACTGCTGTTGCTCGACGAGCCGGTGGCGGGCATGACCGATGCCGAAACCGAATTCACCGCCGAGCTGTTCAAGAGTCTGGCGGGCAAACATTCGCTGATGGTGGTGGAGCATGACATGGGCTTTGTCGGCTCGATTGCCGACCACGTCACCGTGCTGCACCAGGGCAGCGTATTGGCCGAAGGCTCGCTGGAGCAGGTGCAGGCGGATGAACGGGTGATCGAAGTCTACCTGGGTCGCTGAAAACTGCCCGCTCCCACAGGGGCATGGAGAGAACTGAACATGCTTAACGTCGAAAAACTGCACCAATACTACGGCGGCAGCCATATCCTTCGCGGCCTGTCCTTCGAGGTCAAAGTCGGTGAAGTCACCTGCCTGCTCGGCCGTAATGGCGTGGGCAAGACCACCCTGCTCAAATGCCTGATGGGCCTGTTGCCGGTCAAGGAAGGCAGCGTGCAGTGGGAGGGCCAGCCCATCATCACGCTCAAGCCTCATCAGCGGGTCCACGCCGGGATCGCCTATGTGCCCCAGGGCCGGGAGATTTTCGGGCGCCTGACAGTGGAAGAAAACCTGCTGATGGGCCTGTCGCGCTTTCCCGGCGCCGAGGCCAGGGAAGTGCCGGCGTTTATCTACGAACTGTTCCCGGTGCTGCTGCAAATGAAACACCGGCGCGGCGGCGATTTGTCCGGCGGCCAGCAGCAACAGCTGGCCATCGGTCGCGCACTGGCCAGCCGCCCGCGTCTGCTGATCCTCGACGAGCCCACCGAAGGCATCCAGCCCTCGGTGATCAAGGAGATCGGCGCAGTGATCAAAATGCTCGCCGCCCGCGGCGATATGGCGATTTTGCTGGTGGAGCAGTTTTATGACTTTGCCGAAGAACTGGCCGATCAGTATCTGGTGATGTCGCGAGGTGAAATCGTGCAACAGGGGCGTGGCGAAAATATGCAAACAGAGGGTGTGCGCGGGCTGGTGACGATTTAATCTGTCCCTCTTTCCTGGTGCTTTTCTTACAAAGAAGTCCTACATATGAACCTGCCGGCCAATACCGCATTGTTCACCCCCAGCTGGCTCGCCGAGCTGGAGCTGGGCTATGGCCGTTTTGGCGACAGCACCCGCCCTACCCTGCGGCGCCACCTCGGCCCGTTGCGGGTGCAAAAGCATTTGTACGCCGAAGGCCCCGAGGTGTGCCAGCACATCATCGTCCACCCGCCGGGGGGGATTGCCGGGGGTGACCAACTGAATATCAGCGCCAGCGTCGGCCCCGATGCCTGGGCGCAATTGACCAGCCCCGGCGCGGCCAAGTGGTATCGCGCGGCGGGCCCGGCCTACCAGACAGTCGAATTGAACGTGGCTGCCGGCGCGACCCTGGAATGGCTGCCGCAAGAAACCATCGTGTTCAGCTCAGCCCAGGCCGAACTCACCACCCGTATCGAACTTGCAGACGATGCACGGCTGTTTTACTGGGACATGGTGGCGTTGGGGCGGCTGGCCAGCGGCGAGCGTTTTGAGCACGGGCATTTTCAGTCACGCCTGGATATCCGCCGCGACGGCCAGTTGCTCTGGCATGAACGCCAGCGCATTGCAGGCGGCGACGGGCTGCTGGACTCGCCCATCGGCCTGGATGGCAACCCGGTGTTTGCCACCTTGCTGGTAACGGGTGAAGTCAGTGCCGAGCTGCTGGAACGCTGCCGCGCGCTGGCCAACCCGGTACGCGGTGATTTGACTCAATTACCGGGTTTACTGGTAGCGCGCTGCCTGGCCAGTGAAGCCTTGCAGGCGCGCAGCTGGCTGATCGATTTATGGCGCTTGCTGCGCCCGGCATTGCTGGGGCGCGAGGCGTTGGCGCCACGCATCTGGAGTACCTGAAGAGCCCCTCACCCTCTGGGAGAGGGTTAGGGTGAGGGCCATGGCCCGACTCATTTTTAACTGCCGAACACGGACCCGACCATGGACCTGACTCCACGCGAAAAAGACAAGATGCTGATCTTCACCGCCGGCCTGCTGGCCGAGCGGCGGTTGGCCCGCGGTGTGATTCTCAACTACCCGGAAACCATCGCCTATATCTCCGCAGCCCTGCTCGAAGGTGCCCGCGATGGCCGCACCGTCGCCGAGCTGATGCACTACGGCACCACCCTGCTGACCCGCGACCAGGTTATGGAAGGCATTCCGGAAATGATCCCCGATATCCAGGTCGAAGCCACCTTCCCGGATGGCACCAAGCTGGTCACCGTCCACCAACCCATCGCCTGAGGCCGAGCATGTCTTATGTCATTCGTGATGCAGTCGCGGCGGATCTGCCGGCGATTCGCGATATCTACAACGATGCGGTGCTCAACACCCTGGCCATATGGAACGAAAACACCGTAGACCTGGACAACCGCCAGCAGTGGTTCGACGCACGCCAGGCCCAGGGTTACCCGATTCTGGTGATCGTCGACGACACCAATATCGCCCTGGGCTATGCCTCGTTCGGCGACTGGCGGCCGTTCGAGGGCTTTCGCCATACCGTTGAGCACTCGGTGTATATCCACCCCGAGCAGCGCGGCAAAAAACTCGGGCCACAGTTGCTGGCCGAGTTGATCAAACGCGCCCGTGCCTGCGACAAGCATGTGATGGTCGCCGCCATCGAAGGCGCCAACGCGGCCTCGATCCATGTCCACAGGCAACTGGGCTTTGTCACCAGCGGGCGCATGCCGCAAGTGGGGATCAAGTTCGGCCGCTGGCTAGACCTGACTTTTATGCAACTGATGCTTAACCCCGGCGCCCTGCCGCCCAAGGAGCTCGCACAATGAACGCCGAACAGGTGGTACGCGTGACGGCGCAGAGCTTTGCTCAATACCGCGATGACTTGATTGTGCTGCTGCTCGATGCGGTCGGGCACGGTGCATCGGTGGGTTTCATGAGCGACCTGGATCAGCCTCAGGCCAGCCGTTACTTCAACGAAGTTCACGGGCAACTGGAACAAGGCAATCTGCTGCTGTGGGTACTGGTCGAAGACCAGCGCGTGCTGGCCAGCGTGCAACTGGTGCTGTGCCAGAAGGCCAACGGCCTGAACCGTGCCGAGGTGCAAAAACTGCTGGTGCTCAATGAAGTGCGTCGCCGCGGCCTGGGACAGGTACTGATCCACGCCCTGGAGCAAGGCGCCCGCGAGCAAAAGCGCGGCCTATTGCACCTGGACACCGAAGCCGGCTCCCCGGCGGAGAACTTCTACAGTGCCCTGGGCTACACCCGCGTGGGCGAGTTGCCCAACTACTGCCAAAGCCCCGACGGCCACTACAGCCCCACGGCCATCTACTTCAAGACCCTGAGTGAGCCGCAATGATCCCGGGCGAATACCGCATTGAGTCGGGCGAGATCGAACTGAACGTCGGCCGCCGCACCCTGGTCCTGAGCGTAGCCAATCGTGGCGACCGCCCGATCCAGGTCGGCTCGCATTATCACTTTTTTGAAACCAACGACGCCCTGATGTTTGACCGTGGCGACAGTCGCGGCATGCGCCTGAACATTCCGGCTGGCACCGCCGTGCGCTTCGAGCCGGGGCAAACCCGTGAAGTCGAACTGGTGGAACTGGCCGGTCTGCGCCGGGTGTTCGGCTTCGCCGGGCGGGTGATGGGCAATCTGGATTGACCCACAGGGTCCGAACCAATTTTTAGGAACTCACCATGAAAATCTCCCGTCAGGCTTACGCCGACATGTTCGGCCCCACCGTCGGCGACAAGATCCGCCTGGCCGACACCGAGTTGTGGATTGAGGTCGAGCACGACTTCACCACCTACGGCGAAGAAGTGAAGTTCGGCGGTGGCAAGGTGATTCGTGACGGCATGGGGCAGAGCCAACTGCTCGCCAGTGAAGTGGTCGACACGCTGATCACCAATGCGCTGATTATCGATCACTGGGGCATCGTCAAAGCCGATGTGGGCCTCAAGAACGGGCGCATCCACGCCATCGGCAAGGCCGGCAACCCGGATATCCAGCCCAACGTCACCATCGCCATCGGCGCCAGCACCGAAGTGATCGCCGGCGAAGGCATGATCCTCACCGCAGGCGGCATCGACACCCATATCCACTTTATCTGCCCGCAACAGATCGAAGAAGCGCTCAACAGCGGCGTGACCACCATGATCGGCGGCGGTACCGGCCCGGCCACCGGCACCAATGCCACCACCTGCACTTCGGGGCCGTGGCACATGGCGCGCATGCTTCAGGCCGCCGATTCGTTCCCGATGAACATGGGCTTTACCGGCAAGGGCAACGCCAGCCTGCCGCAACCGCTGATCGAACAGGTCGAAGCCGGAGCCATCGGCCTCAAGCTGCACGAAGACTGGGGCACCACCCCGGCGTCCATCGACAACTGCCTGACCGTTGCCGATCTCTATGACGTGCAAGTGGCGATCCACAGCGACACCCTGAACGAGTCGGGCTTTGTCGAAACCACCCTCGCCGCCTTCAAGGGCCGCACCATCCACACCTATCACACCGAAGGTGCCGGTGGCGGGCATGCGCCGGACATCATCAAGGCCTGCGGCCTGACCAACGTGCTGCCCAGCTCCACCAACCCGACGCGGCCTTTTACGCGCAACACCATCGACGAACACCTCGACATGCTGATGGTCTGCCATCACCTCGACCCGAGCATCGCCGAGGACGTGGCTTTCGCCGAAAGCCGGATCCGCCGCGAGACCATCGCCGCCGAAGACATCCTCCATGACCTGGGCGCGTTCTCGATGATCAGCTCCGACAGCCAGGCCATGGGCCGGGTGGGCGAAGTGATCACGCGCACCTGGCAAACTGCCGACAAGATGAAAAAACAGCGCGGCCCGCTGCCTGAGGATGCACCGGGCAACGATAACTTCCGCGCCAAGCGCTATATCGCCAAATACACCATCAACCCGGCGATCACCCATGGCGTAAGCCATGAAGTGGGCTCGATCGAAGTCGGCAAGTGGGCCGACCTGGTGCTGTGGCGCCCGGCGTTCTTCGGCGTCAAACCGACGTTGATCATCAAGGGCGGGGCCATTGCGGCAAGCCTGATGGGCGATGCCAACGCCTCGATCCCCACGCCGCAACCGGTTCACTATCGCCCGATGTTCGCCAGCTACGGCGGCTCGCGCCACGCCACCTGCCTGACCTTTATCAGCCAGGCCGCGTTTGACGCGGGCGTCCCCGCAGCGCTGGGTTTGCAAAAGCAAATCGCGGTGGTAAAGGGCTGCCGGGATGTGCAGAAAAAGGATCTGATCCACAACGGCTATCTGCCCGCGATCGAAGTCGACCCGCAGACCTATCAGGTCAAGGCCGACGGTGTATTGCTGTGGTGTGAACCGGCCGAGGTCCTGCCGATGGCACAGCGCTACTTCCTGTTCTGACACCCCGTATTTGCAGGGGGATTGGCGGTTGTACTGGAACGCTGCATTTGGCGTTAAGATGCGGCTCCATTTTTTACAACCGCTCTTGCAGCAAGGCGTGTGGCCATGGGCCTATCTGAATTCATCGTGCTCAATGTAGATCGCATCGTCGATGAATGGGAGCAGTTTGCCGAAACCATTACCCCGGCAGCCGAATCCATGAACAGCGTCGCGCTGCGCGACCATGCCAGGGAAATCCTGCTGGCTGCTTCGCGGGACATGAACACCGCGCAAACGGCCAGCGAGCAGCAGGCCAAGGCCGAGGGTGAAGGCCCCGAAACGAGCCCTGCGCTGGATGAAGCAGCTGCCAGCCACGGCGAACTGCGCCATACCGTGGGTTTTGATCTGGTGCAGATGACTTCGGAGTTCCGCCACCTGCGCGCCTGCGTCATCCGCCTGTGGGTCGCCAGCATCCAGGCCCCGGCCCACGAGCACCTGCTCGACATGATCCGCTTCAACGAAGCCATTGACCAGGCCCTGGCCGAGTCCACCGCGGCTTATGCCGAACAGGTCAATCGCTCACGCGACATCTTCCTTGCCATCCTGGGTCATGACCTGCGCGCACCGTTGCAAGCAGTGAGCATGTCCAGTGAAATGCTGGAGCGCAAAACCAGCCTTGACCCTGCGGCGCAGCCTTATCTGCTGGCCATCAGAAACGGCACGCGGCATATGGGCGCGATGGTCAATGACCTGCTGGAGTTTGTGCGCAGCCGTCTGGGCACCAGCCTGCCGATCGAGCCCGAGCCGATGGACCTTGCCCAGGCCTGCCAGGCGGCGCTGGATGAAGCCTGCGCCGGGCAACCGGATTGCGCGCCGGCACTGCAGGTCGAAGGTGATGTGCAAGGGCACTGGGATCCGCGCCGGTTGGGGCAACTGCTGCAAAACCTGATCGGCAATGCCCTGCAGCACGGTGCGCGCCGGGGCAAGGTGACATTGCACCTGAGCGGGGACAGCGAAGCGGTGACCTTGCGCGTGCACAACCTGGGCATGCCCATCGCCGAAGATGCCCTGGGCACCCTGTTCGACCCGCTGGTGCGCAGCCCGAGCGAAGACCTGACCCAGCCGGGTACATCCACCAGCCTGGGCCTGGGGTTGTTTATCATCAAGGAAGTGGTGGACGCCCACCAGGGCAGCATCGACGTGACCTCGACCGAAGCCGAGGGCACGACGTTTACGGTGGTGTTGCCCAAAAACGCCTGAGCCCTGGGCAAACACAATCTGTGGGAGCGGGCTTGCTCGCGATGCAGTCGCCGCGGTCTATCAGGAACACCGCGCCGGGGCCATCGCAGGCAAGCCAGCTCCCACAGAGCCTTTAGGCAGGCTTCATCTATTGCGTCACAAACCGCCCCAATTGCTGCTTCAATCGCTGATTTTCAGCACGCAACTGCTGCACTTCTTCGAGCAGGTCCAGCGCCAGCGCCACACCCTCCCATTCCATCTGCAGATCATCACGCAGCTTGGCCGCGCGTCTGGCGATGACCAGTTCGTAGTCTTCAAAACGCCACACGTCAGGCGTGCGGCCCTGAGGTTCGATAATTCCGTGTTCGACAATCTCTATCACGTAAGTGGCCGGGATATTGGCCTCTTCGCAGAACCTTTCCATGTCCAGCTGAACGATCAGGGTGCTGCTCATGATCAGTTACTCCATTGGGCTCTCGGATCAAATGCTGCTTTGTCGGCAAGTTCTTGCCACAGGGCCTTGGTGGCCTCGTCGCCATGGGTCGGCATGACCACTTTCAGTTGCGCATACAAATCACCGCGCTGGCCTTGCTTGTCCACCAGGCCGTGCCCCTTGATGCGCATGCGCTGACCGCTCTGGCTGTCAGGGCGAATGGTCATCATCACCTTGCTGGTCAGGGTCGGTATCGCCACCTTGGTGCCCAGCGCAGCTTCCCACGGCGCCAGAGGAACCGTGATAACCAGGTCATGGCCTTCAACATCGAACTTCGGATGCGGTGCAAAACGGATGATCAGGTACAGATCACCGTTGGCCCCGCCACCCACGCCCGGGCCACCCTGGCCTTTAAGGCGGATGCGCTCACCGTCGGTCACACCGGCCGGGATCTTCACGTTCAGGGTCTTGCTGACCCCGCCTATCTGAAAGCTGATGGGCTTGGACTCACCCGACAGGGTTTCTTCAAGGAAAATCGGCAATTCCATTTCAACATCCTGCCCGCGACGGCCCGCACTGCGGCCTGATTGCCCACCAAAACCGCCACCACGCGAACCGAAGATCGAGCTGAAGAAGTCCGAAAAATCGCCATTGTCTTCGAAACCGCCGCTGGAACGGCCTTGCCAGCCCGGCGGCCCCTGGAACGGCTGGCCATGCTGGCCGTATTTGCGAATTTCGTCGTATTCAGCGCGTTTTTCGGCGCTTTTAAGGGCTTCATACGCCTCGTTGACATCCTTGAACTTGCTCTCGGCGTCCTTTTCCTTGCTCACATCCGGGTGATACTTGCGCGCCAGCTTGCGATAGGCGGTCTTGATCGCCTTATCGTCCGCCGTGGGCTCGACACCCAGGATCTTGTAATAGTCTTTGAAGTCCATGTAAGGATCACCATCCGTTATCAATATCGCGCAGCTCAGGTCACCAGAATGCTCCGGTTGCCCGGCCTGTCATTTGACCGGCCTCAAGAACAGCGCTGCCAATGTTTATCGGCAGCCTAAAGACTGCCACGCCAATGACTGGAAGTTTGGGGATCAAGGATAGTCTTTCAAGTGGATTAAAACCTGCGATTTAACGATTAGTCGTGCTTCGATTCTGCGGCGGTCTGACATACACTGCGCGGCCGTTTTTTGACCGGAACACGAAAGACATGAAAAGCGCCTCTCCAGCACGTGCCTGCGGTATCGACTTCGGCACGTCAAACTCCACCGTCGGCTGGCTGCGTCCAGGCGTGGAAACCCTCATTGCGCTGGAGGACGACAAGATCACCCTGCCCTCGGTGGTGTTCTTCAATATGGAAGAACGCCGCCCGGTGTACGGCCGTCTGGCGCTGCATGAGTACCTGGAAGGCTACGAAGGCCGCCTGATGCGCTCGCTCAAAAGCCTGCTGGGTTCCAAGCTGATCAAGCACGACACCAGCGTTCTGGGCACGGCGATGCCGTTCAAGGACTTGCTGGGGCTGTTTATCGCCCAGCTGAAAAAGCGCGCCGAAGCGACCGCCGGTCGTGAATTCGAAGAAGTGGTACTCGGTCGCCCGGTATTTTTCGTCGACGACGACCCCCTGGCCGACCAGGAAGCCGAAAACACCCTGACTGACGTGGCCCGCGCCATCGGCTTCAAGGAAGTGTCCTTCCAGTACGAACCGATCGCCGCGGCATTTGACTATGAGTCCACCATCGAGCGCGAAGAGCTGGTGCTGATTGTCGATATCGGCGGTGGTACGTCCGACTTCTCCCTGGTGCGCCTGTCGCCCGAGCGCCGTGGCCTGGACAACCGCCAGGACGATATTCTGGCCACCGGCGGCGTACACGTGGGCGGTACCGATTTCGACAAACAGCTGAGCCTGCAAGGCGTGATGCCATTGTTCGGCTACGGCAGCCGCATGAAAAGCGGCGCCTACATGCCTACCAGCCATCATATGAACCTGGCGACCTGGCACACCATCAACTCCGTGTACTCGCAAAAATCCCAGCTGTCGCTGGGCAGCATGCGTTACGACATTGAGGATACCGGCGGTATCGACCGTCTGTTCAAACTGATCGAGCAGCGTGCCGGACACTGGCTGGCGATGGAAATCGAGCAGACCAAGATCGAACTGACCCACAACGACAGCCGCCATGTGCCGCTGGACCGGGTTGAAGCGGGGTTGAGCGTAAACCTGAGCCGGGCGATGTTTGAAGAGTCCATCGACAACCAGCTGGAACGCATCCGTAACAGCGTGACGCAATTGCTGGGCAATGCCGGCGTGGGTGTCGAGCAGGTGGATACGGTGTTCTTCACCGGTGGTTCGAGCGGGATTCCGGCCTTGCGCCAGAGCGTCGCGGCCATGTTGCCGAATGCGCAGCATGTTGAAGGCAACATCTTCGGCAGCATCGGCAGCGGTCTGGCGATTGAGGCCAAAAAGCGTTACGGCTAAAACCCTCGCCCCAACCCTCTCCGTCCGGGAGAGGGTTGGGGCAAGCCGTTACACCAACCCCACCTGCTTCAACTCACTCTTCAAATACGCATAGTAGATCGGCCCCGCCACCACGCCCGGCAGGCCGAAGGCTGCTTCAAATACCAGCATCGCCAGCAGCAATTCCCACGACTTGGCACTGATTTGCCCGCCGACGATCTTGGCGTTGAGGAAGTATTCCAGCTTGTGGATAACAATCAGATAACCCAGCGCCCCGATCGCCACCCAGATCGATAGCGACAAACCGACGATAGTGATCAGGGTGTTGGAAATCAGGTTGCCAATCACCGGCAGCAAACCCAGCAGGAAGGTCAGCACGATCAGGGTTTTGGTCAGCGGCAGATGCACGCCCAGCAGCGGCAGGACTACAGCCAGAAAGATCCCGGTAAATACCGTGTTGAGCAGCGCGATCTTGATTTGCGCAAAAACGATATTGCGGAAGGCTTGTACCAGCAGGTGCAGACGCTCGAACAGCGCAGCCGACAGCGGCTTGCGGCGGCTGATATCAGGAATGGTCTGCAAGGCCATGATGGCCCCCAGCACCATGCCGATCAGCAGGGTCACGAACATATGCGCGGCGTCTTTGCCCACCAGTTGCAGATCGCTGAGGTGCTTGTTCATCCATTGCCCGATGGCAATCCGGAACTCGGCAGCACTGGCTGGCAGGTAGCTGTCCAGGAACGGCGGCAACTGGCCGCGGGCCCGATCGACTACGGCCATGAATTTATTCAGTGAAGCGCCGGGGTTTTCCGCCTCATGCAACAGAAAACTGATGGCACCGGCAAAGATCAGCGCCAGTACGCTGACAATCACCGTACCCAGCAAAGCCACCGCCAGCCAGCGCGCACGGCGCCCGGCAATCAGACGCTGCAATTGCGGGGTGAGCATATTGACCAGTTCGAACACCAACAAGCCCGCCAGCAGGCTGGGCAACAAACGCAACGGGAAAACCAATAGCAGGCCGCCAGCAATAATGATGTAGCTGGCCAAGACGATGTGACGCTGAGAAAACGATGGCATACAGCCTCAAAACTGACAGCGTGAAAGGACAAGCAGTCTGCCAGCCTTCAGCTGCGAGCACTAGAATTTGTGACTGGCGGGAGGGCATACACCCTGTGGGAGCGGGCTTGCTCGCGAATCAGGCGCTGCGGTATGTCAGTTAAACCGCAGTGAGGCCATCGCGAGCAAGCCCGCTCCCACAGTGCCGATCATTTTTTCTTCAGGCAATCACTCATAAAGGCTTTGCGCGCATCGCCCTTGAGGGCCTGGGTGCCGGCGGTGGCATTGCAGGTTTTCATCTTGTCCTGCTGCGTCGCCGGCTTGGCTTTGAGGCAGGTACTCATAAAGGCTTTGCGCTCATCGCCCTTGAGGGCCTTGGCACTGGCGTCAGCGTTACAGGTGGTCATTTTGTTTTGTTGGGCCGTGGCCGCAAAGCCCTGGGAACACAGGAGCAGACCTATCATCAGCAAAGGAACACGCAGCATCTTCATGGAGTTTTCTCCTTGTTGGCGCGCCAACGGGCAGCGCGATTCCTGAAGTGTAGACAAACTCTGTTACAGCACTCGTGCCTGACGTCGATACTGCTCCGGGGTACATCCGGCCTGGCGCTGGAACATTGCGATAAACGCCGACGAGGTGCTGTAACCCAGGTCGAAGCCCACGTCCTGCACGCTGCGCGCCGATTCCAGCGCCTCAATCGCGGCCAGAAACCGCAGACGCTGACGCCACTCGCCAAAGCTCATGCCCAGTTCCCGCACAAACACCCGCGCCAATGTACGTTCGCTGACATGCACCTGCTGCGCCCACTGGCCCAACGGGCGGTTGTCGCCTGGGTTCTGTTGCAGCGCTTCCAACACCAGCAACAGGCCCGGATGGCTGGCATAAGGCAAGAAGCACTGATGCACCGGTGCCTGGCGCAATTGATCGACCAGCACCCGGGCCAGCCTTATATCGGCTTCGCTTTGCGGGATATTGATATCGCGGCGGGCAAAGTCGCTGAGGATGGCCTTGAGAATATCGCTGATAGCCAGGGTGACCGGGGTGGTCGGCAAGTGCTGGCAATGCACGGCATCCAGATACACAGAGCGATAAACAATCGCCTGGGCGTTGTAGGCACTGTGCTCGGTGTTGGGCGGCACCCAGACCGCGTATTGCGGCGGCGACATAAAGCGCCGGCCATCGACTTCAAAGCGCATCACACCGTGGGCCACATAATCCAGTGAGCCCCAGGCATGGGTATGGGGCACGGCATGGCTGTGGGCCTCAATCTCGGCATAGCGAAAGTAAACCGGCGCTGGCAGACCGTCGAACTCGGGGACGTTGATCAGATTCTTGTGCATGCTGTCTGGATACGGGGTGAGGTTGGCTGGATCGCAGTATAGGCTCGCAGACAGACAAGCGGATAATCGCCGCTTATTAACCCTGTGGTTGTCACCGATGCAATACGCTTACCCGCTACTGGCCATTTTGATCTGGGCCGGCAATACCGTTATCAACAAGCTTGCGGTGGGAGCGATCTTCCCGTCCGAGATCGGCTTTTATCGCTGGCTGCTGGCTGGCCTGCTGTTTACCCCCTTTATGCTCAAGCCGGTGATGAGCAACTGGCCGATCATCCGCCCCAACCTGGGCAAGATTTTCATCCTCGGCGTGCTCGGCATGGCGGTGTACCAGAGCCTGGCCTACTACGCGGCGGCCCGTACGTCGGCGACCAATATGGGCATTATCCTGTCATTGATGCCGCTGATGGTGCTGAGCATGTCGATTATCAGCCTGGGGGAGCGCCTGACTGCCGGGGCCTTGGTGGGCGCGGTCGTATCGTTTGTCGGGGTACTGGTGGTGGTGTCGAGCGGCAGCCTGGCGGCCTTGCTTGATCATGGCCTCAACCTGGGTGACGCGATGATGCTGGTCGCCACCCTGGCCTATGCGGTTTACAGCACCCTGCTGAAAAAATGGCAACTGCGCCTGCCGCCGCTGCAGATGCTGTATATGCAGGTGCTGGTGGCGATTGTGGTGTTGTTTCCGCTGTACCTGGCCTCACCTAAGGTCGGCCCGACGGTGCATAACATGGGGCTGGTGCTTTATGCCTGTGTGCTGGCGTCGATGATCGCACCGCTGGCCTGGATGAAAGCCGTGGCCAACCTTGGCCCGAGCCGTACCACGCTGTTCTTCAACCTGCTGCCGTTGATTACCGCGCTGATCGCAGCGGTGGTGCTCAAAGAGCAACTACATGCCTATCACCTGATTGGCGGGGCGCTGACTCTGGGAGGGGTAATTCTGTCGGAGCGCTGGACTACGCCGTTGCGGGCGGCGTGATTTAGCCCTCACCCCAGCCCTCTCCCTGCCCGCTTTCGATGTCCGGCTCAAGCCTTCGCAGGGAGAGGGAGTCAACTGGTGGCGTTGCCCGGATCCACTTTTGCCTTTAGTCCCCTCTCCCTCCGGGAGAGGGTGAGGGACTTTTGATCTACTTCACCGTCTTCGGCACCTTGCCCTGCTGCATTTGTTGCAGCAGCGGCGCGCACTGGTTGGGTTCGCCACCGCTTGGGGCGACCAACGCCAGTAATCCCGCCGCCGGCCCCGCAATCACACCCAATGCCACCATGCCCGCACCACGTAACAGCAGCGGCACGGCTTGCACACCCGCTGAAGGGTTGGCAAAGGTACCGCGTACATACAGCGGTGAACGCAACGAAAACAGACGCAAGCCCTTGGACTCTGGAGTGATCTTCAAGTCCAGCTGCTCGGTAGCAAGGTTGATCGTGCCATCGATATAGATAATCGCGTTCTCGGTATCGAAAACAAACAATCGGGTACTGGCCAGCCCGTTCTTGATCCCCAGGTCCGCTGCCGCGCAGTTGATCTTCACGTCCTCGTCGCCAAAAATCTTGCCCACTACATAGTTGCCTACGTTCAGGCCGGCAATTTCCATAAGGCTGCGACTGATAGCGCCGTCATTGATGATCATCTTCAGATCACCGTTGGCGGTGCCCAACAACTTGGCCACCGAATTGCCGGTACCGGTAATCGTGGCATCACCATTGAGTTCGCCGAAGCTGGTTTTCATCGGCTCAAAGGTGGGAAACAGTTGCTTGAGTTTAAAGTTGCGCGCGGTCAGCCTGGCGCTGCCTTTTAGGGGCGCAGCACGGCCGTTGAGACGAATCTGCGCATCCAGCTTGCCACCTGCCACGCCAAAACGCAGCGGCTCAAGACTCAGTTCGCCATCATTGAGCACCACATGGGTGTAGAGGTCGGTAAACGGCAGCTCGGCGCTTTGCACGATACGTTTGCCGGTGAGTTCTACGTCTGCGTCCATATCGCGCCAGCGCTCGGTGCGAAACTCTTCCACCGGCAGCACCTTGCCCGCAGGCTGCTTGCTCTCGCTGCCCCGGGCTTTTTGCTGGGTGTTGGAGTCGGCACCGATCAACGGCCCCAGGTCAGCCATCAGCAACTGGTTGGACACCAGCTTGCCGGACAGCTTGGGCCGCGGCTGGCTGGCCACGTATTTCAGATCGCCATGGATATCACTGCTGCCGATTTTGCCGTTGAAATTTTCATAGCTGAAGGTCGCGCCACTGGCTTCACGCAGTTTGGCGGTCAAATGGCCGTCGGTGGAGTACGGCGGCGAATCCGGTAAGGTCACGCCGGTCAACGGATAGAGGTTACTCAGGCTGGTACCGGCCAATTTCAGGCGCAGGTCCAGGGCACCCAGATTGAGCGGATCGGTCAAGGTCCCGGCCAGCTCGACATGGCTGTCGGCAATGCTGACCCGGGCTTGCAACGGGAAAGGCTGAGTCGCGTCCTGCAATGCCAGCAGACCGCCAATTTTACCGCTGCCGTTGAGCTGCTGACCGTGGTACTGGCCTTTGACCTTGAGGGCGAACGCATAGTCCTGCGGTTTGCCGCCCTTCTCCAGGGCCTTTTTCGCGTCTTTTTCGCCGACGATCTCGCTAAACGGGATGGGTTTGCCCAGCGAGTCGATCAGCACGTCCAGTCGGGTTTTCAGGGTCTGGTCATTGAGGGTCACATGCCCCTTGTCGAAGCCGATAGCACCGATGTCCAGCGTCCAGGCTGAAGGCTCGGCATCCGGGTCCTTGGGGTCGAAGGTAAAGGTCCAGTTCGCCCGGCCATCAGCCAGGCGCTCAAGACTGGCGCTGGGCTCTGTCAGATTGATGCGCGGGATATCCACGGTTTGGGTCAACAGCGCCAGCGGCGACAGGCGCAGCTCGACTCTTTTCAGGCTGGCCATTTGCGCAGTTTTCGCCCACTCGGGGTTGCCCAGGGTCAGGTCCTGAGCAATCACATGGGGCCACGGCACCCAGGCCCGCCAGCCGCCCTGATCCTCTTCGCGCTGCCAGCGCACAGCCAGGTCACCGTTAATAGCAAACGGGCGGTGGAGGATTTCAGACACTTTGCTGTTGATGGTCGGCTTGATGCGGTTCCAGTCGAAGGTAGCGAGGATCACCACCAGCACGGCCACCAGCAGAACGAAAATACCGCCTGCCCAGGCAAGGGTCTTACGGGTGCGCGTCATGTCACGGCTCCTTGAATTCCACAGAACGTCCCAGTTACGACGCCATAAATGTACGACTGGCAAAGACGCCGGAAGGTTTAACCCCGGTACGGCTTTCGTATTAAAAATTTCAAAAGCTCCGGGCTAGAGCCTCCCAGCCTGAACAATCAATTTTGTCGATTATCACCATTGGCCGTATGAACTTTGATATCCGGCAGCCAAGCGTAGCATTGCCATCACACCTACTTAGTTGCATTGCTACGGAGCACACACCATGAAACGCCCAGTCCTGTTTGGTCTTTCCCTTTCACTGATGGCCTTCAACGCCTTCGCCATGCCTGCCGATGAAGAGCCCACCCCAATGGCCCAACCAGCATCGAGCTCCTTGAGCCAGCCGCTCAACCCGGTTGCCGAAGACGGCGCACAACGTACCCTGGACCAACAAAACAGCTATGCCGAAGATGGCTACGATCGCACTCCGGGCAGCCAGTTTGTCGCCGAAGGTGGCGCCGATCGTCTGGCAGAACGCAACAAGCATGCGAGCTAAGCCTTTCGCAGGTGTGGGAGCGGGCTTGCTCGCCAATGCATCCCTGCCGCTGATCCGCTAGCCCGCGTAACCTGCATCGCGAGCAAGCCCGCCCCCACACTTTGTGCAGTACACCGTTCGACGTCATCAAAGCCGATTTGCTAGAGTGCGCCGCTGTACTTGTCTGGAATACCAGCCCCGATGCTGCCTCGTGCCGAACAGAAGCAACAAACCCGCCTTGCGCTGATGGATGCTGCCCGCCACTTGATGGAGTCGGGTCGCGGCTTTGGCAGCCTGAGCCTGCGCGAAGTCGCAAAGACCGCTGGCATCGTGCCGACCGGTTTTTATCGCCACTTCAGCGACATGGACCAACTGGGCCTGGCCCTAGTCAGTGAAGTCGGCCAGACCTTTCGTGAAACCATTCGCCTGGTGCGTCACAACGAACTGTTTATGGGCGGTGTGATCAACGCCTCGGTGCGAATTTTTCTCGACGTGGTAGAAGCCAACCGCTCGCAGTTTCTGTTTCTGGCCCGCGAGCAATACGGCGGTTCGCAACCGGTTCGCCAGGCCATTGGCGCCCTGCGCGAAGACATCACTTCGGATCTGGCGGCCGACCTTGGCTCCAAGCCCAAGTTAGCGCACCTGAATCATGCCGGCCTTACCGTGATCGCCGATCTGGTGGTCAAAAGCGTATTTGCCGCCTTGCCCGACGTGATCGACCCGCCTGCAGATTCACTGCCCGATCACCTGCAGCCCCAGGCCAAGATCAGTCAGCAACTGCGCTTTATTTTTATCGGGCTCAAGCACTGGAAAGGCCTGGGCAGTACCGAGTAATCGCAAGCGCACCCCATTGGTGCGCCGATGCGCAGATTGCGCACTTATATAGAACATCTTCATCTTTCTGCACCCTTTTTGGGCCTGCATTTGCAGCCTCCGACCGGGTTGGCAAGCCCCTTGCTGTGGTTGGAGTAATGTCCATTGCAGGAAGCCTTCCGATGCTGGTGATTCATCGCAGAGTCCAGTCCCACCCCGTGTGGAGCGCCGAGTTACACCTGAACTTCGAAGCCCGCAGCAAAAGTCGCCTGCGTTGTTTCAGCAGCAGCGGCGAAGATGTCGGCCTGTTCCTTGACCGTGGCCAGTCACCGCTGGTTGATGGCGAATTTCTGCAGGCTCAGGACGGGCGCATCGTGCGCGTCTGTGCCAGCCCCGAAAAGCTCCTGCATGTCACCTGCTGCAATGCTTTTGAACTGACCCGCGCCGCTTATCACCTGGGCAACCGCCACGTCGCCCTGCAAGTGGGTGATGGCTGGTTACGCCTGCTTGACGACTACGTGCTCAAGGCCATGCTGGAGCAACTGGGTGCCCATATCGAGGCCATCGAAGCACCGTTTCAGCCCGAACACGGCGCCTATGGCGGTGGCCATCACCACTCCCGTGCGGGCGAAGAGGACTTCAACTACGCCCCGCGGTTGCATCAGTTTGGTGTGCGCTTGTGAACCCGGCCTGGGCGCTCTTGCGCCTGGCCAGCCCGCAGCTGCCCATTGGCGGCTACAGCTATTCCCAGGGGCTGGAAATGGCCGTTGAAAACGGCCGCGTGGCTGACCCGGCCACGGCAGCGCGCTGGATCCGCGATCAATTGCTGCTCAACCTCGCCCGCTTCGAGGCGCCCTTGTTGCTCGCCCACTGTCAGGCCGCAGCGGATCAAGACTGGAACGCTTTGCAGCGTTTGTGTGACGAGCATCGCGCCAGCCGTGAAACCCGCGAACTGCATCAGGAAAGCCGGCAAATGGGGTATTCCCTGCAACAGTTACTCACCGGCTTACCGGAGCTGGACGAGCCCGCACGCGAGTTTCTCGCACAACAGGCCGAGCCCCATCTGGCGCTGGGCTGGGCATTGGCCGCCCGTGCCTGGGGCATCGACCCACAGGACGCATTGGCCGCCTGGCTCTGGAGCTGGCTGGAAAACCAGTTGGCCGTGCTGATGAAAACCCTGCCCTTGGGCCAGCAAGCGGCCCAGCGCATGACCAGCGAACTGTTGGCTGCGTTGCAGCAGGCCCAGCAACACGCCAGTAGCCTCCACTTATCCCACATTGGCAGTGCCGCTTTCGGCCTGTCTTTGGCGAGCATGGCCCACGAGCGCCAGTACAGCCGCCTGTTTCGTTCCTAGGAGAAAGCAATGAACACACAGCCTTTGCGTGTTGGCATCGGTGGCCCGGTAGGCTCCGGCAAAACTGCGCTCACCCTGGCCCTGTGCCTGGCCCTGCGGGAAAAGTACAACCTGGCCGTCGTCACCAACGATATCTACACCCGTGAAGATGCTGACTTTCTGGTGCGCAATGAGGCGCTGGCTCCAGAGCGGATCATCGGTGTAGAAACCGGCGGCTGCCCGCACACAGCGATTCGTGAAGATGCGTCGATCAACCTGGAGGCTGTGGATCAGTTGAACCGACGCTTTCCCGGCCTTGATCTGATTCTGGTGGAATCGGGTGGGGATAACTTGTCGGCCACCTTCAGCCCGGAGCTGTCCGATTTGACGATTTACGTGATCGACGTGTCCGCCGGGGACAAGTTACCGCGCAAGGGCGGGCCGGGGATCTGCAAATCAGACCTGCTGGTGATCAACAAAATCGACCTTGCGCCGCTGGTGGGCGCATCGCTGGAACTGATGGACAGCGACACCAAGCGCATGCGCGGTGCAAAACCCTTTGTGTTCAGCAACCAGAAGACCGGACATGGCCTGGACACCATCGTGGCGTTTATCGAGCGTCAGGGATTGTTGATCCAATAGCGGTGAAATCATCTGTGGGAGCGAGCCTGCTCGCGATGGCCGCGACGGGGTACATCAGAAAAACGCAGCGATGCCATCGCGAGCAGGCTCGCTCCCACAGAGTTGAGATCATCCGGGGAATCACGGTGTATCATGTCGCGCAATCGCCCCAGCCGTGACGACACCCACCGATGCCTGATGTAGCCAGCTCCGACTTCCCGCTTGAACTGACCGCCCAATTTGCGGCAGTACAGCAGCATTTTCGCCAGGTCATCGTGCCGCTCTGGCAAGGCCCCGGCTGGAATGCCGAACTCGCACTGCCCTTCGAGGCCTTGAGCCCCGCGCACCAGCCGCTGCCACCCCAGCGCTATCGCGCCATGGCTTGCGCACGGCAGCTGTACCTGTTCGCCAGCCTGATCGACGACCCGGCGTTCCCCGGTGCCGCCGAACGCGCTGCTGAACTGTTCCGCTCGCTGCACCTGCATTTTCATGACGCCGAGCACGGTGGCTGGTTCTACAGCATCGGCCCCGATGGCGCGCCGCTGGATCAACGCAAAGACCTCTACACCCACGCCTTTATCATCTTTGCCTGTGCCCATTACTGGGCGAAAGTGCGCGAGCCACAGGTGGCGTCGGCGCTCAATGGCGCACTGGCAGTGGTGGCTGAACGTTTCAATGACGGCAACGGCCTGTATGAAGCCAGCCTGGAGCGGGATTGGTCGCCACTGGGCAGCGGCCCGCTGCAAAACCCGTTGATGCACCTGGCCGAAGCGTTCCTGGCCACTTTGTCGGTACGTGACGATAAGCCAGTGCAGACGGCCTTGCTGGCCCTGGCCGAGGGTATGCAACAGCGCTTTATCGAGCCTGTGCATAACATCATGCTGGAAAAACCGCTCGGAGCTGTGGATAACTGGTTTGAACCGGGGCATCAATTCGAGTGGTTCTTTTTGCTGGAGTCTTCGCCACTGCTGCGCCAGACGCCGTTGCACGGTTCGCTGGAGCGGGCGTTCGGGTTTGCCGAGCAGGTGGGGCTCGACCCGCAGAGCGGCGCGGTGTGCGGCATGCTGGCCCCTGATGGCAGCCTGCGCGATGGTACCCAGCGTATCTGGGCACAGGCCGAGTACCTGCGCGCCCTGACCTTGCGCCCGAACAGCCAGGCACAGGTGCAGCGTCAATTGCTGGCGCTGCAGCAGAAGTTTCTACATGCCGGTGGCTGGTACGAATGCCGCGATGGCGCGGGCAAGGTCAGCCGCGAGGATATGCCGTCGACCACGCCTTATCATCTGGCCACCTGTTACAGCGGTTTGGCGCAATACCTCGGCTAACACCAACAGCTGTGGGAGCGGGCTTGCTCGCGATGGCATCACCGAAATAGTCCTGACAAACCGCGCCGCCTGAATCGCGAGCAAGCCCGCTCCCACCACTCAAGGCTGGCTCAGGCAATCCACTTACGATCACCGGTAAAGCTGATGGTCAGCCAGCGCGCACTGTCCGCGGCACCCAGCAACCCGGAGATCTCTTCGCGCAGTGCATCAAGGGTCTTCACGCTGGTCAGTGGATAACCTGCCGGCAACACGATATGAATCTCTATAAACCGTGCCCGCCCGTGCTTCTGCACATAGGTTTTGTAGCCTTCAAAACCATGCCGCGCCGACATTTCCTCGAGCACATCCCGCACCTTGTCATCCAGCGCGTCCGGGACAATCCCGAGCACATCACGCAAGGCCGGCTTGAGGATCTTGAACGCCGGCGCAAGCATGCTCAGCGCCAGCAAAATCAGGATCGCCGGGTCAACATAAGCGGCCCACTGTGCATAACCCTGCTGCTTCAAGAGCAACGCTGTGACAAAACTTATCAACAGCCCCACCGACAACATGGCATCCACCAGCCAGCTGACATTATCGAACTGGATCAGGGTTGACTTGAGCTTGCGATTTTTGCGCTTTACCCAGAAGTAGTAGGCAAATTCAACAACGGTGAACACCGCCGCATAGACGATCACCAGCCCCAGCTCGATATCGCGCCCGCCATTGATAATGCCGAACACGCCATTGAGAAAGGCGTAGATCGCAATCAACAACAGGAAGCTGCCTTCAATCAGCAGCACCATGGGCTCAAGGTGCCAAAAACCGAACTGGAAACGCTGGTTGCTTTCCTTGGCGATCAGTTGCGCCGTAATCAGCATCAGCACTTTGATAAAAGTCGCGATCAGAGAGAAAAACCCATCGAACATGATGGATTCGGAACCCGAAATAAAACCCGTCACGATGCCGGCAATGGCCACCGCGAACATTAGAACGGTCGATTGCTTGAGCAGTTTCTGCTCACCACGGTTACTCACACAAACTCCTTTTCAGCCCGATTGAATGCGACCCCCTCAGGAGGTCGCAGGTGGGCTGCCAGGGGTGAGTTTACTCCTTGGCGTGGCGCTCGATGGCAAAACCGCTCCAGGACTGCGTGACGGGCATCAGCTCAAGGCGGTTGATGTTGACGTGGGCCGGAGTATTGAGCACCCAGAAAATGGTCTCGGCGATGTCTTCTGGCTGAATCGGTTCGGCGCCCTGATAGGTCGCGTCGTAGCGAGCCTTGTCGCCGCCAAAGCGCACCATCGAGAACTCGCTCTCGCACAGGCCCGGCTCAACGTTGCTGACCCGCACGCCCGTGCCCTGCAAATCGCAGCGCAGGTTCAGGGAGAACTGTTTTACAAACGCCTTGGTACCGCCATACACATGGCTGCCGGGGTAAGGATAACTACCCGCGATGGAACCCAGGTTAACGATCCCGGCACCACGGCCGTAGGCAATCAGTCGTGGCAACAGCAGGCGGGTGGTGTAGAGCAGGCCCTTGATATTGGTGTCGACCATGGTCTCCCAATCGTCGAGATCGCATTTGGGCGCAGGGTCGGTGCCCAGGGCCAGGCCCGCGTTGTTGATAAGCCCACGCAATGTGCTGAACGAAGGAGGCAAACCGGCAATCGCCGCTTCCATCGCGGCACGGTCGCGCACATCCACCACCAGGCCGTGTACTTCGGTTTGCTTGGATAACTCTTCGCACAATGCTTTCAAACGGTCTTCGCGTCGCCCCGTCAACACCAGTTTCCAGCCTGCCTGTGCAAACTTGCGTGCACATGCTTCACCAAATCCGGAAGTCGCGCCCGTAATAAACAGGGTGGAAGTCATCATGTTCTCCTTGGCTGGCGGGCATCGGCCGCCGTTGAATTGGACGTTGAGCAGAATGCCCCGGCTAGCGTTCAGCGGCAACCTGCGGTGTTTTCGCAACAAGTCTGTACAAAAAACAACCAGCACGCGACAAGCCACGACGAACAAGGGCTGGAGCCATATGCGCTCACCTTATCCACAGGCCCGTCCACAGTCTTTGGGGGCAACTCCAAAAAGCGCAAAGCCCCGATCCACAAGGGATAGAGAGCATCGGTAAGACTTTTTAACTTGACCCGGGCACACCCCGCATGCAGACGCCCCAAAAAGGTGCAACCGTGGAAAATCCGCCAGATAGCCAGAGGCCAGTAATTACGCTGCCTGGAGCATTCTTTCCAGAGTTTAACCACAGACTTATCCACAGGTTAGTCATTATTTCCAGACGCTCTTTACACCCGTACAAACCTGTTGACAAATCGGCGCAACGGCTGCGCAAAAGCCGCTGGTCGAAAAATAACCACCCAGCTGGACACCTTGTAAATAAAGGGCTACAGCCAACTACTCCCACGTTACCCACAGCCACCTCCACAGCAAACGGGGACAAGTCAAAATGATGACAAAACAGGTAATTGCAGCGGCTTTATGTCGCGCTTTCACAGCGTTGTAATATTGTTTTCCACAATTTGCGGCGAGGGCGGGCGGGGTGGAATTGTCTGACAAAAAGACATGTGGGAGCGAGCCTGCTCGCGATGGGATCGACGCGGTGATTCAAACAAACCGCAGTGATGCCATCGCGAGCAGGCTCGCTCCCACACAGAGAGATGTGAAATGCCTGTTAATGCCCGCCCAAATAAGCGTTACGCACCTCCTCGTTACTCAGCAGTTCCTTGCCGGTGCCGGTCAGACGGATTTCACCGTTGACCATCACATAGGCCCGGTCCGACAACCGCAGGGCATGGTTGGCGTTCTGCTCCACCAGAAAGATGGTCATGCCAGTGCCTGCGAGCTCCCGCAGCGTGGCAAAAATCTGCTTCACCACAATCGGTGCCAACCCCAGGCTGGGCTCATCCAGCAACAGCAGCTTGGGCCGGCTCATCAGCGCTCGGGCAATGGCGAGCATTTGCTGTTCGCCACCCGACATGGTCATGGCCCGCTGATTGCGCCGCTCCAGGAGCCGGGGGAACAACTCGAACATGCGCTGCATGTCTTCGTCGGCATATTTGTCGCCAATGGGGATGGTGCCCATCAGCAGGTTTTCTTCCACCGACATGTCCGGAAACACGCGACGGCCTTCCGGCGACTGGGCGATACCGTTGGAGGCGATGTAGTGCGAGGACTTGTGGGTAATGTCCACCCCCTGGTAGATAATTTGCCCGCCGCTGGCCCGGGGCTGGCCAAAAATCGACATCAGCAACGTGGATTTACCCGCGCCGTTGGAGCCGATCAGGCTTACCGTTTCGCCCTCCTCAATATGCATCGAGACTTTTTTCAGGGCCTGGATCGGCCCGTAGTGAACGTCCAGTTCCTTGAGCTCGAGGATCGTGCCCGTCATATCAGCTCCTCTTCGTCTGCGCCAAGGTAGGCCGCAATCACTTTGGGGTCGTTGCGGATGGCCTCAGGCCCGCCTTCGGCAATCACGTTGCCGTGGTCGAGCACCACGATGTGATCGGAAATGCTCATGACCATGCCCATGTCGTGCTCGATCAACACCACCGTCAGGTCGTGTTCGTCGCGCAGCAGGCGGATCATCCCGCTCAACGCTTCGGTTTCCTGCGGGTTGAGGCCTGCCGCCGGTTCGTCCAGGCAGATGATTTGCGGCCGCGTACACATGGCCCGGGCAATCTCCAGGCGTCGCTGCTGGCCATAGGACAATTCACCGGCCAGGCGATTGGCACAGTCCACCAGGTCAACCACCTCCAGCCAGTAGAAGGCATGATCCAGCGCATCGCTTTCAGCCTTGCGATAGCCCTTGGTATTGAGGATGCCGGCGAGCATGTTGCGGTTGACCCACATATGCTGGGCCACCAGCAGGTTTTCCAGTACCGACATTTCCTTGAACAGGCGGATATTCTGGAACGTGCGCGCCAGACCCGAGCGGTTGACCAGATGTGTTCCGCCGAACATTTTGTAATACAGCCGGCTGGCAAACGCCTTGGGCGATACAAAGTCGCTCAGCCTGAACGGCTCCCCCAGTAGCTTGATCACGTTGGTACGAGTACCGCGGGCATTGAGTTCGATCCTGCCGCCGCTGGCTTTGTAAAAGCCGGTCAAGCAGTTGAACACTGTGGTTTTACCGGCACCGTTGGGGCCGATCAGGGCAAAGATCGAGTTGCGTTTGACCTTGAGGCTGACATCGCTCAGGGCCTTGATCCCGCCAAAGTGCATCATCAGTTTGTCGACCGAGAGCACCACGTCGTCTTTTGACAATTCGCTCATGGCGCAACCCCCTTGCGTGGCGCAACTCCGACACGGCTGATGCGGATCAGGCCTCGCGGTCGCCAGATCATCATCAACACCATCAACACACCAAACAGCAGCACCCGGTACTCGGCAAAGCTGCGCAACAGTTCAGGAGCCACCGTCAGCACGAATGCGGCGATCACCACGCCCACTGTCGAGCCCATGCCGCCGAGCACCACAATGGCGAGGATCAGCGCCGACTCGAAGAAGGTGAACGAGGAAGGGTTAACAAAACCCTGGTAGCTGGCAAAGAACACCCCGGCCAGGCCAGCCGTGGAGGCACCAATGGTGAACGCCGACAGCTTGACCAGCACATGGTTGAGGCCCATGGAACGGCAGGCAATTTCGTCTTCGCGCAGCGCTTCCCAGGCGCGGCCGATCGGCATGCGGGTCAGGCGGTGCTTGATGTACAACACCAGCAGCACCACCAGAAACAGCACGATATAGATAAACAGGAACTTGATATTGGGGTTGTATTCCAGGCCGAAGAACTCATGAAATGGCACCCCGCCATCTTTCGCGCGCCGGCCGAACTCCAGGCCGAAAAAGGTCGGCGATGGCACCGGCATGCCATTTGGCCCGCCGGTAAACGACAGCCAGTTGTTGAGGATCAGACGGATGATTTCACCAAAGCCCAGGGTCACGATGGCCAGGTAGTCACCGTGCATGCGCAACACCGGAAACCCCAGAATGCATCCCGCCATCGCCGCCGCAATGGCCGCCAGCGGCAGCACCGTCCAGAAACCCAGCCCCAAGTATTGATAGCCCAGCGCCAGACCATAAGCGCCGATGGCATAGAACGCCACATACCCCAGGTCGAGCAACCCCGCCAGGCCGACCACGATATTCAGCCCCAGGCCCAGCAGCACGTAAATCAGCCCAAGGATGACCACGGTCAGAATGTATTTATTGGCGAAAAACGGAAACACGATGGCAATCACGATCAGCAACGGCACGATCCAGCGCAGCCGCGACTTGTAGTCCGGTGCCAGCACATGCACGCCCGAGCCTGTGGACTCAAAGCCCTGCAGGATTTTCAGCCCTTTGGCAGTCTGTAAAAACAGGCTCAGGGCAAAGCGCCCGACCATAACGATAGCCACCAGCCAGCCTACCCGGGCCGGTTGCAGGTTGAAGCTGTAACCGTCGAGCACCACCCCTACGATGGGCCCGAACACAATCAATGAAATCAACCCGGCCAGGATCGAGTCGACTACGCTTTTTTTGATATCAATCGGTTTATTAATGGCTACAGACATACTTACACCTTCGCCACGAGAGGACGACCCAGCAGGCCTTGAGGACGGAAAATCAGAATCAGCACCAGCAGTGAGAAACTGAATACATCCTTGTAATCCGAGTTAATCAACCCGGCAAAAAGCGACTCGGAAATACCCAGGATGATCCCGCCGAGCATGGCCCCCGGCAGTGAACCGATGCCGCCGAGCACCGCTGCGGTGAAGGCCTTGATCCCGATGATGAAACCGGCATAGAAGTCGAACGTGCCGTAGTTCATGGTAATCAGCACACCAGCCAGCGCGGCCATGGCGGCACCGATCACGAACACGTAGGAAATCACCCGGTCGGTATTGATCCCCAGGATCGACGCCATCTTGCGATCCTGCTGGGTGGCGCGGCACATGCGGCCCAGCTTGGTGTACTTGATGATGTAAGTAAGCAGGCCCATGCCCACAAAGGCGGCGAGCAGAATAAAGACTTTGGTGTAGGTCAGCTGTACGAAGCCTGAGCCGATATCGACCCGCCACGCCCCGCTAAGTAACGTCGGTACGCCCTGCTGACGTGAGCCTTGGGCGATTTGCACATAGTTCTGCAGGATAAGGGAGATACCAATGGCGCTAATCAGCGGCGCCAACCGTGTGGAATTGCGCAGCGGCTTGTAGGCCACGCGCTCGATCACCCAGCCATACACGCCCGTGACCACCACCGTGAAAATAAGGGTGCCCAACATCAACAACGGGAAGGATTCGATACCGAAGTATGCCAACAGAGCCAGACTGATCGCCGCGAGGTAAGCAGAGATCATGTACACCTCGCCGTGGGCGAAGTTGATCATGCCGATGATGCCGTAGACCATTGTGTAGCCGATGGCGATCAGGCCGTAGACAGACCCGAGGGTCAGGCCGTTCAGCAGTTGCTGTAGGAAAATACCATCCATAACGCAATCTCACGCACTGGAGCCTTTGCGCAGACGCAAGCCATCCACGCCGTCACAGGACAGCTTGGCTGGCAGGGTGTGCGCGACTCCTGGAAAAGAAGACAGGTGGTGCAGATCCATCCCTACCTGATGCCCGCCGAAGCTGGCATCAGGTAGGTGACTCATCTCACTTCTGTTTTTCCAGTTGGTGATATTTACCGTCTTTGTCCCACTGGTACATAACGTAGTCGGAGACTTTAAGGTCACCTTTGCTGTCCCAGGCTTTCTCACCCATCACGGTTTTAACCGGGTTGGCCTTGAGCCACTTGGCAGCATCTTCACCCTTGTTGGATTTGGCGCCGGCAAAGGCGTCAGCCAGGGCCTGGACCGAAGCATAGGCGTACAGGGTGTAGCCCTCTGGTTCGGTGCCAGCCTTACGGAACTCTTCAACCACCACCTTGCTGTCTGGCAACAGGCGCGGGTCGGCACCGAAGGTCATATAAACGCCGTCAACGTACTGCGGGCCGCCTGCGGTGGTAACCAGTTCGTCGGTGACCACACCATCATCGGACATGAACTTCACATCCTTGAGGCCTTGCTCACGCAGTTGGCGTACCAGCGGGCCGGCTTCCGGGTGCAGGCCACCGAAATACACCACGTCGGCCCCGTTGGAGCGGATTTTGGTCACCACGGCACTGAAGTCTTTTTCGCCTCGGGTCAGGCCTTCGTACAACACAGGGGTCACGCCGCGCTTGATCAGTTGCGCCTTGGTGGCGTCCGCCAGGCCCTGGCCATAGGTGTCCTTGTCGTGCAGAACGGCCACTTTCTTGCCTTTGAGCACATCAACAATGTAATCCGCCGCCACAATGCCCTGCTGGTCATCACGACCACACATGCGGAACATCGCGCTCAGGCCACGCTCGGTCACCGCCGGGTTGGTGGAGCCAGGAGTGATCGCAATCACACCGGCATCGGCGTACACCTCAGACGCCGGAATGGTCGATGAAGAACAGAAGTGCCCTACTACACCGGCCACTTTGTCCTGGTCGACCAAACGGTTGGCGACGGCTACGGCCTGTTTCGGCTCGCAGGCATCGTCCCCGGCCACCAGAACGATCTTCTCGCCGTTGACCCCACCGGCGGCGTTGATCTTGTCTGCCGCTGCCTTGGCACCCTTCATGTACTGCTCGCCAAAAGCTGCGTTGGCGCCAGTCATCGGGCCGGCAACACCAATTTTCAGATCAGCCTGAACAAACGAAGAAACGCCCAATGCAGCTGCTACGGCGAGGGCCAGAAAACCTTTCTTGTAGAACGTCTGCGACATGAGGTGGTGCTCCTGAGGTTTTATTAGATGGCACTTCGACTTCACCTAAAGCGCTGAGCAAGCCGCGTGCCATTGGCTTTTTATTCTTAAAAAAGTCGTTCTATTGTTGTTATATCGACTGTTTCGAGCCCATTTTCATTGGGCGTGCAACCGTCTAAACCGAGGAAGGTAAAACCGCTATGTTTCTACAGGCGCCACCTGCCGCAGCCGGTATTGCAACCAGGTTGCCCCGGGTTGCGCAAACGTCCTGTAACCACTTGCGTCACCGAACTGCACACTCTCGGTGCAGGACTGCTACAGGCCGCACCACTTAAGGCTAGCCGCTGCCAGGCAAAACGTCGGGGCGCCCAGAAAAAAACCGCGTCAGATCACAATTCTTAAACATTGGCCGGCGTGATACAGCGAAAAACCGGCTTCGTATAAACAACTGCGCAACCCCGTGCCAGACAGCGGCCGCATCGGTGCAAAGGGGATTGGCAAGGCCTTGGCATCGCCACTGCACAAATAGTCGGCAAAGGCCTTGCCGACCACGCTGCCTGTGGTTACACCGCGACCGTTATAGCCGGTGACTGCCACCAAACCGGGCGCCGGTTCAAATAAGCGCATCAGATGATCGGGCGTAAATGCGATGCAGCCCGTCCAGGTGCATTCCCATTCCACGCCCTTGAGGTACGGGAAATAATGCTGCTGCACGCGGTCGGCCCAGGCCTTGAGAAACCACGCAGGCTTCTGATTGCCGTTGCCCAGGCTGCCGAGCAGTAAACGGCCGTCGGCATCGCGACGGATACTGCTCAATACCTGGCGGGTGTCCCACGACCCTTGGCCGCCTGGCAAGATTCGCGCTGCGCTGGCGTCGGTCAGAGGTTTGGAGGCGACCTGGTAGTAATAACCGGGGAAAAAGTTACGTCGCAAGTCAGTCCACTCGCCTTCGGTGTAGGCATTGGACGCCAGCACCACCTGCTCTGCACTTACCGCACCGTGGGCCGTTTGCACTGACCAGCGTAGGCCTTGGCGTTCAAGTCCGGTGACCGGGGAATGATCGAACAGCTGCCCGCCCAGATCACAGGCTGCCTTGGCCAGGCCCGAGGTGTAGGCCATAGGGTTGAGGGTGCCGGCGCGACGGTCGAGCAAGGCGGCGGCGATTTTTGTGGTGCCGGTAGCGGCTTCGCAGGCGGCGCCGGTGAGCAGTTCAACCGGGGCGCCACGGCGCTTCCATTGTTCTTCACGGCTGCGCAAATCGGCTTCGCCACGGGCATTATGGGCCATGTGCAGGGTGCCTTCACGGCGCAACTGGCAGTCGATGCGGTATTTGTCGATCAGGCTGAACACCAGTCCCGGGGCGGCACCGAGCATGCGGTTGAGCTGGCTGCCGACAGCCTCGCCGAAACCGGCTTCGATATCGTCGGGCGGTATCCACATCCCGGCATTAACCAATCCTACGTTGCGGCCTGAGCCGCCATGACCGGTGCGATAGGCTTCGAGCACACAGACACTTTTGCCCTGCTCGAGCAAATGGATGGCGGCGGACAAACCGGTGATGCCGGCACCGATCACACACACATCAACGCTCAACTCGCCCTTGAAGGTTGGCGCTTGGGGGCGTTGGGGGGTAAGGGTTTCCCACAGACATTGTTCTTGTAAAGGCATTGCCAAGCTCCAGAAATGAAACCCAACCAAAATCAAAGCCCCTCACCCTGGCCCTCTGCCGGAGGGAGAGGGGACTAAAGGCAAAAGCAGATCAGCTCCCTCTCCCTCCGGCAGAGGGTTGGGGGTGAGGGCTTGCATCACCTCAATCGAACGTAATCCCTTGCGCCAACGGCAATTCCAGTGAGTAGTTGACGGTATTGGTCTGCCGGCGCATATATCCACGCCACGCATCCGAGCCCGACTCGCGACCGCCCCCGGTTTCTTTCTCACCACCAAAGGCACCCCCGATTTCCGCACCGCTGGGCCCGATATTGACGTTGGCAATCCCGCAATCACTGCCAGTGGCCGACATGAATTGCTCGGCCTCGCGCACATCGGTGGTGAAGATGCACGACGACAGCCCCTGCGGCACCGCGTTGTTCAGGCGCAAGGCCTCGGCAAAGTCGCTGTAACCGACCACATACAAAATCGGCGCGAAGGTCTCGCTGCACACCACGTCGCTTTGCTCGGGCATTTCCACAATCGCCGGGGCCACGTAGTAAGCGCCAGGGTACTGGCCCGCCAATTGCCGCTCGCCACCAAATACCCGCCCGCCTTCGCTAAGGGCCTGCTCCAGCGCATCACGCATGTTTTCAAAGCTGCTTTTGTCGATCAGCGGCCCCACCAGATTGCCTTCCAGCGGATGACCGATACGCACTTTGGAATAGGCCGCCTTGAGCCGGGTGACAATTTCTTCCTTGACCGAGTCGTGGGCAATCAGCCGGCGCAGGCTGGTGCAGCGCTGCCCGGCAGTACCGACAGCACTGAACAGGATGGCACGCACGGCCATGTCCAGGTCGGCACTCGGCGCCAAAATCATCGCATTGTTGCCGCCCAGCTCCAGAATACTGCGGGCAAAGCGTGCGGCGATTTTAGGTGCCACTTCGCGGCCCATGCGCGTGCTGCCGGTGGCACTGATCAGCGCGACTCGCGGATCGTCAACCAGGGCTTCGCCCGCTTCACGACCACCAATCACCACCTGGGCCAGGTACTTGGGCGCGCCCTCAAACGAGCTCAACACACGATCAAACAAGGCCTGACAGGCCAGCGCCGTCAGCGGGGTTTTTTCCGATGGTTTCCAGATCACCGCGTTGCCGCATACCAGCGCCAACGCGGTATTCCACGCCCACACGGCCACCGGAAAGTTGAATGCGCTGATCACACCCACCACACCCAGCGGGTGCCAGGTTTCACGCATATGGTGGCCTGGTCGCTCCGAGGCGATGGTCAAGCCGTAGAGCTGACGCGACAGGCCAACTGCAAAGTCGCAGATGTCGATCATTTCCTGCACTTCGCCCAACCCTTCCTGGGTGATCTTGCCCGCTTCCCATGACACCAGCTCGCCCAGATCGGCCTTGTACTCACGCAGCAAATCGCCGAACTGGCGCACCAGTTCCCCACGACGCGGGGCAGGCACCTTGCGCCATGCCTCGAAGGCGTGTTCGGCGCGGGTCACGTGCTGCTCGGCCTCGGCAGCCCCTTCCCAGTGCACGGCACCGATCTGGCTACCGTCAATCGGCGTATACACCGGCTGATTGCCCTGCTGGTACAGCGCGGGGTTCACACCAAGACGATCCAGTAATGCAGCAACCATTGAAGGCACTCCTTGAGCTTTAAAAAATGATTCACAGGCCTTTAGTTGTAGCTGGCTGGCATGGCGGCAACAAACGACCTTTAAGCGAGATATCATTCCGAAAATTCATGCTGCACTGGTAACGTTGCCTGACAACAACAATCAGAGGCCTTCTATGCTCAACAAGCGCCATCTACCTTCGATCACGGCGTTGCAGTGTTTTGAAGCGGTGACTCGTCATCTGAGTTTCACCCGTGCGGCCGAAGAGCTGAATCTGACCCAGAGCGCAGTCAGCAAACAGGTCGCGCAGCTCGAAGAGCTGTTGCAGCACTTGCTGTTTCGCCGGGTGCGCCGCCGCTTGCAGCTGACTCCAGCAGGGGATTTGTATCTGGTAGAAGTCCGAAAAATCCTGACCCAGGTCGAGATGTCGACCCATACCCTGCGTTCCTATGGCGGCGAAACAGAAGTGCTACGGGTCTCCACCCCTTCCACTTTTGGCGCCCGCTGGCTGGTGCCGCGCCTCAAAGGTTGGGGCATACGCCATCCGCATATTCATCTGGATCTGTGCAATGAGCAGCAAGGCGACGATTTGCTGCAAGGGCGCAGCGATCTGGCGTTTTACTTCGGCCAGGGCTCACGGCCCGGCACCGAGAACCTGAAGCTGTTCAGTGAAGAACTGGTCGCCGTATGTTCGCCAGCAAGCTTGCCGGGCACGGCACTGACCGACCCGACCCAACTCACAGGTCTGGTGTTGCTGCAGAACGCTTCGCGGCCACAGGCCTGGCACGAGTGGTTTGAGCATCAGGGGTTTCATACCGATCACAGCTACCATGGGCCGCGCTTCGACACCTTCTACATGTGCATCCGCGCAGCCCAGGTTGGCTGTGGCGTGGCACTGCTGCCGAGGTTCCTGGTGGAAGAGGAATTGGCCGACGGCAAACTGGTCATCGCCTGGCAGCACTTGATGCCGAGCCGCGATGCCTACTACCTGGCCTATCCTGAACATACGGCAGGCGTACCCAAGGTAAAGGCATTCGTGAGCTGGTTCATGGAGCAGCTGGATGCGCGATAACACCTGTAGGAGCGGGCAGAAACAGGCTACGACCACAAAAACCGCTGGCAAAACCGCCTGCAGATATGCGCCACTAGCGCCATTCATTGAAAAAGCTGAACGCCGTGGCTATCAGGCACGGGCAGCATGGAGATTGCCGCTATGAGCGAGAGTGTATTTGCCGATCGCATCGTGCAGAACCTGCTCGACACCGACTTCTACAAATTGACCATGATGCAGGCGGTGCTGCACAACTACCCCAACGTCGAAGTCGAATGGGAATTCCGCTGCCGCAACAGTGAGGATCTGCGCCCATACCTCAACGAAATTCGTCACCAGATCGAACGCCTGTGCGAACTGAGCATGACTCAGGACCAGTTGGGGTTTCTGGAACGCATCACCTTTATGAAGCCCGACTTCATCCGCTTTTTGGGGCTGTTTCGCTTCAATATGCGCTATGTACACACCGGCATCGAAAACGGCGAACTGGTTATCCGCCTGCGCGGGCCGTGGCTGCATGTGATCCTGTTTGAAGTGCCGTTACTGGCGATTGTCAGCGAAGTACGCAACCGTTCGCGCTATGCCGATACCGTGCTGTCACAGGCCCGGGAGCAGCTGTATCGCAAGTTTGACTGGCTGCAGGCCAATGCCAGCGCAGAAGAGTTGTCTGAACTGCAAGTCGCCGATTTCGGCACTCGTCGACGGTTTTCGTACCGCGTGCAAGAAGAAGTCGTCAGTGTGCTCAAGCACGACTTCCCCGGGCGCTTTGTCGGCACCAGCAACGTCAACCTGTCCCGCGAGCTGGACATGAAGCCGCTGGGGACCATGGCCCACGAATGGATCATGGCGCACCAGCAACTGGGCCCACGGCTGATCGACAGCCAGAGTGCCGCGCTCGACTGCTGGGTGCGCGAGTACCGCGGCTTGTTGGGCATCGCGCTGACGGACTGCATTACTACCGATGCCTTCCTGAAAGATTTCGATCTGTACTTTGCCAAGCTGTTCGACGGCCTGCGCCACGACTCCGGCGACCCTGTGGTGTGGGCCGAAAAATGCATAGCTCATTACCACAAGCTGGGCATCGACCCCATGAGCAAGACTCTGGTGTTCTCCGACAGCCTGACCCTGCCCCGGGCGCTGGAGATTTTCCGGTCGCTGCGCGGCCGGATCAACGTCAGCTTCGGTATCGGGACTAACCTGACCTGCGACATTCCGGGGGTTGAGCCAATGAGCATCGTGCTTAAAATGAACGCCTGCAATGGCTCGCCGGTGGCCAAGATTTCCGATGAACCGGGCAAGACCCATTGCTCCGACCCCAACTTCGCCGCCTATTTACGCCACGTTTTCCAAGTTCCTGAACATTCTCCCAAGGAGTGAATCATGCAGGCCGTACAGCGTCAGATTGCTGCAGACCTCAAGGTCCAGCCGCCGTTCAAAGACACCGCAGCCCTTGAGGCCGAGATTGCCCGGCGTATCACTTTCATTCAGTGCTGCCTGCACAACGCCCGGCTCAAGACCCTGGTACTGGGCATCAGCGGCGGGGTCGACTCCCTGACCGCAGGCCTGATGGCCCAACGTGCGGTGCAGCAATTGCGCGAACAGACCGGTGACCAGGCCTATCGCTTTATTGCCGTGCGCCTGCCTTACGGTGTGCAGCATGACGAAGCAGACGCCACGGCTGCGGTCGACTTTATCAACCCGGACGAGCGCCAGACCGTGAACATCGGCCCTGCGGTCAAGGCCCTGGCGGCTGAAGTGACCGCGTTTGAAGGCAAGCCTGCCGCCACCGTGGACTTTGTACTGGGTAACACCAAGGCGCGTATGCGCATGGTGGCGCAATACACTATTGCCGGGGCGACTGGCGGGCTGGTGATCGGTACCGACCATGCCGCCGAGGCGGTAATGGGCTTCTTCACCAAGTTCGGTGATGGTTCCTGTGATCTGGCGCCGCTCAGCGGGCTGGTGAAAAATCAGGTGCGGGCCATTGCGCGGCATTTTGGTGCGCCGGAATCGCTGGTGGAGAAAGTCCCGACTGCCGACCTCGAAGACCTGGAGCCCGGCAAACCGGACGAAGCGTCCCACGGCGTGACCTATGCCGAGATCGATGCCTTTTTGCATGGCGAGCCGGTGAGCGAAGAAGCGTTCAATATCATCTGCAAGACGTACGAAAAGACCCACCACAAGCGTGAGATGCCGTTCGCGCCTTGAGCCCGTGCGTACCTCTCCCGGAGGGAGAGGGAGCAGACCGCACGCGGTTTCAAGAACACCATCAATCCGTCCCCTCTCCCTCCGGGAGAGGGCTAGGGTGAGGGGCTTTTTCCTTCCCGGAAAAAACGGAATGAACCCCGCAATTTTTTTCGCTTGTGGCCGCAACGGCCAAAGGCTTTGATAGACGTCTATTTCGTCGCCAGAGCCCTGCCCCATGCCTGCTTTCGATGCTTTGTTCTCCCTTGTCGATTCCGTGCTCGGCCAACCGGCCACCGCCTGGTTGCGTGAGCATGTCGAAGTGCCTGAAGGGCTGCTGCGCTTCAACTGGCATGAACAGGCACTGCACCGGGTGTGGCTCGCCGAAGCACTGAACCTGTGCCTGCTGCACAAACTGGTGGAAGCCGTGCCTGAAGGCCGACGCTATGTACAGGAACAGGCACAGCATGGCCGCAAGGTAGTGTTCGACCATGGCGCCCTCCGTACGGTGGACTGGCCTGCCAACGGCGAACTGCCCCGCGGCCGCCAGGCATTTGCCCGTTTGCTGGAGCCACTGGGCTTTACCGATGTGCGAACCTACCCGCTGACCAAGCTGAACATGACCGGCTGGGGATACCGACAAATGGATCTGCCCGAAGACATCGCCCAGTTCTTTGTCTCGGAACTGCACCCCGGCCGCTTCAGCGAGGCTTTTCAACAGGCCGTCAGCCGCGTGGTCGGTTCCAGCCTTGACCCGCTGCAGGCCCAACACCACAGCATCCTCAAGACCCTGAGCCTCACCCGCCACTGCAGCCTGAGCCAGGCGCAGGCCCTGTTGCCAGGGCTGTATCAAGCATTCGGCCGGCAGCATGGCGTGGTACAGGAAACGGACTACAACTGCCTCCTCGCTGAAAGCGCCGAGATGGCCTGGATCGCAACCGAGGGCAACAGCTTCAACCATCTGACCGATCGCGTGCCGGACCTCGAAGCCTGTGTGGCGCAACAACGTGACTTGCAACGGCCCATGAAAGACAGCATCGAAGTGTCCGCCTCGGGGCGGGTGATGCAAACCGCCTATCGCGCCAACACGGTCAGCCGCGGCCTGGTCGATGCTGCCGGGGTGTACCGCGAGCACGCAGTGCCGGGGTCATTTGTGGAGTTCATCCAACGCAAGATCGACCCTGATACCGGCCACATCGATCTGAACTTCGACAGCAGCAACGCCCAGGGCATTTTCAAGATGACCGACTCCAGGGCCTGAACGCAAACAGCCCTGACGGCGCAGGGCACGTCAGGGCTGTTAAGGGCTTGCGTGGTGTTATTTAAGAACCACAGCGCCTTTCATCATCGAGTTGTGGCCCGGGAAGGTGCAGAAGAATTCATATTCTTCGCCCGCTTTCAGCTTGGCCACATCGAAGGTCACGGAGTCTTTCTCACCGGCGCCAATCACTTTGGTGTGGGCGATGATGCGCTCATCACCGTCCTTGAGATAGTTTTTGTCCAGGCCAGCGGCAATGCCGTCGGTAGAAACTGCCTGCATGTCTGCCTTTTTGCTCAAGACCCAGTTATGACCCATGACGTTTTTCGGCAGATTGCCGGAGTGCGTCAGGTTAACGGTGAAGGTCTTGCAGGATTTGTCGATGACGATCTCTTTGGTGTTGTAAGACATTTGGTCAGTCGAATCGACAGTTACAGCGCACTCAGCCGCCAGCAAATGGCCGCTGGCCAGAGTCAAAAGGGATACCGCAACAACTTTGGCAAACATGGTGTATCTCCAAGGCAGGGTATGGGGAAGCAAAAATCTGTATACAGATTGCCTGAAAATTGTATCGATTCATATGATCTGCGTCATGGTCTATCGCCACAATCGACACAATCCATCCCAGAATGGACTTCAGGCTTATAACCTTAGGCCATCATTTTGAATTTTGGGGGAATAAGTAACTAGATTTAATCCACAACCGGCTTTTGCGTGGGTGTAGAGTCGTATTTTTAGCGCAATGTGCAACCTTGCAAAAACCCAGCTAACGGCTAAGCACTAATACAGGGCAGAATACGCGCCGCTCAACCTCACCTTCGACCCCAAGAGGATCGCCCATGGCCAAACCAAACTATAACTTCGCTAAGCGTCAAAGAGACTTGGCTAAAGAGCAGAAGAAAGAGGAAAAGGCTGCCCGCAAGAAAGCGGCTGCTGAAGGCGGTACTGTTGATACCGAGCTGGACCACGAAGTCGACAGCGAAAGTGAAGACGCCGCAGAAGATACCGGCGCGCCAGAAGACAAAGCTCCAACTGCTTGACCCCCTCGGCCCGGTTATCCACAACCCGGCCCACAGGATCTGTGATCAGGATCAGCAGCCCGCCTGCTGATCCTCGCAGTTAGCCTGAACGCCCTCAGACGCTTCAAACCTCATTCCCTTACTCCGCGACAGCAAACAGCCTACAAGCCCGTGGCAGGCCTCTCAGCGCGCAGAAAGCACAACGCCAGCCCTAAGGCTGGCGTTGATTTACTGCAATTTACGCAAAACCGTAGCAGCTGCCGAAGGAACACTGCAACTGTGGGAGCGAGCCTGCTCGCGAAGGTCGTTCGCGAGCAGGCTCGCTCCCACAATAGGGCTTGACCTGCAACAGAGTATCTACAAGGGCAGGCTTAGCGCGGCACTACCGGCTTGCGGGCCGGGCGCTGGCTCTTGCCGCCCTTGGCTGCTTCCTGGCGCTCCTTGGCAGCCTGCTTGTTGCGGGCAAACGCAGCAGCCTTGGCCTGTTCACGCTTGTCCCACGGGTTGCCACCATCACTGGCACGCGGCGGCAGGCCAGTGTGCTGGGTCAGGATCTTGGTGGTCTTCTCACCCGCGACCTTGTGGCTACCGGCAGGCGTCGAGTTTTTGCGACGGGCACTCTGGTAACTGTCGGTCGCCGGCTGATGCAACGGGATCAACTGGTCCTTGCCCGAACCGATCAGGTCGGCACGGCCCATGCGGGTCAGCGCCTCACGCAGCATCGGCCAGCCTTTCGGGTCGTGATAGCGCAGGAACGCCTTGTGCAGGCGGCGCTGCTCCTCGCTCTTGACGATGGTCACCGAGTCGCTCTTGTACGTGACCTTGCGCAGCGGGTTCTTGCCCGAGTGGTACATCGCGGTGGCGGTAGCCATCGGCGACGGGTAGAACGCCTGCACCTGGTCGGCACGGAAACCGTTGGTCTTGAGCCAGATGGCCAGGTTCATCATGTCTTCGTCTTTAGTGCCGGGGTGAGCGGCAATGAAGTACGGGATCAGGTACTGCTCTTTGCCTGCTTCCTTGGTGTACTTCTCGAACATGCGCTTGAACTTGTCATAGCTGCCAATGCCCGGCTTCATCATCTGGTTGAGCGGACCTTCCTCGGTGTGTTCCGGGGCGATCTTCAGGTAACCACCGACGTGGTGGGTGACCAGTTCCTTCACGTATTCCGGCGACTCGACGGCAAGGTCGTAACGCAGACCGGAAGCGATCAGGATTTTCTTCACGCCCGGCAAGGCACGGGCGCTGCGGTAAAGCTGAATCAGCGACGAGTGGTCGGTGTTCAGGTTCGGGCAGATGCCCGGGAAAACGCAGGACGGCTTGCGGCACGCAGATTCAATTTCTGGCGTTTTGCAGGCGATGCGGTACATGTTCGCGGTCGGGCCGCCAAGGTCGGAAATAACCCCGGTAAAGCCAGGCACCTTGTCGCGGATCTCTTCGATTTCGCGAATGATCGACTCTTCGGAGCGGTTCTGGATGATGCGGCCTTCGTGCTCGGTAATCGAGCAGAAGGTGCAACCACCAAAGCAGCCACGCATGATGTTCACCGAGAAACGGATCATGTCGTAGGCCGGGATTTTTTCCTTGCCGTACGCAGGATGGGGAATACGTGCGTAAGGCATGCCAAACACGTAGTCCATTTCTTCAGTGGTCATCGGGATCGGTGGCGGGTTGAACCATACATCCACTTCGCCGTGCTTTTGCACCAGCGCACGGGCGTTGCCCGGGTTGGTTTCAAGGTGCAGCACGCGGTTGGCGTGGGCATACAGCACCGCATCAGCACGTACTTTCTCGACCGATGGCAGACGGATGACCGTCTTGTCACGGGTCATGCGCGGGCTGGCCAGGATCTGCACGACCTTGGCTTCGTTCGGGTCTTCAACCGGGCCCTTTTCCTGCTCGATGGCGCAGGCCTGGGTGTCCTGGGTGTTGACGTACGGGTTGATGATCTTGTCGATCTTGCCCGGACGGTCAATACGCGTGGAGTCGACTTCATACCAGTCTTTTGGCGTATCGCGACGAATGAACGCGGTGCCGCGCACATCGGTGATGTCTTCGACTTTGTGGCCGTAGGACAGACGCTGGGCCACTTCGACGATGGCGCGCTCGGCGTTGCCGTACAACAGGATATCGGCACAGGCGTCGATCAGGATCGAATTGCGTACACGGTCCTGCCAGTAGTCGTAATGCGCGATACGGCGCAACGAAGCTTCGATACCGCCGAGTACGATCGGTACGTTTTTGTAGGCTTCCTTGCAGCGCTGGCTGTACACCAGACTGGCGCGATCCGGACGTTTGCCTGCCATGCCACCGGGGGTGTAGGCGTCATCGGAACGGATCTTTTTGTCAGCGGTGTAGCGGTTGATCATCGAGTCCATGTTGCCGGCGGCAACGCCGAAGAACAGGTTCGGCTCGCCCAGCTTCATAAAGTCGTCTTTGGACTGCCAGTTCGGCTGGGCAATGATGCCCACACGGAAACCCTGGGACTCCAGCAAACGGCCAATGATGGCCATGCCAAATGACGGGTGATCGACATAGGCATCACCCGTCACGATGATGATGTCGCATGAATCCCAGCCAAGCTGATCCATCTCCTCCCTGCTCATGGGCAGGAATGGTGCTGGGCCGAAACATTCGGCCCAGTACTTCGGATAGTCAAATAGAGGCTTGGCTGATTGCATGTCGATGACCGGTGTTGAGTGCAAAAAAGGGGGCGCGGCATTTACTAAGAAATTCGCGGGCGCGGAATATAGCACAAAAAATGACCAATTCCGACGGCAATGGTCGGAATTGATTGGCGCAGGCATATTGTCTGTGGGAGCGAGCTTGCTCGCGATTCAGGCGGCGCGATCTATCTGATTGACCGCGTCGATGCTATCGCTGGCAGGCCAGCTCCCACAGAAGCCGGACAGGTTAATCGTCGTCGAAGTTGTAACTGCCTGGCGCCAGGTTTTCGAAGCGCGTGTATTTGCCGATAAACGCCAGGCGCGTGGTGCCGATCGGGCCGTTACGCTGCTTGCCGATGATGATCTCGGCAATGCCCTTGTGCTCGGTCTCGGGGTGGTACACCTCGTCCCGGTACACGAACATGATGACGTCGGCGTCCTGCTCGATGGCTCCGGATTCACGCAAGTCGGAGTTGATCGGGCGCTTGTTGGGCCGCTGCTCCAGGGAACGGTTGAGCTGTGACAGCGCGACTACCGGGCAGTTGAATTCCTTGGCCAGCGCCTTGAGGGAGCGGGAAATCTCGGAGATTTCGTTGGTACGGTTGTCACCGCCGGAACCCGGGATCTGCATCAATTGCAGGTAGTCGATCATGATCAGGCCGATATCGCCGTGCTCACGCACCAGTCGCCGGGTACGGGCGCGCATTTCCGAGGGACTGATGCCCGCGGTATCGTCGATAAACAGTTTACGGTCATTGAGCAGGTTGACCGCCGAAGTCAGGCGCGGCCAATCGTCGTCTTCGAGGCGACCGGCCCGGACCTTGGTCTGGTCGATGCGACCCAGCGATGACAGCATACGCATGATCAGCGATTCACCTGGCATCTCGAGGGAGTAAACCAGTACCGCTTTCTCGCTGCGCAATACGGCGTTTTCAACCAGGTTCATCGCAAAGGTGGTTTTACCCATCGATGGACGACCGGCGACGATAATCAAGTCCGCAGGCTGCAAGCCGCTGGTCATGCCATCGAGGTCGGTGTAACCGGTGGACAGGCCGGTGATGGCGTTGTCGGTGTTGAACAGCGTGTCGATACGGTCGATGGCTTTGGTCAACAGATCATTGACGCTCACCGGGCCACCGGTTTTTGGCCGGGCCTCGGCAATGGCAAAGATCTGGCGCTCGGCCTCATCGAGGATTTCTTCGGCGCTGCGCCCTTCCGGGTTGAATGCACTGTCGGCGATTTCGGTGCTGATACCGATAAGCTGACGCAACGTCGCACGCTGACGCACGATCTGGGCGTAGGCCTTGATGTTGGCGACCGACGGCGTATTTTTTGCCAGTTCACCGAGGTAGCCCAGGCCGCCCACCTGCGAAGTCTGACCTTCCTTGTCCAGTTGCTCGGCAAGGGTCACGACGTCAATCGGGGAGTTCTGGTCTGCCAGCTTGGCTATGGCGCGGAAGATCAGGCGGTGGTCATGTCGATAAAAATCACCGTCCGAAACCTGATCCAGCACGCGTTCCCAGGCGTTGTTGTCCAGCATCAAACCACCGAGCACAGCCTGTTCGGCCTCGATGGAATGCGGAGGCACCTTCAGGGCTGCGGTTTGTAGATCGTATTGCTCAGGAGCGGAGATATCGTTCATGGCCACTTGGAATTAGTTTGAAAATCAGGATCTGCAGAAAGACAAAGGGCACGACCTGTAAACAGGATCGTGCCCGATGTTAACCGTCCGGCACACAAGGTGCCAGTCAGTTAAGACTGCTTAAGCAGCTACCACAACAACGCGTACGGTTGCTTCAACTTCGGCGTGCAGGTGCACAGCCACGTCGAATTCGCCAACGTTGCGGATAGTGCCGTTCGGCAGACGAACTTCGCTTTTTGCAACTTCAACGCCGGAGGCGGTCAGTGCATCAGCGATGTCGTGAGTGCCGATCGAGCCGAACAGCTTGCCTTCGTCGCCAGCGGTGGCAGTGATAGTCACTTCCAGCTCAGCCAGTTGGGCAGCGCGTGTTTCAGCCGAAGCTTTTTTGTCTGCAGCAGCTTGTTCCAGCTCAGCACGACGCTCTTCAAACGCAGCCAGGTTGGCAGCGGTTGCAGCGGTAGCTTTGCCGTACGGCAGCAGGTAGTTACGACCGTAACCGGCCTTAACATTTACTTTGTCGCCCAGGTTGCCCAGGTTCGCGACTTTTTCCAGAAGGATCAGTTGCATGTGAAAATCCTCTTAACTTTTAACCTTCACCGTCCGCAGAGTCTTTATCGGTGCCTTTCGGCGCCAGACGTCCGCGAAAATCAATCAGGCTGTCGACAATGGCCAAGACCACGAGCAACGGATAGATCAGCTGCATAAACAGCAACAGCGTGACGTACAACCCCACCAGCCAGAACTTGGCCAGTCGCTTTTGCGCCACCAGCCCATGAATCAGGGCCAGCCCGGCGAAGAACAACGCTACGCTGCACAACGGCGTAAGCATGGCCATTTCGGGACCGAAGTTCGGCCCTACAAGCATGCACGCCAGCAATACGAGCGCTGGTCCCAGCGGTAGGCGGATGCTGCGAAATTCGCTGGCAAAACCACCCGGGTTATACAACAACGCCTGCCAATAACGCCCAAGTATCAGGCTCAGCACGCTGACGACCTGCATCAAAGCTGCAATCAAACCGGTGAGGACGGGTGCAATCAGTGCTCCAAGGCGCGCTCGCTCTACGTCAGATAACTTGTCGTAGAGACCATTGAGGACCTGCGGCAGAAGTTTTTCCAACTCCTGCGCCATCGCACCAATGGGTTCGCGGAAAACCGTACCCAGGACCACGCCATACACCACACCCAACGCTACGCTGACCAGCAGCACGCGATTCCAGGACTGACCGGCGCGTAACATCAACGCCAGCCCCAGAGTTCCCAGCAGCACCATAAGGGTGCGGGGCTCTCCGATAAACCACCAGACCAAGGCCGGCAGTAACGCCCATGAGAGAATGCTCAAGGCATCTCTCGGACCGCGCCGCAGAAGCACCAGGCTACCTGCAGCAGCACTCAACCAGAACAAGAACGGCAATGCCGCACATCCGGCCACGATTAACGTGGCCTGCACACGGCCTCGCATGATGAACTCAGCTAAGGCGCGCATGCTTTCAATCCTTTACTACTTGTCGACTGCCCGGTCTCAGCGGCCGTGGCTGTCGGTGTAGGCCAGCAGGGCCAGGAAGCGGGCGCGCTTGATAGCGGTGGCCAGCTGACGCTGATAACGAGCTTTAGTACCGGTGATACGGCTTGGAACAATTTTGCCGGTCTCGGATACGTAAGCTTTCAGAGTGTTGAGATCCTTGTAATCGATCTCTTTCACTTCTTCTGCGGTGAAGCGGCAGAATTTACGACGACGGAAGAAACGTGCCATGTAATTGGCTCCTCAAAAGGTCCGTGGATTACTCGTCAGCGTTATCGCTGGCGTCGCTGTTATCGCTGTCATCGCCATCGGCGCTGTCAGAATGCTCAGGACGGTCACGACGCTCACGGCGCTCACTGCGGTTCTCTTCAGCCTTGAGCATCTCGGACTGGCCAGTTACGGCTTCGTCGCGACGGATGACCAGGTTACGGATCACAGCATCGTTGTAACGGAAGTTGTCTTCCAGCTCAGCCAGGGCTTTGCCAGTGCACTCAACGTTCAGCATCACGTAGTGAGCCTTGTGAACATTGTTGATTGCGTAGGCCAGTTGACGACGGCCCCAATCTTCCAGACGGTGGATTTTGCCGCCGTCTTCTTCGATCAGCTTGGTGTAACGCTCTACCATGCCGCCGACTTGTTCGCTTTGATCCGGGTGGACCAAAAAGATGATTTCGTAATGACGCATGAATGCTCCTTACGGGTTGTAGCCTGCCGCTAACTAAAAAGCGGTCAGACAAGGAGTGAATGACACTTGTGTGTCTTGCCTAGAGAGGCACATATGCGCCCGCCATGACGGCAAGGGGCGCAATTGTAGAGAAGGGACAACAGAGGCGCAAGGCAATTGGTGATTATTTGAACAATCTTTACTTGTATACGCCACAAACCAATGTGGGAGCGGGCTGGCTCGCGATGGCATCGCTGCGGTCATCCAGAGACACCGCGTGATACGCATCGCGAGCAAGCCCGCTCCCACATTTAACAGCCAGCCAGCTTACTTCTTCTTCGAAGAAGTCTTGGCCTTGGCGCCGCGCTGACGCTGGGCTTCGAACAGGCAAACACCTGTCGCCACCGAAACGTTCAGGCTGCTGACGCTGCCGGCCATCGGCAGCTTGACCAGGTAATCACAGTGCTCACGGGTCAGGCGACGCATGCCCTTGCCTTCTGCACCCATGATCAGGATGGTCGGGCCGGTCAGGTCCTGGTCATAGATACTGACTTCAGCCTCACCGGCCGTACCGACAACCCACAAGCCGCGCTGCTGGAGCTTCTCCAGGGTACGCGCCAGGTTGGTCACGGCAACCAACGGAATAACTTCCGCTGCACCGCAGGCTACTTTTCGTACCGTCGGCGTCAGCGTTGCAGATTTGTCCTTGGGCACGATAACAGCCAGCGCACCGGCAGCATCCGCCGAACGCAGGCAAGCACCCAGGTTGTGGGGATCGGTCACGCCGTCCAGCACCAGCAGCAACGGGGCACCTTCAGTGCGATCGAGCAGCTCGTCGAGCATGGCTTCGCCCCAGACCTGGCTCGGACTCACGTCCGCCACCACACCCTGGTGCACGCCTTCGACCCAGACGTCCATTTCACGACGCTCGGCCTGGCCGACAGCCACACGGTTTTCGTTGGCCAGCTCGATCAGCGTTTGTACACGCGGATCACTGCGACCTTCTGCCAGCCATACCTGCTTGACGCGCTTGGGATGGTGACGCAGCAATGCTTCTACGGCATGCACGCCATAGATTTTTTCCAGACTCATGACTTGGCCTTAGGTTTGCGCGCCCCGCCGCTTTTGGCGGCTGGAGCGGTGCCCGATTTTGGCGGGCCTTTACGATGTTTGCTCGGCTTGGAAGGCTTGCCCGCATCTTTTGCAGGCGCCCCCCTACCCGACTTTCCCGGCTCCGATGTCCGACCGCCGCTTTTCGATTCGGCCAGCAGCGCCTGTTTCAGTTCACGGCTTTTGCGCAGCTCGGCGTTTTTTGCCGCAGCATCGCTTGGGCGATAAGCATCATCCGAGGATTTTTTAGCGGGCTTGGCCGGCGCACTGCGACGTGCAGCCGGGGCTGGCTCAACCGGCTTTTCAGTCGGCTTGGTACCGGCCTTGCCTGCATTCCTGGTTTTAGGCGCATCAGCAGTACGATTTTTACGACCAATCGGCGCACTGAGGGTTTTTTCCGCCATTTCGAAGTCAATCTTGCGCTCGTCGAGATCGACGCGCATGACCCGCACTTCAACGGTATCACCCAAGCGGAAGCTGCGACCGGTGCGCTCGCCCGCCAGGCGGTGATGCACAGGGTCGAAGTGGTAGTAGTCGCCCGGCAAGGCAGTTACGTGAACCAGACCTTCAACATAGATATCGGTCAGTTCCACGAACAGGCCAAAACCGGTCACTGCCGTTACCACGCCAGGGAACGACTCGCCTACGCGATCCTTCATGAACTCGCACTTGAGCCAGTTGGTCACATCGCGGGTGGCTTCGTCGGCACGGCGCTCGCTCATGGAGCACTGCTCGCCGAGCTGCTCCAGGATCGCTTCGTCGTACGGATAGATGCGCGCTTTCGGAATGGTCATCGCACCAGCACGGCGAACGTGCGGGGTATCCATCTTGGAATGGATCACGCTGCGGATCGCACGGTGGGTCAACAGGTCAGGGTAGCGACGAATCGGCGAGGTGAAGTGGGTATAGGCTTCATAATTCAGGCCGAAGTGGCCCTGGTTATCGGAGCTGTATACCGCCTGGCTCAACGAACGCAGCATTACGGTCTGGATCAGGTGGAAATCCGGACGGTCCTTGATGCTGGCCAGCAATGCCTGGTAATCCTTCGGCGACGGACCATCTTTACCTTTGTGCAGGCTCAGGCCCAGCTCACCGAGGAACGCACGCAGTTTTTCCAGACGCTCCGGCGGCGGACCATCGTGGACACGATACAGCGCAGGAATCTCGTGCTTCTTGAGGAACTCGGCGGTGGCCACGTTGGCCGCCAGCATGCACTCTTCAATCAGCTTGTGCGCATCGTTACGGGTGGTCGGGCGAATATCGGCAATTTTGCGATCGGAACCGAAGATGATCCGGGTTTCCTGGGTTTCAAAATCAATCGCGCCACGGGTATGACGAGCTGCCAGCAACACCTTGTACAACGAGTACAACTGCTTGAGGTGCGGCACCACATCAGCGTATTCGCTGCGCAATTGCTTGGCTTCGCTGGTTTTCGGCTGCTCCAGAATAGTGCTGACCTTGTTGTAGGTCAGACGTGCCTGGGAATGGATCACCGCTTCGTAGAACTGATAGTCGGTCATTTCGCCGGTTTTGGAGATGGTCATCTCGCAAACCATGGCCAAACGGTCGACTTTCGGGTTCAGCGAGCACAGGCCGTTGGACAGCTGCTCAGGCAGCATCGGGATCACGCGCTCAGGGAAGTACACCGAGTTGCCGCGAACCTGGGCTTCGGCATCCAGGGCCGAACCGATTTTCACGTAGCTGGAGACGTCGGCAATTGCCACGTACAACTTCCAGCCGCCGGAGAACAGGCGCAGCTTGCCAGGCTTGGCTTCGCAGAATACGGCGTCATCGAAGTCGCGAGCATCTTCGCCGTCAATGGTGACGAACGGCAGATGACGCAGGTCGATGCGCTTCTCTTTGTCTTTCTCTTCGACTTCCGGCTTCAGACGGCTTGCTTCCTTAAGCACAGCTTCCGGCCATACGTGAGGAATGTCGTAAGTACGCAGGGCAATATCGATTTCCATGCCCGGAGCCATGTAGTTGCCTACAACCTCCAGTACATCGCCTTGCGGCTGGAAACGCGGCGTAGGCCAGTGAGTAATCTTCACTTCGACGAACTGACCGATTTTTGCGCCAGCGTTGCGACCCGGGGTTACCAGCACTTCTTGCTGGATCTTCGGGTTGTCGGCCACTACGAAGCCAATACCACCTTCTTCAAAGTAGCGACCCACGATGGTTTCGTGAGCACGGGAAACCACTTCGACGATCACGCCTTCACGACGACCACGACGGTCCAGCCCCGAAACACGGGCCAGCGCACGGTCGCCATCGAACACCAGGCGCATTTGCGCAGGGCTCATGAACAGGTCGTCGCTGCCGTCGTCCGGAACCAGGAAGCCGAAGCCATCGCGGTGGCCACTGATACGGCCGAGAATCAGGTCGAGCTTGTCCACCGGCGCGTAAGTGCCACGGCGGGTGTAAATCAGTTGGGCATCGCGCTCCATCGCACGCAGGCGACGGCGCAAGGCCTCGATTTGGTCTTCTGTGGTCAGACCGAACTCTTCCACCAACTGTTCACGAGCAGCAGGCGAGCCACGCTCGGCCAGGTGCTGAAGGATCAGTTCGCGGCTAGGGATAGGGTTTTCGTATTTTTCCGCTTCACGTGCGGCCTCGGGATCGAGGGTCTGCCAATCGGCCATTAGATAGTTTTCACCTTGTCTATATGCGGGTTAGTTTGGCATACGCGTATTGAAACGGGAAATTTCAGGCACACACTGGGCCTTATTAGTCCTTTCTGACGCGCTTTGCTGCTGTCGACCAACCGTTCGCGAAATATTTTCACTATTTTTAAACACAACGCTTTACAGGTCAAAGGTTCGTCCGTAAGATGCGCGCCATCAACAACGGCAACAGCGTTGAAGATACTGCCCAGATGGTGAAATTGGTAGACACGCCAGCTTCAGGTGCTGGTGATCGCAAGGTCGTGGAAGTTCGAGTCTTCTTCTGGGCACCAATTCGAGATTGCAGAGTAGTACACTCTTCAGCCTCACACAAAAACCCGCGAAAGCGGGTTTTTGCATTCCGGGTCAGCTAAACCCCTGATTTAATAAAATTAAAACAGGGGTTTACAGATCGAAAAGCTCTACGTATTATGCGCCACATCAACAGCGGCAACGTTGCTGATACTGCCCAGATGGTGAAATTGGTAGACACGCCAGCTTCAGGTGCTGGTGACCGCAAGGTCGTGGAAGTTCGAGTCTTCTTCTGGGCACCAATTCAGGTTTACAGGTTCACCCTGTGCAACCACTCAAAAAGCCCGCGAAAGCGGGCTTTTTAGTTTCCGGGATTCCTTCCTGCCCTCTTCGATACCTTTTATCTGCGGCCTAAAGGTCGTATTTGATAATCTATCTCATCCGCATTAATATCCGGCCAACTTCAGATCCCTGGCTCATCCTCCTGGATATCCGTGCCCGACACCAATGACAGGCTCCAGCTTTACCTGACGCATCGTATCGCCCTGGTCGACTATGCCGCCCCCATCGTGGGCTGCCGGGCCAAGGCAGAAGATGTGGTTCAAGACGCCTGGCTGCGCTTCAGCCAGGGCGCGGACAACCTCGCCCCGCTGACACAACCGGTGGGCTATCTTTACCGTATCGTGCGCAACCTGGCCTTTGACCTCAATCGCCGGGCAACCCTGGAAAACCGCCACACCACCCATAGCGAATCATTGGACGAACACATTTCCAACGCGCCTTCGCCCGAGCAGCAAGCCTTGCATGTGGACGAATTGCGCAAATTGCAACATGCTTTGTCCCGCCTGCCGGAGCGCACGCGCCAGGCATTCGTATTGCATCGCCTGCAAGGCCTGACGTTTCAGCAAATCGGCACGCAACTTGGCATATCCGTGAGCCTGGCCCACCAATTGGTCCGCGACGCCCTGACCTACTGCGCGGAACAACTGAGTGATGACTGAAAAACCGCCCCCGAACCCGATCTGGGAAACCGCACTGGACTGGCTGCTGCTGATCCAGGAGAACCCTCAAGACTCCGAACTGACCGAACGCCTGAACCACTGGCGCGCCAGCGCCCCTGAGCACGACGCGGCTTATCGCAAGGCGCTTAAGGTCTGGAGCCTGAGCGGCGAGGCGCTCACCCTGCCGGCGACAACAGCACCGGCCCCGCCGATGGCACGCCCACCCCAGCGCCTGAGCCGGCGCAAACGCGCACTGGTCGGCGCCGCCGTGGCCGCCAGCGCCCTGCTGATGTGGGGCCCCGACTGGCAGGCGATGCAAGCCGACCACCGCAGCCCCACCGGCGAACACCGCACAGTGGCGCTCAGCGATGGCAGCCAGATGCTTCTCGACAGCAATACGCTTGCCGATGTGCAGTTCAACCCCGATCAGCGAGAAGTCACGCTATTGCGTGGCCAGGCCTTTTTCTCGGTGACCCACGATGCCAACCGCGCCTTCTACGTCAACGCCGGTGACGTGCGGGTTCGGGTGACCGGCACCGCGTTTGCGGTCAACCTGGACGACAACGGCGTCGACGTCAGCGTCGAGAGCGGCACGGTTGCGGTACAAACGCCGCAAGCATCGGTTTCGGCCACGCACCTGCTGGGCCATGGCGACCAACTGCACTTCACTGCAAACGGCCAGCGCACGCGCATCGTGCAATTGCCCCAGGAGCAAATCGCGCCCTGGCGTCGCTGGCAGCTGGTGGCGGTCGATCAATCGATCGATGACGTGATCACCCAGTTGCGCCGCTATCAGCCGGGCCTGATTCTGCTGACGGACAAGGCGCTGGGGCAACGACGCATCACCGCAGCCCTGAACCTGCGCGACCCCAAACGCGCACTGCAAACCGCCATTGCCCCATTGGGCGGACGCCTGCAGGACAGCGTGCCCTACACCCTGATCGTCTCGACCAAGCCCTGAGCCTCCCTGCGGGCGCGGGCTTGCGCTAACGAAACTATTTTCACTTATTTCTGGAAATCCTGAAGGCCCGGGAGTCTTTACCTACGAACGTCACTGATAAAGATTCGCATTAGTGACTATGGCGTTTCATTTCGTAGGTCACCTCATGCCTTCTTCGCGTTTGCGTTGTGTCAGTGTTGCTCGCTATCGATCGTTGTCCCTGGCCCTGTTGCTCGGCCTGCCCGCACTGGCCATCGCTGCCAGCCCGGCAGCCGACACGCCAATCAGCCGTCAACAACTGCACTTCCAGATCCCGGCCCAGCCTTTGGCCAGCGCCCTGATTGCGTTTTCCCAGCAGTCAGGCTGGCAGGTCAGCGCGGAAAGCACCGTGCTCAACGGCCTGACCAGCTCGCCAGTCGATGCCAGCACCAGCCCCGAAAAAGCCCTGGCCCACCTGTTGCGCGGCACGGGCATGCAATGGGAAGTGACCTCGTCTGACAGCGCCTCAATCCTGCCGCCCACCCAAAGCGATGTGCTGCAAATCAAAAGTACCCCCATCACGGCGATGGAGCCGCTGTTCCAGGGCGAACAGGTGATCGACCGGCAGATGATCGAGGACCTGCCCTCGGGCAACGGTGATATCACCAGCCTGCTGCGCACCAACCCCAACGTGCAGTTCGACAACAGCCAGTTGAGCAGCAAAAACCCGGGGGAAATCGCCCCCGCCGATATCAGCATCAACGGCGCACGGCCCTGGCAGAACCTGTTTATCGTTGACGGCATGAGCATGAACAACGACCTGGACCCGGGCAACAGCAACGACGACTTCGATGAGATACCGGGGCGCAGCCAGGGCCTGGCGCTGGACACCGACCTGCTGGAAAACATCAAGGTCTACGACAGTAACGTGCCGGTAGAATTTGGCGGCTTCAATGGCGGTGTAGTCGAAGCCAATACCCGCGACCCCCGCAAGGAACTGCACGGCAAGGTGTCGGTACAAATGACCCGCTCCGAGTGGACCCGCTATCACCTGAACAAAGACGACCCGGACCTGGAAAATTTCAAGGCCGGCTTTGGCAACAACTACCAGCCCGACTTCGAAAAAGTCATCACCCGCGCCACCCTCGAAGGCCACCTGACCGACAACTTCGGCTTGCTGGGCACCTTCTCGCGTAAAGAATCCACCATGCCGACCCGCCTGTTTTCCGTGGCCAACCAGACCGAAACGGCAATGGAGACCGAAGAACAATCGCGGCGCATCGACAACTACTTCCTCAAGGCCACCTGGCAGATCAACGAAGACTGGAAGCTCGATACCACCCTGACCCACGCGCCGGAAACCGCCCGCACCTACGGCCCCAACTCGCTGGTGTCCGGCCGCGATATGGATGCCGGTGGCGACAGTATCAGTACGCGCCTGGTGTGGAACGCGCCCCTGGCCCGGGTTGAGCAGAACCTGAGCTGGAGCGAGCTGAATACCTCACGCTATTCCGACCGCGACTACATGATCCTCTGGCGAACTTCGGCCAGCCGTGACTGGAGCACCTCGGCATTCGCCACCGAAGGCGGTTTTGGCGATATCGAAGAAACCCAAAAAACCCTGGCCTACAAACTCAAGGCCGACTGGAACAGCTTCAAATGGCTGGGTGTGGATCATTCGCTGCAAACTGGCCTGGAGCTGTCGCAGAACTCGGCCAGCTATGAGCGCGGCACACCCTACAGCAGCTATGCGGTGGACAAGGCCACGTCATGCACCGGCAATGACCCGCTGTGCTCAATGGCGCCCACGATCAATGGCTGGCCTGGCCAGTATGCGAACAAGATGACCGTTACCCAGGGCAAAATTGCCTTCGACACGCGTTCATGGGCGCTGTATCTGCAAGACGAAATGCACTACAAGCGCCTCACCGTCAGGCCCGGCATCCGGGTGGACGGCGACAACTATATGAATCAGATCACCTTCGCCCCGCGCCTGGCCACCGAGCTGGACGTGTTTGGCGATGGCAAGACCCGCCTCACTGCCGGCGCCAACCGTTACTACGGACGCAACCTTTACGCCTATCGCCTGCGCGACGGTATTGCCTCGATGAGCACCGAATACACCCGCAAGACGCAGACGTCTGACTGGGAGCTGAGCAAGCACATCGCCAATGACAGCAAATTCAACCAGCTCAAAGTGCCTTACGACGACGAACTGACCCTGGGCCTGAGCCACGTGCAGTGGAACACCGAGTTCGCCGTCAAGTACGTCAACCGTAAGGGGCGCGACCAGATCAGCCGCGCCTGGGGCGCGCAAATCGGCGAACCGTCCGAAGACACCTCGACCCTGGCTGCCAACTACTACACCTACTACAACGGCGGCAAAAGCGACGCCGACATCTACACCCTGAGCATCACCCCCCTGCAACCCTTCAATCTGGGCAGCACCCGCACCACTGCGCAGTTTGCGATGGACTGGAGCAAGATCAACAACACCGGGCTGTCCAGCTACAGCGCCAGCATCGGCGCTATCTACGTAGAAGACCCGACGATCCAGTACGACGGCAAGTTCATGAAGTATTCCGACATGCCCGCCAGCAACTACAACCGCCCCTGGACCGCGCGCCTGACCACCGTGACCGAAGTCGAGCCCCTGCACCTGACCTGGACCAACTTCCTGCGTTACCGCGACGGCTACCGGCGCATTGCCTCCACCAACAAAAAGGTCGAGCACGAAGGCAGCAGTGTCTATGTCTGGGAAGAAACCCCGTTCTCCGGGGCACTGACATGGGACACCCGTGTTGCCTGGGAGATGCCCACCGCCAAGGATCAGGCCGTTTTCGTCAATCTCGACGTCAGCAACCTGCTGGACAAGACCATCGTCAGCTCCACCGACACCAACGGCGTACTCAACTATGAAGTCGGCCGCCAGTTCATGCTGGAAGTGGGGTATAAATTTTGAAGACCCTATTCCTCGGCCTGACCCTCGGCACCCTGACCCTGAACGCAGTCGCCTGCGACGAACAGGCCGCCGACTACAAAACCTGCATCGCCCAACAATACCGCCAGCCCGTCGCCCAATGGCCTTCACCCCAGGTAGATGCCGATGTGCAATGGCAGGAAATGGCCGCCCTGCCCGCCCACGCCCCCGCACCGCCGGATAACCCGTTCAGCGAAGCCAAGGCCGAGTTGGGCAAAAAACTGTTCAACGACCCCAAGCTCTCGCGCTCCGGGCAAATCGCCTGCGCTTCGTGCCATGAAGCCGATATGGCCTTTGCCGATGGCCGCCGCGTCTCGTTCGGGCATGACCGCCAGAGCGGCCGACGCAATGCGCCCAGCCTGGTAATGAGCGGCTACAGCCCGGCGCTGTTCTGGGACGGGCGCGGTGGCACTCTGGAACAGCAAGCCATGCACCCCATCGTCGACCCGGTGGAAATGGCCTTTGATATCCCGCAACTGCTGCAACGGCTCAATACCGATAGCGCTTACCGGGAGGAGTTTGCACAAGTTTTCGGGCCAGGCCCGATCACCCCACAGCAAACCGCCCAGGCCCTGGCCACCTTTCAGCGCACGCTGGTCAGCTCCACGCGCAACACCGCCTTCGAGCAACTGCTGCGCGGGCGCCCGCAACGCATGAGCGATGAGCAGCTCTATGGCCTGCATCTGTTTCGCACCAAGGCACGCTGCATGAACTGCCACTTCGGCCCGGCGCTGAGCGACGAGCAGTTTCATAACGTCGGCCTGAGTTACTACGGGCGTAAATACGAAGACCTCGGGCGCTACGAAGTAACGCGCAAACCAGAAGACGTGGGGGCATTTCGTACGCCGTCATTGCGCCTGGTGATGAAAACCGCACCGTGGATGCACAACGGCCTGTTTGTGAACATGGAAGGCACGCTGGCGTTCTACAACATGGGCATGCCCCGCCCGCGCCCCAACGCGCAACAGGTCAACGACCCGTTGTTCCCACGCACCAGCGACCGGCTCAAGGCGCTGAACATGGACAAGGACGAACTGCGGGCCTTGCGCAGCTTTCTCGACACACTGTAGGCAGCGCCTGACTTTGTGGGAGCGGGCTTGCTCGCGATGCAGGCGACACGGTGTACCGGTAAAACGGCAGCATACCCATCGCGGGTAAGCCCGCTCCCACAAAAGCAGAACAGGCCGGCAGCATCACATTTCGTCGCACTGGTGCAATTGGACGCTGGGTCAAGCGCACTTGAGAAACGATATCGTTTATTATTGTTACAAGTTTTGTAGTACCCAAGCGAGGAAACCAGCGAATGATGCTCCGAAATACCCAGCTTGCGACATTTCTACTGCGCAGTTTGTCCATCGCAACACTTGGCCTGACCCTGCTTGCTCCCGCCGCCTACGCTGCCGATCCTGTGACGCTGACCCTGTACAACGGCCAGCACAAAGAGGTCGGCGACAACCTCGCTGCCGCCTTTGAAGCCAAGACCGGCATTCACGTCAATGTGCGCAAAGGCAGCAGCAACCAGCTGGCCAGCCAGATCATGGAAGAAGGCGATCGCTCGCCTGCGGACGTGTTCTACGCCGAAGAGTCGCCGCCTCTGAACAGCCTGGGCGAACAGGGCTTTCTGGCCAAGGCCGATGACAGCACCCTGCAAGCGCTGCCCAAAGAGTACGTGGCCGCCAATGGCACCTGGATCGGCGTGACTGCGCGTACCCGCGTTGTCGCCTTCAACCCGAAAAAGATCAGCGAAGACCAGTTGCCCAAGTCGGTTCTGGATTTCGCTGACCCGCAATGGCAAGGCAAGATCGGCTTTGTACCCACCAGCGGTGCCTTCCAGGAACAGGCCGTAGCAATCATCAAGCTGCACGGGCGCGATGCCGCCGAAGAATGGCTGACCGGTCTGCGTGCGTTCGGCAAGACCTACACCAACAACATGGTGGCACTCAAAGCCGTAGAAAACGGTGAAGTCGCCGCAGTACTGGTCAACAACTACTACTGGTTTGCCCTGCAACGCGAAAAAGGCCAGCTGGACTCCAAACTGCACTACTTCACCGATGGTGATGCGGGCGGTTTGATCACCGTGTCCAGCGCCGGCGTGATCAAGGCCAGCAAACACCCCAAGGAAGCCCAGCAACTGCTGGCTTACATGGCCAGTGAAGAAGGTCAGCGCGTTATCACCAACACCACCGCTGAATACCCGATGCGCAAAGGCATGGTCTCGGAACGTGGCCTCAAACCGTTTGAAGAGCTGCAACCGCCGAAAGTGACGCCTGCCGACCTGGGTAACGCTGAAGAAGCGCTGGACCTTGAACGTGATGTAGGCCTGCTCTGATGTTGTCAGCCGCTCAACCTGCACGCTTTACGCCCACTCGCAAAAAGCCTTCGATCTGGCTGTTGTTGCCCGTACTGCTACTGGTGGGCCTGAGCCTGTTGCCGCTGTTGTATGTCGGCACAAAGGCCTGGCAAGCCGGGTGGTCTGAAGCCCTGCACCTGTTGTGGCGGCCTTATGTCTTTGGCCTGATGCGCAACACCTTGCTGCTGATGATCGGCGTCACACTGACCTGCGCGCTGGTCGGCCTGAGCCTGGCCTGGCTGCTGGAGCGCAGCAACCTGGCGGGGCGGCGCCTGTGGGGCGTGATCCTGTGCCTGCCATTTGCCGTGCCGGCGTTTGTCAGCAGCTTTACCTGGGTATCGCTCAGCGCCAGTTTCGAGGGCCTGGGCGGTGCCATTCTGGTGATGAGCCTGTCCAAGTACCCGCTGATCTTTCTGCCGGTGGCGGCGACCCTGCGCAACCTCGACCCAGCCCTTGAAGAGTCGGCTCGAACCCTGGGGCAGAACCGCTGGGGGGTGTTTTTCAAGATCACCCTGCCACTGCTCTGGCCTTCGCTGCTGGCCGGCTCGTTGCTGATTGCCCTGCATATGCTGGTGGAATTCGGCGCGCTGTCGATCATCGGCCTGCAGACCTTTACCACAGCCATTTATCAGCAGTTCGAGCTGGAGTTCAGCAATGCCAATGCGGCGATGCTGTCTGCGGTGCTGCTGGTGATGTGCCTGAGCCTGTTATGGCTGGAACTTAAGGTTCGTGGCAAAGGCCGGCATATTCGTATCGGCCAGGGCGCTGCACGGCATGCGGAACAAGTGAACCTGGGCAAGTGGTCGCTACCGGGGCAACTGTATTGCCTGGCGCTGGCGGTGATTGGCAGCGGCATCCCGCTGGGCATGCTGGCGTACTGGCTGATCAAGGGCAGCTCGGCAGCATTCCCGCTGGCCGAGATTGGCGAGGCTCTGTTCTCGTCGCTGTCACTGGCCCTGGGCGGTGCGGCGCTGTGCCTGGTGCTGGCTGTGCCGGTCGGATTGCTGGTGGTGCGCTACAAAGGCCCGCTGGCCATCTGGGCGGAGCGTTTGCCATATCTGTTACATGCACTGCCCGGGCTGGTGATTGCCTTGGCGCTGGTCTACTTCGCCCTGCATTATGTGCCGGCGCTGTACCAGACTTCGGCATTGCTGCTGATTGCCTATGCGCTGCTGTTTTTGCCACTGGCGCAGGCACCCATCCGCACGGCGCTGAACAAGGCGGCTCCGCAACTGGAAGAAGCAGCACGGACCCTGGGCGCCACTTCGTTTACGGCATTTTGCCGGGTGACCCTGCCGATTATCTTCCCCGCGCTGGGGGCGGCCTTTGCCCTGGTGTTTCTGGATGCGATGAAGGAATTGACCGCCACCTTGCTACTGAGTCCGACCGGGCTGAACACCCTGGCAACACAAGTGTGGTCGCATACTTCGAATATCGAGTTTGCGGCAGCGGCGCCTTATGCGGCGTTGTTGATTCTGGTGTCGGGGCTGCCGGTGTACTTGCTCACCACCAGGATGTATTTGAGCCGCTGACAGCGGATCCAGCATACCCCGTGTGGGAGCGGGCTTGCCCGCGATGGCATCGACGGGGGCATGCAGATTCACCGCGCTGCCCGCATCGCGAGCAAGCCCGCTCCCACAGGGGCAGCCCCGCTTCTCTACGCCCGGAACTGCCCAAGACTCGCCTTGAGCTGCGCCGCCAACCCGTCCAGCACCTTGCCGCTGGCCGTGGTCTGGGTCACCGCCTCGGCCGCACGCTCGGCCTGGGCATGGATCACTTCCACCCGCCCACGCACCGCATACGCTCCTTGCGCCTGATGCTCGGCAGCTTTGGTCGCATCACCAATCGCGCTATGCACCTGCTCGACCGATACCTGCATGGTCTTTTGCAACTGCACGCTGCCGCGCAGCACCGCCAGGCCCTCATCGGCCTGACGCCCCGCCAAGCCAATGGCCGCCACGGCTTCCCTGGCTCCCTGCTGCAAGGCCACGATATGCGCCTGAATATCACCGGTAGAGCTTTGGGTTTTGCTGGCCAGAGCCCGCACTTCATCGGCTACCACAGCAAAACCACGCCCAGTCTCCCCCGCCCTCGCGGCTTCAATGGCCGCGTTCAAAGCCAGCAGATTGGTTTGCTCGGCGATGCCGTGAATCACCGTCAGCACCACTTCAATCTGCTCACTTTGCTGCGCCAGACGCTCGATCACCTTGGCTCCCTCGCCCACCTGTCCGGCCAGCGCCTCGATCAGCCCCCCGACCTTGGCCGAGGTGCGAGTGTTTTCATCAGTAGCCTGACGAATATCAACCACCTGCCGGAGCGCCGCCTGCATCGCCTGGCTTTCCGACTGGGCTGCATCTGCCATGGTCGACAGTGCATGCAGGCTCTGAGCTACTTCATCGCGCTGTAACTGCGCGGCAGCATCGGCCCCGGCATTGCGCAAGGTCATCACACCGATCTCCACCCCGGTGCGCTGCGCCACATCACCCGCCTCACGCACGATGGGCTGCAGCTTGTCGACAAAGCGGTTAACCGCCGCCGCCATATCGCCGATTTCATCCTTGCTGTTCAGGCCTACACGCTTGGTCAAATCACCTTCGCCTGCGGCCAGGTCATCCAGCGCGGCAATCAGCAGCAGCAACTTGTTGACCACCCGCCGCCCCAGCACCACCGCCAGTAACAGCAACACACCAAATCCGACAATCGCCAGCCCCATGCCAATACGCCAGCGCAAGGTGTCCGCCGCCTCGCGCACGGTCTGCGCGGTATTGGCCTGCATCTGCGCCGCCGCTGCCTGCGCCGACTCCAAACGCGCGCCCAGTGCTGCCGAACTGTCGCTGGCAGCACCTTGCAAGCTTTCGCCGACCAGTTGCCCGCTATTGGCTATCAACGTCGAAAAGCGCTGGTCGAGGGCCGCCAGGTCCTGCTCAACCGAGGCGGTGGAAACCCCCATCAGCACTTTGCCGATCTCGACGCCATTGGGGTTGATAGAGGCTTCGAGATAGTACACAGACGGATCATGGCGGGCCGCATCGAGCACTTTATCCAGCGCCCGCTCGCCATTGCCCTTGGCCAAAAGCGCCTGGTTGATCGGGTTATCACGATTGAGATAGCGGGTCAGATGCTGCCCCGTGGCATCGTCGTACACCACGAATAACACATTAGGATTACGTTGAGCGCGTCGGGCGAAATCGGACAGCGTGGGCACATCGCTATCCCATATGGCACGCGGCGCTACAGCTGCCAGCAGTTGCGCCATGTCGTTGGCCGAGTCCTGCAGGTTCTTCTCCAGCGATTGCCTGAGCTGCATTTGCTCGTCTTTCAAGCGTGGCTCCAGGCCCGCGGTCAAACGCTGCCGGGTGCTGGCAGACAACGCATCCAGGCTGCTTTTAACCTCACGCCCGGCCTGCTCCAGTTCCGCGGTGAGCTTTTGGCTGTCTGCCCCCAGACGCGCATCCAGATCAGACTCCAACGCCGTCACCGTGCTCCGTGTCAGTGCAACAGCCACCAAAACCTGCACCAAAAGAGCGATACCTAGGGTAACGAATACAGGCCGCAGCAGACGGCTTTGTAACAGTGAGAGAACGGCAGACACGGAAAACCCTCCACTTAGGTGCCATTATTTTGATAGCACGCTTATTGACGGTTTTCACAGCAAGGGTCGTGCCGCACAACAGGCAGAAACGACAAAAGGCCCCGAAGGGCCTTTTGTTTTACATCAACAGCGACTTAAGCGAACGGGTGACGCAGAACGATGGTCTCGTTGCGGTCCGGGCCAGTCGAAATGATGTCGATCGGAGCGCCGATCAGCTCTTCTACGCGCGTGATGTAAGCGCGAGCGTTGGCTGGCAGCTCTTCCAGGGTTTTGGCACCCACGGTCGATTCAGTCCAGCCCGGCACTTCTTCGTACACAGGCTGCAGGCCTACGTAGCTGTCAGCGTCGGTCGGTGCAACATCAACACCGTTTGCGTCTTTGTAACCAACGCAAATGTTGATGGTTTCCAGACCGTCGAGTACGTCCAGCTTGGTCAGGCAGATGCCCGAGATGCTGTTCACATCGATAGCGCGACGCAGGATAACGGCGTCGAACCAGCCGCAACGACGGGCACGGCCGGTGGTAGCACCGAACTCGTGACCTTGCTTGGCCAGGTGAGCGCCAACGTCGTCGAACAGCTCAGTCGGGAACGGGCCCGAACCTACGCGAGTGGTGTAAGCCTTGGTGATGCCCAGGATGTAGTCCAGGAACATCGGGCCAACGCCCGAACCGGTCGCAACGCCGCCAGCGGTGGTGTTGGAGCTGGTCACGTACGGGTAGGTACCGTGGTCGATGTCCAGCAACGAACCCTGGGCGCCTTCGAACATGATGTCCTTGCCAGCGCGACGCAGGTCGTGCAGCTCGGCTGTCACGTCCAGCATCAACGGCTTGAGCAGCTCGGCGTATTCCTTGCACTCGGCCAGGGTCTTGTCGAAGTCGATAGCCGGCTCTTTGTAGTAACCAACCAGCATGAAGTTGTGGTAATCCACCAGTTCACGCAGTTTGGCTTCAAAGCGCGGCATGTTCAGCAGGTCGCCAACACGCAGGCCACGACGGGCAACTTTGTCTTCGTAAGCCGGGCCGATACCGCGACCGGTCGTACCGATCTTCAGCTCGCCACGGGCTTTTTCACGGGCCTGGTCCAGCGCCACGTGGAACGACAGGATCAGCGGGCAGGACGGGCTGATACGCAGGCGCTCGCGCACCGGTACGCCTTTCTCTTCCAGCTTGATGATTTCACGCAGCAGGGCGTCGGGAGCAACCACGACACCGTTGCCGATCAGGCATTGCACGCCTTCGCGCAACACGCCCGACGGAATCAGGTGCAATACGGTTTTTTCGCCGTCGATTACCAGCGTGTGGCCAGCGTTGTGGCCACCTTGGTAACGCACTACAGCGGCAGCATGTTCGGTCAGCAGATCAACGATCTTGCCTTTGCCCTCATCACCCCATTGGGTGCCCAGGACTACGACATTCTTACCCATAACACTTGTCCTCATTCGCGCAAACTTGGTGCCGGCAGCCGCCGGCAGGAAAACTCAAGAAACCAGCGGCACTACTTGCCACAGGCCATTCTGCTGAATCAATTGGCGGTCGCAGTCTGCCTCCAGGGCACCAGCCTGCTGTTGCCCAGGCAACGCCTGAACCACACGCTGGCCTTCACTGCGAAGCTGGCAAACCTGCTGCCAGAGTGCCGCATCGGTGCTGTCTGGCATCCAGATACCACCAGACGGCAACTTGACTTCCGCACGCCCCAGGGTCACCAGGGTTTTCAAATCGGTCGAAAAGCCGGTTGCCGGCCGGGCACGCCCGAAAACAGCACCAATGTCGTCATAACGACCGCCTTGGGCGATGGAGTCCCCAACGCCCGGTACAAATACCGCAAACACTACACCTGTGTGGTAGTGATACCCACGCAACTCGCCCAGGTCAAAGTACAACGGCAACTGCGGGAAACGCACAGACAACCCTTCGGCAATCGCCACCAGGTCGTCCAGAGCTGCCAGCACTTGAGCCGGAGCCTTGGCCAGACGCTCGCGCGCAGCAGCCAGAACTTCGTGACCGCCACACAAACCAACCAAGGCCTGCAGCATGCCCGCCAAATCGGCCGGCAAGCCTTGGGTCAAGGCCGTTACTTCGTCGATCGCCTTGCGTTGCAGGGCGTCGAACAATTGTTGTTCCACTTCAACCGACAGGTTGGCCGCACGGGCCAGACCACGGTAAATACCAACATGCCCCAGGTCCATGTGCACATCCGGCACATCGGCCAGTTGCAGCATGGCCAGCATCAGGCTGATCACTTCAACATCGCTGCTCGGGCTTGCATCGCCATACAACTCGGCGCCCAGCTGGATCGGGCTGCGCGAGGATGACAGTGCACGCGGTTGAGCATGCAGCACGCTGCCGGCGTAGCACAGACGGCTCGGGCCTTCACGACGCAGGGTATGCGCATCGATACGCGCCACTTGCGGCGTGATGTCGGCACGAAAACCCATCTGGCGACCCGTTTGCGGGTCAATCACCTTGAAGGTACGCAAGTCGAGGTCCTGGCCAGCCCCTGTCAGCAGGGACTCCAGGTATTCGATATGCGGGGTCACGACGAACTCATAGCCCCAGCTCTGGAACAGATCCAACACCTGACGGCGCGCCACTTCAATGCGGGCAGCTTCAGGTGGAAGTACTTCTTCGATGCCATCTGGCAAAAGCCAGCGGTCTACCGTTGCCATTACGCCATTCCCCTGTGATCCGGGCGGCCAGCCAGCAGGCGAGCCTTGAGTAAAGCAGAACGTGGCTGCGTCTTGAACGCGCACAGCAAAAAAGCCTGAACGACAGGCTCGCACATTCCTCGAAAATTCTGCCGATGCTGTAACAGCCATTCGGACAATCAAACATGCAGACGCAAAAAAGCCGGGAATTTCCCGGCTGCCGCATCATACACCCGTTTTCTAAAAGGATCACCCTGCGAGGCCATTTGACCGCCAAGCGGAGTGAATCAGGGCCTGTGATGAACATGCCAACCCTTCTGAAAACAGTGTGGGAGCGGGCTTGCTCGCGATGGCATCAACTCGATTTAGCAGACAGACCGAGTTGCTTGCATCGCGAGCAAGCCTGCTCCCACAGGCTTGAAGCGCTTTTACTGCTGCGAAGGCTTGGATTTTTCCAGGTAGCGGAAGAAATCGCTGCTTGGGTCCAGAACCAGCACATCGTTCTTGCTCGCGAAGCTTTCGCGGTAAGCGCGCAGGCTGCGATAGAACTTGTAGAACTCCTGATCCTGGCCATAAGCCTTGGAGTAGATCGAAGCTGCCTGGGCATCGCCATCACCGCGTGCTTCTTCGGACTGACGATAAGCTTCAGCCAGCAGAACACGACGTTGACGGTCGGCGTCAGCACGAATGCCTTCTGCCAGTTCGTTACCCTTGGCCCGATGCTCGCGTGCTTCACGCTCACGTTCGGTGCTCATACGTTCGAAAACGCTGCGGTTTACTTCTTTTGGCAGGTCGATGGCCTTGACGCGAACGTCGACCACTTCAATGCCCAGCTCTTTTTCAGCCATTTTGTTCAACGATGCAGTGATGTCAGCCATCAACGCATCACGCTCACCCGACACTACTTCGTGCAGGGTGCGCTTGCCGAACTGGTCACGCAGACCGGATTCCAGACGACGCGACAGACGTTCGTCAGCAATCTGTTTCATGCCCGAAGTTGCGGTGTAGAAGCGCTCGGCATCTTTCACACGCCACTTGGCGAAGGCATCAACCATGACCGCTTTCTTTTCCAGCGTCAGGAAACGCTGAGTCGGCGCGTCCAGCGTCATCAGGCGGGCGTCGAACTTGCGCACCTGGTTGACGTAAGGAATCTTCACATGCAGGCCCGGCTGAACGTCAGCCTGGACCACACGGCCAAAGCGCAGCAGTACAGCACGCTCGGTTTGCGAGACGATGTAGAAGCTGTTCCAGGCAACGATCCCCACGACAACAGCAACAATAAGGGCAACCAGCGATTTATTGCTCATCAGCGGCTCTCCCTGGTGCGCGGTTGTGGCGGCAGATCCGTACTGACGTGCGAGCCGGAATCAGTATTGCTCGCTGCGGCTGCCGAACCCGTTGCCGGGGTGCTGCCATTACGGCCTTCGATCATTTTGTCCAACGGCAAGTAAAGCAGGTTGCTCTGGCCGTTTTTGTTACCGGTCACGAGTACCTTGCTGGTGTTGCTGAAGACTTCCTGCATGGTGTCCAGATACAGACGGTCGCGGGTCACTTCAGGATTTTTGCGGTACTCGGCAACCAGTTTGGTAAAGCGGTCAGCCTCACCCTTGGCGCGGGAAACCACTTCATCACGGTAGCCGTTGGCATCTTCGATGATGCGCTGGGCCTGACCACGTGCTTCCGGTACAACGCCGTTGGCATAGCTTTCGGCCTGGTTGCGGGCACGCTGCTCGTCTTCTCGGGCACGGATCACGTCATCGAAGGCTTCCTGTACTTCACGCGGTGCGGCTGCGTTCTGTACGTTGACCTGGGTCACGGTGATACCGGTCTTGTAGGTATCTAGGAAACGCTGCAGGCGTTCCTTGATTTCCACGGCCATTTGCTCACGGCCTTCGGTCAGCACCTGATCCATCGACGTGGAACCCACGACGTGACGCAAGGCGCTGTCGGTAGCCTGCTGCAAGCTGACTTCCGGTTGATCAACATTCAGCACGAAGTCGCGCAGGTTGCTGATCTTGTACTGCACGGTCAGCGGCACTTCGACGATGTTTTCGTCTTCAGTCAGCATTTGACCCTGCTTGGTGTACGCACGCTCACGCGTCACGTTCTCCATGTACTTTTTGTCGAACGGCGGGAAGTAGATATTCAGGCCCGGCCCAACGGTGTCGTAGTACTTGCCCAGGCGCAGCACCACGGCTTGCTCCTGCTCATCGACTACATACACGGCGCTGTAAAGCCAGGCAGCCGCCAGCACGACGAGGCCGATGCCGAGCAGACCGTAGCCGGCGCCCTTGCCATTCGAACCACCCTCACTGCCGCTGCCGCCAGTACGTTTTTTCCCACCACCGAACAACCCATTCAGGCTTTCCTGCAGCTTTCGGAAGGCCTCGTCGAGATCTGGTGGCCCCTTGCGGTCGCCATTTTTAGGGCGTTTGCCACCCCAAGGATCTTGATTGTTCGAGTTGCCACCCGGCTCATTCCAAGCCATAGCGCTCTCCATCTGATAAAGCAAAGACGCGCCCACGGCGCGCCGACCAATGCTACAGAATGCCTATCACAGCGGCACGACCGCTTTGCGAGGCTTTTATTGCAAAGTGTGTTCTTCGATGAATTCCAGCGGCTGCATCCCTTCGCGGCTGACCAAGCGATTGAGCTCGGATCGCGGCAGGCGTACGTCCAACAGACTGGAGCCCTCATCGTCATGCTGTTCTTTTTGCACAACCCCCAGTTCGAAGAACTGTGCACGCAGTCGAGCAAAACGTTGCGGCAAGCGCAAGGTGCCCACGAACAAATCATTGCCCAGCAACTCGGCGATGGCCTGCTCAAGCAACTCCAGCCCTTGACCATCACGGGCCGACAACCAGACCCGCTGCGGCTTGCCATCGGCATCACGCTGGATCTGCGGCTCGACACCTTCAAGCAAATCGATTTTGTTGTAGACCTCGAGAATCGGCAAGTCCTGCGCACCGATTTCGCCCAGTACCACCATCACCTGCTCGATCTGCGCCATGCGCTCAGGCTCGTGCGCATCGATCACATGCAGCAGCAGATCGGAATTGCTCGACTCTTCGAGCGTAGACCGGAATGCTTCAACTAGCTTGTGCGGAAGATGACGAATAAAGCCCACGGTGTCGGCCAGCACGATCGGCCCCAGGTCGCCCAGATCAAGGCGGCGCAGGGTCGGGTCTAGCGTGGCGAACAACTGGTCGGCGGCAAAGACGTCAGAGCCGGTGACCTTGTTGAACAGCGTGGATTTACCGGCGTTGGTATAGCCCACCAGCGACACTGTAGGAATATCGGCGCGTTGACGCCCTCTACGGGACTGCTCGCGTTGACTGCGGACTTTTTTCAGACGGGCTTTGATCTGGCTGATGCGCACACGCAACAGTCGGCGGTCGGTTTCGAGCTGGGTTTCACCCGGCCCGCGCATGCCAATGCCGCCACCTTGACGCTCAAGGTGAGTCCAGCCGCGTACAAGACGCGTGCTCATGTGGTCAAGCTGAGCCAGTTCGACTTGCAGCTTACCCTCATGGGTACGGGCGCGTTGAGCGAAGATATCGAGAATCAGCCCGGTACGGTCAAGCACGCGACACTCGAAAACACGTTCGAGGTTACGTTCCTGACTGGGCGTGAGTACGTGATTGAAAATCACGATGTCGACCTTCTCGGCCTTGACCAGATCGCGCAACTCCTCGACCTTGCCACTGCCAATCAGGTATTTGGCCGATGGCCGATGACGCGGCACGTTAAAAAACGCGACGGTATCGGCGCCAGCCGACACAGCTAACTCCTGGAACTCCTGCGGATCTTCGCGCGCCTCAGGGTCCTGTCCTTCCAAGTGAACGAGGATCGCTCGCTCACCACCACCGTGGCGCTCAAAGAACAAAGGATGCTCCTATTTAGGCATTACCTGGTTCAGCGTCTGCCAGATCCGATTCGGTTGCGCTAGGCAGACGAATTGGACGTACTGGTACGACTGTCGAAATTGCGTGCTTGTAAACCATTTGGCTGACGGTGTTTTTCAGCAGGATCACGAACTGGTCGAAAGACTCGATGGTCCCCTGCAGCTTGATCCCGTTGACCAGATAGATGGAAACGCCAACCTTCTCTTTACGCAAAGTATTCAAGTAAGGGTCTTGTAGCGAATGCCCTTTTGACATATGCCGCACTCCTGTAAGGATAAAAAATAGAAACAAAAATTAGATGACCGCTGTCGCCACATCCATAGGATAGACGGCATTTGCCAAGACTCAGCTCAATATGGAGACCGATTCCAGGTATTTCAAGGCTCGTGGCAGATTGTCGCAGTCCAGACTGTCAAGCCAATGCAAATCATTCCAGCTGCGCAACCAGGTGAACTGGCGCTTGGCCAACTGGCGCGTGGCTATGATGCCGCGCTCCTGCATCTCGGCCGCTGTCAGCTTGCCGTCGAGGTAGTCCCAGACTTGGCGGTAACCCACTGCACGTATAGACGGCAACCCGGCATGCAGGTCACTTCTGTTGCGCAGGTTTATGACCTCGTCAATGAACCCCTGTTCCAGCATCTGCCCGAATCTTAGTGCAATTCGCTCATGCAGCACCTGACGGTTCGCCGGAGCGATGGCCAGATTCGCGACAGTATAGGGCAATTGGCTGTGCCCAGAAGCCGCTGCTTTAGTCGTTTGTTCAGATTGTTTTTGCCGATGGGCCGTCACGCTCATGCCGCTGACCCGATAAACCTCAAGCGCCCGGGTCAGACGCTGCGGATCATTGGGGTGAATTCGCGCGGCAGACTCCGGATCTATGGCTGCCAACTGATCGTGCAGGGCCTGCCAGCCAAGGCGCTGCGCCTCTTCTTCAAGCTGCGCGCGCACCTCGGGGTCCGCCGGAGGCATGTCGGCCAGGCCGTCAATCAGTGCCTTGTAATAGAGCATGGTGCCGCCCACCAGCAGCGGGATATTGCCTCGCGCCGTGATCTCGGCCATGGCCTTGAGCGCATCGCGACGAAAATCGGCCGCCGAATAGCTGTCGGCCGGGTCGAGAATGTCGATCAACTGATGCGGGTGAGCCGCCAGAATTTCTTTCGACGGCTTGGCAGTGCCGATGTCCATGCCGCGATAGACCAGCGCCGAGTCGACACTGATCAGCTCGCACGGCAGCACCTTGCTCAGCTCGATGGCCAGGTCGGTCTTGCCGGCGGCCGTCGGCCCCATCAGGAAAATAGCCGGGGGTAAAGCGTTGGAACCTGTCATCAGCGACCGCGCAAAAAGAGTTTGTCCAAGTCGTCCAGGCCCATTTGGGTCCAGGTGGGACGACCATGATTGCACTGACCGCTGCGCTCGGTGTTTTCCATGTCACGCAACAGACCGTTCATTTCCGGGATCGCCAAACGGCGATTGGCGCGGATCGCACCGTGGCAGGCCATGGTGCCGAGCAGCTCGTTGAGGTGCGCCTGGATCCGGTCACTGGTGCCGTATTCCATCAGGTCGGCCAGTACGTCGTGAACCAGTCGCTGGGCCTCGGCCTGCTTGAGCAGGGCCGGGATCTGGCGGATGGCCAGGGTTTCCGGGCCAAGGCGTTGCAACTCGAAGCCCAGGCGCTGGAACCACTCGGCGTGTTCTTCGGCGCAATCGGCTTCCCGCTGGCTGACCGCAATCGATTCCGGCACCAGCAGCGGCTGACCACTCAGGCCTTCACTGGCCATGGCGATTTTCAGACGCTCATACATGATCCGCTCATGGGCCGCGTGCATATCCACCAGCACCAACCCCTGGGCGTTTTCCGCGAGGATATAAATGCCCTTGAGCTGGGCCAGAGCAAAGCCGAGCGGCGGAATATCACCTTGCCCGTCCGGCAGAGGCGCGGCATTGGCCTCAGGCAATGGTGCGAAAAACTCGCGATAGGCATTGCGCGCTTCTTCGACGGGCACCGGGGGCGCGGAGGACTGCGGACGGTATTGGTACTGATAGCCCGCACCAGCGCCCGAACCTGCCACATGCGGTGACGGGGCCGACTGCGGCTGCTCCAGCACATTAGCCGCCAGACGCATTTCACCCTGCGGGCCGAATTCGCCAGCATCCAGCCCCGTCGGGCGCTCGGCCCCGGGCACCGGCGCTGGTGCGGCCAGTTGGTCTTCGGGACGAACGTCACCCAGAGCACGGTGCAAAGTGCCATAGAGGAAATCATGCACCATGCGCCCGTCACGGAAGCGTACTTCGTGCTTGGTCGGGTGTACGTTGACGTCGACCACCGAGGGGTCGACCTCAAAGAACAGCACAAAGGTCGGGTGGCGACCATTGAACAGCACATCGCGATACGCCTGGCGCACCGCATGGGCCACCAGTTTGTCGCGTACTGCGCGGCCATTGACATAGAAGTACTGCAAGTCCGCCTGACTGCGGGAAAAAGTCGGCAAACCGACCCAGCCCCACAGGTGCAAACCATTGCGTTCAACCTCGATGGGCATTGCCTGTTCCAGGAACGCGGAGCCGCACACGGCCGCCACACGCCGGGCGCGGGCAGTATCGTCGCGGGCTTCGTGCAGGTTGAGGATGGACTTGCCGTTGTGGCGCAAATTGAACGCCACATCAAAACGTGCCAGCGCCAGGCGCTTGATCACTTCCTGCAGGTGATCGAATTCGGTCTTTTCGGTTTTGAGAAATTTGCGCCGTGCCGGGGTGTTGAAAAACAGGTCGCGCACTTCAACCGAGGTACCCACCGGATGTGCAGCCGGCTGAACCCGGGGCGCCATGTCGCGGCCTTCGGTCTCGACCTGCCAGGCCTGATCGGCACCACGGGTGCGCGAGGTCAGGGTCAGGCGCGCCACGGAACTGATGGAAGCCAGCGCCTCACCGCGAAAGCCCAGGCTCATCACCCGCTCAAGGTCTTCCAGATCACGAATCTTGCTGGTGGCGTGACGGGCCAGCGCCAACGGCAAGTCGTCGCTGGAAATTCCGCTGCCATCGTCACGTACCCGCAGCAGCTTGATCCCGGCCTGCTCCACGTCCACATCAATGCGCTTGGCACCCGAATCGAGGCTGTTTTCCAGCAGTTCCTTGATCACCGAAGCCGGGCGTTCAACTACTTCGCCCGCAGCGATCTGGTTGGCCAGGCGCGGGCTGAGCAATTCAATCCGCGCGCTGCTGCTCAATGTTTCATCACTCATTACTGTGCCGCCAGGGCAGTTGCCGGAATATTCAGGTTCTGGCCAACCTTCAGCTCATCGGTTTTCAGGCTGTTGCTCGAGCGCAATGTCGCCACGCCCACTTGATAGCGTACAGCGATCATCGCCAGGGTTTCGCCGGGGCGAACCGTGTGTTCGCGGGCACCCTGGGCGATTTTGCCGGTGTCACGCAGCCAGGCGATATAAGTGCCCGGCGGCGGATTTTGCTGGAAGAACTGGCGTACGCCGCTGCTGATCGAACGGGCCAGCGCTTGCTGGTGACTGCTCGAAGCCAGCTTGGACGCTTCGTTGGAGTTCGAGATAAACCCGGTCTCGACGAGAATCGACGGAATGTCCGGCGACTTCAGCACCATAAACCCGGCCTGCTCCACGCGCTGCTTGTGCAGCGGGGTGACCCGACCTATGTTGCTCAGCACTTTTTGCCCGACGTTGAGGCTGGAGGTCAGCGACGCGGTCATCGACAGGTCGAGCAACACACCCGCCAGCATGCGGTCCTTGTCATCGAGGCTGACGTTGCCTGCGCCACCGATCAGGTCGGAGCGGTTTTCGCTGTCGGCCAGCCAGCGCGCCGTCTCGGAAGTCGCGCCGCGTTCAGACAGGGCAAACACCGAAGCACCAAAGGCAGCCTTGGACGGTGCAGCATCGGCGTGGATCGAGACAAACAGGTCGGCGCCTTTCTTGCGGGCGATTTCGGTGCGGCCACGCAGCGGGATAAAGTAGTCGCCGGTACGCGTCAGCTCGGCCCTGAAGCCTTTCATGCCGTTGATCTGGCGTTGCAGTTCTTTGGCAATCGCCAACACCACGTCTTTTTCACGCTGGCCAGCCGAGCCCGAGGCCCCCGGGTCTTCACCGCCGTGGCCGGCATCGATCACCACCACCACACTGCGTTTACCGCTCGGGATCGGCGGCAGTTTCACGTCGGGTTGCGCGGGCGTCACCGGCACCACCGGCACCGTTGCCACGTTGGTGGCCGGCAGGCTTGGCGCCAGATCGGCGCCCTGGTCATACAGGTCGACCACCAGGCGGTTGCCGTACTGGGCATTGGGCGCCAGAACGAAACTTTTCGGGGTCACGGCCTTTTTCAGGTCGATAACCACGCGCAGGTCGGTGGGGGTACGCTGCGCCGAGCGCATGCTGGTGATTGGCGTATTGGCTGTTTGCACATTCAGCGGCCCGCCCAGGGTCGCGCCATTGATGTCGATGACCAGACGATCAGGTGCGGTCAGCGTAAACACACTGTGCTGCACCGGCCCGGTAAGATCAAAAACCAGTCGAGTGTTATCCGGCGCCCGCCATAGACGCACGCTCTTGACCTGGGTTGCGGCCACAGCATTGAATGCCATGACACTGAGCAACACACCCACCACACTTGCTAACGCGCGAAAGCGCATACCAAACCCCATCATTATTTGTATTCCGGCGCCAATGCGGCACACCAAGACTCGCCACGAGAACCTTGGGGCGTCAGCGTCAGCAAACGCCCGGTGTTATGCGGCCTAATGGTAATGGTCAGGTCAGGCTTTGGCAAAAAGCCTGCACCTTTATCGGGCCACTCGATCAAGCATAGGGCGTCTTCGTCGAAATAATCGCGAATCCCCATATATTCCAGCTCTTCCGGGTCGACCAGCCGATACAGGTCAAAGTGGAAGGCTCGAATATCGCCAATCTCGTAGGGCTCGACCAATGTGAAGGTCGGGCTTTTGACCGAACCCGTGTGACCAAGGCCGCGAATCAGGCCACGTGACAGGGTGGTTTTACCCATACCCAGGTCGCCGTCGAGAAAAATCAGGCCGTGACCTTGAGTGACAGTGGCCAGGCGCGCGCCAAATGCGGTCATGGCCTCTTCGTCGGCCAGTTGCAGTGTTATTTCGTGCACGGTGCGTGTTCCTCCAACAACTGACGAATGGCTGGAATCAAATCACTGGCCGCCAGCCCACGGCCCAATTGTCCTTGTTGCTCACCGGCGCGGGCATGCAGCCACACCGCCAGGCATGCGGCGTCATAAGCGCCCAACCCCTGAGCCAGCAGCGCGCCGATCACGCCTGCCAGCACATCCCCAAGACCGGCCGTAGCCATTGCCGGATGGCCGTGACTGCAAATGGCCAACTCGCCATTGAGCCCTGCAATCAGACTGCCTGCACCTTTAAGGACGCACACTGCTGAGTATTTTTTAACCAACGCCCTGGCCGCAGCCGGTCGATCGGCCTGTACCTGCCCGGTGCTGATACCCAGCAAGCGTGCGACTTCACCCGGGTGCGGGGTCATCACCGACCCTGGTGCCAGCGTGATGACTGCGTTGGACAACAAATTAAGCGCATCGGCATCCCACACCTGCGGCATTTTTGCCTGTGCCGCGGCCGACAACAGACTGCGCCCCCAGGGCGCCTGCCCCAAACCCGGTCCCACCACGACCACCGAAGCCTGCGCCAGTACGCCCATCAACTGGTTGGCCGACGATACGCCGAGCACCATCACCTCGGGCACCCGCACCAGCGCAGCAGGCACGTGTTCGGGGCGCGTGGCCAGTGATACCAGGCCAGCGCCACAGCGTAGTGCAGCCTGGGCGCTGAGGGTAATCGAGCCGCCAAATCCGCGATCGCCACCCACCAGCAGCACATGCCCGAACTGGCCTTTATGGGCGCTCGGGGCTCGGCGAGGTAGTGGCGCCAGATTATCTGCACTAAGGGCTTGGGGGTCGGCTAACAGGTGTTTGGTCTGCGGCATGCGTGTTTGGCTCCGATGTCTGGCAGAATTATACGCATCTCAGCTCCGGTTTCTCTTGTCCCATGCCTGCTATTACTGCCGACCTCCCCGCTCTCGCCCGGTCCATCAAGGAATGGGGCCGCGAGTTGGGCTTTCAACAAGTCGCCATTGCCGGCCTCGACCTGGGAGAACACGAACACCATCTGCAACGCTGGCTGGAAGCCGGCTACCACGGCGACATGGACTACATGGCCGCCCACGGCAGCAAGCGTTCACACCCGCAAGAGCTGGTGCCCGGCACAGTGCGCGTGATTTCCCTGCGCATGGACTACCTGCCCGGTGACACTCATATGGCGCAGCTGCTGGCCCAACCGGAAAAAGCCTACGTTTCACGTTATGCCCTGGGCCGCGATTATCACAAGCTGATCCGCAAGCGCGTGCAACAACTGGCCGACCGCATCCAGAAGGACATTGGCCCGTTTGGCTTCCGCGCCTTTGTCGACAGCGCCCCGGTACTGGAAAAGGCCATCGCGCAACAGGCGGGTCTGGGCTGGATCGGCAAGAACACCCTGGTGCTCAATCGCAAGGCGGGCAGCTACTTCTTCCTGAGCGAGCTGTTTGTCGATTTACCGCTACCGGTCGACGCCCCCCACGAAACCGAACACTGCGGGCGCTGCACCGCCTGCCTGGACATCTGCCCCACCAATGCCTTTGTCGGGCCTTATGTGCTGGATGCGCGCAAATGCATTTCGTACCTGACCATCGAGCTGAAAACCGCGATCCCTGAAGAATTGCGCTCGATGATCGGCAACCGGGTATTCGGTTGCGATGACTGCCAGATCGTCTGCCCCTGGAACCGTTTTGCCCGCACCACCGCAGAAGGGGACTTCAAGCCACGGCATAACCTGGACAATGCCGGCTTGGCCGAGCTGTTTATGTGGGATGAAGACACATTCCTGAGCAGCACCGAAGGCTCGCCGCTGCGCCGGGCCGGGTACGAACGCTGGCTGCGCAACCTGGCGGTAGGTCTGGGCAATGCGCCGTCGACGATCCCGGTGCTGGAAGCCCTGAATGCGCGGCGTGATTACCCGTCGGAGCTGGTGCGCGAGCATGTGGAGTGGGCGCTGACACAACACGCCAAGCGGGCCTGAACCAAACCCGCTGCCACAGCTGCTTAATGCTCGTCGTTATAAACGAACTTGGGCATTTCCCAGTTAAAGCGGATCGCCAGCAAACGCAGCAGCAGCCCGCCGAACAAGGTGACGAAAATCGCCTGTTCGTTGGGCATTTCCAGATAAGTACACAACAAGAAACACCACGCCGCAGCAAACGAAACGCTGGCATACAGCTCGCGACGGAAGATCAACGGAATGTCATTGCAGAAGATGTCACGAAGGATGCCGCCGAAGACCCCGGTAATCACTCCGCTCACCGAAGCCACCAGCATGCCCTGACCCATCTCCAGCGCGGTCATGCAGCCGATCAGGGTAAACGCTACCAGCCCCAGGGCATCAAGCACCAGAAACAGCGAGCGCAGATGACGCATCAAGGGCGCGATAAAGATCGTCACCAATGCAGCGAACGTGGTCAGTACCAGGTATTCCGGGTGTTTGACCCAGGTCAGCGGGTAGTGCCCCAACAGGACGTCACGCACCGAACCGCCGCCTAGCGCGGTGACGCAGGCAATCAGCACCACGCCGAACCAGTCCATGCCCCGACGCCCGGCAGACAGCGCGCCGGTCATGGCTTCGGCAGTAATGGCAACTAAATAAAGCATCAGCAACATGGCAGCGATCCTTGCAAGAAGGCGCGCAGTCTACTCTCAGTTGGCATTGGCACCAAAAGCGGGCAACAAATACTGTTCTTTGTGGGAGCGGGCTTGCTCGCGACGGCTTCGCTGCGGTTCGGTAGATGTACCGAGTCGCTTGCATCGCGAGCAAGCCCGCTGCCACAGGGGGATCAACGGCAGCTTAGAATTTGATGAAATGCTTGCGGTAGTGTTGCAGCTCGGCAATCGACTCGCGAATGTCGTCCAGCGCCAGATGCGTACCCTTTTTCACCAGGCTGTCGCGTACTTCCGGCGCCCAGCGTGCAACCAGTTCCTTGAGCGTCGAAACGTCCAGGTTGCGGTAGTGAAAGTAGCTCTCCAGGGCTTTCATGTGGGTGTACAGGAAGCGGCGGTCCTGGCAGATGCTGTTGCCGCAGATCGGCGATTTGCCTTTGGGTACCCACTGTTCAAGGAAAGCGATGGTCTGCGCTTCGGCTTCGGCCATAGTGGTGGTGCTGTCCTTGACCCGCTGGGTCAGGCCGCTGCCGCCATGAGTACGGGTATTCCACTCGTCCATGCGCGCCAGCACGGCATCACTATGGTGGATGGCGATGACCGGGCCTTCAGCCAGGGTATTGAGGTTGCTGTCGGTAACGATGGTGGCCATTTCAATAATGACGTCGTTGTCAGGGTCCAGACCGGTCATTTCCAGGTCGATCCAGATCAGGTTCTGCGCGTTTTGCATAATGGCCTCCAGTGCTTAGGTGCGCAGTTTAGCTTAGGCACGCGGCCCTCGTGCTAAACTCCCCGGCGTTTTACCCTTCTTATCGTTTTATCAACACGGAACACCCATGGCCAAACGCCAGCTCAACCGTCGTCAGAATTGGCGCATCGAAAAGATCCAGGGCGAGCGCGCTGCCCGCGCCGCCAAACGCGAATCCAGTGCCGTCGAAGCGCTTGAAGGCGGCGATTTAGGCCCCGAGCAACTTGGCCTGGTGATCGCGCACTTTGGTGTGCAGGTCGAAGTCGAAGCCCAGGAAGGTGAGCTCAAAGGCCAGATGTTCCGTTGCCACCTGCGCGCCAACCTGCCCGCTCTGGTAACCGGTGACACGGTTGTGTGGCGCGCCGGCAATCAGGGCATCGGCGTTATCGTCGCCCAGTTGCCGCGCAAGACCGAGCTATGCCGCCCGGACAGCCGTGGTCAGCTCAAGCCGGTTGCAGCCAACGTCGACATGATCGTGATTGTGTTCGCGCCCATGCCCGAGCCGCACGCCAACCTGATCGACCGCTATCTCGTCGCCGCCGAGCACGCCGGGATTCGCCCGCTGTTGCTGCTCAACAAGGCTGACCTGATCGACGAGCAGAACGCACCGGCGCTGAATGCGTTGCTGGGGGTTTATCGTCAACTGGGTTATCCGGTGCTGGAAGTGTCGGCCCATCACGGCGATGGCATGCAGCAGTTGCAAGCGCAACTGGACGGCCATATCAGTGTGTTTGTGGGTCAGTCGGGCGTTGGCAAGTCGTCCCTGGTCAACAGCCTGCTGCCTGAGGTCAACCTTCGGGTCGGGCCGCTCTCGGAGATTTCCGGCCAGGGTACGCACACCACGACCACGGCGCGCTTGTTCCACTTCCCGGGCGGCGGCGATCTGATCGACTCCCCGGGTATTCGTGAGTTCGGCCTGGGCCACGTCAGCCGTGCCGATGTCGAGGCGGGGTTTATCGAGTTCAACGACCTGATCGGCCGTTGCCGCTTCCGCGACTGCAAGCATGACCGCGAGCCGGGCTGTGCATTGCTGATGGCCCTGGAAGATGGCCGCGTGCAGCAACAGCGCATGAACAGCTATCGCTCGATCATTGCCAGCTTGCCTGAGTCGAGTTACTGATTCAGGCCAGAAGCCCCCTCACCCCAGCCCTCTCCCGGAGGGAGAGGGGGCAAATTGTCAGTGTTCTTGAAGCCGCGTGCGCTCAGTCCCCTCTCCCTCTGGGAGAGGGTTAGGGTGAGGGCGGCGGATCGTCAAACAGATTCAGCTTCTGCCGTTCTTCATGCATCGGCAGTGGCTGTTTGTCGGCGGGCAGCTTGATCGGGTCAACTGGCGCCTTGGGCAGTTCCTGGGGCTTGACTGACTCCGCACCCTGCTCGCCTTCAATCGCCTGCTGGGCCTTTTTGTTCAGCACCACAATGTCGATACGACGGTTGACCGGATTATTGGGGTTAGCCGTGTCGAACAGCACTGACGAGGCATAACCCACCACCCGCGCAATCTGCCCTTCCGGGTAGCTGCCCGCCACCAGCGCACGCCGCGCTGCATTGGCACGGTTGGCCGACAACTCCCAATTGCCGTAATCACCACCCCCCGCATAAGGCATGGCATCGGTGTGGCCGCTGATACTGACCTTGTTGGGTACTGCCTTGATGGTGTCGGCCATGGCCAGCAAAATATCTTCGAAGTACGGTTTGAGCCGTGCACTGCCCACATCAAACATCGGCCGGTTTGCGGCATCCATGATCTGGATACGCAGGCCGTCCGGGGTGATTTCAAACAGCAACTGATCCTTGAACTTGCGCAGCTGCGGGTTTTCTTCGACCTTGTTCTGCAACTCCTGCAACAGCAGTTCGAGGCGCTCTTTCTCGACCTGCTCGGCCATGCTTTCAACCTGCTCGGCATCTACCTTGATCTTGTCGGGCTGGGGCTGCAGTTTTTCTTCAGGGTTGAGGGTGTTGTCCGGCGCCAAGGCCGGAGTGCCGCCCAGGTCGATGACGTAGGGCGTGCCGCTTTCGCTGAATCCGATCGGATCTTTGAAATAACCACCAATGGCGATCTTTTGCTCGGGCGTGGCCGCCGTCATCAGCCACATCACCAGAAAGAACGCCATCATCGCCGTGGCGAAGTCGGCAAAGGCGATTTTCCAGGCGCCACCGTGATGGCCTGCGGCGTAGCGCTTGACGCGCTTGATGATTATGGGCTGGTTGTTTTCCATAAATCAGCGACCACGAACCACTTGTTCCAGCTCGGAAAAACTGGGCCGGTGCTTGGGGTACAGGACCTTGCGACCAAACTCGACCGCCAGCGACGGCGGCATGCCTGAGGCCGAAGCCACCAGCGAGGCCTTGATCGATTCATACACGTTGAGTTCTTCCTTGGCATCGTGAGCCAAAGACGTCGCCAACGGACCGAAGAAACCATAGGCCGCCAAAATACCGAAGAAGGTACCTACCAGGGCGGCGCCAACGTGCATGCCGATGGCCGCCTGATCACCTTCGCCCAGCGAGGCCATGGTCACCACAATACCCAGTACCGCGGCGACGATACCGAAACCCGGCATGCCGTCGGCGATACCGGTAACGGCGTGGGAAGGATGCTCCAGCTCTTCCTTGAGGTTATACAGCTCCATGTCAAACAACCCCTCAAGCTCGTGGGGGGCCATGTTGCCCGAGGACATGATGCGCAGGTAATCGCAGATAAACGCGGTCATGCGCTCATCTTTAAGGACAGTGGGGTATTTGGCGAAGATAGGGCTGGCGGCCGCGTCTTCAATGTCGCTCTCGATGGCCATCATGCCTTCGCGACGACTTTTGTTGAGAATCTCGTAAACCAGGCCCAACACTTCAAGATAAAAAGCGTGGGAGAAACGCGAACCGAACATGCCCAGTGATTTTTTGATCACATGCATGGTCATGTAACCGGGGTTGGCTTGCAGGAACGCACCGAAGGCCGCACCGCCGATGATCAAAACCTCGAACGGCTGGATCAGCGCCCCGATTTTGCCGTGGGAAAGTACGTATCCGCCGAGCACACTCGCGAACACGACGATGATGCCGATAATTTTAGCCATAGATATAAAAGTACTTCTTGGGTCGGTTCAAGGTCATATTCCAGCGTAGCTAAAACTCTTCTTCTCCTTATCGGCGAATCTGCGCCAGACTATAGCCGGTAGAGCCGAAAAGCCATTCGACCCCCAGATTGGATGATCATCGCGTCCTCATTATGGCCAACGAAACCCGCGCACCGATATCAACACCCACCACCCTGGATGCCTGGGTTGCACACCTGGACGCCGTCGATCTGCCGATCCCGCAAACCAGCCATGCGCGGGTCTTCAAGACCCTCAACGACAGTCGCCGCTCGTTACGCGAAATTGCCGAGGTTATGCAGGACAGCCCGGCGCTGGCCCTCAGACTGATCCGCGAGGCCAACCAGCAAGCCCAAAGCAGCCTGAGCGAGCCGGCCGAGAGCCTTGAAGTGGCGATCAACCGCCTGGGCCTCAAACGCACCCAGATGCTGCTCGAACATGTGCCGGCGCTGGCGATCGAGGATATCCCGCTGGCCTACCGACAAATCCAGCTGATCAGCCAGCACGCCGCACAACAGGCCATTGGCCTGTTCGGCAATCGCCTGGCGCGGCTCTGGCAGGAAATCTACTGGAGCAGCTTGCTGTTTCTGTCACCGCCATGGGCCCTGGCACTGACCCACCCACTGCTGCTCGAAACCTGGGAACGGCGGGTGGTCGGGCACAATGAGTGCGCCAGTAAAGTCGAGCGCCAGCTTTTTGGTGTGCCACTGTTTGATATCTGCCGCAGCCTGGCCGAGCTGTGGCGTCTGCCGGGGTGGGTGATGCAAGGTTATACGGTGATCACCGAAGAGCGCCGCACCCTGGTCAGGGTGCTGCATATCGCCCGCGACACCCATCACCCCCTGCGTCAGCAACAACTGCTGGACGCCGACCCGGCCCTGCGGCGCTGGCTCAACCAGCCTGCCAACAGTGTGTTGCTGGCCAACTGCCTGGCGCTGTCAGCCCAGCAGGGCTGGGACACACCGCACAACCTGCGCTGGCAGTACGTCACCAGCCTTTACCTGCAAATGCCCCTGGACGAAGTTCAGCAGCAGGCACACCAGCAGGCCGCGAGCAGCGCGCGCTATCACTCCAGCCCCGACCTTTGGCATCCGGCCCAGGCATTGCTCTGGCCGTGGGACTCACGCCGCAACGGGGACAATTCGCAGGCAGCCCCGCTTCCCTCGGCCGAGGCACTCGTCGCCTGGCGCAAACATTGCGGGCAGCTGCTGGAGCAACCCAGCGCATTCAGCAACCCGATGCATCTGAGCACCTGTGCCCGCGAAGCCTTGCAGGCGTGCGGCATGCGCCGGGTGATGATACTCACCCCCGACAAGACCTCGACCAGCCTGAGCGTCAACCAGATTGCCGGCCTAGGCAGAACCGCCTTCGACCTGACCGTCAACATCAGTGACAGCACCGCGCTGCAACGCCTGATGATGCAACCTGCACAAGTGCGCCTGACGCCCGAAAACAACGCGGTGATCTCCGCAGTCTTGCCCTACAGCCTGCGCAGCCTGTTCCCCGGCGAGCATCTGCTGCTACGCTCGCTGAGCAATAACGGTCGCGTGGTCATGCTCATACTGGCAGACCAGGGCGGCGGGCCATTTTCCGAAACCAGCGTGCAAGCCTTTGGCAAAACGGCCCAATGCATCGAGAAAGCCTTGAATACCTTTAGTAGTCGCGGGCGCTAGCGCTACAATCCCCCCTTTTTGCTCTGGAGGCTTCCTATGCCTGGCTTCTCTGGCTTGCCATTAGTGATCGAGCCCGGCGACCTGCTCGCCCGGCTCGACGCACCCGAACTGATCCTGGTTGACCTGACCAGTGTTGCACGCTACGAGGCCGGGCATATTCCGGGCGCCCGTTTTGTCGACCCGAAACGCACGCAACTGGGCTTGCCACCGGCACCCGGCCTGCTGCCGTCGCAAGCGTCACTCGAAACCCTGTTCGGCGAGCTGGGGCACAATCCCGACGCGGTCTATGTGGTCTATGACGACGAAGGCGGCGGCTGGGCCGGGCGGTTTATCTGGCTGCTTGATGTAATCGGGCACAAGGCATACCACTATCTGGACGGGGGCATTCACGCCTGGATTGGCGAAGGCTATGCCCTCAGTCAGGACGTGCCTGCCGCCGTCAATGGCCCGGTGGCGCTGACCTTGCACGATGAACCTACTGCCACCCGCGAGTACCTGCAAAGCCGCCTGGGCGCCGCCGACCTGGCGATCTGGGATGCACGCAGTGCCGCCGAATACAGCGGCGAAAAAGTGCTGGCGGCCAAGGGCGGGCATATCCCCGGGGCCAAGCATCTTGAGTGGACCACCGGCATGGATAAAACCCGTAACCTGCGTATCCGCCCGGACATGGCGCAGATCCTCAAGGATCTGGGCATCACGCCAGACAAAGAAGTGATTACCCACTGCCAGACCCACCACCGTTCCGGCTTTACCTATCTCGTCGCCAAGGCGCTCGGTTACCCGCGCGTCAAAGGCTACGCCGGCTCCTGGGGCGAATGGGGCAACCACCCCGACACCCCCGTCGAGCTACCTGTAAAAAATTAAGGACCTTGAATGAAAAAGCGTTTGTTCCTCCTCAGTCAGTACCTGTTGCCGCATCACCTGCTGTCACGCCTGGCCGGCTGTATTGCCGAATGCCGCGTACGCTGGTTCAAGAATGCGTTCACCAGCTGGTTCGCCAAGCGTTATCAGGTAGACATGTCCCAGGCCCTGGTTGAAGACGTGACCGCCTACGAGCACTTCAACGCCTTCTTTACCCGCGCCCTGAAAGACGGCGCCCGCCCGCTGGATCAAACTCCGGGTGCGGTGCTAAGCCCTGCCGATGGCGCGGTCAGCCAGCTGGGCCCGATCGAACACGGCCGCGTGTTCCAGGCCAAGGGCCACAGCTACAGCGTGCTGGAGCTGGTGGGTGGCGATGCTGCAGTAGCAGCCCAGTTTATGGGCGGCGAATTTGCCACCATCTACCTGTCGCCCAAGGACTACCACCGCGTGCACATGCCACTGGCGGGCACCCTGCGTGAAATGATCTACGTGCCGGGGCGCCTGTTCTCGGTCAACCAGACCACCGCCGAAAACGTGCCGGAGCTGTTTGCCCGCAACGAACGTGCGGTGTGCATTTTTGACACCGAGCGCGGCCCGATGGCCGTGGTATTGGTCGGTGCCATGATCGTGGCATCGATTGAAACCGTGTTTGCCGGTCTGGTTACACCGCCGAAACGCGAGCTGAAAACCTTCCGTTACGACGAAGCTGCCCGTGCGCCGATCCACCTGGAAAAAGGTGCCGAGCTGGGTCGTTTCAAACTGGGTTCGACGGCGATCGTGCTGTTTGGCGCGGATCAGGTGAAATGGGCCGAAGGCCTGACGGCAGGAACGCCGGTGATGATGGGTCAGAAAATGGGTGCACCGGCGCACGCCGAATAACCCATAACCCTGTGGGAGCGGGCTTGCTCGCGATGCTGGCAACTCGGTGCATCTGATTCACCGAGGTGATGCAATCGCGGGCAAGCCCGCTCCCACAGGTCATTCACAGGGGGGCTCAGCCCTGGCTGTTACGGTCACGCTGACCGAGCAGGTACAGCACGCCATCCAGGCCCAAAGTCGAAATTGCGTGCTTGGCCGATTTCTTGACCAGCGGCTTGGCACGGAATGCCACACCCAGCCCGGCAATCGCCAGCATCGGCAAATCATTGGCGCCATCACCGACCGCAATGGTCTGCTCCAGGCTCAAGCCTTCCTTTTGTGCCAGTTCGCGCAGCAAATCTGCCTTGCGCTGGGCATCAACAATCGGTTCGACCGCAACACCGGTCACCTTGCCGTCCACCACTTCCAGTTCGTTGGCAAAGACATAGTCGATGCCCAGTCTGGCCTGCACTTGTTTGGCAAAGTAGGTGAAACCGCCTGACAGGATCGCAGTTTTGTAACCCAGACGCTTGAGCTCGGCGAACAGCACTTCAGCGCCCTCGGTCAGGCGCAACGAAGCACCGATGGCATCCAGCACGCCCACGTCCAGGCCCTTGAGCAGCGCCATGCGCTCCTTGAAACTGGCCTTGAAATCCAGTTCGCCAGCCATCGCGCGCTCGGTGATGGCCGCCACTTGATCCCCCACGCCTGCCGCCTTGGCCAGCTCGTCGATCACTTCAGCTTCGATCAGCGTCGAGTCCATGTCGAACACCGCCAGGCGGCGATTGCGACGGAACAGGGTGTCTTCCTGCAGGGCGATATCCACGCCCAGCTCCTGGGCCAGGTTGAAGAAATCGGCACGCAGCGCGTCAACATCCACAGGCTCGCCACACACACGCAGCTCGATGCAGCTTTTGCTCGACTCGGTCGACGCATCCAGCGGCACGCGACCGGACAGGCGATCCGTCTGCTCAATGTTCAAACCGTGCTGGCTGATCACCGATGTCACGCGCTGCAGCTCATGGGCGGTCACCTGGCGGCTCATCAGCGTGACCACATGCCGGGTCTGGCTTTGTTCGTGGACCCAGCGCTGGTAATGCTCTTCGCTGATCGGGTCGAAACGCAGCTGCAAACCTTCCTTCGCGATTAAGGGCTGCAGGTCCTTGAGCACTGCCGAAACCAGCTCGGCTTGTGGAATTTCGACCAGAAAACCCAATGACAAAACGCCATGGATGGCGGCCTGACCGATGTCGAGAATATTCACACCATTGCTGGCCAGTACACCGGTAATGGCCGCAGTGAGACCCGGACGGTCCTCACCTGTGATGTTTATCAGGACGATTTCGCGCAAGGCACACCCCCATTCGCTAAAAAAAACGCATTCTACCCACTTTCAGTGACCATCGGGCACCGCCAAGGCTTTGCCGCCCTCAGGCCGCTCGCTATACTGCGCACCAACTTAACGGACTAAGAGCCGCGCTCAGTGAACCGGCCATCGCCTGTCAAAACCGATAACTTCTTCCTGCTGATCTTCCGGGCCCTGCGCGATCGCCGCGTTCCGCTTGCTCTGCGTATCGCCAGCCATAACGTGATCCTGGTCGCCCTGGCACTGGTCATCTATGCCGTGGTCATGGGCCTGCAATTCAAGCAGGCCATGCACGAACAGGCCGACGCCCTGGGGCAGAGCCTGACCACGCAAACCGCCACCTCGGCGACCGAGCTGCTGGTGTCAAACGACATCCTCAGCCTCAACGTGCTGCTCAACAACCTGACCAAAAACCCGCTGGTGGCCCACGCGGCCATTTATAGCGTGGATAACCGTATCCTCGCCGAAGCCGGGCAACGTCCCAAAAATGGCCTGCTGGGCGAAACCGAGGGTGTGTATCAAACCAAGATCACCTTTCAGGATGTGACCGCTGGGCATCTGCGCATCAGCCTGGACATGCACCAGTTCGAGCAGCCGATGACCATCAGCCTGCAAAGCATGGGCATTTTGAGTGCCATCCTGCTGGCCCTTGCCCTGGCCTTAAGCTTGCGTCTGGGCCGTCATATCACCACGCCCCTGCTGCAACTGCGGGTATGGCTGCGCGAACCCGATCCTTACACCCCGGCCATCCAGCGCCAGGATGAGATCGGCGACCTGGCTCGTCAGCTCCACACCCGCCTGGCCCCTCCGGCACCAGAGCCCGAGCCGGAACCAGAAGAAGACGACTACGACGACAGCGACTACGAAGAGGCCGAAGACAACGAGCCGAGCTTTGAAGTGCGCAACCTGAGTGACCCGACGTTCGATGAGACTGCAGCGGCACCTGCGCCCAAGGCTGCACCTCGACAGTTGGTGAGCACCGAAGAAGACGAGAACGACGACGAAGACCCGTTTGCCGACCTGCGCGACACCAGCACGGCGAGTGCCGCGCCGGTTGCCCTGGCCAAACCAAAACCGGTCGCATCTGCGGCGCCGCAACCGAGTGCCGTACTCGCGGTGCAACTGGGGGCACAAGAGCAATTGCGCCGCCTGCCCCGCGCCCGATTGATGGAACTGCTGGAACGCTATCGTGATTGTCTGAACCAGGCAGCCTCGCTGTACCAAAGCGAACTGCATACGCTGAACGATGGCAGCACACTGATGCTGTTCCACAGTGAAGACAGCGGCGACGACTACCTGACCAACGCCATTTGCTGCGGCGAGCTGCTGCGTGCATTGGGTCACGCCCTGCAAATCGAAGTGGCAGACAGCGGCATTACCCTGCAATTGCAACTGGGCCTGGTGCTGGGTGAAGGCCTGAGCGGCATGAGTCAGATTGACCTGCTGCTGACCGAAACGGCGCAGGATGCACTGGCCTTGTCGCAACACAGCCGCAACCTGTTGCTGGTAGAGCGCAAGATCAGCGATGACCCGCTGATCCGCCAGCGCGCCCGAATCCGCCCGATTGCCAGCCCGGAAGGCGCCTGCTGCGTAGAGCGCCTGATGGAGCCTTACCCTTCGATGCTGGAGCGCCAGCTGGCGCGGATGCACGAGAGTCGCGGGTAGCCAAAGCCAAGAGCACCCTCACCCTGGCCCTCTCCCGGAGGGAGAGGCGTGGTGAGGGGCTTTTGACCTGCCATAAAAAATCCCGCACATGTGCGGGATTTTTTTGTTTCTGGCTACAGCCTCAGAAGCGGAAGATTTCCATATCCGTGCGTATCGGTGAGGCCATCGGGATACGAGGTTTATCCGCACCCTGCTTGGGGGCTGCCTTGGACGGCGCCTTGGGCGCTTCCACCAGAGGCGGCTGGTTGGCCAGAGGCTTGAGTGCCACCGCCAATTGCTCGCTCAACTGTTGCAACAACTTGCCCTGAGCCTTGACCTGGTCCGCCGTACTGCCCCCGTGCGGCTGCTCCAGGTGCACGATGCGGTTGTCACGCACTTGCCCGCGACGGTCAATCAAGCGCCATTGTGCGTCCAGCACTGCAGGCAGGTCCTTGCCCGAGTCCAGCCGAGTGATCGACAACAACACTTGCACATCCGGGCTGAAGCCCGCAGGTGCCGGGGCCTGGACCACACGCTGGCTGTCCAGGCGCCATGCCAGTTGGCGCACCAGCAGCTGGTCGATATCTGCCGACAGGCTACCCGCCCATCGTCCGTCAGTCGCAGCGCTCAAACTGCCATCAGGCTGGCGTTGCAGCAAGGTTTCGCGTTGCAGGTAGTCGGCCACGCTGATCGGGCCAAGTACCACAGCCATGCCGGCGCTTTGCGCGGGCTGGCCGGGGGTGCCGCTGTCCAGTTGGTACAAGGCCGCTGGCTGGTGCGTGCTGCACCCCGCCAGACCCAACACACCGGTCAGCAACGCAATTAAAGGAAGGCGTAGAACGTTCATCATTCCATCCAGGTGGCCGCCTCAGGGCGAGCCGCAGTGTAATTCTCGAAAGGCTCGCAAAGCACATTGCCATAAGCCGTGCCGCTAACGCGGCATATCATCCGCGAATATTGGGCATGACTCCAGCGCTGTCGCGCCGATCTGCGCTTAAAAACGCAGGCCGGGCGCACTAAACAGGCTTAATTGGGGGTTTCTACCAACAAGGCATCCACACGTTGGAACCCACGAGGCAGTTTGTTGCCACGACGGCCACGCTCACCTTTGTAGTGTTCCAGGTCATCCGCCTTGAGCGTCAAGGTACGCTTGCCCGCCTGCAATACCAATGCGGCATTGTCTGGAAGTACCGCGATGTCGGTCACGTACTCTTCGCGGCTGGCCACGCGATCGCCGGGTATGCCGATGATCTTGTTGCCCTTGCCCTTGCCCAGCTGCGGCAAGTCGCTGACCTTGAAAATCAGCAGGCGCCCTTCAGTGGTCACCGCCGCCAGCCAGTTGTGTTCGCGATCGGACACCGGCCGCGGCTGCATCACCTGCGCGCCTTTGGGCAGACTGAGCAGCGCTTTACCGGCCTTGTTCTTGGCTTGCAGGTCTTCACCCTTGACCACAAAACCATAACCGGCATCGGAGGCGATCACGTACAACGCGTCGTCTTCCGGCAACAGCACGCACTCGAATGTCGCGCCCGGAGGCGGGGTCAGACGACCGGTCAGCGGTTCGCCCTGACCACGGGCCGACGGCAAGGTGTGCGCAGCCACTGAGTAGCTGCGCCCCGTGGAGTCGATAAACACCGCAAACTGGTTGGAACGCCCGGCAGCGGCGGTTTTGTAACCATCCCCCGCTTTATAGGACAGGCCGGTAGCGTCCAGGTCGTGGCCTTTACCGCAACGTACCCAGCCTTTCTCCGAGAGCACCACCGTGACCGCTTCAGTCGGCACCAGCTCGTTTTCCGACAGGGCCTTGGCTTCTGCGCGGGCCACGATTGGCGAACGACGATCATCGCCGTAGGTTTTGGCGTCTTCCAGCAGTTCAGTGCGCACCAGCTTTTTCAGCTTGGCTTCGCTGCCCAGCAGGGCTTGCAGCTTGGCTTGCTCTTTACGTAGTGCATCCTGCTCGTCGCGCAGCTTCATCTCTTCCAGACGGGCCAGTTGGCGCAGGCGCGTATCAAGGATGTAATCAGCCTGGGTTTCACTCAGGGCAAAGCGTGCAATCAGCTCAGCCTTGGGGTGTTCCTCGGTGCGAATGATATGGATCACTTCATCGAGGTTCAGGTAAGCGGTGAGCAAACCGTCCAGCAGGTGCAGGCGGCGCTCGACTTTATCGAGGCGGAACTGCAAGCGACGGCGCACGGTGTTGACGCGGAATTCCAGCCATTCCACCAGCAGGGCACGCAGGTTTTTCAGCTGCGGCTTGCCGTCCAGGCCGATGATATTGATGTTGACCCGGAACGTGGACTCAAGCTCGGTGACAGCGAACAAGTGCTGCATCAGCTCGTCGAGATCGACCTTGTTGTTGCGCGGAATGATGACGATACGGCACGGGTTTTCATGGTCGGACTCATCGCGCAGGTCGGTTACCATCGCCAGCTTGGTCGGCTTGGCCTGCATCAGCGCGGCGATCTGCTCCAACACCTTGGCACCCGACACCTGATGCGGCAGTGCAGTGACCACGATGTCGCCGTCTTCGATGTGATACACCGCACGCATGCGCACCGAACCACGGCCGGTCTGATAGATCTTCAGCAGGTCGGCGCGCGGGGTGATGATTTCAGCTTCGGTCGGGTAGTCCGGGCCTTGAATGTGTTCGCACAATTGCTCAACCGTGGCTTTCGGCTCGTCGAGCAAACGCACGCACGCCGCCGCCACTTCACGCAGGTTGTGCGGCGGCACATCGGTGGCCATGCCGACGGCGATGCCGGTGGTGCCATTGAGCAGGATATTGGGCAAACGTGCCGGTAAAACCGCAGGTTCGTCGAGGGTACCGTCAAAGTTCGGTACCCAGTCCGCCGTGCCCTGGCCCAATTCGCTGAGCAGGACCTCGGAGTAACGCGACAGGCGAGCTTCGGTGTAACGCATGGCCGCAAACGACTTGGGATCGTCCGGCGCACCCCAGTTGCCCTGGCCGTCGACCAAGGTGTAGCGATAGCTGAACGGCTGTGCCATCAGCACCATCGCTTCGTAGCAGGCCGAGTCGCCGTGAGGGTGGAATTTACCGAGCACGTCACCGACGGTACGCGCCGATTTCTTGTGCTTGGAGTCAGCGTCCAGGCCCAACTCGCTCATGGCGTAAACAATACGCCGCTGAACGGGCTTGAGGCCGTCGCCGATATGCGGCAAGGCCCGATCCATGATGACGTACATGGAGTAGTTGAGGTAGGCCTGTTCGGTGAAGTCGGCCAGTGACCGGCGTTCTACGCCGTCCAGGCTGAGATCAAGGGAGTCGCTCATGCGGACCTCATTCAGTTCGTTGTCTGGCGCAGCAGCATGGTGCCGCCGCGCTGGGTAAATTCAAGTTTGTTCAGCGCACTCATGCCCAGCAGCACCTGCTCGCCGTCCAGCCCGGGGGCCGCTACAGCTCGCACATCGCGCAGCACAATGGCGCCCAGCTGCAGGCGATCGATGCGGGTCTGGTAGCCCTGGGTGCGGCCATTGGCGGTGCTCAGGGTCACCGGGAGGCCCTTGGGCAGTGCCAGTTGCCTGGCCAGATCCAGCGGTACTGCCACATCGGTGGCACCGGTATCGAGTAAAAATTCCACCGGCACGTTGTTGATCCGGCCACTGGCGACGAAATGGCCCTGCACGTTGCCGAGCAGTTTGACTTCGATATAACCCTCGCCTTGCTGCGAGGTCACTTCGGTATTGGGGTTTTGCTGACGCTGTTCCCAGCGCCCGAAAAACTGCGTGGCCAGGTACAGGCCCGCGCACCAGGCCACGATCATGAAGATACGCCCCACGCCTTTGCCCGGTGCTTGCTGGCTCATTGTTTGGCACTCCAGCCACCTTGCGGTGCAGCAAAGCGCCAGACGATGGGACGTTTTTCGCCATCGGCGCGTCTATGGCTGCCGTTGTCGACCCCGACCCAGGCGCCCTTGGCATCCAGGCTCAGGGCCTCGGTGTTGCCATAGCCGGTGTTGTAACGCCGGGCATCGGTCAGGGCATCATTGGCAAACGACCAACAGCGTTCGATCTCGCCCGTATTCGGGGTACGCCGGCAAATACGATAGGCCATGCGCTCAAGGGTAAACAGCTTGTCCTCGAACAGCGCCAGGTCGGCAAAGTCCTTTGCCTGGGCCTTGGCGTTGAGTTGCGTCGGCGGCTGTTCAAGACCGCCTTCGCTCATCAGCACGCAGCCGTTTTCGCAGTCCCATACACTCTGTTTTTTGCGAATCGTCAGCAAGCCACGGCGCTCACGCTCGGCCGCCAGCCATATCTGATTACCCTGCGGGTTGACGGCAATCCCCTCAAACAGCGCATTGAAATGCAGCAACATGCCGCTGGCACGGGCCTGACGCACCAGCGCCGGGTCGATTTTAAGCCATGAAGGCGCCCCGGCCTGAGGGATTTGCAGTACCGCTGCATGGGACTCACTGACCACGAACCGGTTGCCCGCCTCATCGCAACTGATCCCTTCAAAGTCCAGCTCGCCGCCGCGCAACGGGCTGATGGCCTTGCCCATCATGCGCACGCCCCACGGCAAGCCGCTTTCCGGCGCTGGCGGCACATCGACAGGCAAGGCTTCGGCCTGCCACAGAGACTCGCGGGTATCGAGGCGATAAATCTGATCATCATCACGATCAGACACCGCCCACAGCTCACCCGAACATAATGCCAGCCCGGACAGATTGCCTCCGCGCATGCCTTCAACCGGATGCTCTGACTGCAACGCCAGTTCTGGCCAGGTATCGGCCATGACCGGCGCAGCACCCAAACAGAACAAGCCCAGCAAGGCACTGCGCATCAGGCCAGCACCTGCGCCAGGTTGCCTTTGGATTCGAGCCAGGACTTGCGGTCACCGGCGCGTTTCTTGGCCAGCAGCATGTCCATCATTTCTGACGTGGCGGCGAAGTCTTCAAGAGTGAGTTGCACCAGGCGACGGGTGTTCGGATCCATCGTGGTTTCGCGCAGCTGTGGCGGGTTCATCTCACCCAGCCCCTTGAATCGTGTGACTTGCGGCTTGCCGCGTTTTTTCTCGGCGACAAGACGGTCAAGAATGCCGTCGCGCTCGGCTTCGTCCAGGGCGTAGAAGATCTCCTTGCCCAGGTCGATGCGGTACAGCGGCGGCATCGCCACATAGACGTGACCGGCATCCACCAGCGGGCGGAAGTGCTGCACAAACAATGCACAGAGCAAGGTAGCAATGTGCAGGCCGTCGGAGTCGGCGTCGGCAAGGATGCAGATCTTGCCGTAACGCAACTGGCTCATATCGGCCGCGCCCGGATCGACACCGATGGCCACAGCGATATTGTGCACTTCCTGGCTCGCCAGCACTTCGCTGCCGTCGACTTCCCAGGTGTTGAGGATCTTGCCGCGCAACGGCAGGATCGCCTGGAACTCCTTGTCCCGCGCCTGCTTGGCCGAGCCGCCTGCAGAATCACCTTCCACCAGGAACAGCTCGGAGCGCATAGGGTCTTGCCCGGCGCAGTCCGCCAGCTTGCCCGGCAAGGCCGGCCCCTGGGTAATGCGCTTGCGTTCGACCTTTTTACTGGCCTTGAGCCTGCGCCCGGCGTTGTTGATCGCCAGTTCGGCCAGTTGCATGCCCAACTCGGGGTTGGCGTTGAGCCACAGGCTGAAGGAGTCCTTGATCACGCCCGAGACAAATGCCGCCGCCTCACGGGATGACAGACGCTCTTTGGTCTGACCCGAGAACTGGGGTTCCTGCATTTTCATCGACAGCACGAACGCAATGCGCTCCCACACATCTTCAGGCGCCAGCTTGACACCCCGCGGCAGCAGGCTGCGGAACTCGCAGAACTCGCGCATGGCATCGAGCAAGCCCTGGCGCAGGCCGTTGACGTGGGTACCGCCCTGGGCCGTAGGGATCAGGTTGACGTAGCTTTCCTGAACACTGTCGCCGCCCTCGGGCAGCCACAGCAAGGCCCAGTCGATGGCTTCCTTGTTACCGGCCAGGCTGCCGCAGAACGGCTCGTCGGGCAGGCGTTCAAATTCGCTGACTGCATCGACCAGATACGAGCGCAGGCCGTCTTCGTAATGCCACTCGACCTTTTCGTTGGTATTTTTGTCTTCGAACGTAACCAGCAGCCCCGGGCATAGCACGGCCTTGGCCTTGAGCACGTGCTTGAGGCGGCTGACGGAAAACTTGGGTGAATCGAAGTATTTCGGGTCCGGCGCGAAGTATACGCTGGTGCCGGTGTTGCGTTTGCCCACGGTGCCGATAATTTCCAGATCGGTGGCTTTATAGCCATCGGCAAAGGTCATCTGGTACTCGTTGCCGTCACGCTTGACCTTGACCCGCACCAGCGTCGACAGCGCATTGACCACCGAGATGCCCACGCCGTGCAGGCCACCGGAGAACTGGTAGTTCTTGTTGGAGAACTTGCCGCCCGCGTGGAGCTTGGTGAGGATCAGTTCGACGCCCGGCACACCCTCTTCAGGGTGGATGTCCACCGGCATGCCGCGCCCGTCATCGCTGACTTCCAGCGAATGATCGGCGTGCAGGATGACGTTGACCGACTTGGCGTGACCGGCCAGGGCCTCGTCGACGCTGTTGTCGATGACTTCCTGGGCCAGGTGGTTGGGCCGGCTGGTGTCGGTATACATGCCGGGGCGTTTGCGCACCGGGTCGAGGCCCGAGAGGACTTCGATGGCGTCGGCGTTATAAGAGCTAGCGCTGGGAGTGGCCATAGGGTCTCGTCGTTAGTCGTAAGTGAAAAAAAGGGCCATTCGACGGGCGCCTTAAAGGGCCGCGAAGTCGATGGTTTCAAACTGTTCGGCGCCGATCCCTGCAAAGTTCAGCAAGTCGGGCAGCTGCTGGGCAAAGCCCTGATAACTGTGATCACCGCCCGCCTCAATACGCAACGTACATGCCGCGTAGTACTGTTCAGCGTAGCGGTAGTCCAGGGTTTCATCGCCTGTCTGCAACCACACCTGACAACGCTGCGCGTCCTGAGGGGCTGGCACTTCAAGTTCTGCCAGCGCCTGCACGTGATCGAGGGTCAGTTCCCAGGTTTCGCCGCTGTAGTGATTGGTTTGCGTGCCCAGATAGCCGTCGAACATCCGGTGCGGGCTGACGGCCGGATTGATCAGCAAGACCTTGAGGCCGTATTGGCGGGCCAGCCATGTCGCATAGTAGCCGCCGAGCGAGCTGCCGACCAGCAATGGGCTGCCAAGCTCACTGATTACGCCCTGCAATTGGGCAATGGCCTGGCGCGGATGATGGTGCAGGGCAGGCACCCGCAGTTGCCCGCCAAGGCCCATGCCGTGCATAGCCGACGTCAACTGCATGGCTTTCTTGGACTCGGGGGCACTGTTGAACCCGTGGATATACAAGATGGAACCTGACATGCGATGACCCCCGAAGACCCGTTAAGCTGAACACAGCAACAATAAAGGCGCGCAGTTTAGCCTGACTCAGGGGCAATGACTCGCTTCAAGATAATTCAGTAATTGTTGGCGCTGTAATCCGGCTCAAAGGTGAAATCCGCCAGGCGCGACACGCCGGTTTGCAGAGTGCCGTCCGGTTGCAAGCGCAGCCAGCGATAGCCCGGTGCCTCGCCGCTGACCTTGAAGTCTGGGCTGCCCACCGCGAACTGGATGCAGGTAGAGGGCGTGGCCAGCAATCGAACGTCGTTGCGCTGCTGGTCGAACGCCTGATGAACATGCCCCCACAGTACCGCCCGGGCCTGGGGATAACGGTCCATGACCGACCAGAATTCTTTGGCATTGCGCAGACCGATCGGCTCCAGCCACGGGCAGCCCACCGACACCGGGTGGTGATGCAGGCACACCAGGTGATGGCGATCGGGGGCTTCGCTCAAGGACTGGGCCAGCAATTGCAACTGATCGTCCTCCAGGTAACCGGGGGTGGAGTGGGGAACTGCCGAGTTGAGCAGCGTAATGCGCCAATTGCCAATATCGACCACCGGCTCCAGAAGACGGCTTTGCACGGCCGCTTCACGCATCTGCGCAACTTGATCGTGGTTGCCGGGGATCCAGCGGCCAAAGGGTGCCAACGGCGCGGTCAGTGTGCGAAAGCGTTGATAAGCCTCGACACTGCCGTCCTGGGTCAGATCACCAGTGGCCAGCAGGCCGTCAATATGCGGCTGCTCGGCCTGCACCAGATCAATCACTTGTTGCAGGCTTTGCGCGGTCTTGAGCCCCAGCAGCGAGCCATCCGCTTCTGCAAACAGGTGGCTGTCAGAGAGCTGCACCAGCAGCACCGGGTCTTCGGTGGTCAGCGTGGATACATTCGGCAAGGTGGCTCTCCCGGGGAGGGTCAGTGAATGGCGCGATTATGCCATTGAGTATGGCCATTATGGGAGTAAGCGCCTTGATCCAGAGGCCAGTTTTTTGGTGCGCTTGCCAGGATTTCAGCGCACTTCTGCGTACTCATGGCCACAGGCCAGGCAATGACTTAGCCACTCACCCAAAAACACATTGAGCTGGGCCTTTTCGTCGGGCTGGTGCATGGCGATATTGGGGTAGGGATAAATGCTGCGAAAACGCCGCGCATGCTCGGCCGCGATCACTTCGGCCATGCGCGCATCGTGATACACCTGCACCTGCAATTGAGGCACCGGCAACCACGGCAAGCTGTGCTCCTGGCTGACACGCAAGGTGCTGGTGTACGGGCAATCGAGGATCACCTCCAGCGTCAGCACGCCCAGCATCTGATCGCCCTGGGTCACGGCAATCTGGCGCGGGCCGGGTTGCTCGCGCATTTCGGGCAACAAACGCATCAGACGCGCATAGTTGGCCTCGCAAGCGGCCTGCAGCCCGATCAGATCGACCCGATAACGATCGCGAACCCCATTTACGACCATAACCCCCTCACTTCAGAGCGATTAAGCGCCAGCCATTGCAGGGCAATAATGCTCGCTGCATTGGAAATACGCCCATCACGTACTGCTTGCAGCGCATCTTCGTACGCCCATACCGTTACACGAATATCTTCTGCCTCTTCCTCCAGACCATGCAAGCCCCCGACGCCCTCAGTGCTGCAACGCCCGAGATAGAGATGAACAAACTCGGTGCTGCCCCCCGGCGACGGGAAGTAGCGAGTGATCGGCCACAACGACGAGAACGTCAGCCCGGCCTCTTCCTCACCTTCACGGTGAGCCACTTCCTCGGGCACTTCAGCCTTGTCGATCAGCCCGGCAACCAGCTCGATCAGCCAGGGCGTGTCAGTCTTGCCCAGGGCGCCGACGCGGAACTGTTCGATCAGTACCACTTCATCACGCTGCGGGTCGTAGGGCAGCACACAGACTGCATCATGTCGTACAAACACCTCACGACTGATCTCGCGACTCATGCCTCCGGCAAAGAGTTCGTGTCGCAGATGCACCCGATCAAGCTTGTAAAAACCCTGATAACCGTTCTCGCGCTTTACGATCTCGACGGTGCTTGGCCTGGCCTTGGTGATGTCAGTCATTACAAACCCCTTGCTGGCGAATTTCACCGTGGGCGGACCCTCGGCATCGCGCATCCTAACGCGCCAGAGACTGCGGATGCAGCCTCTTTTCTAACACGGGGATAGACGGATCGCCTGCAAAACAACTCTAATTGGCTCTACATAAGCTTAGTGGCGAACCGATGCCCATGCTGGCAGTCGAACCACCATCACTCCCCCACTCTTCCGACGATGAAGGACGACCATGTCGCTTTTAAAGTTTGCTTCCATGACTTGCATCGCCCTGACCCTGGGCGCTTGCCAAAGCGTGTTCCAGCCTGCGGTGCAAAAGCCGTTGGCGTTTGCCAATGACGCTTCTGAGCAAGTCAAGGCAGGCTGCACCGGCCAGGAATGCCCGCTGGTGAACATCGATACACTGCATTTTCCCGACGCCCCCAAGCTCGATGCGCTGATCGAAAATCGCCTGTTGCGAATGACCGTCAATTCGCCTGAGGACAAACTGGCGCCCTCGCTCAACGCCTATCGCGAACACTTCCTGCGTACGGCCGACAGCCGTAACAGCACTTATTTGCAGGCCAAGGTACGCGAGCAGCATGACGGTCTGGTGATTGTCGAGCTTTCCAGCTACCTGGATACCGGGGGCGCCCATGGCATGCCGGGCCGCGGCTTTATCAACTACTCGCGCTCACAGCAAAAGGACGTGACCCTGCAGGACATGCTGCTGCCGGGCCAGGAACAGGCTTTCTGGGGTGCAGCCAAAGTGGCTCACAACAACTGGCTGATCAGCAGCCATTACGGCAGCGATCCGGAGTTCGTGAAAAACTGGCCGTTCGAGAAAACCCCGCATGTGGCGCTGCTCAAAGACAACGTAGTGCTCAAGTACGACGTGTACAGCATTGCGCCGTACTCTGAGGGCCATGTTGAGTTGAAGATTCCGTACTCGCGTTTGAACGGGATTTTAAAGCCAGAGTGGTTTCCGGGTCGCGGGTAACGCCAACCGCCCCTGTGGCAGCGGGCTAGCTCGCGATGGGATCGATACGGTTTCACTGGAAAACCGCGTCGCCAGCATCGCGAGCAAGCCCGCTCCCACAGTGTGCTAGGCCGTTTTTGACCCGCGCCCCAACAGCCACTGCAACCCGCCGGCCAGCAACAACGCGGGCAATGTTGCGCCTACATCCGGCAGCACGTTCGCCAGCAGGTGATAGGTCAGCACCCCGCCCAGCCAGGCCAGCAGCGTCGGCCAGCGCCACAACTCAGGCGCAACCCGGGCACTGCGCTGGCGCAGGATAAAGTGATCCACCAGCACCACGCCGAACAATGGCGCGAACACCGAACCAATCAGCAACAGAAAGTTCTGGTACTGCGCCAGCGGCGCAAAGCAGGCGATCAAGGTGCAGACCACGCCGATGGCCAGGGCCAGATGCTCGACTTTCAAACGCAACAGAATCCCGCCTGACACCGCCGCCGAGTGAATATCGGCAAATGCGTTTTCCGACTCATCGAGCAAAATCAGCAGCAGCGGAATCCCCAGCCCGGCCCCTGCCAGCGCCAACAGCAGCGCATTCACTTCACCACTCGGGGCGAATGCCAGGGTGTAAGCCACGCCCAGGCTCATCAGCCAGAAGTTACCGATAAAGAAGCCCAAGGCCGTGCCGCCGAACACGTTTTGTGCACGCTTGCCGAAGCGTGAGTAATCCGCAATCAGCGGCAACCACGACAGCGGCATGGCAATGGCAATGTCAAAACCCACTGCGAACGGCAGCGAACCATCGCCTTTTTGCGCCCACAGCGCTGGCAGATCGGCTTTGGCAAACAGGTTCCAGGTCAGCCATAGACAGGCCGCCAGCAGTAACCAGATACCCCATTTGCGCAGAATCTTGCGCACAAAGGTCAATGGCCCGCTCACCGCAAGCAAGGTGGCCAAGGCGCCGAACAACAGCGTCAGCAACAGGGGGTTGCTCAACAGGCTGCCTTCGCCAAAAGCCCGGGCGCCAAGCAGGCTGGCTGCGTCGCGCATCACGATGATTTCAAACGAGCCCCAGCCGATCAGTTGCAGCACGTTGAGCATGGCCGGGAGCATGGCACCGCGGCTGCCCAGGCTGAGCTTGAGCGCAGCCATCGACGACAGGCCGGTATCGCTGCCAATCACACCGACCGAAGCCAATAGCGACACGCCTACCAGCGTGCCGAGAAAAATCGCCAGCAATGAACCCGACAGTCCCAGCCCCGGCGCAAGCAACGCGCCGGTCTGCAACACCATCAGGCCAATGCCGAGGGAGAACCACAGGGAGAACAAATCGCGACCGCCGAATGCACGCCGATCCAGAGGGACAGCAAGGTCGGGAGAGTAAGTACCGGGTGTGTTCAAGGAATGAATCCCACAAAGAGAAAACCGCCTAAAAAACCTGTGGGAGCGAGCTTGCTCGCGATGCAATCAACTCGGTGCAGCTGAATCACCGAGGTGCTGCAATCGCGAGCAAGCCCGCACCCACAAGGGGACTGCTTACATCACACTTTTTTGTACAGCTGACTGCCTTCCTGCTTGAAGCGCTCGGCCTGTTCGGCCAGGCCTTTGGCCACATCCACGTCGATGGCATCTATGCGCTGGTTGGCGGCGTAGATACGAACTTCCTGGGTGATTTTCATCGAGCAGAACTTCGGCCCGCACATGGAGCAGAAATGCGCGACCTTGGCCGAATCCTTGGGCAGCGTTTCGTCGTGATAGGAGCGCGCCGTGTCCGGATCCAGGCCCAGGTTGAACTGATCTTCCCAACGGAACTCAAAACGCGCCTTGCTCAGGGCGTTGTCGCGGATCTGAGCGCCTGGATGACCCTTGGCAAGGTCGGCAGCATGGGCCGCGATCTTGTAGGTGATGATCCCGGTCTTCACGTCATCCTTGTTCGGCAGGCCCAAGTGTTCCTTGGGCGTCACGTAGCAAAGCATGGCGCAACCGAACCAGCCGATCATCGCCGCACCAATGCCCGAGGTGATGTGGTCGTAACCCGGCGCAATGTCGGTGGTCAGCGGGCCGAGGGTGTAGAACGGCGCCTCGTCACAGCACTCCAGCTGCTTGTCCATGTTCTCCTTGATCAACTGCATCGGCACGTGGCCAGGGCCTTCGATCATGCACTGCACGTCGTGCTTCCAGGCGATCTTGGTCAGCTCGCCAAGGGTTTCCAGCTCGCCGAACTGCGCCGCGTCATTGGCGTCGGCAATCGATCCCGGACGCAAGCCATCGCCCAGCGAGAAGCTGACGTCGTAGGCTTTCATGATTTCGCAGATTTCGTCGAAGTGGGTGTAAAGGAAGTTTTCTTTGTGGTGCGCCAGGCACCACTTGGCCATGATCGAACCACCACGGGACACAATCCCGGTCACGCGCTTGGCGGTCAGCGGCACATAACGCAGCAGCACACCTGCGTGGATGGTGAAGTAGTCCACGCCCTGCTCGGCCTGCTCGATCAGGGTGTCGCGGAACAGCTCCCAGGTCAGGTCTTCGGCCACGCCGTTGACCTTTTCCAGCGCCTGGTAAATCGGCACCGTACCAATCGGCACCGGCGAGTTGCGGATGATCCACTCGCGGGTTTCGTGAATGTGCTTGCCGGTGGACAGGTCCATGACCGTGTCCGATCCCCAGCGAATGCCCCAGGTCAGCTTGGCCACTTCTTCTTCAATAGAAGAGCCCAGCGCACTGTTGCCGATATTGCCGTTGATCTTCACCAGGAAGTTGCGACCGATGATCATCGGTTCCAGCTCAACGTGGTTGATGTTGGCCGGGATGATGGCGCGGCCGCGGGCGATTTCATCACGCACGAATTCGGCGGTGATTTCTTTCGGGATGCTCGCGCCAAAGCTGTGGCCCGGATGCTGCTGGTCAAGCAAACCGGCGGCGCGGGCTTCCTGCAGCTTCATGTTTTCGCGGATGGCGACGTATTCCATCTCGGCGGTGATGATGCCCTGACGCGCATAGTGCATCTGGCTGACGTTGGCACCGGCCTTGGCCCGACGCGGGTTCTTCACGTGGGCGAAGCGCAGTTTGGTCAACTCTGCATCTTCAAGGCGCATCTGCCCAAAGTTGGAGCTCAGGCCCGGCAGGCGCTCGGTGTCGTCACGGTCGTCAATCCACGCCGAGCGCACATCGCCCAGACCTTTGCGCACATCAATTTGCACCGACGGGTCGGTATACGGGCCCGAAGTGTCGTAGATCAATACCGGGGCGTTCACTTCACCGCCAAAATCGGTAGGTGTGACATCCAGGCTGACTTCACGCATCGGCACCAGAATGTCCGGGCGCGAACCCTGTACGTAGACTTTTTGCGAGCGGGTAAACGGCTTGACCGACTGCTCATCGACCTTGGCCGAATCACTGAGATTGATCGCGTTTTTTGGTTTTGTACTCATCACGGCTCTCCAGACTGCATCCAGGCGGATTGTCGGAGGGAGAACCTGAAAAATGTACGGATGCACCCAAGGACTGGGTGCTGAGTGACGGCCTCGAATGATTGATCATTTTTTGACCAATCAATCCCGGACAGCACTCAAGAGGACTCGCCGGGAGACGAGAAATCTTGTTCCCTACGCAGGCGTTAACCTGATCAGGTTCAACGGGATCCGAAATTATTCGATCTCAGCCTCATAGCAAGGCACCCCGACAAGAACGCGCCCAGTCTAGAGAAGAGTGAGGCAGAACGCCAACCCCTCAATCAATGGCGTGATAAAAGGCGCAAGAACGGCATTGTTGCAAGGTGCCACCACTACTACACTCGCTACTTCTTGAAACCGCGAGTCGGACTCGGGCTTTCATTTTTCGCATTCTTGAACTAGGGATCGCTCATGCTGCGCAAACTATCACTGGCTATCGCCGTGTCTTGGGCGTCCAGCGCAATGGCGCTGGAAACCACCGCCCCATTGTCCAGCCAAAACGGTCTGGTCAGCGTTTACCACGAAGCGGTCGACAACAACGCCGACCTGGCGGCGGCCCGCGCCGGTTACGAGGCGCAAAAGGAAGTGGTGCCCCAGGCCCGTGCTGGCTTGCTGCCCAACCTGTCAGGGGGGGCCGAGTCGAGCAACGTGCGCACGGCCATCGACCAGCCATCGCTGACCACCACCCGCAGCGCCGTGGTCTATCAGGCCACGCTGGCACAGCCGATTTTCCGGATTGACCGCTGGTTCCAGTTGAAAGCCGCCGAATCGATCAACGAACAGGCTGCACTGCAACTCTCGGCCACCGAGCAAAACCTGATTCTGCAAAGCGCCAATGCCTACTTCTCGGTACTGCGCGCCCAGGACACACTGGCGGCGACCAAGGCCGAAGAGGCCGCGTTCAAGCGCCAGCTGGACCAGTCCCGCGAGCGCTTTGACGTGGGTCTGTCGGACAAGACTGACGTGCTGCAATCCCAGGCCAGCTACGATACGGCGCGGGCCAACCGGATGCTGGCCCAGCGTCAGGTCGAAGACGCTTTTGAATCGCTGATCACCCTGACCAACCGCCAGTACAATGCGATTGAAGGCATGCGTCACACCTTGCCGATCCTGCCGCCGATGCCCAATGACGCCAAGTCATGGGTAGACACCGCCGCGCAGCAGAACCTCAACCTGCTGGCCAGCAATTACGCAGTAAACGCCGCCGAAGAAACTCTCAAGCAGCGCAAGGCTGGCCATGCGCCAACCCTCGATGCCGTGGCACAGTACAAAACCGGCGACAACGACGCTTTCGGTTTGAGCAACCCCAACGCCCTGAACCAGCGTTACGGCGGCGACGTGTCCCAGCGCAGCATCGGCGTGCAGTTGAATATCCCGATCTATAGCGGCGGGCTGACCAGCTCCCAGGTGCGCGAGTCGTACTCGCGCCTGGACCAGACCGAACAACAGCGTGAAGCCTTGCGCCGCCAGGTGGTGGAAAACACCCGCAACCTGCACCGTGCGGTCAATACCGACGTTGAACAGGTGCAGGCACGCAAACAGTCGATCATCTCCAACCAGAGCGCACTGGAAGCCACGGAAATCGGCTACCAGGTGGGCACACGCAATATCGTCGACGTGCTCGACGCCCAGCGCCAGCTGTACAACTCGGTACGTGATTACAACAACAGCCGCTACGACTACATCCTCGACAACCTGCGCCTCAAGCAGGCTGCAGGAACGTTGAACCCGGGGGATCTGGAAGCGCTGTCACATTATTTGAAAGCCGACTACAACCCGGACAAGGACTTTCTGCCACCGGACCTGGCCAAGGCCGCCGAAGCCAATCTGCGCTCGCCGGGCAACTGACTTTCGCGCAATTTGATTGGCTGACATATCCAGCTAACACCGTTCCTTGAACGCTCCAGAAGTTAATACGGCATCGGTCGTATGACCTTCTGGAACGCAACACAGGAACGCTCATGCCTACAGTCCCCTCGCCCTCCCTCGCCCTGCCCGAAAATGCCGTACGGGCACAGTTCGCCAACCCGCCCCCACTCACAACGGTCGCCCGGCAAATGCTCGCAGCGGCCATTGCACAGCGCTATCCCTCACTGCGAATCAGCCTCGAACGCACCCGCCTGGCCGTGCCCAGGCCCGGTGGAGGCTGGTCGCTGGAGCCGTTCATGCCCCGGGTGCTGGATTACCTGGGTAGCGGTGTCACGCTGGATTTAAGCCCCGTCAACACACAACCCTACTACCTGACCGATAACGCCCCCGACTGGCTCAAGCCCGATGACGGTGAGCTGGATATGCAGGTTATCGAAAGCCTGGTCAAGGAGCTCCCCTGGCGCCTGCCCGTCGGACTGCAGAATGCACTGCACCAGTGGTGGACAAAAAAAACCGATACCGGCACCAGCCGCTGGCGGTGGCTCAGCGATGTGATGCGGGACACCCTGACAATTGGTGCAATTCGGCAAACCGGTCTGAACCCGGCCGCCCTTGCTGCCATCAACCAGATCATCACCACGCCTGACCTCGAAGAGCGTATCCGCCTGTATGGCGAGAACGCTGTGCGCGCCTATTGGCTCGAAGCCACCCTGCTGAATCCTGAGGTGGTTTACTCCGGGCTCAATACAAGGATTGCTCTGGTCACCCGAAACCAGGTGCTGATGTGCAAAGCTGACGGCGACACCCTCACCTTTAAAAGCATGGCCACACTGGGTCAGGCCTGGGCCAGGAAAATCATCAGCTCGTACACCGTAAAAGAAATTCGCATGAAGCAATTTGAGCTGGAGGGTAATTTTTTCGATGCCAGCGCCGCCGCCATTCTGAACCGGCAACTTGAACGCACAGCCACGCTAAAAGTGCCGTCCAGTATCGGCTGGCAGGCACTGCAAAGGGTTTACAGGTCCATCACGGATACCTCGGCATACTTTGCCGACGCGCCCAAAGCCACCTTGCAGAGCCTTACAACGGTCAAAAACCACTTGCCCGAATGGCTGAATAACGCGTCAGCGGCCAGCATCGCACGCTATCGCCATTACAGCCTTGCCCTGTATGCCGCCAAACAGGCCAGCGAAGGCAAGACCTACCTGTATGGCATCAGCGACATCCACACCTATGCCGCCGACGCGTTGCACTGGCAAATGCGCGCCGACCAGCGACAATTCGAGCAAGATATCCCCATGCAAGAGCGCATGGATCAGTTTGCACCCAATGATATCGAGCTGACTTTTCTGTCCGCCACCGGCCTGCCCGGGACCATCGGCATCGTGGAGAGCACCACCATGAGCCTGACCGAGCTGTCCCTGAAAAATCTGATCGGTCGGCCCGAAGGTGCACTCAGCCTGCGCCATCGCCTGGGGGAGCCACTGCCAGGATGGTTGACGCCCGACTACATCACCCGACGCGGCGGGCTGATCGAAAAGGTCGATATCGGCAGGGTGTACCCCAAGTATCTTGAAAACGCACTGTTGAGCAACACACCCGACGCCCTGGTGCGCGAAAGGTTTTTCGCCACTCAAACCAGCGTGCAACTGCCGATGGAAGCGCTGGAACTGAGCCTGAAAAAACAAAATGGCCTGACCCCGCTGGGCGCCCGCCATGTGGCCGCAGTGGTACACACCTGCGCCGCTGAGCAACAGGTCGAAGGACTGGCAGTGGTCATTCGTCATTTGGCCCTGCTACGCCACCCCGAAGCCCTGCCCGACATTGTGGGCAACATGTTTATCATCGAGCCGGCCAACGTCGAGTATGGGCCACATGTGCTGTACCGGCCTTTTTACTCGCCATCACTGCTGGAGTTCAGCACCCGCGACGCACTGCTGGACGCCATTGTCGAGCCCTCGCCTCTGCAAACCAGCGTACTGACCTGGTTGAGTGACATTGCCCGTCCGATCTACGACAACGGCGGCTTCAAGGAGCCACATTACCTGCGCTTCGGTTTGGGCAGTGAGTTCGCTCCGATTGAACGGCCGGGTCCTGCCAGGCTGGCCACCAACGGCAGCGACGAGTTACTGCAATTTCTACAGAACGGCCAGTTGATGCAGTACCTCTTTGGCTGTAATGCCAGGGCGCTGGTGGAGCAGGCGAACACAGATTCGGTGTCCAATACGGAAAGCCGCTGGGGGGTGCTACTGGAAGGTGGCAGCCTGATTTTCAACAGCCTGTTGCTGCTGCCGGGCTTGCCACCCCCCATCATGCTGACCGGCGGTTTGCTGAGTGTCGCGAAACTGGCCAGCCAGGACATCCCCGCTCTTGCCAGCAGTGACGCCGCGACTCGCGAGCTGGCAGCCGCCGATGTATTGCTTAACCTGGGCATGTTGCTGTTCCACCAGTCCCAGACGGCTCTGCAGAAACTCACACCACTTCCAGAAGGGTTAATGAGCAAGGCCTTGCGAGCGCAGGCGCCGGCCCGTATCGCCGAAATCTGGCCGGAGCCGGAGCCGCCCAAAATTGTCACGGGCATCGTGGCCCTGCCCGGCGAGTTGCCTGGTGCCCGCAGCACCGAGCTGGAATTGGGCATCGCCAGCGCCAGCGATCGCCTGACTGCCAGCAGACGCGAGCTGTTGGCCAGTTTCAAGGTGGCGCGACCCGAAACTTTACCGCCTCCGATACCCGACGGCCTGTTCAAGGGGCTTTATTTAATTGATCAGAAGTGGCACGCCTTGCTCGGTGAAGGGCTGTACCCCGTGCACATCGACAGCGAAGATAATGTCGCCATCTCTTCAAGCACCGATATCAATCGCATTGGCCCGAACCTGAGAACGGATGGTAAAGGTAATTGGTTTGTAGACACCCGCCTGCGTTTACAGGCTGGGGGCCTCTCCAGACGCATAGCGTCCCTGCAAGCGCAAAAAGCCCGGCGTAAAAGTGAACTGCAAACACAGCTGACTGACTTTTACCCCCTTGAAGCTCCGCGGCAGAAGGCCGTTGATATCACCCACAGCGCCCTGAGAAGTGCAATGGCAGACCCACGCTTCACTGCCGAGCAGCTCGCCGCTTTACGCGAGAGGCTCAAAACCGCACTGCACGCGGAGTTGAGCGGTTACCAGGCATTGCTGGCCACTGCCGAGGAACGCAGCAAGCTTGATATCCCCTTTCACGAAACGATCGTGATTTCCATGCTGGAGAAGTCCTTCGACAACCGGATCATCTCCCTGGTTGTCTCGGCAAACGAACAAAGAGCCCTGATCAACAAGTGGCCGCAGTTCAATGCAGAGGACGCTGATATCGAGGCCGCGGTACAGGCAGACCCCCAGGGGTATGCACAGTCAAACCGCGAGCAGGTGGCAATCAACGAGATCACGATAGAACGTATCGAGCAAAGAGACGGCTATCTGGAGCAGTTGTACAACTTCGGCGAAGCGGGCATCGCTGCCGCTACCGAACTGGCCCGCTCAATACCTGCGGCCGGACATACCAGCCTGACTCTCAAGGGTTTTCAGCTCGACTGCCTGAAACAGGCCAGCTCCACCCCCTCCGCAAGCAGTCTCACAGAAGAAAGCCTTGATAGCGCCATTGACCCGCTCAATGAGCACACCCACACCCATAACCAGCTCAATACTCTGGAAATCGACGCTGACAAACGCCTGGAGGTACTGGACAGCCTCGCGGAGAACTACGGCCAGGCGCTGGATGCCCTGGAAGGCATTGGCTTGATGTATGCCGATGAACTGGATCCCGAGTACTTCAAAAAGCTTCGTCTGTTGCTGACAGAGCTCTATCAGGATGTCACCCGCCAACTGGCGGCCGAGATCAAGCCGCCCCCGCAGCCCCCCGCACAAAGACCTGGAAAGCGCACACCACCTGCCGCTGGCAGTCGCTCCAAAAAAGTGATTCATGTCCGTGGCAAGGGCAAATTGATCGGCGAACTCCGGCCCGCAGACAACGAATGGCTGAGTGATGTCATTGAAATCCGCTCAGACTATGACGAGCAATTACTGTCGACTTATTTGCAGCACGAGGACGAATGGATCGAGATTAAAACCGTGCGCACTGAATCACCGCGCACACGGGCACTGAATATCATCAAGGGTGATGCGCGCAAACTTTACGCCTTGTCCGAATGGCATCTGCACAAGGCCACAGTGCACAGCATGAGTACCCGCTACCCGCAGGAAGTCGAGGAAGAACTCATTCGCGAAGCCAATAAGCTCGACAAGCTGGCCACTGAACTGCACTTGGCCCTGCAGACCCAAGCCGAGGATTCAAGGTCCCAGGACGATCAGACCCTGATCGACAGCATGCGCAGTGCTGCCCAAAAAATGATCAGGGAAGGCAGGGAGATGCGCATCAAGTTGAGCTTCGAACTGCCGCCGACCCATGGCAACCTGCAGTACCTGATTGATGAGAAACAGGTCCAGATAGCGGGGCTAGGCAAGCGCATCCCGTTAACCGGTGAGCGGCAGGACTATATGCAGGAGTACGCCGTCAACGACCGCCAGGGCAGCCCGCTGTGGTATGCCCATTTTCACTATGACGAGGCCCATACCCCGAAAGCGAACTACACGGCCGCTCACTTGAAGACAAAAGAGCAGCGAAAATTCAGCTACATCGTCCAGCTGGACAAGGCTAAAACTGCCCCTGCCATCGTAAACGTGCATCGCGGCCAGATTGGTAAAGACCTGGCCGAACGCTGGTTTCTGCCACTGGCCGACTAGCGCGACATCAACCGTCCCAGGCCATCGAGCAACCGCTGCAAGGCGCCCTGATTGCGCTGCATGACTTTAAGGCCCGCCTGGCCCATGCGCCGGGCGTCTTGCGGCAACTCGAACAAGCGCTGTACCGCCAGCGCCAGCCCTTGGGCGTCGTCCACTTCTTCCAGTGCTCCGGCGTCGCGCAGCATCGCGCTGATTTCCAGAAAGTTGAACAGATGTGGCCCGCTCAACACCGGTTTGGCCAGCGCTGCCGGTTCCAGCAGGTTATGTCCGCCATTGGGAACCAGACTGCCTCCCACAAAAGCGGTGTCTGCCAGCGCGTACAAAAACAGCAATTCACCCATGGTATCGCCCAGCATGACCTGGGTACTTGCGGTGACCGGCTCGCCACTGGAACGGCGCACCGTGGCAAACCCTTCGCGCTGGCACAGCTCGAATACCTGATTGAAGCGCTCCGGGTGCCGAGGCACCAGCATCAGCAACGCATTGGGGTAATGGCCAAGCAATTGCCGATGGGCCGCGAGCACAATCTCGTCCTCCCCCTCGTGGGTGCTGGCTGCAATCCATACCGGGCGAGCCAGAGCCTGCCACTGCTCACGCAGCTCCCGGGCATCGACCAGCAGCTGGGGGTCGATGGTCAGGTCAAACTTGATCGAGCCGGTGACCTCAACGCACTCAGGTCGCGCACCCAATTGACGAAAGCGTTCGGCTTCGGTTTCGGTCTGCACGGCAATCAGGCTCATTTCTTCCAGCATGGGCCGGGTCAGGCGGGCGAAGCGGCCATAGCCTTTGGCCGAGCGTGCCGACAAGCGGGCATTGGCGAGCGCCACCGGTATGCCGCGCTTGGCACACTGATGGATATGATTGGGCCACAACTCGGTTTCCATGATGACCGCGAGTTTGGGTTGCACGCGATTCAAAAAGCGCGCGGCCGCCCACGGCAAGTCGTAAGGCAGGTAGCAATGCTGAATACGCGGCTCATTCGCGAACAGCGCCTGGATCCGCTCGGACCCGGTGGGTGTCATACACGTCACTGTGATTGGCAGCTGTGGGTAACGTTTTAGCAGCTCACGAATCATCGGCGCGGCAGCGATGCTCTCGCCCACCGAGACCGCATGCACCCAGATCCCCCCCGGCTGCAGGGTCGGCAGATTCAAGGCGAAACGCTCACCAATACGCCGGGCATAAGCGGGCGCCTTGCGCGCCCGCAGCCACAATCGAATCGCCACCAGTGGCAGCCCCAGATGAAACAGCAAGGTGTAGAGAGTTCTATTCATGGGTGCGGAGTTTACTTGAAAAAGTATTCACGATGATGGCACCGAATACTCCCTACCCTGTCGCAACCAGAACGCACTACACACTTTCACAACTACTAGAATGCCTTGCTGCTAAATTGCCCCGCTCCACACTCAGGACTCCACCATGAACGCCTACTATTACCTGGCCATTGCCATTTGCGCCGAAGTCATCGCCACCGTCTCCATGAAAGCGATCAAGGGTTTCAGTACACCGCTGCCGCTGATCCTGGTGATTGCCGGTTACGCCACGGCATTCTGGATGCTGACCCTGGTGGTGCGCACCATTCCCGTGGGCGTGGCTTACGCGGTGTGGGCGGGTATGGGCATTGTGATGGTGAGTGTCGCAGCGCTGTTTATCTACGGGCAAAAACTCGACATCCCGGCCATGCTCGGCATGGGCCTGATTGTGCTGGGGGTGGTGGTGATTCAACTGTTCTCGAAAACAGCGGGGCATTGAATCCAGCAACGAAAACACCACACCTCGTTCCTTCGGCAGCTGCTACGCAGGTTTACAGGCTCAGGCCAGGTTGTGGATCAGGCTGTATACTTGCGGTCTTTGTCTTTAAACGCCGAGGTCGCCCATGCCATCTGTTATTTCCACCGACGTGCTGATTGTCGGCGCTGGGGTTGCCGGCCTTTGGCTCAATGCCCGCCTGCGTCGCCAGGGCTTCTCCACGATTGTGGTCGAGCGTGAAAGCCTGGGGGGCGGGCAGAGTGTGAAATCTCAAGGCATCATTCATGGCGGCGCCAAATATGCGCTGCACGGTGCCCTGACCGGGGCGTCCGAAGCCATCGCCGATATGCCGCGCCGCTGGCGCGAAGCCCTTGCCGGCGACGGCGAACTCGACCTGAGTGGTGTGCGCCTTCTTTCCGAAGCCCATTACCTGTGGTCGCCGGGCACCCTCGCGGGTAACCTCACCAGCTTTTTTGCCAGCAAGGCCGTGCGTGGCCGCGTCGATCAGGTCAAGGGCGACCAGTTGCCCCCGGCCCTGCAAGATCCACGTTTCAAAGGCAAGGTGTATCGCCTGGCGGAGCTGGTAGTCGACGTCCCGAGCCTGATCGAGCGTCTGGCGGAGTTGGCGGGGGATGGCCTGCTGGCCGGGCAGGTGATTGAGCCGCTGTTTGACAACGACGAACTGATTGGCCTGCGGGTCGACGGTCTGGAGATTCACGCCCAGCGTATTGTGTTCAGTGCAGGTGGCGGCAATGCCGAGCTGCTGGCCAGTGTCGGCATCAGCGTTCCGGCCCAGCAACTGCGCCCGCTGCATATGGTGCTGGTCAAGGGGCCCAGCCTCAAGCCGCTGTACGCCCACTGCCTGGGCGGTGGGCCCAAGCCACGCATTACGGTAACCACTCACCCCGCGGCCAATGGCGAGTGGGTGTGGTATCTGGGCGGTGATATCGCCGAAGCCGATGGCGTGGCCCGCGAACCTGCCGAGCAAATCGCCGTGGCGAAAAAAGAGCTGGGCAACCTGCTGCCCTGGGTTGACCTGAGCCAGGCGCAGTGGGCCACGTTGCGGGTCAACCGTGCCGAGCCTGCGCAGTCGGGGCTGGTACGCCCGGACAACGCTTTTCTCTCGGACCAGGGCCGTCTGCTGGTCGGCTGGCCGACCAAGCTGGCACTGGCACCGGACTTCTCTGACCGGGTGCTGCAAGCGCTGGAGCACGACGGAATCAAACCGGGCAATGCTCCGGCCCTCCCTCCGCTGCCACGTCCACCCCTGGGAAAAACCGCGTGGGAGCAACTGTTGCCATGAGCCGGCCAACCCTGCACGACTTCCATCGCCCGCTGGGCAGTACCGGCCTGCTGGTTTCGCCACTGGGGCTGGGCACCGTCAAGCTGGGCCGCGACCAGGGGGTCAAGTACCCCAGCGGCTTCAAGATTCCGGATGATAACGAAGCGCAGATGCTGCTCAAGCTCAGCCGCGATTTGGGCATCAACCTGATCGACACCGCCCCCGCCTATGGCCGCAGTGAAGAACGCCTTGGCCCGCTATTGCGTGGTCAGCGCCAGGACTGGGTGATCGTCAGCAAGGTCGGCGAAGAGTTTGTCGACGGCCAGTCGAGTCATGATTTCAGCGCCGCACATACCCGGCGCTCGGTGGAACGCAGCCTGCAACGTCTTGAAACGGACTTTATCGATCTGGTGCTGGTGCACTCTGACGGCAATGACCTTGCGGTTCTCAATGAGTGCGAGGTCTACGAGACCCTGGCCGAACTCAAACGCGAGGGCAAGATTCGCGGTTTCGGCTTGTCGGGCAAAACCGTTGAAGGAGGGCTCAAGGCCTTGGAAACCGGTGATTGCGCGATGGTCACCTACAACCTCAATGAACAGGCCGAGCGGCCGGTGATCGATTACGCCGCGGCCCACGGCAAGGCCATTCTGGTTAAAAAGGCGCTGGCCAGCGGGCATGTGTGCTTGAGCCCTGGGGTCGATCCGGTGCGCGCCAGCTTCGAACTGGTGTTTGGCCATCACGGGGTTGCCAGTGCTATTGTCGGCACCATCAATCCGCTGCATTTGGCCCATAACGTGGCGACCGTTGCGCAGGTTCTGCGTAAAACCTGAAGCCGCCGACGCGGCCGACCCCGACGCAAGGAGGAGCCGACATGCCGCGCATGCTGATCCGCAAGAACCCCAGCGACTTCAAAACCCTGCCGTTATTTGTCGAAGCCACGCCAGAGGGCTTGAGCTATCAAAGCATCGGCATGCCGTTGAACTTCGCGCAGACCCTGCTAAAGCGCCGCCCGGTCAAGGTTGCCGATAATGAGCGTTTTTCGCTGGAGCTGGCCAACCTTGGCGTATCCGTGCGACTGACCATGAGTTGGCAAGGTCGCGACTACTGGGTGCTGGTACGTCAGCGTCGTCAGGATCGGGGCGATGTGGTGCTCAAGCTGATCTCTGGTTACGTGCCAGCCCACGAGGTCAGCCTGCCCCTGCACACAGCCATCCAGGAGATTGCCGAAGAGTGCCTGCTGGAAACCCCCGAAGGCTGGCTGAGCGGGCGGTTCAATGAAACATGGCTACCTGCGCCCTACGCCGCCGCGCTGCATTACCGCGAGGCCATGCCCTTTCGCCTGACCCCCCTGTCCGGTGCGACCCGGCCTGTAAGCTGTGGCAGCCAACCCTTGCTGGAGCGGCCACGGACCTACGTGCACTTGCCGACAGCATCGCTGCAACTGATTTACGACCTGCGTCTGGAAGTGCCCAAAGAGGCCAAGTCCCTGAGCCTTTTCCATGTCGAAGAGCGGCTTGAAGGGGATCAACTGGTAGCGCGGCTGGACCGCAAGCGCCCGGATCTTTACCTGATCCCACTCACGGAAGGCCGGCCCTGCGCCGAGTTATACACCCTGAGCAAAGACCGCCTGCAACCTGCCAGTACCCGTGGCGTGCGGCTGGCCGAGAGCTTTGCACCGCAGGACGGCTGGGTGGTCCATGACGAGCGGATTCGCTGGAAGGATTGGGTTCGGCAACAGGGTTTAACCCCGCCCAAACCCGAGTCACGGCTCAAGCGCCTGACCGGCAAGGCGCGGCAGATTTTCAGGAAGGTGGTGAAAAAGTCTTAGATTCAAATGTGGGAGCGGGCTTGCTCGCGTTCAGACAACTCGGTTTTTCAGTTACACCGAGTCGACCCGATCGCGAGCAAGCCCGCTCCCACAGGGGGTGTGCGGTCGATCACTGACCGCGAATTTTCTCGACAATAGCTGTGGTCGAGCTGTTTTCAACCAGCCCCAACACTTTAACCGTACCGCCATAGGCGGCCACGATATCGGCGCCAACCACCTGATCGATGCCGTAATCACCGCCTTTGACCAGCACGTCAGGCTTGACCTGAGCCAGCAGATTTTCCGGCGTGGCTTCAGGAAAGCTGATCACCCAGTCCACGGCGCCCAGACCGGCCAGTACCGCCATGCGACGGTCCACACTGTTGATCGGGCGACCCGGGCCTTTGAGGCGGCTCACCGATGCATCATCGTTGACGGCAACGATCAAACGATCGCCCTGGGCCCGCGCTTGCTCCAGATAGGTCACATGCCCGGCATGCAAAATATCGAAACAACCATTGGTGAAGACGATTTTTTCGTTGTGCGCCCGCGCATCTTCGATGGCCAGCAACAGCTGATCAAGGCTCAGCACACCACGCTCCGACCCTTCTGAGCGCTGGATCGCCCGGCGCAGCTCCGGCGCGCTGATGGCTGCCGTACCCAGTTTGCCGACCACAATACCCGCCGCCAGATTGGCCAGGGCCACGGCGTGGGGCAGTTCCTCACCGGCAGCAATGGCTGCGGCCAGGGTTGAGATGACGGTATCGCCAGCCCCTGTTACGTCAAACACTTCTCGGGCACGGGCCGGCAGGTGCATGGCGGCAAAGCCCGGACGCAACAGGGTCATGCCATGTTCGCCACGGGTCACCAGCAAGGCACCCAGATCCAGATCTGCCATCAGCTTGGCGCCCTTGGCCACCAGGTCGGCCTCGTCGGTGCAACCACCGACGATGGTTTCAAACTCACTGAGATTTGGCGTAATCAGGCTGGCGCCACGGTAGATCGAGAAATCCTTGCCCTTGGGATCGGCCAGCACCGGAATGCCCCTGGCACGTGCGGCCTGGATCAGCACCTGATGGTTTTTCAGGGCACCCTTGCCGTAGTCGGACAGCACCAGCACCTTGATGCCTTCAAGCAGGTTTTCAACTTCAGCACCCAACGCCAGGGCGTCGGTGGCAAACGGTTCTTCGAAATCGATACGCAGCAATTGCTGGTGACGGCTCATGACCCGCAGCTTGACGATGGTCGGCTGGTGCGCAATACGCTGGAACAGTGCACGAACACCCGCACCCTTGAGCCGGTTGGCCAGGCTGTCGGCGGCTTCGTCGTCGCCGGTCACCCCCACCAGCGAGGCAGGCGCGCCCAGTGCAGCGATGTTGAGCGCAACGTTGGCAGCGCCGCCCGGGCGGTCTTCGATTTGCTCGACCTTGACCACCGGCACCGGCGCCTCAGGGGAAATCCGTGAGGTCCCGCCATGCCAATAACGGTCGAGCATGACATCGCCTACCACCAAGACAGGGGCTTGATCGAATCGCGGCATGGACAACTTCATGGACAACCCACATACAAAATGAACAGGGGCGCGATATTAACACAGGGTGAACGCAGGTCAGTTCACGGTATTAATCGCAGCGAATGAGAATCAGACATGAGCTACAAGACTCAAGATGAAGATTCCCCGTGGAGGCAGGCCTGCCTCCACAGGTATCAGTATAGGCCTCAGGCGATATCGCCGGAGACCTCAGGCGCATCAAGCCCCATCGAGTGCAAGCGTGCGTAGTAACCGTTTTGCGCCATCAGCTCGGCATGGGTACCGCGCTCGACAATCTGGCCCTGATCCATCACCAGAATCAGATCGGCTTTCTCGATGGTGGTCAGCCGGTGAGCGATCACCAGCGTGGTGCGACCTTTCATGACGTGGTCGAGTGCCGCCTGGATATGGCGCTCGGACTCGGTATCCAGCGCCGAGGTGGCCTCATCCAGGATCAGCAGCGGTGCGTTTTTGAGTAACGCCCGGGCAATTGCCAGACGCTGACGCTGACCGCCGGAAAGCAGCACGCCGTTCTCACCGACCTGGGTGTCCAGGCCTTGTGGCAATTGCTCGATAAAGTCCATCGCGTAAGCATCACGCGCGGCTTTTTCGATGTCGGCACGCGGGGCACCCGCCAGGTCACCGTAGGCAATATTGTTGGCCACGGTATCGCTGAACAGGGTCACATGCTGGGTTACCTGGGCAATATGACGGCGCAGGTTGAGCAGACGGTAATCTTCGATTTCAACACCATCGAGCAGAATTTCGCCCGCTGTGTGGTGATAGAAACGCGGAATCAGGTTCGCCAATGTCGACTTGCCACTGCCGGAACGCCCCACCAATGCCACCATTTGCCCCGGTTCGGCCGAAAAGCTCACGTCCCTGAGCACCTGACGGTCGGTGTCCGGGTAGGTGAAGCTCAGATTGCGCACTTCCAGACGGCCAGTGACGTGGTCGCGCTCAACAGTGCCGGTATCGACCTCCGGTTTCTCATCCAGCTGTTCAAAGATGCTTTCGGCACCCGCTACACCCTTCTGGATCGTCGAGCTGACTTCAGACAGCTGACGAATCGGCTTGGGTAACAGGCCGGCCAGGGTGATGTAGGCGATCATGTCGCCAGGCGACGAGTCACCACGAAGGTAAAGCACCAGGAACATCAGGATGCCCATAGCTACATAGATGACCAGTTGCAGCATCGGGGTATAGATAGCCCCGGTGCGGGTCATGCGCAGTTGCTTGTCGGTGTTGCTCTGGCTCGCCTGCAGGAAGCGCTTGCGCTCATACGCCTCACCGCCAAAGCTGCGCACAACGCGGTAGCCCTGGATGGTTTCCGAGGCAACGTGGGTTACGTCACCCATCGCCACCTGAATCTTCTTGCTTTGCTTGCGGAATTTTTTGCTGGCTGTGCTCACCATGACCGCAATCAGTGGCAAGATCGCGACCATAACCAGCGTCAGGCGCCAGTTCATCCACAGCAACGAGCCAAACAGGAACACGACTGTCATGCCTTCACGGATCACCACCTTGATCGCATCGGTGGCAGCACCGGTGACCATGGTCACGTTGAAGGTAATACGGGAGATCAGATGGCCCGAGTTGTGCTTGTCGAAATAGCGGTTGGGCAAGACCAGCAGGTTGTTGAACAGCTGAACCCGCAAGTCGTGTACCAGGCCCAGGGAGACCTTGGCCAGGAAGTAGTTGCCCAGGAAGGATCCCAGGCCCTGCCATGCGGCGATCAACACAATCAGGATCGGCACGACCTGCAACAGGCGCAGATCACGCAGATAGGGAACGGAAGGAAACAGCACTGCGTCCGGATTGGACAGGCCATCGACGAAATACTTGAGGATGTAACCAAGCATTGGCTGGGTCGAAGCGAAAATAAGAAACCCGACGATACTCAGCAGGAACAGGCCGACATAAGGCCGGACATAGCTGAGCAGGCGCAGATATATCTTCAAGCTCGATTCGCTTGTGCTGGGGCTGGATTCGGTCATATCACGCGGCGGTTAGTAAAAAAGGAAGCTGACTTTATCACAGCTTCTCTGGTGTACTGACTGCCGCTTGTAGCCCGGCCTCGTGGGGCAGTAAAAACGACACTACAGGGCCAGTGCGCTAGTATGGCCGTCCAAAATCTGGAACGAACCTTTCAGCATGCAATTGAGCTACTTAAATTATTCAAAACAACGGGTGTTTGATTTCATTTGCCTATGGCTGCTGCCTGTCGGCCTTTTATTACTTTTATCCGACCTTTATTTTCTGCCTGGACGAAGCCTGCATCACAAACTGTATTACGGGCTGTTCAGCATTCCGACCCTGATTGCCCTTGTCTTGCGGCCCAAAGAACTCCGGGACATCTTGCGTGAACCGTTGATCGCAGGCTTCCTGCTGTTTGCTGCCTGGGCCATGGTCAGCCTGATCTGGAGCAACACCGAGGAGAGCATTCTCGGCCTGTTCAAACCCCCGCTGCACCTGTTCATGCTGTTCGCGGGCGGTACATTGCTGGTCAAATACCGCAGTGACAGCCTGCAGCCGGTCATTTTTGGTGCCGCAGTCATTGCCCTGGTCGCGACCCTGTACAACCTGTACATGTTCTACCCCAACCATGATCCGCAACTGCGGATGATCGGAGCCGGTGCTTTCGACAATCCGCTGCTCAGCTCCCACGCATTCGGGTTCTTTTGCATCTACTGGCTAACCCTGGGCATGACCTGCAAGCGCCCGCCAGCCCTGTTTGTGGCCATTCCCGCCTTTGTCATCATGTTTGCGGCGGTGATCGCCACCGGCTCCCGAACCCCGCTGCTGGCCATCGTCATGACCATGGTCTGGCTCAGCTTTATCTGCTGGAACCGTCGCTCACTGGCCCTGATCAGCATGCTCGCTGCAGGGGGCATTGTGGTGGCCACGCTGTTCTGGGACATGCTCGTCAGCCGCGGCAGCTCGTTCCGCTTTGAACTGTGGCAGATGGCGCTGGATCTGATCGCGCAAAGCCCGTGGGTCGGTCATGGCTATGACGCGCACTTGTCTCTGACGTTGCCACAATATCCCGACGCCCCCCTGAGCGAGCCCCATAATTTTTTCCTCGGGGTACTGTTCTACGTCGGTTTGCTCGGCCTGCTGCCCTGGTTGTTCATGCAGGCCTGGGGCCTGTACAGCAGCTGGCGTCACCGCGTGCAGCCGTTGTTCATCCTGGCCTCCGCCTGGCTGGTATACGGTATCGGTGCCGGCCTGACCGAGGGTGGAGGGATCATCTCGCGCCCCAAGGAACACTGGTATCTGCTGTGGATCCCGCTGGCCCTGATCGCCGCACTGAATATCGGCCTGCGCCTCAAGACCCTGCGCGACAGGCCGGTTCACCGCCTGTCCGATGCCGCCTTCAATACCCTTGCCAGCCATGCCCAGGTGATTGAAGAAGATGGCTTGGGCCCCAAGGTGCTGCGCCTGCAAAACGGCAACTTCCTCAAGTTGTTCCGCGCACGCCGCTGCTATACCTCGGGCAGCTTCAACCCTTATTCGGAACGTTTTGCCGTCAACAGTGAGCGCTTGCAGGCGATGGGCATTCCCGCGCCGAAAATCCTCGACCTGTTTCAGTTGCGCAATGGCAGCACTGCCGTGCTGTACCAACCACTGCCCGGCCAGACCCTGCGCCAGGTCATGCAGTCGATGGGTTCGCCGGCCATGCGCCAGGCCCTGGTCGAGCGCTTCGGCAAGTTCCTGGCGATCCTGCATGACAAGGGCGTTTACTTCCGCTCACTGCACTTGGGCAATGTGTTGTTGATGGACGATGGCGAGTTCGCCCTGATCGATATCGCCGACATGCATCTTTATCCTTCGGCACTGCGCATAGCCCTGCGCCAGCGCAACTTGCGGCATATGCAACGCTACCCCGAAGACCGTCGCTGGCTGTTCGAAGAGCAACTGCCCGAACTGCTGCAAGGTTATGCCACCCTGGCTCCCGCCCCTGCCGTTACAAGCCTGCGCAACCAGGTTATGGCACTTGCTCAAACCAACGCGCCTTGAGCCTGGACAGCAGTAACCCCTTGTGGGCGGTGCTGGCCTATGGCCTGGCGATCATGACGTCAGCATTGCTGCTGCGGTGGTCGCCGACCATCCAGCGCAATCTGGAGCACTCAGCTCAAGGCCGCTATAGCAGTGTTGATGGCTTGCGCGGCTATTTGGCCTTTGGTGTGTTCATTCACCACACCGCCATTACCTGGGTGTTCCTGCATACCGGGGCATTTGAAATGCCCTCGACCCGGTTCTACGCCCAGATCGGCCTGGCCAGCGTGGCCTTGTTTTTCATGATCACGGCCTTTCTGTTCTGGGGGCGTTTGCTCGAGAAAGGCCGTGAATACGACTGGCTGGCCTTCGCCGTGTCCCGGGTTTTCCGCCTGTACCCGCTATATTTGCCGCTGATGCTGCTGGTGATTGTCAGCGTGTTCTACATCCAGGACTGGACACTCAAGGACACCCCGCTGGAGATTGCCGGCCAGATACTGGCCTGGCTGTTTTTTGATCGCCCGGACATCAATCAATTCCCGCAAACCGGCGGGCTGATTGCCAACGTCACCTGGACCCTGAGCTACGAAGTGTTCTTCTATATGGCGTTGCCGCTGTTCGGGATGGTGTTTCTGTACCGCAGCGACTGGCGACAGACTGCACTGTGCCTGATCGCCATCTATGCGCTGTATCAGGTGGTAGGTTGGGAGCACTCGCTGAAAAAGCACATTCTGATGAGCTTTCTCGGTGGCGTGGCCGCGGCGTACTGGGTACGCACGCCCAGGCTGCTGGCCTGGAGCCGGACGCCCGTTGCAGGGGTCATTGCATTGGTTGTGCTGATGGCCGTGCTGACCCTGTTCCGCAAGAGCTTTGCGTTCTTCCCGCTGCTGTTGCTTACCCTGGCGTTCTCGATCATCGCCTCCGGGCATACGCTGTTTGGCGCATTGGCCAAGCGCAGCATTCGCTGGATGGGTGAAATCAGCTACAGCACCTACCTGTTACACGGCTTCCTGATCTGGCTGATGTTGCAACGCCTGCCACTGGGGCTGCCACTGGATACCAGAGAGCCGCTGGTGTTCCTGCTGCTGGCGGCCCTGAGCAGCTGCCTGCTGATTGTGCTCAGCAGCCTGAGCTTCCTCTACATCGAGAAGCCGGGCATGGCCGCAGGCAAAAGGGTTGTGCGCCGACTGCGCCGGCGTACCCGGACAACCTCACAGGTCGAGCCGGAATAACCCCTCGCACGCCGTCAGTCTTTTTCCAGGGGTGAGAAATACAGCCGCCCCAGCCCACGCCAGGTTTTGCCCGTCCAGCGCTTGAACGGAATCTGCGCCAACAGCTCGCGAGCCAGGGCACGATTGCGGTTGGCCGTTTTCAGGAACATGGAATTGAGGAACTTGTAGCGCACCTCGTCGTACAGCGGGTGATCGCTGAACTGGGCATAAATGCGCAGAATGCTGTCGATCATGAACCGGTGGTTCTTGTACGAGTTGGTCGCGTGCTTGCGATAGCGCGCCATCACCACGTTCAGGCCGTCGATAAAGTACCCTGCATGGGTAATCTTCAGCTCGATATACAAGTCTTCCAGGCGAATGCTCGGGTCAAACCCCCCCACCTTGTCCAGTGCTTCACGGCGGATCATCAGGGTCGGCGCAGGCGGATACGGTTTGCGCTCCAGGAACATGTCATCGAAGTCCAGGCGCCGGAACGGTACATCACGGCGCTGGCGTTTTTCCGGGAACAGGTTGCCATTGGCATCGATCAACTCGATATTGCCCGCGCAAATACCTACTTCCGGCTTGCCATCCATGTAGGCAACCTGCACCGCGATACGGTCCGGCATCATGATGTCATCGGAACCGAAGGGCACGATCAGGCTGCCCTTGGCCCGGGCAATCGCACCATTGAGGGTATTGGTCAGGCCCTGGTTCTGTTGCACTCGAAAGTCGAAACCATGTACCGCCTGCAAACGCTGGATACGCTCCACGCTGTCATCAGGCGAGCCGTCATCGATCACCAGCAATTCGATATTGGGATAAGTCTGATCCAGAACGCTCTGGATGCTTTGTTCTATGTAGGGCCCGTGGTTGTAGGAGGCGATGATCACCGTCACCAGGGGTTGCGAGTCAGTCATGGGTGTTCCTTACGGGCCTGGCGCAGGCCCGAGTCGATCAGGTCCAGATACTCCTGGCGGAATACCTCAATGTCGTGGTTTTGCTGCAAGTAGCGGAACGCCTGCTCGCCCTTGGCTCGCAAAGCGTCGTCCGACAGGGCCAGGTACTCGTCCAGCGCTGCGGTAAGCGTTGCCACGTCGCTGGGCTTCACCGCCAGGCCACCCGCCCCTTCAATCAGCGGCAGCATGGCCGGCACATTGCTGGCGATCACCGGCAAGTGCCCACTCATGCCTTCGAGCAGCGCCAGCCCCAGGCCTTCGGCCAGTGAAGGCATGGTCCAGATATCAAAAGCACGCACGTACTGCAGGGCGTTCTCCTGGAAGCCCAACAAATGCGCACGACCATCGAGCCCCAGTTGCCCGATCTGCTCGCGCAAACGCGACTCCTCGCGGCCGGCACCAATAATGGCCAATTGCGCGTTCGGGTATTTGTCTTTCAATGCCGCGAAGGCTTGCAGCAAAAAGCGGTGGCCCTTGATAGGCACCAGACGTCCCAGCGCGCCGATCATCCGCGCATCCTGATCGAGGCCGAGCTTTTCACGCGCCTGCTGGCGTGGCAGCTGCAGGGCTTCGGCCTGCTCGATATCGATGGCGTTGGTGATCGCGTAAGTATTGGCGTCGGTGAAACCGCACTGGCAGTCCAGCAGGTACTGTTTGACCGCAGGCGACACGCCGACAAAGCGCCAGTGCTTGTCGATCAGGCGCTTGGCCTGGCTGCGCCGGTAAAAACGGTCGTACTCGCCAAACCCGTGGGAAATACCCACGCACAGCGGGATTTTCAGCCAGCGGTTGAGCTGCAGCATCATGTTCACCGGCTTGAAGCGGTTGCAGATCACCACATCAAACTGCTCTTTGCGGCAGAACTTGTACAACGCCCACATGGCGCGCAACCGCATGCCCTTGAGCGACTTGTCGCTGAACTCGAAATACACCGAGTGGTCGGCCTTGCTCACTGGCTCGCCCGGCCCCGGGCGCCCACGCAAAAAGGCCGCCGTGATCTCGTAATGCTCACGGGGCAATGCGCGTACGATCTGCTCGGCGAGGTCGGCAAAGTCATGGGACTTGACGTTGTAGTCGGGCTGCAATTGCAAAACCTTGGAACGCTTCATAACTCTCCCCGGTGAAATCCGGTGGCATCAATAACCCAGGCAGGCTCTGCCGCCAGACGCTGGATTGCAACTGGATCGGGAGCAGGCAGCTTGGCCCACTCGTTACGCTTCCAGCACACGAAGTGAAAGTAAGGAAAGCTGTGATCGCCGTCACGATCGTTTTTCAATATGCCGTTTTTCCAGAACCACTTGCCCGGGAAATTTTCCGTGCCGTCATGCCACTTAATGCAGCCGCCGGGGGTACTGAAGGCCTCGGTAAACTCACTGGTGCGACGAAGCGGGTTGAACTTGCCCACCAGCTCGAACAGCGGTTTGGGCAGGTTCTTGCGCCACAGGAAGATCCGGCTGAAGGCACCTTCATCCAGCGCATGATGCTGATTGTCAGTAAAGCGCTGCTGCCAGTCCTTTATCCGCATGAACAGCTCGCGCTTGCATGACGTATTGCGCATCAGGCACAAATGCCCCGCGACCCGGCGTTCGTGGGTTGAAAACAGGTCATAGCGGGCCAGCCGCTCGGCGGTGAAATAACTGCGCAGGTCTCCGTACACCAGATCAATATCGCCGAAGGCCCAGAAATCATAGCCCTGCAGACGATCTTCGTGGATATAGCCCAACGCCGGCTTGATATCGCACAACTTATAAGCCTCTTTGGGTGCGAAATTGATCTTCAGGCGCTCAGAAACCTTACGGCAATAGTCGGTAAAGCTGATCGGTTCAACGGTCACATTGGCTGGCAGATTTTCAGGTACCCCACAGTCGCTGAAAAATAGCCAGTCAATATCGGGATTGTGCCGACAGCTTTCGAGGAAAAACGGCATCCAGAACGGCCACCGGCCGAAGTACGGGATCACAAATAAAATACGCGGTGATGGTTTTATCACAGGGAACTCAATGTAAAGGTCGAGATTAGGGTCAATGCTATGACCGCTTTTTATATGTGCTTATTATTTTAGTTGCCAAAACAGCTCATGACGCCTGACGGCCTTGCGGAAAAACTCATTCTCGCCATAAGGCGATGGCTTTCTGCCTGCCAGGAGTTGCTGTATCGATCGTCTAATCCTGCGCTTGAGCGCAGCCCGTGGCTGCAGGTCATGCATCATCCCCAGCGCCATGGCCTTGTCGCGTTGCTGTGCAAGGCTCAACGGCAGGCTGCAAGGGCGCAGGCAGAGCGTGGCATCGAACACCGGCGGCAAGGCAATGCCGTCACCGCTGTTACCCATCGGCCAGCGATCGTTGTCATGCAGGTGGTTGGCGTAGCCGAGCACCGTGGTCGGCTGCCACTCCAGGCCTTCAAGGGCCTCGGTGACAGCGTCATGGGCACAGATATGGTCCGGGTGCGGGTCGATTGACGGGTGCGGAAGCACGATCACTTCAGGGCGCGCGCGCAGAATCAATGCACGCAAGTCGGCCAGCAGGTTATGCCAGGTCGGCGCGCCGTCCTGATCGGCGGGCAACGGGAACGGGTTGAATTGGCGGAATACGCGAATGTCGCTCAAATCGGCCTCGCGCGAGGCCATCGGCTGATCGGGAGCGCCCTGCATGGCGGGCAATTGCAGGCAAAAATAACCCAATTGCGCGCAATGGGCTTCAGGCACCCCGGCCCAGCGCGGTACGACCATGCTGTCCCAGGCGCGCAAACGGCCCTTGAGGCGGGCGGCCTCTGCCCGTGGCAGGCCCATTTGCTGATAATGCCCGGCTTCGATTTCGCCAGCGGTCAGGGTCACGATCCAGGCTTCTTTGGCCTGGCTGTACAGGCCAAACGCGGCCAGCTCAGCATCATCGGCGTGGGGTGCGACAACCATGATCCGCTGCTGGCGATAATCGGGTTGACGGAAAATCCGCAGTTCAGGTTGGCCCAAAACGCGGCAGTAGCGCCCGCGCACACGCAACTGCCCCGCGACCAGCGCCTGCGCACAACCACTCACGTTCAGGTAGCGCTGGCCATTCACGCCACGCTCGAAAGTTTGCCGGTCCGCCGACTCGCCACCCGACAGTTGCACATACGGGTCAACAAAGCGTCCCAGCCAGCCACTTTTAACCTTGACCTCCAGGATCAGGGTTTCATCTCCCGCCAGTTGCAGCGGCTGCTCCGCTACCAGCTTGTCGCCCTCAAGGCGCACCGCCGGCTGCTCGCTGCCGGCCGGGAAGCTGTACTGGTAATCGTCCTTGGGCGAATAGAACAGATGATCGGCAAACCATGCTTCATGGGCCACCCAGCCCAGCACCGCCAACACCGGTGGCAACCACCAGGCCAGCAACACGCCACTGGCAATCAGCACCAGCAGGCCGATCAGCAGGCCAATACGCTTGTTGCGCCGATGACGCTTGAGAAGTTGCTGTTTGCGCGAGGCGGGTTGGCTCATGGCTAGGCTCTTGTGATTGATCTCCCGTGGGAGCGAACCTGTTCGCGATGCAGGCACTGCGGGATGTTAAAAAACGCAGTGATACCATCGCGAGCAAGTCCGCACCTACAAGATTTGTGTTTCAGACTTTGAACACGGGCACCGGGTTGCACCAACGCTCTTTGTATTCACGGTCGGCGCGGCCGAACGAGAAGCGCAACGGCTTGTTGACATTGCGGGCCTGTTCCCAGGCAGATTGGGTATTGAGAAAACTCAACACGCTGCCAGGGCTGAATTCACGGGTCTGAGGGTCAACACCGCCATTGACGTACTCGACACTGATCCACTCGGGCGATTCAGCGCGGTACACCAATTGAATCGCTATCGGCGCATCGTTGAGGAAAATCACCGAGCCGATCAACAGCTCGCGCAACAGCTCGATGACCTCGGCCATCCGCTCGGCCCCTGTGGCAACAAAGCCCCAGCGGCGCAAAAACAGATCGCAGTATATGCTCGCCAATTCAGCACTGGAAAACTCCGATACCGGGCGCACTACGCCGCCCGCCTCTTCCAGCAGGCGCAGTTCGCGGCGCTGGTTGTAGCGGAATTTTTTCGACAGTTCTTCCGGCGTGCGAGCCATCGCCAACTGCTCGGCTTGCGGCAGCAGATTGCTGAAACGGCCCTCATTGAGCTGCGACAGGTAGCGTGCTCGATGACGCAAAGGTGCCGCCGCATCGGCAGCCGCCGGCAGAATCAGCTCGGCATTGCCCAGATCGAACAAGCCTTTTTTGCCATGACGCTTGAGCACATCCTTGGACAAGGCCAGGTCGCGTCCCCAGGTCGGGATCGCCGCCTTCAGCTTGCCGTCCTGCTCCCAGGCAAGATAACGCACAGGAATACCGGCCAACTGCGCCAGACGTTCAACGACCATCGGGTGGGTAGCGACGCTGCCGCCAAAACGCTGCCAGGCATCGGCATAAGTGCCGGAATCCACAACGCTCCAGCCGCGCTCACGCCAGCCTTGAAATCGATTGAGCATCAGGACTCCGCAATCAGGTCGGTGACTTGCGCCAAGTGCCAGAAGGTATTGCGCACCGCCCGATCACTAAAACGTTCGTGCAAACGCTCAAGCATCAGTTCGGCGCAGGCCATGCGCTGCTCATCATCGAGTTGAGCCAGGTGCTGCAGGCCCTGGGCCAGATGCTCGGCATCGCCCAGCGGGAACAAAATCCCCACGCCCTCGACCACTTCTTTGGCACCGCCACAGGCCGTTGCCAGCAACGGCACACCGGCAGCCATAGCCTCAAGCAGCACCATGCCAAACGGTTCGTGATCAGAGCTCAACGCAAACACGTCAAAGGCCCTGAAATAGCGGCGTGCATCAGGCACCTGGCCCAAAAACAGCACCTGATCGCCGATCCCCAGCTCATTGCTCAGCTCTTTGAGATCCTCCTCCAGACGCCCCTTGCCCATAATGACCAGTTGGCTGTCAGTCGGCAGATTGGGCAACGCCAGGGCAAAACCGCGAATCAGCGTGGCCTGGTCCTTGTCCGGATGCAGGCGACCGACGTTGCCGACAATAAAGCCATCGACCGACAGCCCCAACGCTTCGCGCGCCGGGGTGCCAGACAATTGCCCGGCCTGGACCGCATCGATATCGATACGGTTATAGAGCGTGTTGATACGCCCGGCTGGCCACTTGGGCAGGCACTTGCGCATGTCGTCACGCACCGCGTCGGAAACACCGAGCAGGCTCAGGCGCTTGCGAAACAGGTGGGCAAACAGCTTGCGGCTGCGACGCTGATAATCGCCAAACGCATGATGCACGCCGATCACCGGCAAGCCGGTGGCCAACAAGGCGATATAAATCGGCTTGAAGCGGTGGGCGATGCAAAAACTGAAATTGCGCGAGGCTGCGATCTTGCGCAGCCTGGCGATGGCACCCAGCTTCAGGCCACGAATGGCCCTGGAGCTGAATTCCATAAAGATCACTTCATCAGACGCACAGCCTGCTGCCACTTCAGGGTCGGTTGCCCCGGTCAGGAAGACCGTGGTGACCTTGTACCCGGTACCGGCAAACAGGCTCGCGTACTGGCGCGCACAGTCCAGGAACGGCCCGTCATAGCCGTGGCAGAACTGCAGCACATGACGCTCAGTCGAGCGATTCATAAGTCTCAGCGCCGTCTTTAACCACCAGGATGTCTTCCATGATCAGGTACTGCAGATCGGAACCGAAGAACATGTTCAGCGCGTCAGTCGGCGAGCAAACCATAGGCTCGCCACGACGGTTAAGCGAAGTGTTCAGCGAAACGCCGTTACCGGTCAGCACTTCCAGCGCCTTCATCATGTCGTAATAACGCGGGTTGTATTCGCGCTTGAGCACCTGGGCGCGGGAAGTGCCATCTTCATGGACAACCTCCGGCACGCGGGTCTTCCACTCTTCAGCCACTTCGAAAGTGAAGGTCATGAAGGGTGCCGGGTGATCGACCTTGATCATCTGCGGGCCTACGGTGTCGAGCATCGACGGGCAGAAAGGCCTCCAGCGCTCGCGGAACTTGATCTGTTCGTTGATGCGGTCTGCCACGCCTTCGCTGCTCGGGCAACCGATGATCGAGCGACCGCCCAATGCACGCGGGCCGAACTCCATGCGCCCCTGGAACCACGCTACCGGGTTGCCATCGACCATGATCTTGGCGATGCGCTCCGGGGTGTTTTCGATGCGGCGGTAGGCAGGTTTGCCAGGGTGACGGGCACAGGCCGCGATCACGTCTTCGTTGCTGTACGCAGGGCCGAGGTAGACGTGTTCCATCTTCTCGACCGGCACGCCGCGAGCGTGGGATACATACGCCGCTGCGCCGACTGCGGTACCGGCATCACCGGACGCAGGCTGTACGAACAGTTCTTTGACTTCCGGGCGGGCAATGATTTTCTGGTTCAGCTTCACGTTCAACGCGCAGCCGCCGGCAAAGGCAATCTTGCCGGTTTCCTTGAGGATGTCGCCCAGGTAGTAGTCGATCATCTGCAGCGACAGTTTTTCAAACAGCGCCTGCATGCTGGCCGCGTAGTGGATGTACGGCTCGTCGGCGATATCGCCTTCGCGCTTGGGCCCCAGCCACTCGATCAGTTTTGGCGAGAAGTAGAAGCCCTTGCCGTTCTCTTTGTAGCGACGCAGACCGATCACGTTGGCGTATTCGGTGTTGATCACCAGTTCGCCGTTTTCGAACGAGGCCAGACGCGAGAAGTCGTATTTGCTGGCGTCGCCGTACGGCGCCATGCCCATGACCTTGAATTCGCCATCGAGCATCTCGAAACCGAGGAACTCGGTGATTGCACCGTACAGGCCACCCAGGGAGTCCGGGTCGAAGAACTCCTTGACCTTGGTGATCTTGCCATTTTCGCCGTAGCCGAAGAAGGTCGTGGCGTACTCGCCCTTGCCATCGATGCCCAGGATCGCGGTTTTCTCTTTAAAACCCGAGCAGTGGTAGGCGCTGGATGCGTGAGCCAGGTGGTGCTCGACCGGTTCGATCTTGATTTTCTTCGGGTCGAAGCCCAGCTGCTCAAGGCAGAACACGATCTTGTTGCGGTAGCGCTTGTAGCGCCGGTTGCCCATCAGGATCGCGTCAAGGGCGCGGTCCGGGGCGTACCAGTAGCGCTTGGCGTAGTGCCAGCGAGCCTTGCCGAACAAGCTGATCGGAGCGAACGGGATCGCCACCACGTCAACGTCGGAAGGTTTGATACCCGCTTGTTCAAGACAGAATTTTGCGGACTCGTAGGGCATGCGGTTCTTTGCATGCTTATCGCGTACGAAGCGCTCTTCTTCAGCCGCCGCTACCAGCTTGCCGTCGATATAGAGGGCTGCGGAGGGATCATGGCTAAGGGCGCCGGACAGGCCAAGAATCGTCAATGCCACTGGATTAGCCTCTTTTGAATGCAGGCAGGCGGCGGGCGCCTGAAAAAATGATGCGTTCCTCGCAGTTCGAGAAACAGCTAAAGAGCGGGATTATAGCGTAAAGACGCCCGCAGTGACCCTGCACGATTTGCCACGCCCTATTGCGCGCCCTCATCTGCAAAAAAATCGCCGGGCCACATATATGTAGCCCTAACACCCGAACGTTTTGGGATTTCCTGTGGATACACCGACGTACGCGTCAATAGACAGGAACGACCCCATGCCCAGTGCACTCGCTAACCTCAAAGACGCAGAGCGCGAACTGCTCGTGCTGCGCAATGCCTTGCCCAACCTTGATCTGTCGCTGGATCACTGCCTGCGGGTATTTTTTCCGCGGTTGCCCGCTGACACCTGCACCGACTTTCTTTTCATCAATGAAGAGATCGCAGCCCAGCCTGGCCAAAACCCCACTATATCCAGCCAGTCGGTGACTGCCCTGATAGACCAGTGCTACCTGACCGGCCAGATCCCGACCTTCGTACAGGGTGCCACCCGCGTCTACAACTACGCCTATACCCTTGACGAGGAGGATCGAACGGCCGGGGTATCCGCCCCTGAACTCGAAAAATACCTTGAGTTTGTCGTCCGCTCCCCGCAGTTGTGTGTGAGGGATGCCCTTAACGACTTCTGGCGCACACCCCACAAGGACCTCAATGGGCAAGCGCCCAAAGACTGGCTGTCGCAATTTGCCCACAGGCTGATCCGCGCAGAAGCCTCCGTGCGCCACGAGGACAGCACCTTCAGCCCCACCGCCCTGGACATGATCAATCAGGTACTCCCTGATGCCAGCCCATCTCCCGCGCCAAAAACGCCCGGCCCCTACGGCTTTTACACGCTGGCACTCAGCAGTCGTCTCATGCAAAGGACTGCAGTGCTGCACGGCGCCTTCGTGATTACCACGAAACACCTGCCCCTGATCTCAGCCAGCGTGCAGGACAAGCGCACTGCCCTGGATCCCACCCCGCGGCCTTCAGTGCTTTACCTGCCGAACACTGGCCTGGAAGTGTTCGATTCACTCGCCGCCCTCAGCCAGGAACTGTCGACCCGGCTCAACGATCCTTACCAGCGTGAAACACTGCTCACGTGCGTACTCACCGAAGATCGGGAGCGCGCCCTGGCCCATGAGCAAGTCGACTACAGCCCGGTTGCAGACAGCGCCATAGCTACCGTCTTCAGCGATCAATTGATCAACAAACAAAAAAGCGACATGCACCATGCCTGGTCGGTGGCACGCAATCTCAAGCAAGACACATCCCTCGATCAGCTATCCGACTGCGTCGACCAATCCCTGGCTGCAAGCCTGCCCCTAAATCCCGTCAACATACTGCGCGGGCGCTATACCCGATTGCTGGAAAGCCAATTGCCCGACTGGTTGAAGACTGCTTCAGACAGCCAAAAAACCCAGTGGCGGCTGGCCGTTGAGCGCCTTAATCACGAGCGCCTGGCGGCAGAATCCGATGACGCCCAACCCCTCAGCGAAATCGGCCGCAAACATACACTGCTGGGTTATGCCCGCCTTCAGTTACAGCAACAGATCAAAAAAGACCACGGCATAGACGTCGACCCGGACGAGATCTTCATCTCGACCACTGAAGCCCTGCGCACCGGCCCTTTGATCAACCCTGTCAGTGGTTCCGGGTTTCCTGCAGGCATGAGCCTGGGCAGAACCGGGCCGATCATCAGTTACCACACCACACGCCGTAGCCTGAGTGAGCTGGCGCTGTCCAATGTCGGTATCTGGGACGTCACTTTCGCCCTCACTGCACAAGTCAAGGATGGAGCGGGCCAGAAACATGCCGTGCTGACCAGCAGCTATCTGAAAACGCTGGTGCGCCAGCTGGATATTGGCGAGCGCTACAAAAAAAATCTCAAGGAGCTGCTGGTCAACTCCAGCCAGGCCCAATGGCGCAAGGAGCGTTATGTCGCTTTTAAGCAGACACAACTGAACCTGGACTTGCTTGAAGCCACGCTGGCGGGTGCGCTGACCACCCAACAGGTGTCATGGGTCAGGGCTGCGCTGGAGCAGCCCGTAGAGAACAACCGTGCACAAATCAACGGTGAGCAGGTCAAAGTCCATCTGCTGATGTTGCGCTATAAACCACTACCGGGTTTGCTGGTGTTCAGCGCCACCGGCTCCGGGCAACTGCTGTGCTACACCCCCGGCGGGCCTGAGAGCCGCTGGTTCCTGGTTGCCAACTCACGCAACGAGCTGGGCCAGATCCTGTCACGGCCTATTTGGCGAGCCTATGTGATGCGCCACGTGACACCGGCGCAACAGCCGTATATCAAGCCGCTGCTGGAGCGGGGACTGAGCGAGGCCAATCTGCAACTGCAGGGCATCAGCCATGACCTGTTCGAAGCGTCCTACGACACCGAGGCCTTGCACGCCATCCGCGATGCTGACGAGCAGTCGACTTCTACCTGGGAAAGCAACGTAAACACTGCCAAAGAGGCCGTACTGACGGCAATCGACATCCTGTCTTTCGCATTGCCCACCCGAGTGCTGCTGCCCATCGTACTGGCGCGGTTTATCGCTCAGATCATCAGAGGCCTTGATGCCCTGCAGCGCGACGAAAAACACGAAGCTCTGCTGCACTTTATGGAGTCCATCACCTACCTGACTGACGGCGCCTCGGACTTTACCGGCTCAGCCGTATTCGGCAATTCGATACGTCAACGCGCAAAACAGCCCGTACCCTCGTTGAGCCCCGCTGCTGCCAGCCATTATCCCGGTGCCAGGCTCAGGCTGCGCACGGGGGATGAATACGGTGCAGGTGTGTATGAAGCGCCCACTGCCAATGGTCAGACCGCCTGCTACACCAAAAACACAAACGGCAGGTTCTATCGCAGCCAGTACGACAACCTGGACAACACCTGGCGCGCACTGGATGAGCGCAAACCCAACGCACCGTACAGCATCCCCTTGCGCGAACTCTCGGCCGGGCAGTGGGATGTCGATCCAACAACCCCTTTGCTCAAACAAAAGCCCGGCATTGAAAGGGTAATCGACAACGCGCGCGTCAGAGCCGTCGATCTCAGCCGTTACACCCCTGACGAGCAGGGCATCTATCGCATAGACAACATGCGATATATCAAGCAGGACAGCGACGTGTTCGAAGTCTACAGCGGCTGGCTGGGCCGCAACTGGTACTTGCAACCGCAATCGAGTTCAAGCGCTGGCGCAAGCGCCAGCTTCAAGGTCCGGCGCACCGCAGGCCGCTGGCAAATCAAGCACAGGCTGGCGGACAACAGCAAACGCTGGGTACCTCTGACCGGGCATCTCACCGAGTTGCCTGGCGATGTGCCCCACCTCAAATACAGCGACTACGACATGCCCGCCGAGTACCAGGAAGCACTTCGGGACATCACCGAGAACCATCGTTCAGTACTCGATGGCATCACTGACTTTATGGATTTTGCGTCCGAGCGCAGCCTTGCCCACCGGGCATTCAAGGAGCTGCGGATCAAGCTGCTCGCGGATGCCAAGGCCTACTTCCTGACAAAACCTGCAAAACCCCGGGCCACCCGCCCGCAATTACCTGGCAACGTGCAGGAACAAGCGTTGATCAACCACCTGTTCGAGCAGTCAGATGGCATCGTGTGGGGTGAAACCCACTCTCACCAATCGAGTAAAAAGATCCTGATCGACAACATGGCCGAGTTTGCCAGACACGACGTAAAGGTCCTCTACATGGAGCACCTGCAAAGCGACCTGCACCAAAGCCTTCTGGATGACTACTTCCAAAGCGGAAAAATGCCCCTCAGGTTGAACAAATACCTTGAGGATCAGGATTTTGGTCATCAGATCAACCCCTCCAGCCGCCATACCTTCAGCCAACTGGTGCGCGAGGCCAGACGGCATGGCATCAAGGTCATCGCGGTTGATTGCTCGGCCAGTTACTACCCGAAAAGCACACCGAGCGAAACGCCCTGGCTAAACCGTTATGAAATGTTCAGCTACTTTGCCTCCCGTACGATTCGCGCTCATCAGGCCCAAAACCCAGGAGGCAAATGGATAGCCCTGACGGGCAACTCACATGCCAACACCTTTGAGGGCATACCGGGGCTGGCCGAACTTGAAGGGGCGATATCCGTGCGGGTATCGGATTCAGCCCCGGGCACCAGCCGCGGCTTGCGTCAGGACATCGGTGAAATCATCCCCGCGGATAACAAACATGCTAACTACCGCTTTTTGAAAAACGATTACTGGCTGCAAATCGACATTCCAGGCACAAAGCCCCATTTACCAGCCCTCTCCCCATCGCAAACCAATAACAGGCTACCGGCTCCGGGGTTCTTCCGCCTGGACAGCGCATCCCCTCAAGGCGCCCAGTTGATACATCGCTCAAATAACCACGAAATTGTGCATACCCCTTTGAGAACCGACGCCAATGGTCAGATTTTTATCGAACGTGAAAGCTGGCCAACCATCCACCAAAAACGCTACGACACCCTCAAAGACCTGATCCATGGCTTACAAGACATCAACATGACCCAAGTGCAATAACCCCGCGCCCGACGCTCATCACGTTCAAGACAGGGACGGCTCAGCGCGTCCTTGTCACTTGTTTTGCTGGATATCCGCACCTCAGCCGCTAAACTGCGCGCCCTCTGCTAGCCTCCCCCCGTCGCCCTGGACGGGTCGCGTCACACGGAACCCGATTTGCCCATGAAATATTTCACACCTGCTCACCTTGCCCTGTTACTGCCAGGCCTGTGCCTGGCACCTGTCGTCTGCGCCGAAACCCTGGAGCTGGATCCCAGTGTCATCACCGGCTCGCGCAGCGCCAGCCCGAGTTTTGACCTGCCGTACTCGGTGGACAGTATCAATCAGGAGCAAATCCAGGATGGCCAACTGGGCATCAATGCATCCGAGGTGCTGTCCCGTGTACCGGGGCTGGTGGTGCAAAACCGTCAGAACTATGCCCAGGACCTGCAAATATCTTCCCGTGGCTTTGGTGCCCGCTCGGCGTTTGGGGTGCGCGGCATCAAGCTGATTGCCGACGGCATACCGGCCAGCACCCCCGACGGTCAGGGCCAGGCTGCAACCTTCAACCTCGATACCGCCGAGCGCATTGAAGTGCTGCGCGGCCCGGCGGCAACCCTGTATGGCAGTAACGCCGGTGGCGTGATTCAAATGTTCTCCCGCGACGGCGAGGGCCCGCCGCGCATTGGCGCCGAGACTCTGGTCGGCAGCGACGGCATGAGCAAGAACCACCTGACCGCCGAGGGCGCCACCGACGACGTCGGCTTTGTGCTTGATGCCTCACGCATGGACACCGACGGCTACCGCGACCACAGCGCCGCACGCCGGGACCAGACCTTCGCCAAGCTCAACCTCAAGCCCGACGAAGACAGCAAGCTGGCGCTGATCTACAGCAGCCTTGAGCAAAACGGCACACAGGACCCGCTGGGCCAAAGCTGGGAAGCCTACAAGGCCGACCCGCGTTCGGTAACGCCCAATGCCATTACCTACAACACCCGTAAGAGCATCGACCATCAGCAACTGGGCCTGAACTACGAGCGCTATATCGGTGACGCTACCCTGCAGGTCAATGCCTATACCGGTACGCGCAGCGTTATTCAGTATTTGGCGATTCCTAAATACATAGGCAACACCACAACTCTGAACCCAGCTAACGAACGCGGTGGTGGTGTTGTTCAGTTCGACCGTAAATTCTACGGGGCAAACGTGCACTGGATTCAACCCATAGCTAGTGCTCCGGGAGATCTAACAATTGTCAGTGGTCTGGACTTTGATCAAAGCCGCGATAATCGACACGGGTATCAAAACTACAGTGGCGATCAACTGGGTGTTAAAGGAGAAATGCGCCGCGACGAAGTAGATACAGCTCGTAGCCTTGACCCGTTCGTACAAGCTAATTGGGCCATCAACAACTGGACCGTCCAAACGGGCTTACGTTACAGCACGATGGAAATGGATGTAGATGATCACTTTTTGAGCAATGGCGACGCCAGTGGCACTAGGCGTTATGAAAAGGCCACACCGTCCTTGAGCGTGATGTACGCCTTTACTCCCGAGCTACATGGCTATGTCAGTGCAGGTAAGGGATTTGAAACACCGACACAGGCAGAGCTTGCCTATGCGCCGGGCGGGCAGGAAGGCTTTAATTTCGGCCTTAAACCCTCTGAGAGTACTCAGTACGAAATTGGCCTGAAAGCTCAACTGAATGACACACGCATTAATGCAGCTGTATTCCAGATAACCACAGAAGATGAACTAGTTGTTGCAGGTTCCGTGGGCGGACGAACCAGCTACCAAAACGCTGGCCGCACCCTGCGCCGTGGTTTTGAACTCGGCATCGAAAGCCAATTGAGCGAACACTGGACTACCACCTTGGCTTACACCCGCCTGCAAGCAACCTATGACAGCGACTTCGTAAGTGGTAGTGGGACCAGCAGAAAGGAAGTAGACAAAGGCAACTACCTGCCGGGCGTACCGCAGACCACGCTGTTTGCCGAGGTGAACTGGAAGCCGGCCGACTGGGTCAGTACGGCTATTGAAGGCATGTACCGCAGCAAGGTATATGTGGAAGACACCAACACCGCCAAGGCAGCACCTGCTTATACCGTATTCAACTGGCGGGCGAAGTTTGAACAGAAGATCGAGCACTGGACCTTCCACCAGACCTTGCGTCTGGACAACCTGCTGGACCGTCAGTATGTGGGTTCGGTGATTGTCGGCGACTCCAACAGCCGCTACTACGAAGCTGCGCCGGGCCGCTCGTGGTATGCCGGAGCCGGGGCGCAGTACAGCTTCTGACAGCACGGGCACGCCCCTGTGGGAGCGGGTTTGCTCGCGAAGAGCATTCGCGAGCAGGCTCGCTCCCACAGAAAGTCCTGGCTAGGCTTCAGTCAGGGTTTGTCGGCAATCGCCCGTCAATCACCTGATACAACGCACTGCCCACCGGCCAGTTGCGCATAAAGCGTGCACGATCGCGGGCGTACGCTGCAGCGAAGCTGCTCGATGAGCGATGCTGGCACATCGAATCCAGATCAATCAGCGCCCAGCGCCCGTCATCCCAGAACACGTTATGGCCCTTGAGGTCGCCGTGGCTGATACGCTCGCGGATCAAATCGGCAAACAACCGCTCCAAAGCCATCAATTCGGCTTCGGGTGCATCTCCGTGCTCAACATACGGCGCAAAACGCTCGATGATATCCGGCCCCGGCAAAAACTCCGTCACCAGATACGCCTTGCCCCGCAACCACATAAAACGGGTCTCCAGCATTGCCAACGGTTTAGGCGTGGCAATCCCCAAAAACGCCAGACGATTGCCTTCACGCCATGAATGCCATGCCCGGCTCGGGCGCCAGAAACGTTTGAGCCAGTGGGCAAAGCCCTTGATGTTATAGCGCTTGACCACCAGCATGCGGCCCGCTACTTCAACCTTGCCGACACTGGCCGCGCCACCGGTCTTGTACAGATGCCCCTGATCAAGCAACGCATCAGCCCTGGCCAAAACGGGCAACATCGCCGGCTCTTCTTCGCGCAGCACGGCACGCAGGGCAAACGCCCCGTGTTGCACGCTGAACAACGAGCAATCACGGCCAACCTTGTTCAAAAAGTCATTCAGGCGCCAGGCACGGACTTTCTCGACCTGCTTGAGCAGCGCTTCAAGCGGCAAGGCATGCTCGCCGTTGCTCAGCAGGTAGTGCACGAGTAATTCTTCGATAAACGGCTCAAGGCTTTTGGGCAACTGGGCAAAAAACACGCCGAGGTTTTCCAGCACTTTTTGCCGCGACAGCGGTTTGCCTGCCTCTTCGACACAGATGCCTGCACCATCGATCAAATACAGCTTGCCGTCCTGACGCAACAGGTTGTCCAGATGCAGGTCTTCCTGCCACAGACCCTTGCGGTGCATCTGCCCGATGGCAGTCAAAGCCTCGGCAAGTACGGCCACTTGTTCATCAGCCAGCACCGGCAACGACGCGACTGCATCCCAGGCATCGCCCAAGCTCTGAGCGCCCTCCAGGTACTCGAACAGCAACCAGCCCCCCTCACCTTCCTGCAAGCCATCAGCCAGCAGTTGCGGCGTGGTCAAGCCTTGTTCAGCCAGCAGACGCACCCCGGTCAGCTCGCGCTGAAAGTTGCGTGCAGCCTTGTTGCCGACCATCATCTTGGCCAGCACGGTACGCCCGCGCCACACCCCGGCACCGACATAACGCTGGCCCGGCAATACCCGCAGCAAGGTCAGCAGTTGCAATTGCGCAGGCCCTGCTGCGTCGGCCAGTTCGATACTCAGCGGCAAGCCTGGCGCACGGCCAGCCTTCAGCAGTTCGGACAAACGCATCAGCGCCCCCCTTTTTGATTGCGCCGCACATACAGTCGCGTCAGCCAGGCATCGACCAAGGAACTGTCGACGGGCTGTTCCAGATAAGCAGCGAGCAAGGCGCGCACCTCTGCTTCGCTCCAGACATCGGCCCGACGCAACAACGGCTCAATGTCCTTGACCCTGTCCCGCTGGCCCAGCAACAAGGGCCGGGTTTTTTCCAGATCGATCAATTGAGCGCGATACCCCCCCGCGCCATCGGCCTGCAGGAAGATATGCTTGGGGTAAAAACATCCATGCACCTGCCGCGCAGCGTGAAGCCGACGAGCCAATTGGCCGCATTCGCGCAAAATCGCCTGCTGCTGCTCTGTGGTCAGTTGCGGCCATTGCTCGAGCAGCGAGTCGAGGTCATTCCAACCGTCCAGCGCACGGGTCATCAGCACTGCACGACGCTCGCCCGGCACTTTTCGCTCACCAAAAAACACCGCTTCCAGCGCAGGAATACCTATGTGCTTATAGCGCTGAATATTACGGAATTCGCGGGCAAAACTCGGCTCGCCCAGCGGACTGTGCAGCGTGCGCGTAAGGTAATTGCTCTGACGCTTGAGGTAATAGCCCTGACCTTCAAGATCCATGCGAAACACGCTACTCCAGCCGCCACCACTGGTATTGGGCTCGTCTACCGCTTCCAGCTGCACGGCCCACAGGGCATCAAAGTCAGCCAGGCCATTGCGCTCAAGCAATGCCCGGTCGGCGTCTGCCATAAAGTCTGTCATTCCCGGCCCTCGAAAAAACGCACGATATGACGGACACGTTCCTTGTCCGCCGCATTGAGCGTCGTGCGCCCGGTGTATTGAAAATAGAAACGCAAACGCTGGGTGTAGGACAAATGGTACTTGGCCACTTTATCGAGGCACGCCAGGTCTTTGGTGATGCGGTATTTGAGCCAGAAGCCGCGCCAGAAATCGCCGTTGGGGCAATCGATCAAAAACAGCTTGGGCTGCTCATCGATCAGCAAATTGCGCCATTTCAGGTCGTTATGGGTAAAGCGATGGTCATGCATGGTCTTGGTACAACGCGCCAACTGACGGCTGACACAATCTACCCAGGCACGATCCTTGAGCAGCGGATCATGGTTGTCCGCCAATTCTGACAAATCCCGGGTATTGGGCAGTTCGCGGGTGATCATGGCGCCACGGGAGTAGGCGAACCCACTGCGTTCAAGGCCCCAGGCCACCACCTCGGCCGTGGGGATACCCCACTTGGCGAAGCGCTTGAGGTTCTGCCATTCGGACTTGACCCGCGGGCGGCCCAGATAACGGCGCAGGCCCTTGCCGGCCCCGGTGTAGCGCTTGACGTAATAATTCACGCCATCGCGCTGCACACGGATGACTTCCGACAGCGGATCGCGCGTCAGATGCTCCCCCTGCAAGGCAAATACTGCCTCCAGACTGCCAAAATCAGACGCCAACGCACTGTAAGCAGGTTCCAGATTCCAACCCGCCATTACAGTGCATCTCCATAACGCTGTTTGCGTTCGTAGAGTTTGTTCGCCTTGCCTTCGAGCCACGCCAGCAGGCGGGCTTCTTCGCGCAGGATCTGGCGCAGGGGCATCTGGAAGTAACCGCGCAGGAAGCGCAGTTTGTCCCGCTGGGTCAGGCCGATATCCAGGGCCGAGAAATACAGTGCCGCCAGATCCTTATTGCGCCAGCGCTTACTGATCACGGCGCGAGTCTGGGCGCGGTGCAGATCGATCACCGACAGGCGGAAGTTGTCTGCGGTCACCGGTTTGTCGGTGTGCAGCAAGAAATGGCAGATATAGCAGTCACGGTGGTTGACCCCGGCACGGTGCATCATGCCGGTCATGCGTGCCACTTCAGCGATCAGCGCATGCTTGAGCCTGGGCTGCGGTGGCTGCTTGACCCAGTTGAGGCTGAAGTCTTCGAGGCTGACCGTCGGCGCCAGTTCTTCGGTGATGATGAAGGAATGCTGGGCTGCCGGGTTGTTGCCCTTTTCGCCGTAAGCCACGGCCGTCATGGTCGGCACACCCACTTCGTGCAGGCGCTTGATCGCCCGCCACTCCTGGCCGGCGCCAAGAACTGGCAGCTTGGCCGTCAGCAGGTTCTTGAACACTTCACCCCAGCCAATGCCACGGTGGATTTTCACAAAGAAACCGCGCCCGTCGACTTCGGTACGCAAGGTACGCCGGCCTTCCAGTTCGCGGTAAACCTCGCCTTCCAGACGCTCGACTTCGGTGAACGCATCGCGCCCTGCCCACAAGCTCTTGAACGGTTCGGCAAGAATCAGTTTCATCAGTGTTGCTCCGCCAGAATCACATCCGCAGCGTGCTGCGGCATGCTGTAGAGGTCGGCCGTCTGCGCGTAGGCCAGGCCATTCCGGCTCCAGGCCGCGCGCGCAGTGTCGTCGGACAACATGTGTGTCAGGTATTCATTGAGTTGCGCCTGCTCGAACGGCTCGTCCAGGACCCGACCGCAATCGGCGTCGCTGATGTAATGGGCGTAGCCGCAAACAGCGCTGACCAGCACCGGCAAACCCGCTACCAGTGCCTCAAGCAATACAGTGCCGGTGTTTTCGTTATAGGCCGGATGAATCAGCAAATCGGCGCCCAGCAGGAAGCGCGGGATATCACTGCGCCCCTTGAGGAACTGCACATGATCGCCCAAACCCAAAGTGGCACTCTGCAATTGAAAGACTTTGGGGTCGTCCTGGCCGATTACAAACAATTTCGTACGTTTTTTGAGCTCACCCGGCAAGGCCGCCAGCGCTTTGAGGCTGCGATCCACACCCTTGGTCTTGAAGCCCGAGCCAATCTGCACCAGCAGCAAGTCGTCGTCTGCCAGATTGAATTCACGTCGGAACTCGGCGCGAATCTCGGCGGCATTGTCCGGCGCGCGGCGATCCAGGGCGATACCCGGTGGCAGCAGATGGAAACGCTCCAGCGGGGTGTCGTAGTGTTTGATGAACAGCGGCTGCTGGACTTCGGAAATCATCAGGATTTCAGTCTTGGCGTCCTTGGCGAACACCGCGCGCTCGTACTCGGCAAAGTGCTTGTAGCGTTTGAAGAAGCGATAAAACGAATGACGCAGGTTTTGCGCCTTGTCTTCAAAGCAGCCGTCCGCCGCGTAGTACACGTCCAGCCCCGGCATCTTGTTGAAGCCGATGAGCCGGTCTACCGGGCGCTTGGCCAGATCGGCCTGCATCCAGGCGAGCATTTTTTCATTGCGGGTATGGTTGTGGAACGCCTTGACCGGCGCCACCAGCACTTCGAATCCGGGCGGGATATCGCCTTCCCAGATCATGGTGTAGACGCGGATTTGATGGCCGCGCTTCTGGCATTCCAGCGCAATGCGCATGAAATCCCGTTGCAGCCCACCAAACGGAAAGTATTTGTACAGCACAAAAGCCAGTTGCATCAGCGCAGTTCCTCAGCCAGTAACAACGTGCTTAATCGACTCGCGACACGCTCAGGGTTCAAACGGGTGAAGCACAGTGGCCACTCGTTTTTCAGATCAAACCGCTGCTGGTCCTGTGCAGTCGGAGTGTAGGTGCATTTTTTCTGCAGGCATGGCGCACACGGAAAATCGCTGGCCAGGTGGATTTGCACCTTGCCATAGGCACCGGTCAGGCCCGGATTGGTAGGCCCGAACAAAGAAATGGTCGGCACATCCAGTGCAGCGGCCAAATGCCCTAACCCGGTGTCGACTGCCACGCAGGCACTGGCACTGGCCAGTACCTTGGCAACCCCGGCCAGATTCAATTTGGGCAGCACCACGGCATTATTCAAGCCATTGGCAATACGTTCGGCCCGGGCTTTTTCAGCCGGATTGCCCCACGGCAGGCGCACTTCGACGCCTAGATGTCCCATGCGCTGGGCCAGATCGCGCCAATAGACTTCGGGCCAGTGCTTGGTGTCCCAGGTGGTGCCATGCAAAAACAGCACGAAGGGCTTTTTGCGCGGCAGCTCAACCAGTTTTTCGACATCCAGGCCGTAATCGCCCAGCCCTTTGGGCAGGTCGTAGCCCAGCGCGACCGCGAACAACTGACGCAGACGCTCAACCGCGTGCTGCCCGCGGGCTACCGCCAGGCGGCGCTGGTAAAAGCGGCTGGCCAACGGTTCCCGGGCGGAGTCTTTATCCAGCCCGGCAACCGGGGCTTTCACGTAGCGGGTCAACCAGGCACTTTTCACCAGTCCCTGAGCGTCGATCACCAGGTCGTATTTTTCGGCGCGCAGGCTTTGCTTGAAGCGGCTCCACTCGCCGCTCTTGAGGGTCTGCCAGATGTTTTTGCGCCAGCGGCGGATCGCCACCGGAATCACCTTGCCCACCGCCGGGTGCCAGGTCGGGATTTCGGCAAAGCCTTCTTCCACTACCCAGTCAAAGGTGATGCCCGGAATCGCCCGCGCCGCATCGGTCAGCGCCGGCAAGGCATGGATCACATCCCCGAGGGATGAAGTTTTGACCAACAGAACGCGCACCTAGTTAACCTCGACCGGTGAACCCTGCAGGCGCTGCAAGGCTTCAATCACCGGCTGCGGCATCAGTTCGCGCAGGCAGTTGTAGTGGCCAAAACGGCAGGTACGGTCAAAACAGGGGCTGCAATCGAGGCCCAGCCGCACAATTTCGACCTTGTCCGCCAAGGGCGGGGTAAAACCTGGCGAAGTGGAGCCGTAGACCGCCACCAGCGGGCGGTTCAGCGCAGCGGCCACATGCATCAGCCCGGAATCGTTGGATACCACGGCATCGGCACAGGACAACAGGTCGATGGCTTCGGCCAGTGAGGTCTCGCCGCTGAGGTTGACCGACTCTTCGCGCAGCCCCGGGATCAGGCGCGAACGGATATCTTCGCCTACCCCGTGATCGTTTTTGGAGCCGAACAGCCACACTTGCCAACCTTCGCGGATCTTTTGTTCGGCAACTTTGGCGTAGTGCTCGGACGGCCAGCGCTTGGACTCGCCAAATTCGGCACCCGGGCACAGCGCCAGCACCGGACGATCCAGCTCCAGGCCGAACTTGGCCAGTGCGCCGGCACGGCTTTGCGGGTCAATCTGCAAATCGGGGCGCGGGTACGGCTTGGGCAGGTCGGCCCCAGGCTCATAGGCCAGGGCCATAAAGCGCTCGATCATCAGCGGGTAGCGCTCTTTGTCGAGCTTGCGCACATCGTTAAGCAGGCCGTAGCGGAACTCGCCGCGCCAGCCGGTACGTTTGGGAATACCCGCAAAAAATGGCACCAGGGCCGATTTTAGCGAGTTGGGCAACAAGATTGCCTGATCGTATTGGCCCTTGAGGGACTTGCCGATCTTGCGTCGCGTGGCCAGTTCAAGCGCGCCGTGGCCGAGCGGGAAGCTCAAGGCCTTGCGAACTTCAGGCATGCGCTCAAGGATGGGCCGGCTCCACTCGGGAGCCAGCACATCGATTTCGCACTGCGGGTGGCGCTGCTCGAGGCACTGGAACAGTGTCTGCGCCATCACCATGTCACCGACCCAGCTGGGCCCAACGATCAAAATATTCATAAGTTTCCATAAACAAGCAAGGGAGGCATTCGCCTCCCTGCTGTGATGCTATGCCGACATTACTTGACCAGTGTACGCCACTCTGGATGGTCCGTAGTCTTGCCGGTCACCAGGTCAAAGTAAGCCTTTTGCAGTTTTTCGGTGATCGGGCCACGCCGGCCGATCCCGATTTGACGCCCGTCGACTTCGCGAATCGGCGTCACTTCAGCGGCAGTGCCGGTAAAGAACGCTTCGTCGGCGATATACACCTCGTCGCGGGTGATGCGTTTTTCAACAAACTTGTACCCCAGCTCGGTGGCCAGGGTCAGGATCGTGCTGCGGGTAATGCCGTTCAGGCACGCGGTCACGTCCGGGGTGTAGATCACGCCATCCTTGACCAGGAATACGTTTTCGCCCGAGCCTTCAGCCACAAAGCCTTCCGGATCGAGCAACAGCGCTTCGTCGGCTCCGCCGGAAATCGCTTCCTGAAGGGCCAGCATCGAGTTGATGTAATGGCCGTTGGCCTTGGCCCGGGTCATGGAGATGTTCACATGATGGCGGGTAAAGGAGCTGGTACGCACCTTGATTCCGACTTCCAGCGCTTCGGCGCCCATGTAGGCACCCCAGCTCCAGGGGGCGATGATCACGTGCACCTTGAGGCCGGTGGCGCGCAGGCCCATGGCTTCGGAACCGTAGAACACCATCGGGCGGATATAGGCGCTGTCGAGGTTGTTTTCACGCACCGCTACGCGGGTCGCTTCGTTGATTTCGTCTTTGCTGAACGGGATCTTCATGCCCATGATGTGGGCCGAATCGAACAGACGGTCAGTGTGCGCCTGCAAGCGGAAAATCGCCGCGCCCTGCGGGGTTTCGTAAGCGCGCACACCTTCAAACACGCCCATGCCGTAGTGCAATGTATGGGTCAGCACATGGGTCGTGGCATCACGCCACGGCACCAGCTTGCCGTCATACCAGATCACACCATCACGATCAGCCATCGACATCATTACGCTCCTCAAAGAATCCAGCACCCGCACCACGAGGCGGCAGGCAAATTGGACGGGCCTTATGGACCCGCCGGATACGTTCTTACAGCTTTAACTCTGTGTGTGAGCCAGTAAATCAGCTCAATCCTAGCTCGGACCAGATGCGCCGTACGTGTTGGCGTTCGACCACAAATTGATCCCCCGTGACCACCCCGGCTTCCTTCTGCAAGGCTTGCCGGTGGGCGACGGCGCGAAAGGCCTTGTAAGCCTCGCGCAACAGGCTGGCATCGGTGGCGGGCATCAGCCCGACCTGCTCCAGCCCTTCCAGAATGCGGATATTGTCGGTGTAGCGCAGTAACGCCGGGTGTTCCCTGGACCACGCCAGGGCCGCGTATTGCACCATAAATTCAATATCGACGATACCTCCGGCGTCCTGCTTGAGGTCGAACGGCACCGTTGCCTCGAAGGCGTTTTCTGCGGTTCCGGCAGCGGTAATCCGGGTGCCCAGGTTGTCGCGCATCTTGGCCCGCATCTCGCTGACCTCCTGACGCAAGGTCGGCAAATCCCGCTCGCGGCCCAATACGCTCGCGCGCACCTGTTCAAAGGCCGCGCCCACCTGTTTGCAGCCCACCAGCACGCGGGCGCGCACCAGTGCCTGATGCTCCCAGGTCCAGGCTTCGTTTTCCTGATAGCGCTCAAAAGCACCTAGCGAGCTGACCAGCAACCCCGAAGCGCCTGACGGGCGCAGGCGCATGTCGACCTCATACAACTGCCCGGAGTTGGTCTGCGCCGTGAGCAAATGGATGATCCGCTGACCCAGACGGGTGAAAAACTGCGCACCGTCGATGGGCTTGGCGCCATCGGTTTCAGCATTCGGGTCGCCATCGTGGATAAACACCAGGTCCAGATCCGAGCCATGCCCCAGCTCGATGCCACCGACCTTGCCGTAGCCGACAATAATAAAGCCGGGATCGCACAGGCTGCCGTCGGTGCGCTGTGGCGTGCCGTACTTGGCCACTGTCTGGCGCCAGGCCAGGGCCAGCACCTGCTCCAGAATGGCCTCGGCCAGCCAGGTCAGGTAATCGCTGACCTTCATTAAAGGCAGGCTGCCGGAGATTTCCGATGCCGCGACCCGCAAACGGTGGGCCAGCTTGAAGTTGCGCAAGGCTTCCATCTGCTGCTCAAGGTCGTCTTCGGGGATACGCGTCAGGCGTTCACGCAACTCGGCGGCCAGCTCAGGGGCCAGCGGCGGCTTGAACAAACGGCGCTCGTTGAGCAACTCGTCGAGCAGCAACGGGAAACGGGTGATCTGCTCGGCGATCCACGGGCTGGCTGCGCACAGCGTCAGCAAACGGCGCAAAGCATCTGGGTTTTCGGTGAGCAACACTAAATAAGCAGAACGCCGGGCCACCGCCTCGACCAGCGGCAGCACCCGCTCCAGCACCAGATCAGGGTTGGCGTGCTCAACGGCTTGCGCCAGCAAGCGCGGGATAAAAGCATCCAGACGCTCGCGCCCCAAGCGCTGCATAGAGCGCAGTTGCGGACTGGAACGCAGGGCCGCCAGTTGTTTCAGGGCTTTGGGCGCATCGACAAACCCGGCCTCTTCCAACTGCGCGCAGGCTGCGGCATCGTCCTGGACCTCTTCCCACAGCGGCAACCACTCACCACCGACAATCAGCTCGCCTTCGTCGATGACCTCTTCTTCATCAGGGTCAGCAATAACCTGACGGAAGTGCCAGTCAATACGACCACGCCACGCCATCAGCTGTTCATGGAATGCGGTCCAGCTGTCAAAACCCATCATAAAGGCAATGCGGGCCTGATCCTGCTGATTGTCGGGCAGCATTTGAGTCTGGCGGTCGGCAATGGCCTGGATTGCATGCTCGGTGTAACGCAGGAACTCATAACCTTCGCGCAGTTCGCCGACCACCTCTGCAGGCAAGTAGCCCTGGCCTTCCAGGATGGTCAGGACTTTCAGCAGCGGCCGTTGTTGCAGGCTCAGATCGCGGCCGCCGTGAATCAGCTGGAATGCCTGGGCGATAAACTCGACCTCGCGGATACCGCCCGCCCCCAGCTTGATATTGTCAGCCATGCCTTTGCGCCGCACTTCCTGCTGGATCAACTGCTTCATGGTGCGCAGCGCTTCAATCGCGGAAAAATCGAGGTAGCGACGATACACAAACGGGCGTAACAGGCTGAGCAACTGCGCGCCCATCACCTGATCACCGGCCACGACCCGGGCCTTGATCATGGCATAACGCTCCCAGTCACGGCCCTGATCCTGGTAGTACTGCTCCAGCGCGTTGAAGCTCAACACCAGCGCACCGGATGAGCCATAAGGACGCAGGCGCATGTCGACGCGAAACACAAAGCCGTCGACCGTCATCGGATCCAGCGCCTTGATCAGGCGCTGGCCCAAGCGGATAAAGAACTCCTGATTGTCCAGCGCCCGCTTGGCCCCCACGGTTTCGCCGCCTTCAGGGTAGGCAAAGATCAGGTCGATGTCTGAAGACAGGTTCAGCTCCACGGCGCCGAGCTTGCCCATGCCCAGGATCACCATCGCCTGCGGCTCGCCACTGCGATTGCCAATGGGTGTGCCGAACTGCTGGCAATGACGTTGATACAGCCAGCGATAGGCCTGATCGATGCTGGCATCGGCCATGTCCGACAGATCGCGACAGGTTTCGATCAGGTCGGCCTGACGATTGATATCGCGCCAGATAATCCGCACTTGCTGGCGGGTGCGCTGACGACGCAGTGCGCGGCCCAGTTCGTCATCGCTGGTTGCGGCCTGCGCGGCAGCAGCAATCTGCCCGCACAACTCGCCGGGGGCGAAGGTGCGGTCCAGCTCACCCGAGCGCGCCAGTTCGAGCAACATCAAAGGGTCACGCAAAGACTGTTCTATAAAGAAGTTGCTGGCCGCACTGACCCGGCTGAACGCCGACCAGCGCTCTGGCGACCAGTCATCGAGCCCGTGCCCGCCCTCAAGCCCGGCGACTGCCGTGCGCCACGACTGCTCGGCACGGCTGGCCAGTGGCTGTAAAAGACCGGGAATTGGAGCAAGCGACGGGAGGCTCATGGTCTATCCTTGATCGGCTATGGTGTTGCCGAGTACGGTGACAGGAAGAAACAGCGGTTTAATCCGACTGTCGAACAAAGGTTATAAATAGCTGTAAGATCATTTTGTTTAGCATCAAGCCCGCAGATCACCGGCTTATTGCAGATAAAAGCACCAACAATATCGATTTTTCGCACAACGAAACAGGTGGCCATCAGGACCATTCCTGTAGTTTTACTACTGCATGACACACTCGAAAGGCTGAAATGGCCGACGATTTGTAGTAAAACTACACGCCGCTGGAATCAACCTCCGGCCATCCAAGAATTTATGTCGTCTGCCCACAAGGCCAGTCGCAAACTCAGGCAACCGATTCTGGAAGCCTATCCGCCCTGGAGCAAGCCATGCAAGACCTCGATCCCGTCGAAACCCAGGAATGGTTGGACGCCCTGGAATCGGTTCTCGACAAAGAAGGCGAAGACCGCGCTCACTATCTGATGACCCGTATGGGTGAGCTCGCTACCCGCACCGGTTCGCAGCTGCCGTATGCCATCACCACGCCTTATCGCAACACGATTCCCGTAACCCACGAAGCACGCATGCCTGGCGACCTGTTCATGGAACGCCGCATTCGCTCGCTGGTACGCTGGAACGCCATGGCCATGGTGATGCGCACGAACTTGAAAGATTCTGACCTGGGCGGTCATATCTCCAGCTTCGCTTCCAGCGCAACCCTGTATGACATCGGCTTCAACTACTTCTTCCAGGCCCCGACCGACGCACACGGCGGCGACCTGATCTACTTCCAGGGTCACACCTCGCCAGGCGTTTACGCCCGTGCGTTCATGGAAGGCCGCATCAGCGAAGAACAAATGAACAACTTCCGCCAGGAAGTGGACGGTCAGGGCCTGTCGTCCTACCCGCACCCTTGGCTGATGCCTGATTTCTGGCAGTTCCCGACCGTATCGATGGGCCTTGGCCCGATCCAGGCGATCTACCAGGCGCGCTTCATGAAGTACCTGGAAGCCCGTGGCTACATCCCTGCTGGCCAGAAAGTCTGGTGCTTCCTGGGCGACGGCGAGTGCGACGAGCCGGAATCCCTGGGCGCAATCTCCCTGGCAGGCCGTGAAAACCTCGACAACCTGATCTTCGTCATCAACTGCAACCTGCAGCGCCTCGACGGCCCGGTTCGCGGCAACGGCAAGATCATCCAGGAACTCGAAGGCGTGTTCCGCGGCGCTCAGTGGAACGTAACCAAAGTCATCTGGGGCCGTTTCTGGGACCCGCTGCTGGCCAAAGACGTCGACGGTATCCTGCAACGTCGCATGGACGAAGTCATCGACGGCGAGTACCAGAACTACAAAGCCAAAGACGGCGCGTTCGTACGTGAACACTTCTTCAACACGCCGGAACTCAAGGCGATGGTTGCCGATCTGTCCGATGACGAGATCTGGAAGCTCAACCGTGGCGGCCACGACCCGTACAAGGTCTACGCGGCGTACCACGAAGCGGTCAACCACAAAGACCAGCCAACCGTTATCCTGGCCAAGACCATCAAGGGTTATGGCACCGGCGCCGGCGAAGCGAAAAACACCGCGCACAACACCAAGAAGGTTGATGTTGAAAGCCTGAAGCTGTTCCGCGATCGTTTCGACATCCCGGTCAAAGACGACGAAATCGAAAACCTGCCGTTCTTCAAACCGGAAGCAGGCAGCGCCGAAGCCCGTTACCTGAGCGAGCGCCGTGCCGCACTGGGCGGTTTCGTACCTCAGCGCCGCGCACAGAGCATCAGCATTCCGACCCCGCCACTGGAAACCCTCAAGGCCATCCTTGACGGCTCCGGCGACCGTGAAATTTCCACCACCATGGCTTTCGTGCGGATCCTCGCGCAGCTGGTCAAGGACAAGGAAATCGGCCCGCGCATCGTTCCGATCATCCCGGACGAAGCCCGTACCTTCGGTATGGAAGGCATGTTCCGCCAGCTGGGCATCTACTCCTCTGTCGGCCAGCTCTACGAGCCAGTCGATAAAGACCAGGTGATGTTCTACCGCGAAGACAAAAAAGGTCAGATCCTCGAAGAAGGCATCAACGAAGCAGGCGCCATGAGCTCCTTCATCGCCGCCGGTACTTCGTACTCCAACCACAACCAGCCGATGCTGCCGTTCTACATCTTCTACTCGATGTTCGGCTTCCAGCGTATTGGCGACCTGGCCTGGGCCGCTGGCGACAGCCGCACCCGTGGCTTCCTGATCGGCGGCACCGCCGGGCGTACCACGCTCAACGGTGAAGGCCTGCAGCACGAAGACGGTCACAGCCACATCCTGGCCGGTACCATCCCGAACTGCCGCACCTTTGATCCGACCTACGGCTATGAGCTGGCGGTGATCATTCAGGACGGCATGAAGAAGATGACCGAAGAGCAACAGGACGTCTTCTACTACATCACCGTCATGAACGAGTCCTACCAGCAGCCAGCCATGCCGGCCGGTGTCGAGGAAGGCATCGTCAAGGGCATGTACCTGCTCGAGGAAGACACCAAGGAAGCGGCGCACCACGTTCAGCTGATGGGCTCCGGCACCATCCTGCGTGAAGTCCGTGAAGCGGCGATCATCCTGCGTGAACAGTTCAACATCGGCGCTGACGTATGGAGCGTTACCAGCTTCAACGAACTGCGTCGCGACGGCCTGGCCGTAGAGCGTCACAACCGCCTGCACCCTGGCCAGAAGCCTCAGCTGAGCTACGTTGAAGAGTGCCTGACTGGCCGTAAAGGTCCGGTGATTGCCTCTACCGACTACATGAAGCTGTTCGCCGAACAGATTCGCCAGTGGGTACCGGTCAAGGAATTCAAAGTGCTGGGCACTGACGGTTTCGGCCGCAGCGACAGCCGCAAAAAACTGCGTCACTTCTTTGAAGTAGACCGTCATTTCGTGGTGTTGGCAGCCCTGGAAGCACTGGCTGACCGTGGCGATATCGAACCTAAAGTGGTGGCAGAAGCCATCGTCAAGTTCGGCATCAACCCGGAAAAACGCAACCCACTGGACTGCTGAGGAGAATATTTGTGAGCGAACTCATTCGAGTACCTGACATCGGCAGCGGCGACGGTGAAGTCATCGAGCTGTTTGTAAAAGTCGGCGACCGTATCGAAGCCGATCAGAGCATCCTGACCCTGGAATCGGACAAGGCGAGCATGGAAATCCCTGCTCCCAAGGCCGGCATCGTCAAGAGCCTGAAGATCAAGCTGGGCGACCGCCTGAAAGAAGGCGACGAACTGCTGGAACTGGAAGCCGAGGGCGCCGCTGCGGCGCCTGAAGCACCGGCCCCTGCTGCAGCTCCTGCTGCGGCCGAAAAACCTGCTGCTCCTGCTGCCGAGGCCCCTGTGGCCCCGGCTGCACCTGCCGCTGCTACCATCCAGGACATTCATGTCCCGGATATCGGCTCGTCGGGCAAAGCTAAAATCATCGAAATCCTGGTCAAGGCCGGCGATACCGTCGAGGCTGATCAATCCTTGATCACTCTCGAGTCCGACAAGGCCAGCATGGAAATTCCATCGCCAGCCGCCGGTGTGGTTGAGAGTATTTCGGTCAAGCTGGATGACGAAGTCGGCACTGGCGACTTTATCCTCAAGCTCAAGGTTCAAGGCGCTGCGGCACCTGCTGCTCCTGCCCAGGCCGCTGCTGCTCCTGCACCGGCAAAAGCTGAAGCACCTGCAGCCCCGGCACCTGCTGCGAAAACCGAGGCTGCTCCTGCCCCGGCCGCCGCGCCTGCGCCAAAAGGTGGCAAGGTTCACGCCGGCCCTGCCGTGCGTCAACTGGCCCGCGAATTCGGCGTCGAGCTGAGTGCAGTCACTCCGAGCGGCCCGCACGGCCGTATCATCAAGGAAGACGTGCAGGCGCACGTCAAAGCCATGATGCAAAAAGCCAAGGAAGCACCGGCCGCCGGCGCAACCGGTGGTGCTGGCATTCCGCCGATCCCTGCTGTCGACTTCAGCCGTTTCGGTGAAGTGGAAGAAGTGGCCATGACCCGCCTGATGCAAATCGGCGCGTCGAGCCTGCACCGCAGCTGGCTGAACATTCCGCACGTGACTCAGTTCGACCAGGCTGACATCACCGAGCTGGAAGCCTTCCGCGTCGCGCAAAAAGCCGTCGCAGAAAAAGCCGGCGTGAAACTGACCGTACTGCCTCTGCTGCTCAAGTCCTGCGCGCACCTGCTCAAGGAAATGCCGGACTTCAACAGCTCGCTGGCGCCAAGCGGCAAAGCGATCATCCGCAAGAAGTACGTCAACATCGGCTTCGCCGTTGACACCCCGGATGGCCTGCTGGTGCCTGTGATCAAGAACGTTGATCAGAAGAGCCTGTTGCAACTGGCTGCTGAAGCCGCTGCACTGGCCGCCAAGGCCCGTGACAAGAAGCTCACCGCAGACGACATGCAAGGCGCGTGCTTCACCATTTCCAGCCTCGGTCACATTGGCGGCACCGGCTTCACGCCGATCGTCAACGCACCGGAAGTGGCGATCCTCGGCGTATCCAAGGCAACCATCCAGCCAGTCTGGGACGGTAAAGCCTTCCAGCCGAAGCTGATGCTGCCACTGTCGCTGTCCTACGATCACCGCGTGATCAACGGCGCTGCTGCTGCACGCTTCACCCAGCGTCTGAGCCAGTTGCTGGGCGACATCCGCACTATCCTGTTGTAAGCCACGCCCCGGCCTTCGTCACTGAAGGCCGGGGTAGCGCACTGTTTTCCGAGCGCCACGCTCGTACCTCAACCCCGCCATTTGGCGGGGCTTTTTTTTGCCTGCGATTTGAAGAGCCCCTCACCCCAACCCTCTCCCGGAGGGAGAGGGAGCTGATTGGCGGTGTTTTTGAAGTTGCGTGCGCTTAGGCCCCTCTCCCTTTGGGAGAGGGCTAGGGTGAGGGGCTTTTCTGACACTCACTGCCCTTCAAGCACTACACCCAGCGCTGAATCCATGAATGGGTCAACCACCCAACCACTTCTACCGTTAACCAAAGGAATTGAACCACGCGATTGCCATCGCCCAAACATCAGAAAGGATTTCGATGTGATCCCACCCACCGTTGGCCCGATAGTGGGCTTTACCACTTCACAGCACGCGCGCATTTTTGTCCGCGGCGAACTCGACAAAAACAACGCCGTCTTCGCCGGTATCCGGCATCGCAAGGCTGGCGACAGCCAGTGGTCTGCCGGTGTGTTTTCAAGACTGAGCCCTGAGTTCGACATGTCCGATACGCTGGTCTTGAACACTCTGCACAGTGATACCCGCTACGAATACCAGGCTGGCTGGTTCGCCACCGCAAACCCCGGGCACACGACTGAAACCGTCAAGCAGATCCCGCTTCAATGGCCTGCCACGGTATACAGCTTCAAGACCGACTCAACTGCACGCAACCGTACTCGCCGATATGTCGTTGGCTCTTGCCGCTACCTCAGGCTCACGGCAGGCATCCCTTCTGCCCCGCACCTAGGGGACGAAATCTTCGGCAACATCCATGCACTGACCCGCCAGCAAAGCATTGATGCTGTGGTGATGGCCGGCGATCAGGTGTATGTCGATGACCTGAATATTGTGGCCCCGGACCGCGACTACTCCAGCATCACCCGAAAATACCGCGCCGCTTTCACACAACCCCATATCCGCAAGCTAATGGCAGGCACTGCGACCTACATGATCCTCGACGACCATGAAATCGAAGATAACTGGCCAGCCAATCGGGATACCGGAGATAAAACGCTCTACAACAACGCCATGAGAGCTTACGAGGCTTACCAGTGCAGCCATGGCCCGGCCCACGACCTGCTGCCCGACGGGCGCATCAACCGCAACCTGTCCCGCTACTGGTACAGGTTTGCCAACGCTGACATCGACTGGTTCGTCATGGATTGCCGCACCGAGCGCACCCTTACGGGGCGTGACAAACGCATGATCGGCGTCACTCAGGAACAGGCACTGCTCAAATGGCTGATCAACAGCAACGCCAGGGTCAAGTTCATCGTCAGCAGCGTCATGCTTATGCCCGACCAACGGCGCGACAATGACGGCTGGAAGGCCTTTGCGGCGCAGCGCAACCGCATCCTCGAAACCATTCGCAGCAACGCCATCAAGAACGTGGTGTTCGTGTCGGGCGATATTCATGGCTCGCTCTGCTGTCATCTGACCCACGACAAAAGCCCGGACTTTATCGTACACAGCGTGGTGTCCTCACCCCTGTGCAATACCAGACTGCTGCCGTACGCGAATGTCAGAGACCTGCTCGTCAACGCCCCCTTGACCAGCGTGGGCACAGGCACTTACTCACTCAAGCTCAACAGTCGAGTGGTCAGCGAAGACAACTTCGTCTGCCTGAGCATTAGCGGCCAACAACTCAAGGTTGATTTTCACAATAAAAAGGGCCGGATTATCGAGTCCGCAACTGTTGAGCTTAAATAAGCTGCAAACCTTGCCGATCGGCCTGCAGGAAATCCCCGACCGGCCGATAAGCCCTTATAGCACTTAGCCTTTATGTTCACTTGTCAGCACGCCGAGCATGATGCAACCTTGCCGTCTACCACAGAGACAGGGTGACAGCCCGTGCGCAATCCGCATTTGTGAAGCGAGTGCCCCAATGAAAAGCCAGCCTGATGCTGCCCCGCGCCTGGCAGCCGAGGTCGTGACCCAGCTCCCCGTACCTTCCAGGCTCGGCATGCTGCGTTTCGAACGGCTTAATGAAGCCAGCTGGGCCATGCTCTATCTCGACCCGCACTGCGAGCGCCAATTCGGCATGCCCGCGGCAGACTTGTGCGCGCTGGTTGGCTCGCCCTACGCCAGTCTGATGGAACCCCGCGCCCGCTATCACCTGCACGATGCAATCGAGCATCAGCTCAGGACCAGCCACCACTACGTTGTGCATTACACCCTGCACACCGCCCTGGGCCCACTGAACCTGATGGAGCTGGGCGAGGCCTACAAACAGCACAATCGACATTTTTTGCGCGGCTATCTGCTAGCCATTGAAGACAGCGCTGCCAGCCCTTCGCCCGCCCCGGTGGCCGAACTTGAAACACAAAACAGCCGCCTGCAGATCGCCCTGGCGCTCAACCAGCGTACCCAGGCGGATCAACTTCAGCATCTGGAGCGCGTGCGTGCCCAGCAGGACTTGATCCTGCGCCTCGCCCGTCATCGCTACAGCCAGCACAATTCGCTGCAAGAAGCCGCCGAGCTGATCACCCGCAGCGCCTGCGATATCTATCAAATCGATGGTGCCAGCCTGTGGAATCTTGAAGGCAACCGGTTGCTGCCTGTTTCGGCGTTCGAACGCGAGACCCAGGCCCATGTCGCGCAAGACATCTTCGATGCCAGCCACTTCCCCGACTACCTGGAAGCCTTGCACACCAGCCGTTCGATCGACGCGCCGAACGCCAGCCGCGACCCGCGCACCCGCGAACTGGTGGCCAGCCTGGGCCGGCACGAAGCCAATGCCATGCTCGACGCAGGTATCCGCATCGACGGTCAGGTGGTGGGCGTCCTGTGCCTGGAGCAGGTCGGCAGAACCCGCGCCTGGCAAGCGGACGAAATCGCCTTCGCCGGCGAGCTGGCCGACCAGTTTGCCCAGGTCATCAACAACCACAACCGCCGCGCTGCCACCAACGCCCTGCACCTGTTCCAGCGCGCCGTCGAACAAAGTGCCAACGCCTTTTTGCTGGTCAACTGCGATGGCGTGGTGGAGTACGTAAACCCCAGCTTTACCGCCATCACCCAATACAGCACCGAGGAAGTCCAGGGCCATAAACTGTCCGAGCTGCCCGCTCTGGAAAACCTCAGCGAACTGCTCTTCGATGCTCACTCCAGTCTGAGCAAAGGCAACAGCTGGCAGGGTGAATTCAAGAGCCGACGCAAAAACCTGGAACCCTACTGGGGGCAGATGTCGATTTCCAAGGTGTATGGCGACAACCGTGAGCTGACCCACTACATCGGTATTTATGAAGACATCACCGAGGCCAAGCTGGCGCAGCAGCGCATCGAACGCCTGGCCTACACCGACAACCTGACCAACCTGGGCAACCGCCCGGCCTTTATCCGCAACCTCGATGAACGCTTCGCCCGCAACAGCAACACGCCGGTGTGCCTGTTGCTGGTGGACATCGACAACTTCAAGCGCATCAATGACAGCCTTGGCCACCAGACCGGCGACAAGCTGCTGATCAGCCTGGCCCGGCGCCTGCGCAACAGCCTGAGCGCCAGCGATGGGCTGGCGCGCTTTGCCAGTAACGAATTCGCGGTATTGCTGGACGATACTGACCTGACGACCGGACAGCAAATTGCCAGCCAGTTGCTGATGACCCTCGACAAGCCGATGTTCGTCGATAACCAGCTGATCAGCGTCACCGGCTCGGTCGGGGTAGCCTGTGCGCCCTTGCATGGCCGGGATCCGCAAACCCTGATGCGCAACGCAGGCCTGGCGCTGCACAAGGCCAAGGCCTGCGGCAAGCACCAGGTGCAGGTGTTTACCGAAGCCCTGAATGCCGAAGCCAGCTACAAACTGTTTGTCGAAAACAACCTGCGCCGCGCCCTGACCCAGAACGAACTTGAGGTGTTCTACCAGCCCAAGCTGTGCCTGCGTACCGGACGACTGCTGGGCATGGAAGCCCTGCTGCGCTGGAACCACCCTAAAAACGGCATGATCCGCCCCGATCAGTTCATCAGCGTGGCCGAAGAAACCGGGCTGATCATCCCTATCGGCAAATGGGTCGCCCGCCAGGCCTGCCGGATGAGCCGGCAACTGAGCCTGGCCGGGCTGGGCAGTCTGCAAGTAGCGATCAACGTGTCGCCCAAGCAGTTTTCCGACCCGGACCTGGTTGCCTCGATTGCCAGTATCCTCAAGGAAGAACAGTTACCGGCTGCGCTGCTGGAGCTGGAGCTGACCGAAGGCTTGCTGCTGGAAGCCACCGACGACACCCGCCTGCAACTCGACCAACTGAAAAAACTGGGCCTGACCCTGGCCATGGACGATTTCGGCACCGGCTACTCATCGCTCAGCTACTTGAAAAAATTTCCGATCGACATCATCAAGATCGACCGCAGCTTTATCAAAGACATCCCCGACAACCAGAACGACATGGAAATCACCTCCGCCGTGATTGCCATGGCCCACAACCTCAAGCTCAAAGTGGTTGCCGAGGGCATAGAAACCGCTGCACAGTTGGCATTCCTGCGCCGCCATCGCTGTGATGTAGGCCAGGGTTATCTGTTCGACCGACCTATCCCCGGCAGCGAACTGATAGAAAAACTCAAACGCTACCCGCGTGGCCCACTGGCCTGACAGCGCCGTAACACTCGGGCACACTAGCAGCCTGACTTCCTACACTCTGACTGAGAGGACATGAAACATGGTCTTGCGCTCGGAAATCCTGGTGAATAAAAACGTGCTACCCACTAAAGAACAAGCCCTGCCCGGCCGTGACACTCACGTACAACTGCCGGAAACCCACTACGTCACCGGCCAGCCGCTACTGGGCCCGTTCCCGATGAACGTGGACTTCGCGATTTTTGGCCTGGGTTGCTTCTGGGGCGCAGAACGCAAGTTCTGGGAGCGCGAAGGCGTAGTCAGCACCGTAGTGGGCTATGCGGGCGGCTACACGCCGAACCCGACCTACGAAGAAGTCTGCTCGGGCCTGACCGGCCACACCGAAGTGGTGCTGGTGGTCTACGAACCGGAAGTGGTCAGCTACAAGCAATTGCTGGCCATGTTCTGGGAACTGCACAACCCCACCCAGGGCATGCGCCAGGGCAACGACATCGGCACCCAGTATCGCTCGGTGATCTACTGCACCACCCCTGAACAGCTTGAGCAGGCACTGGAAAGCAAGAAGGTGTTCCAGGCGGAACTGGACAAGGCCGGGCTGGGCACCATCACCACTGAAATCGACCAGGCGCCAACGGTGTACTTCGCCGAGGCATACCACCAGCAGTACCTGGCGAAAAACCCGCAGGGTTATTGCGGTATCGGCGGCACCGGTGTGACCTGCCCGATTTGATGTAGCACAAAAAACGGTGGGAGCGGGCTTGCTCGCGATGCAAGCGACTCGGTGTTTCTGTTACACCGCATCGCCTCGATCGCGAGCAAGCCCGCTCTCACATTGGTTTTCAGCTATTTTCCGCAATCAACCATTCCATCTGCCAGCCACCCTGGGTTTGACCCAGTTTTTTGGCCAGCCACGGCAACAGTTCGCGCAGCTCTTCTTCGAGACCCCAAGGCGGGTTGGCGATCGCCAGGCCCGAACCATTGAGGCTGTTGGGCGTATCCAGCGGATGCACGAACAACTCCACCTGCAGCAACTTCGGTGCACCTGAACCTGCCAAGTCCTGATAGAAACGACGCAACTGGCGCTTGTCCTTGATCGGATACCAGATCGCTACAACGGTCTGGCGCATGCGACTGATCGCGTCTTTCAACGATTCGGCGCAGCGCTTCATTTCGTCGAGTTTCTCGAACGGCGGGTCGATCAGCATCAAGCCACGCTTCTCAGCCACCGGCAGCAAAGCACGCGGCACATGCCAGCCTTCGCCCAAATGCACCGCTACGCGGCGATCACCCTTCATGTTGTCTTTGAGCAATACGCCGTCTTCGGGGTGTTTCTCGTTCAACAGCACACGGTCCTGGGAACGGGTCAGGCGTCGCGCCCACTCCGGCGAGCCCGGGTAATAGCGCAACTCGCCATCCGGGTTCATCTTGCGCAGTACTTGCATGTAGTCATCAGTCACTGCAGGCAGGTCTTTCTGCCCCCACAACCGTGCAATGCCTTCAAGGTACTCGCCCGTGCGGTTGGCCTGATCGCCCTTGAGGTCGTACAGACCAATACCGGCGTGGGTATCGAGATAGGCAAAAGGCTGCTCTTTGCGCGACATCAGGGCGATGAGGCGGGTCAAGACGATATGTTTGAAGACGTCGGCGTGGTTGCCGGCGTGGAAGGCGTGACGATAGTTCATGGTTGCTCCTGCGCAGGAGGCGAAGTTTACCTTGTACGCAACCTGACGTCAGGTCGCGGGCGTTTTTTCCGAGATACGGTGAGCAACGCCCAGGCAAAAAAAACGGCCCGTCTCACCTGGAGACGGGCCGTTTTTGAACACTTCAAGGTCAGCGCAAGCGCTTCTCTGATCAGCTGTTTTGCTGGAAGTCTTTTTCAGCAGCGTCGAAACGCTCGATCATGCCTTTGCTTGGGCCTTTGCCCGCAAGGCTTGCCAGCACAATGGCCAGGCTGCCCAGGATAAAGCCCGGGATGATTTCGTACAGGCCAAACAAGGCGAAATGCTTCCACACGATCACGGTAATGGCACCGACCAGAATACCGGCCAATGCACCATTACGGGTCATGCCTTTCCACAGTACAGAGATCAGTACTACTGGACCGAACGCAGCACCGAAACCTGCCCACGCGTAGCTCACCAGACCCAGCACACGGTTCTCCGGGTTGGAAGCCAGTGCAATGGCGATCAGTGCAACCACCAGCACCATGATCCGGCCAACCCATACCAGTTCCAGCTGGGAGGCATTTTTACGCAGGAAGGACTTGTAGAAGTCTTCGGTCAGGGCACTGGAGCACACCAGCAACTGGCAGCTCAGGGTACTCATGACCGCAGCCAGAATGGCCGACAGCAGCACACCGGCAATCCACGGGTTGAACAGCAGCTTGGCCAGTTCAATGAATACGCGCTCTGGGTTTTCGGTCACCGGCCCGGCCACTTCAGGGTGTGCCGAGAAGTAAGCGATACCGAAAAAGCCTACAGCGACCGTACCGGCCAGGCACAGGATCATCCAGGTCATGGAGATGCGACGCGCCTTGGCGATCGACTTGACCGAATCAGCGGCCATGAAACGCGCCAGAATGTGCGGTTGACCGAAGTAACCCAGACCCCAGCCCATCAGCGAGATGATGCCGATGAAGGACGTGCCCTTGAGCATGTCGAAGTTGCTTGGGTCGTTGGCCTCGATGGCCAGGAACGTGGTGTCTACGCCACCCGTGGCCAGCAGCACGATGATAGGCGTCAGGATCAGCGCGAAGATCATCAGGGTGGCTTGAACCGTGTCGGTCCAGCTCACTGCCAGGAACCCACCGATAAAGGTATAGGCGATGGTCGCCGCAGCACCGGCCCACAAGGCGGATTCGTAAGACATGCCGAAGGTGCTTTCGAACAGACGGGCGCCGGCCACAATGCCGGAAGCGCAGTAGATGGTGAAGAACACCAGAATCACGATGGCCGAGATGATCCGCAGCAAACCGCTTTTGTCTTCAAAACGGCTGGAGAAGTAATCCGGCAAGGTCAGCGCATCACCGTTGTGCTCGGTCTGTACCCGCAGGCGACCGGCAACAAACAGCCAGTTCAGGTAAGCGCCGGTCACCAGACCGATGGCGATCCAGCTTTCCGACAAGCCGGACATGTAGATCGCACCCGGCAAACCCATCAACAACCAGCCGCTCATGTCGGAGGCACCGGCGGACAATGCAGTGACAACGCTGCCCAGGCTACGGCCACCGAGAATATAGTCAGAAAGGTTGTTGGTGGAGCGATAAGCCATCAGGCCAATCAGCACCATTGCCGCAATATAGATCACGAACGTGATCAGGGTTGGGTTACTAACACTCATTGATAAAGCCCTGGCATTGTTTTTATGTTTAGCGGCGGTCTGGCCGTACGCTCACAAACGTCCTGTTTGAGACGATTAACCCTGCCGCGCATTTATGACTGATGTTTCCCCAGGAAATCCATCAGCCGATGAACCAATCTTCTGTAGGAGGTTGCACCTTGGGCGCGAATGCTATGCAACAAAGCAAATCGGGTGCAACCAGTTTCTGCGAGCCAAGTTGCACCTTGTCGCCTTTTCGTCTCAATTCGGAGTTTTTGCGCCTTTTCGGAGCAAAGACCCTACCAAACCAAACAGAAAGCACCACAGCAGGGCACTGATTTCACCCCGCCTGAATATTCCTGACGAAGCGTCGACCAATCCACAAAAAAACGGGTTGCACCTAGTTGCACCCGTTTCGGCGCAGCGCTAATCTTGCCGCCAGCTGCTGCCACGCAAATGTGGCACCCATGAGGATAAAAAAATGGCTACCACCACCCTTGGGGTCAAACTTGATGACCCGACCCGCGAGCGCCTCAAGGCCGCCGCGACCTCGATTGATCGCACGCCACACTGGCTGATCAAGCAGGCAATCTTCAATTACCTGGAAAAACTCGAGGGTGGTGCAACCCTGACCGAGTTGAGCGGTATCCCTGGTTCTGCCAGCGATGACGCCGACGAAGTACAAGCCGACCACGCGCATCAATGCTTCCTGGAGTTCGCAGAAAGCATCCTGCCGCAGTCCGTACTGCGCGCTGCCATTACTTCGGCGTACCGTCGCCCGGAACCTGAAGTAGTGCCCATGCTGCTGGAGCAGGCGCGACTGCCAGCCCCTATGGCCGAAGCCACGCAAACCCTGGCGGCCTCGATTGCCGAAAAATTGCGCAACCAGAAGAGCGCCGGCGGCCGTGCCGGTATCGTGCAGGGCTTGCTGCAGGAGTTTTCCCTGTCGTCCCAGGAGGGCGTGGCCCTGATGTGCCTGGCTGAGGCGCTGCTGCGTATCCCGGACAAAGGCACCCGCGACGCCCTTATTCGCGACAAGATCAGCACTGGCAACTGGCACCCGCACCTGGGCAACAGCCCGTCGCTGTTCGTCAACGCTGCGACCTGGGGTCTGTTGCTGACCGGCAAGCTGGTGTCGACGCACAACGAAGCAGGCCTGACCTCCTCCCTGAGCCGCATTATCGGCAAGAGCGGCGAGCCGATGATCCGCAAGGGCGTCGACATGGCCATGCGCCTGATGGGCGAGCAGTTTGTCACCGGCGAAACCATCGCCGAAGCCCTGGCCAACGCCACGCGCTTTGAAGCCAAGGGCTTCCGTTATTCCTACGACATGCTCGGCGAAGCCGCACTCACCGAACATGACGCACAAAAGTACCTCGCGTCCTACGAGCAAGCCATCCACTCGATTGGCAAAGCCTCCCACGGTCGCGGCATCTATGAAGGCCCGGGCATTTCCATCAAGCTGTCGGCCCTGCACCCGCGCTACAGCCGCGCCCAGTACGAACGCGTGATGGACGAACTGTACCCGCGCCTGTTGTCGCTGACCTTGCTGGCCAAGAAGTATGACATCGGTCTCAATATCGACGCCGAAGAAGCAGACCGCCTGGAAATCTCTCTCGACCTGCTCGAGCGCCTGTGCTTCGAGCCGCAGCTGGCTGGCTGGAACGGCATCGGCTTCGTGATTCAGGCTTACCAGAAGCGCTGCCCGTATGTGATCGACTACGTGATCGACCTGGCTCGCCGCAGTCGTCATCGCCTGATGATCCGCCTGGTGAAGGGCGCGTACTGGGACAGCGAAATCAAACGCGCCCAAGTCGAAGGCCTGGAAGGCTATCCGGTCTACACCCGCAAGGTGTACACCGACGTGTCCTACCTCGCTTGTGCGAAAAAGCTGCTGGCCGTACCAGAAGCCATCTACCCGCAATTCGCCACCCACAACGCCCAAACGCTGTCGGCGATTTATCACATTGCCGGTCAAAACTACTACCCGGGTCAGTACGAGTTCCAGTGCCTGCACGGCATGGGTGAACCCCTCTACGAACAGGTTGTAGGCAAGGTTGCCGAAGGCAAGCTGAACCGTCCGTGCCGTGTGTACGCCCCAGTGGGTACCCACGAAACACTGCTGGCTTACCTGGTGCGACGCCTGCTGGAAAACGGCGCGAACACCTCGTTCGTTAACCGTATCGCCGACCACACTATCGCAATCCACGAGTTGGTGGCCGATCCAGTCAGCCAGATTGAACAAATGGCCACGACCGAAGGCGGCTTCGGCTTGCCGCACCCGCGCATCCCGTTGCCGCGTGATCTGTATGGCAGCGAACGCGCCAACTCCAGCGGCATCGACATGTCCAACGAACACCGCTTGGCGTCGTTGTCCTGCGCCTTGCTGGCCACGGCCCATAACGACTGGAAAGCCGCGCCGATGCTCGGTTGTGACTCCAGCAACGAAGCGCCGGCGGCGGTGCTCAACCCGGCCGACCTGCGTGATGTGGTGGGTCATGTACAAGAAGCCACCGTTGAAGACGCCGATAACGCTATCCAGTGTGCCCTGAGCGCCGCACCGATCTGGCAGGCCACCCCGCCCGCCGAGCGCGCTGCGATCCTGGAGCGCGCCGCCGACCTGATGGAAGGCGAGATCCAGCCACTGATGGGCCTGCTGGCCCGTGAAGCTGGCAAGACCTTCGCCAACGCTATCGCCGAAGTGCGCGAAGCAGTGGACTTCCTGCGCTACTACGCGGTGCAGGCCCGTAACGACTTCACCAACGATGCCCACCGCCCGCTGGGCCCGGTGGTCTGCATCAGCCCGTGGAACTTCCCGCTGGCCATCTTCAGCGGCCAGGTGGCTGCAGCATTGGCTGCCGGTAACCCGGTACTGGCCAAGCCTGCCGAGCAAACCCCGCTGGTTGCCGCACAAGCCGTACGCATCCTGCTCGAAGCCGGCATCCCGCAAGGCGTGCTGCAATTGCTGCCTGGCCGCGGCGAAACCGTCGGCGCACGCCTGGTGGGTGATGATCGCGTCAAAGGCGTGATGTTCACCGGCTCCACCGAAGTGGCCCGCCTGCTGCAACGCAATATTGCCGGTCGCCTGGATGCCCAGGGCCGCCCTATCCCGCTGATCGCCGAAACTGGCGGCCAGAACGCCATGATCGTCGACTCTTCGGCCCTGACCGAGCAAGTGGTTATCGACGTGGTGTCTTCGGCCTTCGACAGCGCCGGTCAACGTTGCTCGGCACTGCGGGTACTGTGCCTGCAAGAGGACTCGGCAGATCGCGTCATCGAAATGCTCAAAGGTGCCATGGCCGAATCGCGCATGGGCAACCCCGAGCGCTTGAACGTGGACATCGGCCCGGTGATCGACGCCGAAGCCAAGGCCGGGATCGAGCAGCATATCCAGGGCATGCGCGACAAGGGCCGCTCTGTGTACCAGATGGCCATCGCCGATAGCGAAGAATGTAAACGCGGCACCTTTGTCATGCCGACCCTGATTGAACTGGAAAGCTTTGACGAGCTGGAACGCGAGATCTTCGGGCCGGTGCTGCACGTGGTGCGCTACAAGCGCAAAGACATCGACCAGTTGATCGCACAGATCAACGCTTCGGGTTATGGCCTGACACTGGGCGTGCATACCCGTATCGACGAAACCATTGCCAAGGTGGTCAACAACGTCAACGCCGGTAACGTCTACGTCAACCGCAACATCGTTGGTGCGGTGGTCGGCGTGCAACCTTTCGGCGGTGAAGGCCTGTCGGGTACCGGCCCGAAAGCCGGTGGCCCGCTGTACCTGTACCGCCTGCTGTCGACCCGCCCGGGCAATGCAATCGAGCAATCGTTCGCCAAGGTCGATGCCGTGACCGCACCGGACACCCAGGCCCGCGAGGCCATGAGCAAACCGCTCAGCGCCCTGCAAGCCTGGGCAACCAGCAACCAGCAACCAGCACTGGCCGAGCTGTGCACCGAGTACGCTGCACACTCGCAAAGTGGCATCACGCGCCTGCTCAACGGCCCGACCGGCGAACGCAACAGCTACGCCATTCTGCCGCGTGAACATGTGCTGTGCCTGGCTGAAGTTGAAAGCGACCTGCTGACCCAACTGGCTGCCGTTCTGGCCGTGGGCAGCTCGGCGGTACTGCCGCAAAGTGAACTGGCCAAGGCCCTGCTGGCCCGCCTGCCTGCAGAGGTGCAGCCACGCATCACACTGGTCGCGGACTGGACCAAGGACGAAGTGATCTTCGACGCCGTCCTGCACCACGGCGACTGTGACCAGTTGCGTGACGTGTGCCAGCAAGTGGCACAACGCGCAGGCGCCATCGTTGGCGTACAGGGCCTGTCCCAGGGCGAAACCAATATCGCCCTGGAACGCCTGGTGATCGAGCGCGCACTGAGCGTCAACACCGCTGCTGCGGGTGGCAACGCAAGCCTGATGACCATCGGTTGAGGATGTGATCGGGCAATAAAAAACCGGGCACCCGAAAGGGTTGCCCGGTTTTTTTACGCCATGAACTCAACGTTGGCTCATGAATTCCATATAGCCAACGATGGCCATCAACAACGTGCCGGCCACCATCCAGGCAAAATTAGCCCAGCTCAGGGCCTTGTTGACGCTGCCCTGCGGGTCACCCGCCAGCATATTGATTGCGCGCTGGGCCGCCACCAGCATTGCACAACAACCGGTGATCAGTACTGCATTGGTGAACAACACATAGACCGCATCCGCGGGCCGGGTAAACAGCGTGGACACCAGCACCGAGAACATGACCAGCAGCATAATGAGCAGGCCTCTGGTCTCGGGTTGCCAAAAATAGCAGCGCCCTGTCCTGTCGAGGCCGTTCTGAACCACTTCAAACAGCGGCAGGATAAAAAATGGCCAGAGCGCAGCGCGCAGCAACGGCGCGATCGGCGCCCCGGTTTCCGCTTTGTAGGACGCCCAGTTGCGATATGACCAATAGACCATGTACCCGCCTGCCGTAAGCCCATACAGCAGCAGAAACTTGCTGACAGACACGACATAAAGGTTGATTCGTTTGTCGTCACACCACGGTGTTGTCTTCGATAGCCTGTTGCCAGCCTCAGTAGCAGGGTTCATGTCATGTCCGTGCGCAAGTGGGAGGCCGCAGTACACACAATTTACCTAATATAAAAATGCAGTGAAAATCCCATTTTTTTGTAAGAAAGGCCTTCAGTCCTACTCGACAGGCCCAAACACCTCCAGGGTGTAATCCATTCAAAACCTTTTTTGACAGCCCGCCAATGGCGCAGGTTAGAATCGATGGCACGCAGGCTGCATGCCAGGTCTGCGCCCTGTCTTTTTTAGCTTTCTGGAGTACTGCCTTTGAATGCGACGACCATCAACAGCCTGTTCTTGATCGGCGCGTTGCTGGTAGGCGCAAGCATCCTGGTAAGTTCTCTGTCCTCGCGCCTGGGCATCCCGATACTGGTCATCATCCTTGCGGTGGGCATGACCGCAGGTGTCGATGGCGGCGGCATCATTTTTGACAACTACCCCACGGCCTATCTGGTGGGCAACCTCGCTCTGGCGGTGATTTTGCTCGACGGCGGCTTGCGCACCCGGGTTTCCAGTTTTCGCGTGGCGTTATGGCCCGCGTTATCGCTGGCCACGGTGGGGGTGATGATCACCACGGGGCTGACCGGGCTGATGGCCGCCTGGCTGTTTAATCTCAACTTGATCCAGGGTCTGCTGGTTGGCGCCATTGTCGGCTCCACCGATGCCGCCGCAGTGTTCTCGCTGCTGGGTGGCAAAGGTCTGAACGAGCGGGTTTCAGCCAGCCTCGAAATCGAGTCCGGCAGCAACGACCCGATGGCGGTATTCCTCACCGTCACCTTGATCGACATGCTCGCCAGCGGTGAAACAGGCCTGCACTGGAGCCTGTTGCTCAACCTGGTGCGTGAATTTGCCATCGGCGGCACGGTCGGTCTGGCAGGCGGCTGGCTAATGCTGCAAATGGTCAACCGTATCAACCTGGCCAACGGCCTGTACCCGATTCTGGTGATCGCAGGCGGGCTGGTGGTCTTTTCCCTGACCAACGCCCTGCACGGCAGCGGCTTTCTCGCGGTCTACCTGTGCGGCCTGGTGATTGGCAACAGTCCGATCCGCAGCCGTCATGGCATTTTGCATATGCTCGACGGCATGGCCTGGCTGGCCCAGATTGGCATGTTCCTGGTGCTGGGCTTGCTGGTCACGCCACACGACCTGTTGCCCATCGCCATTCCAGCACTGGCACTGGCCCTGTGGATGATTCTGTTTGCCCGCCCGCTGTCAGTGGTAGTGGGGCTGCTACCTTTCAAAGCCTTCCATGGACGCGAAAAAGCCTTTATCTCATGGGTAGGCCTGCGCGGTGCGGTGCCGATCATTCTGGCGGTGTTCCCGTTGATGGCCGGGCTGCCCAATGCGCAGCTGTATTTCAACCTGGCATTCTTTATCGTGCTGGTATCTCTTCTGGTGCAAGGCACCAGCCTGCCGTGGGTCGCCAAGCTGCTCAAGGTGACCGTACCGCCTGATCTGGCCCCCGTGTCCCGTTCAGCCCTTGAAGTGCATGTCACCAGCGAGTGGGAACTCTTTGTTTATCGCCTCGACGCACAAAACTGGTGCATCGGTGCGGCCCTGCGTGAACTGAAAATGCCCGACGGCACCCGTATCGCCGCCCTGTTTCGCGATAAAAAACTGCTCCATCCGTCGGGTAGTACCACGCTTGAAGTGGGTGACCTGCTCTGCGTCATCGGCCACGAACACGACTTGCCTGCCTTGGGCAAACTGTTCAGCCAGCCCCCGAGCCGTGGCCTGGACCTGCGTTTCTTCGGCGACTTCGTGCTCGAGGGCGACGCCCAGCTGGGCGCTGTGGCCGCCTTGTACGGCCTGAAGCTGGACGGCATCGACCCGAACACCTCACTGAGCAGCTTCATTGCCCACAAGGTCGGCGGCGCGCCGGTGGTCGGCGACCAGGTGGAGTGGAACAACACCATCTGGACGGTTGCGATGATGGAAGGGAACAAGATCGCCAAAGTGGGCGTCAGATTCCCCGAAGGAAGTGCACCGGGCCCGGGGCTGTTCCTCTAAACTCCAACTTTCCGCCCTTGTCTGACCGGTATCTATGCCAACTCTGCGCACGTTCATCGCCACCGTCCTGCTCGGCCTGAGCCTTTGTGTCGGCACGCTTCAGGCTGCCGACCCGCCTACCGCCGAAGCGGTGCAGCAAAGCCTGGACAAAATTGCCGAGCGCAAACTGCCGGACGCCGACCAAAAAGCCCTGCAGGCGGTGCTCCAGCAGACCCTGACCCTGCTCGACAGCAAAGCCGATTACGAACAGCGCCTGAACGACGTCAAACAACAGATCAACGATGCCCCTCGCCAGACTGCCGAAAACCAGCGCGAACTGGCCAAAATCAAGGCCAGCAAACCCATACCCGTAGCCCAGCGCTACAGCGAGCTGTCCGTGCAGCAGCTGGAACAACTGCTGGCGGAACGCACCACGCAACAGGGCGAGCTGCAAAAAGCCCTGGCTATCGCCAACAGCCAAAGCATTGCCGCGCAGACCCGACCCGAGCGGGCCCAGGCCGAGATCAGCAACAGCCAGACCCGTATCCAGCAGATCAACACCACCCTGAAAACAGGACGCGACAATGGCAAGTTGCTTACCCCCGATCAGCGCAACCAGCTCAACGCCGAAGCCGCCTCGCTCAACGCACTGATTGCCCTGCGCCGCCAGGAACTGGCTGGCAACAGCCTGTTGCAAGATCTGAGCGGCAGCCAGCACGACCTGCTGCTGGAAAAAACCACGCGCCAGGACCAGGAAATCCAGGACCTGCAAACCCTGATCAATCAAAAGCGCCTGGCCCAGTCGCAGCAGACCGTGACCGAGCAATCCATCGAGGCGAAAAAGTCCGGCAGCAGCAGCCTGCTGGCGACCGAAAGCGCGATCAACCTCAAGCTCTCCGACTACCTGTTGCGCAGCACCGATCGCCTCAACGAGGTGACCCAGCAGAATCTGCAAACAAAGCAACAACTGGACAACGTTACCCAGAGCGACCAGGCCCTGGATGAGCAGATCAACGTGCTCAAGGGCAGTTTGTTGCTGTCCAAGATACTTTATAAGCAGAAGCAAGCCCTGCCGCGCCTGCAAAAAATGGACAAGAATCTGGCAGACGAAATCGCCGATATCCGTCTGTACCAGTTTGAAATCAACCAGCAGCGCGAGTTGATCAGCAACCCCACGACTTACGTCGACAACCTGCTGTCCACCCAACCTGTCGACCAGGTCACACCGCAACTGCGCAAAACCCTGCTCGAACTGGTCAACACCCGCAGCGATCTGCTGGACCGCCTGAACCGCGAACTAAGCTCGCTGCTCAACGAATCGATCACCCTGCAACTGAACCAGAAACAACTGCTCAGCACCGCCCAAAGCCTGCGCGCCACGCTGGATGAGCAAATGTTCTGGATCCCCAGCAACAAGCCGCTGGATCTGGAATGGCTGGAAACCGCACCGCGCCAGCTTGAGCAGCAAATCACCACCCTGCCCTGGGGTTCCAGCGTCAGTGAACTGGCAGAAGGCCTGGTGCAACGTCCCCTGCTGTTCTTGCCGTTTTTGCTGGTGGTCGTGGCGCTGCTGTGGAAACGTCGCTACCTCTACAGCAAATTGAACAACATCCATCAGGACATCGGTCACTTCAAGCGTGACAGCCAATGGCACACGCCGCTGGCAATATTGATCAATATCTTGCTGGCGATGCCCATTTCATTGGCGCTGGCCTTGTGCGGCTACGCCTTGCAAACCGATGCCCGGGGCATGAATGCCAATACGGGCGCGGCGTTGATTCAGATGGCCGAGGCCTGGCTGGTGTTCTACACCGCTTACCGGATTCTGGCGCCGGGTGGCGTGGCCGAACTGCATTTTCGCTGGGAAAAACCGTTGGTCGCGTTCTTGCAAAACTGGATCCGCAAACTCGGTTTTGTGGTCCTGGCCCTGGTGGCCGTCGTCGCCTTTGCCGAGCAACAACCGGCTGCGCTGGCCGACGATGTCCTGGGTATTCTGGTGGTGCTCAGTTGCTATGCGGCCATGGCCTGGCTGCTCTGCCGCCTGTTGCTCAACGACTTTGAAACAGCAACAAAAGCCTATCGCCTGCGCAAGTTGCTCGGTTTTGCCTTCGCCCTGCTGCCGCTGGCGCTGTTTGTGGCGGTGTGTTTTGGCTACTACTACACCGCACTCAAGCTCAGCGACCGCCTGATCAATACCCTCTACCTGCTGATGCTCTGGCTGGTGGTCGAAGCGGCGTTTGTCCGTGGCCTGGCAGTAGCGGCACGGCGCCTGGCCTACCAGCGTGCACTGGCCAAACGCCAGGCCGCCAAGGAAGCAGGCGAAGGCAACGATACGATTATCGAAGAGCCGACCCTGGACATCGAACAGGTCAACCAACAGTCCCTGCGCCTGATCCGCCTGGCCCTGCTGGCTGGCTTTATCGGCATTCTGTACTGGGTGTGGGCTGACTTGATCTCGGTATTTTCCTACCTGGACAACATCACCCTCTACGAATATACCAGCGGTACCGGCGCCAATATGAGCATGGTGCCCATCAGCATCGGCGACGTGATAGGTGCGCTGGTCATCATCGGCATCAGCATCGCGCTGGCGCGTAACTTGCCCGGCCTGCTGGAGGTGCTGGTGCTGTCGCGCCTTGATCTGGGCCAGGGCAGTGCTTACGCAACTACGACCCTGCTGACCTACGTGATCATCGGCGTAGGCTTTGTCTCCACCCTGTCGACACTGGGCGTGAGCTGGGACAAGTTGCAATGGCTGGTTGCGGCACTGTCGGTAGGCCTGGGCTTCGGCATGCAGGAAATCTTCGCCAACTTTATTTCCGGGATCATGATCCTGTTCGAACGCCCGGTACGGATCGGCGACACCATCACCATCGGCAATCTGTCAGGTACCGTGAGCAAGATCCGCATCCGGGCCACCACCATCACCGACTTCGACCGCAAAGACATCATCGTCCCGAACAAGACCTTTATTACCGGGCAACTGATCAACTGGTCGCTTACGGACACCATCACCCGTGTGACCCTGAAGCTGGGCGTCGATTACGGCTCCGATCTCGACCTGGTCAAGCAGTTGCTGCTCAAGGCTGCGCAAGAGAACCCGCGGGTGCTCAAAGACCCGGAGCCCCATGTGTACTTCCTCAACTTCGGCCAAAGCACTCTCGACCACGAACTGCGCATGCACGTACGCGACCTGGGCGACCGCAACCCGGTGATCGACGAGGTCAACCGCTTTATCAACCGCGAGTTCAAGAACCACCACATCAACATCTCCTTCCAGCAGATGGAGGTGTACCTCAAGAACCTGCAGGGGCAAGAATACAAACTGGTGCCCGTTGGGCCGGAAGTCCCGCCCGAGCCGACACCACCACCGCAAAAGCCGCAGTTGGGCAAGCTCGACTGACGCAAGTCCGATGCAACCTCTGTGGGAGCTGGCTTGTCTGCGATGCAAACGAATCGGTTTAACCAACCAAGCCCGTTGATGCCGTCGCGGCAAGCCCGCTGCCACGATCCGCCACTGTTCACTGGAGACGGTCATTGAAAGCCCTCGACGAACTGACTTTTGATAACCGCTTTGCCCGCCTGGGTGATGCCTTCTCGACCCATGTGCTGCCTGAGCCCATCGACGCACCGCGTGTTGTGGTCGCCAGCGACGCCGCCCTGGCACTGCTCGACCTCGACCCCGCTGTCACCCAAGACCCTGTATTTGCGCAACTGTTTGGTGGCCATACCCTGTGGGCCAACGCCGAGCCTCGGGCGATGGTCTATTCCGGTCATCAGTTCGGTTCTTACAATCCGCAACTGGGCGATGGCCGCGGGTTACTGCTGGGTGAGGTGTATAACGACGCGGGCGAGCACTGGGACCTGCACCTCAAGGGCGCCGGCAGGACCCCTTATTCGCGCATGGGTGATGGCCGCGCCGTACTGCGCTCCTCGATCCGCGAGTTTCTCGCCAGCGAGGCACTGCATGCACTGGGCATCCCCAGCAGCCGAGCCCTGTGTGTGATCGCCTCCGACACCCCGGTGTGGCGCGAAACCCAGGAGCGCGCCGCCATGGTGCTGCGCCTGGCACCCAGCCATATACGCTTCGGGCACTTCGAGTATTTCTACTACACCAAGCGCCCCGAGCAGCAAAAGCTACTGGGTGAGCATGTGCTGGCGATGCACTTCCCCGAGTGCCTGGAGCAACCCGAACCCTATCTGGCCATGTTTCGCGAAATCGTCGAACGCAACGCTGAACTGATCGCCAAGTGGCAGGCCTACGGGTTTTGTCACGGTGTAATGAACACCGACAACATGTCGATCCTGGGCATCACCTTTGACTTCGGTCCGTTCGCCTTCCTCGACGACTTCGACGCCAACTTCATCTGCAACCATTCCGACCATGAAGGGCGTTACTCCTTCAGCAACCAGGTGCCGATCGGCCAGTGGAATCTGAGTGCCCTGGCCCAGGCATTGACGCCGTTTATCAGCGTTGAAGCCTTGCGCGAAACCCTGGGGCTTTTTTTGCCGCTGTACCAGGCCCACTACCTCGACCTGATGCGCCGCCGGTTAGGTCTGACCAGTGCCGAAGACACCGATCAACACTTGGTCGAAACCTTGCTGCAAAAGATGCAAGGCAGCAGCGTCGACTACAACCTGTTTTTCCGGCGCCTGGGGGACCTCCCGGCAGAACAGGCGGTAGCACGGCTGCGAGACGAATTTGTCGATCTCAAGGGTTTTGACGAATGGGCCGCGCAGTACGTGGCCCGGGTTGCCCGAGACGGCGCAAGCGATGAAAGCGTCCGGCGTGAGCGCATGCACGCGGTCAACCCGCTGTATATCCTGCGCAACTACCTGGCACAAAAGGCCATCGATGCGGCCGAGGCCGGGGATTACAGCGAAGTGCAACGCTTGCACACGGTATTGACCCAACCGTTCACCGAACAACCGGGCATGGAAGGCTACGCCGAACGCCCGCCGGAGTGGGGCAAGCATCTGGAAATCAGCTGCTCGTCGTGATGCAAAACCGGTAAATATACTGTTGCCGGTTTTGCCCGCTCCCACAGAACCGAGGCCGGTCGCCAGTCGTCGGCCCACAAACCAGCCACAGCGTGGCGCACGCCGTAAGCCTCAGATAAACATATCCACAGGCACTTTGAAGTAATCGGCCAGCCAGCGAATCTGCCGTACGTTGAGCTGGCGTTTACCGCTGAGGATTTCGGACACCACAGACTGGGTGCCGACACCTGGCAAATCGCTTTGCGTCAGCCCGTGTTCCTGCATCACCGAGCGCAGCACATCGACGCCGCTGACCTTGGGCATCGGTCGATGCTCTAGGTCGTAAGCCTCAACCCAGTCACCGATGATGTCCACCAGGCTCATCAAGGGGTTGGTCTCATCATCGCCTATCAAGTCGATCAACGTATCAAGGGCGGCGACCAGCCCGTCGTAATCGGCTTCGTTTTTCGGTTTGCGCAGCAGCGGCGCCACGAATTGCCAATGCTCTGCTGCCTGTTCGACCAATGCGTTCATGGTGCTGATTCCTTCCATTTGCCCTTGTCATAGTCACGGTGATCCAGCACATGACGGATGTAGAGGCGCTGTACCCGGTAACGCACCACGGCGATCAACCGCAGTTTGTTACCACCTATATTGAAAACATGAAACGAACCCACCTTGTCGGTGGCGGGGAAAAACGACCTCAACGCGGCGAAGTCTTCAGGGCTTAGGACTTTGATCTTGCGATACCACTCATCCAGTGCGCTCGCCGATTGCGGCCATTGTGCTTTGGCTTCCCAAATTCGTTTTGCTGTAATCACTCGCATGCAATGTCCTTATCGCATCTTGCTATGAAGGCTAAACCCGAACCCTGGCAATCGCAACTTGCGATAACGATCGCCAGACCAGCGGTGCAAAGCCCGGGGGGTTTTTACAGCCTAGATAGAGACCTGGTGGCCGGCTTGAGCACATTGTGAGCAGATACGTCATGGGGGGTGGCGGCCCAGGTGTTCATCTGCTGAACTGCACGCCATCAATCTGGAGTCGCTGCGACAGGCGGCACCAATGGCCACTTCCAAGGAGCTCTCCATGACCGAACCGCTGCTGATCCCCTGCCCCCACTGCAACGGCCTGAACCGCATCCCCGGCGATCGCCTGGGTGAGCACCCCAAATGCGGGCGCTGCAAAAATGAAGTATTGCTGGCCAGGCCCTTCGATTTGCAGCAAACCGATTACGCCAGCCAGATCAAGGGCGACCTGCCGCTACTGATAGATGTATGGGCCGAGTGGTGCGGGCCCTGCAAGGCCTTTGCTCCGGTATTTGAGCAGGCCGCCCGCCAACTGCTGGGCAAGTGTCGGCTTGCCAAGCTAGACAGCGAGGCCAACCAGCACCTGGCGGGGCAACTGGGCATCCGTTCGATACCCAGCCTGATCCTGTTTAAAAATGGCCGCGAAATCGCACGCCAGAGCGGTGCGTTGCCATTGCAGCAACTTGGCGCCTGGCTGCGCAGCCAAGGCATCAGCGCTTAAGCGTTCTGATCCAGGTAATCGTGCAACTCCACAAACTGCTGGGTCAGCTTGTGCCTCGGGTCGAAGTGAATCAAAGGCTGGCAGGCCTGATGCGACTCTCGCATGCGCACTGAGCTGCTCAGGTACATGGGCAGCACCGGCAACCCCTCGGCAATCAGCTCATCAAGCATTTGCTGGGGCAGGCTGGCCCGGGCCTGAAACTGGTTGACCACGATGCCCTCGACCAGCAGGTCTTCATTGTGGTCTTCCTTTAGCTCAGCGATTTCAGCCAGCAGGCCATAGAGCGCCTGACGTGAAAAACTGTCGCAATCGAACGGAATCAGCACACGATCACAGGCAATCAACGCCGATACCGCGTAAAAATTCAGCGCGGGTGGAGTGTCGACATAAATGCGGTCATAGTCTTCAGCAAGCTCGTCCAGCAACTTACGCAACTTGTTGATCTTGTGCTTGGCCTCAAGCTTGGGCTGCAAATCGGCCAATTCACCCGTAGCCGTCACTACGTGCAAGTTTTCAAAGGGTGTTTCGTAAATATCGACCCGGTTTTTCTTCGAGCCCACGCCCGCTGACAAGGTGTGTTTAAAGAACTCGGCAATCCCCATAGGGATATCATCGCCGGTCAGTCCGGTCAGGTATTGAGTAGAGTTGGCCTGGGCATCCAGATCCACCAACAACGTGCGATACCCTTCGCTGGCGCTAACCGCAGCCAGGTTACACGCGATGCTGGATTTACCCACACCGCCTTTCTGGTTAAACACCACGCGACGCATTTCAAAACCTCCGTGTACCTATGAGTGTCCGAGTGTAGATGCCCTTTGCGCGGCTTAGCTACCTTGCTAAGAAATGCCCTACATCAATCGAGAATATCTCCACAAAAACAAACGAATAAATCTCTCAAATAAAATCCATTGATCCTATTTTTCTAAATTCCCAGAAAAACCACACTGGGGCTGTAAGCAATATTTGCTACGAACCAACTGCACCGGGATAATATCGCCCCTCTGTATCAAGTGCGGCGTCGATCGGTGTCCACTTTCGCATCAAGGAAGCCTGCAAGGGCGGGATGAACTCCAGTGATCAATTTCAATATCGCCGCGTGGCGCGCCTGGGCTCCAGGCCTCGACACCGTGGCCGATTGGCAAGCCTGGAGCCAGCACCCCTGTGTACTTGCTGCCAACAGCGCAGCACCCGATGTCTCATTTTTACCCGCCATGCAACGGCGCCGCCTCAGCCGCCTGGCTCGCATGGCATTCTGCGTCGGCTGGCCATTGGCCGAAGGCCGTGAAGCATTACCGCTGGTCTTTGCCTCGCGTCACGGTGAAACCCCGCGCACATTCGACATACTCAGCGACCTCGCGGCTGATCAGCCCTTGTCCCCCACGCAGTTCAGCCTCTCGGTGCATAACGCCGTGATTGGCCTGTGGTCGATCATGCGCGGCGAAACCAGCGAAATGACCGCTATTGCTGCCGCCGGAGACGGCCTGGAGCACGGCCTGATCGAAGCCTGCGCCCTGCTCAATGAAGGTGCGCCCGCCGTGTTGCTGATCATCACCGAAGAGCAGCCACCCGAGGCCTATGCACGCTGTATCGATGACGTGCCCTTCCCTTATGCCGTGGGCCTGCTGCTGACCCCGGGCAAACAATGGCAGGTTTCACTCGCCAGCAGTACCGCAAGCATTGAACAGGCTAAATGGCCCCATGCCCTGAACCTTTTGCGCCATCTGTTCGATGAAAAGGCGACATTCCAACACACCTGGAAAAACCGTGTGTGGAACTGGCAACGCAGCCTGTGAGCGCCCGCCGTGATGCTTATGCCTGGCGCTTGATCGCCACTGCCATCAGCTTTGCACTGTTCGGTATCGGTTGCCTGTGCCTGCGTCTGGTGATTTTTCCGGTGCTGAGTTGCCTGCCGGGCGATGCCACGCGTCACCGCGAGCGTGCCCGTTTTACCGTCAGCCGCCTGTTCTGGCTGTTTATTCGCACCATGGCGCGCATGGGCGTGCTGACCTATGACGTCCAGGGTGCCGAGCGGCTAGGCCGCCCCGGGCAGATGATCATCGCCAACCACCCGTCGCTAATCGATGTGGTTTTTTTGATCGGCCTGGTGAGAAACGCCAATTGCGTGGTCAAACAGAGCCTTTGGCAAAACCCGTTTACCCGTAGCCCTGTGCGTGCGGCGCAATACATCAGCAATGATGGCAGCGTAGACATGCTCGATAACGCTGCGGGGGCGTTGCAGCAAGGCCAGACCCTGGTGATTTTCCCGGAAGGCACGCGTACCCGGCCAGGCCATGCGCCATCCTTTCATCGCGGGGCCGCCGCGATTGCACTGCGGGGTGCGAAGATCCTTACGCCGGTGGTGATCAAGGTCAGCCCCACCACGCTGACCAAGGCCGAGCCCTGGTATCGCATACCCGAGCGTCGCGTGCACTTCAGCTTTCGGGTCGGTGCCGATATAGATCCACATACATTTTCCGCGCTTGGCCCGCCGCCCAAAGCCTCGCGCCTGCTCAACGACTTCGTGCATGACTATTTTATTAAGGAGCTCGCCACAGATGAGCGATCTGAAAAACGATATTAAACAGCTGATCATCGATGCCCTGGGCCTCGAAGACATCAGTGTCAGCGACATTGGCGACGATCAAACCCTGTTTGGCGACGGCCTGGGGCTGGACTCGGTCGACGCACTGGAGCTGGGCCTGGCGATTCAAAAGACCTACGGCATCAAAATAGACGCCGACGCCAAAGATACACGCAATCATTTTTCCAACGTGGCCAGCCTTGCGGCTTTTGTCACCGCCAAACAGGCAGCCTGAGACCGAACCATGCAAAACCGTGACGACATTTTCAACACCCTGCGCGACGCTCTGGTCGAACTTTTCGAACTGGAACCCGAACGCATCACCCTGGACGCCAACCTGTATCAGGATCTGGAAATCGACAGCATTGACGCTGTCGACCTGATTGACCATATCAAGCGTAAAACCGGCAAACGAATCGCCGCTGAAGAATTCAAATCGGTGCGTACCGTCAATGACGTGGTCGAGGCGGTTTACCGCCTGGTTCACGCTGACGCATGAACCGCCTGATTGGCCTCGGCCTGTTGCTGGCCGGACTGATGTACCCCTTTGCGGTGTATTTCGGCATGGCCCATTTCGCCCCGTGGCAATTCGCGCTGCTGCTGGGCAGCCTGTGGCTGGCCCGCGCCCTGACCGGCGAACGCCGCCCGGGCAGTCTGTTGATGGCGGTGATTGCATTGATGTTCTGCGCCCTGCTGGGGCTGTTCAACAGCCCGGCACTGTTGCGCTGGTACCCCGTGCTGGTCAGCACGTTCATGCTTTGCCTGTTCGGCCTGAGCCTGAAGTACGGGCCGCCAATGATCGAGCGGCTGGCGCGGTTGCGCGAGCCCGTGCTGCCCGATATTGCAATTGATTACACGCGGCAGGTGACCAAGGTCTGGTGCCTGTTCTTCATGCTAAACGGATTAGTCGCAGCCTCCCTGACGCTGTGGGCGCCGCTGAGCTGGTGGACGTTGTACAACGGCCTGATCGCCTACGCGCTGATGGGGCTACTGTTTTTCATTGAATGGCTGATACGACAAAAGGTAAGAGGCCGGGCATGAATTGGATAAATCTTGAGCACCTGTTGCTCAAGGGGCACGCAGATCGCCGGGTCAGCGTTGACCCCGAGCTGAACCACGACACCCTGCGTGAACGGGCCCTGCGCCTGGCGGGCGGCCTGCAACAGCGCGGCGTGCGGCGCGTTGCCGTACACCTTGAAGATGCCGCCGAGCTGGCGCAGGCCTTGCTCGGTGCCTGGCAGGCCGGAGTCAGCGTGCTCTTGCCCGCCGACCTGCAAGCGCAAACCCGCCTTCGATGGGACAGCCAGGTTGACCTGTGGATAACTCAAAGCGAAGAGTTGCAGGACCTGTACGCCGATCCTCTGCCTGCAGCGCAACTGGATCTGGACCAGTGCCAGCTCAGTTTGTGCACCTCGGGCTCCAGCGGCGAACCCAAACGGATCGACAAAAGCCTGCGCCAGATGGCCAACGAGGTTCAGGCACTGGAGCAACTGTGGGGTGCTGATCTGGGTGATGCTTGCATTATTGCCAGTGTGGCGGCGCAGCACATCTACGGGCTGTTGTTCCGTGTGTTGTGGCCTCTGTGCGCAGGCCGCAGCTTTGTACGCAAACAACTGGCCTTCCCTGAAGACATGCAACGCGCCAGCCGTGAGCACGCTGCTTTTGCCTGGATCGCCAGCCCGGCCTTGCTCAAGCGCATGGCCGACAACCTCGACTGGCCGGCGTTAAGCTCGGTCCGCCGAGTATTTTCTTCTGGCGGTGCCCTGCCCGAAGAAGCAGCCCGGACGCTGTTCGAACGCCTGGGCCAGTGGCCGACCGAGATCCTCGGCAGCTCCGAAACCGGCGGTATCGCCTGGCGTCAGGGGCAACACCTGTGGCAGCCCTTTGCCGATGTGCAATTGAGCCAGAGCAGTGACGGCGCCTTGATCATCGCCTCTAGCTACTTGCCCAAGGGCCATGTCGAACACACGGCTGATGCCGCCCGTATTGAAGCCGACGGGCGATTTGAGTTGCTCGGGCGACTGGATCGCATCGTCAAACTCGAAGAGAAACGTATTTCCCTGCCAATGCTGGAGCAGGCGCTGGTCTCCCATGACTGGGTAGCCGAAGCCCGCCTGGGCGTGGTGCATGACCAACGCGCCTCACTGGGCGCCCTGCTGGTGCTCAGCGCCAGTGGCCTGTTTGCCCTGCGCGAACAGGGGCGCCGAGCCCTGACCCACACCCTGCGCCAGCACTTGAGTCAGCACTGCGAAGCCGTGGCCTTGCCGCGCCGCTGGCGTTTGCTGCGCCAGTTACCACTCAACAGCCAGGGCAAGCTGCCACAGGCCCGAGTCGATGCATTGTTACTCGCACCCCGGCCCAAGCTGCCGGAAGTGTTGAGCCAAAGCGAAGACGCCGGTCAGTGGACGCTGAACCTGTCGATCCCGCCGGACCTGGCGTTCTTCAGCGGCCATTTCCCCAAAACACCGGTGTTGCCGGGTGTGGTGCAAGTGGACTGGGCAATGGTGTTGGGCCAGCAGCTGCTCGATCTGCCGCCGCGTTTTGCCGGGATGGAAGTACTCAAGTTCCAGCAACTGGTGCGCCCCGGGGACGCCATTGAATTAACCCTGCGCTTTGACAGCGAACGCGCAAAATTGCACTTCGCCTACCGCAACGCCACTGCACCCTGTTCCAGTGGTCGCATCGTGCTGGAGGCCCCCTGTGGATAACAGTAATAGTCCCGTGCATAACCCCTGCGCCGTGATCCCGGTGTACAACCACGAAACCGCCGTGCCTGGCGTGGTCGCGGCCCTGCGCGCCGCCGGTTTGCCCTGTGTGCTGGTCGACGACGCCAGCAGCCCCGCTTGCGCCGCTGTTCTTGGTGAGCTTGCCCGTGGCGAAAACATCTTCCTCATTCGTCTGGCCGTCAATCAGGGCAAAGGCGGCGCAGTCATGGCCGGTCTTCGTGAAGCCATGCAACTGGGCTTTACCCATGCCCTGCAAGTGGATGCAGATGGCCAGCACGATCTGCGCAACGTCGCTACTTTCATGCGGGTTTCACAGCAAAACCCTGCAGCGCTGGTCTGCGGTTACCCACAATACGATGCCAGCGTGCCCAAGGGCCGCCTGTATGCGCGTTACCTGACCCATGTGTGGGTGTGGATCAACAGCCTTTCATTGCAGATTCCCGACTCGATGTGCGGTTTCGGGTCTACCCGCTGGCGCCGACCCTCGCACTGATCAACTCGGTAACGCTGGGCAAGCGCATGGATTTCGACCCCGAGATCCTGGTTCGCCTGGCGTGGCGCAACCAGCCGATGTGCTGGCTGCCGACCCAGGTCCACTACCCGCAGGACGGTCTCTCGCACTTTCGCCTGTTCCATGACAATGCGCTGATTTCGAGCATGCACACCAAGCTGTTTTTCGGCATGTTGATACGCTTGCCGGGCATCCTCTGGAGGCGCTGCAAAGCATGAATGAACCTCAACAGCATTGGGCTGCCCACAAAGAGCGCGGCAGTTTCCGGCTGATGAAGCTCACCGCCCTGGGCGTCAGGTTGCTGGGCCGACGTGTGCTCAGCCCGGTGCTTTACGCCATTGTGCTGTACTTCTTTGTGTTCGGCGGCCGCGCACGACGCAGCATCTGGCAATACCAGCAGCGCCTGGCCGACTGGAGCGAGCAAAGCGAGTTGCGCCCTACTCGCTGGCGGGTATTCGGGCAGTTCATGGCGTTTGCCGACGCCCTGCTCGACAAGCTCGATGTATGGAATGGCCGTCTCAAGATCGAAGACATCGAAATCGTTGACCCCGCGCTGCTGCGCAATCAACTGCGCGGCGAACGCGGGCAGATGCTGGTAGGCGCCCACTTGGGGAACCTTGAAGTCTGCCGTGCGCTCGCCGAACTGGGCGAGCAGGTGACCATGAATGTGCTGGTTCACACCCGGCATGCCGAACACTTCAACCGCCTGCTGGGCGAAGCCGGGGCCAGCCATTTACGGTTGATTCAGGTCAGTGAACTCAACCCGGCGGTGATGCTGCAACTCAACCAGCGCCTGGAAAACGGCGAATGGCTGGCCATCGCCGGTGACCGCGTACCACTCAATGGCGGGCGCCATATAGAGGTCGGTTTCCTCGGCTATACGGCAGCATTCCCCCAAGGCCCGTGGTTGCTGGCAGGACTGCTCAAATGCCCGGTCAATCTGATGTTCTGCCTCAAACACAAAGGCCGTTATCGAGTCATCCTCGAACCCTTTGCCCGCGAAGTGGTGTGGCGACGCAATAACCGCGAGCAGGTGATCGACGACTGGGCCACGCTCTACGCCGACCGCCTGGGCTACTACTGCCTGCAGGCACCGCAACAATGGTTCAACTTTTACCCTTTCTGGAAGACCGATGACGACGCATCCGCATGAGCCAGTAACCTTCGGCCAAACCCCGTTGCGCATTGAAGACGTGCTGGCCCTGGCCAATCGTCAGGCGCCAACGCGGCTGCAGGACGACCCCGACTACCGCGAGCGCATCGCCAAGGGCGCGCGCTTTCTCGACTCGCTGCTGGACAAGGAAGGCGTGATCTATGGCGTAACCACCGGCTACGGCGACTCCTGCGTGGTTGCGGTGCCGCTGGAGCACGTCGAAGCCTTGCCCCGCCACCTCTATACCTTCCACGGTTGCGGCCTGGGCAAATTGCTCGATGCACAAGCCACCCGCGCGGTGCTTGCGGCACGCTTGCAGTCGCTGTGCCACGGCGTGTCGGGGGTACGCATTGAGTTGCTGGAGCGGTTGCAGGCCTTTATTGCCCACGACATCCTGCCACTGATCCCCGAAGAAGGCTCGGTGGGGGCCAGTGGCGACCTGACGCCACTGTCTTACGTGGCCGCAACCCTGTCGGGCGAACGCGAAGTCCTGTTCAAGGGCGAGCGCCGCCTTGCAGCAGATGTGCACCGGGAACTGGGCTGGACACCGCTGATACTTCGGCCCAAGGAAGCGCTGGCACTGATGAACGGTACCGCCGTGATGACCGGCCTCGCCTGCCTGGCCTATGCCCGCGCCGACTACCTGCTCAAACTGGCCACGCGCATCACCGCCCTCAACGTGGTGGCGCTGCAAGGCAACCCCGAGCACTTTGACGAACGCCTGTTTGCCACCAAGCCGCACCCGGGACAAATGCAGGTCGCTGCCTGGATCCGTCAGGACCTCGCCATCGATGCCCCCACCGCACCGTTGCATCGCCTGCAAGACCGCTACTCGCTGCGTTGCGCGCCCCATGTGCTGGGCGTGCTGGCAGACAGCCTGAGCTGGCTACGCGGGTTTATCGAGACCGAACTCAACAGCGCCAACGACAACCCGATCATTGACGCCGAAGAGGAGCGCGTACTGCACGGCGGGCACTTCTACGGCGGCCATATCGCCTTTGCGATGGACAGCCTCAAGACCTTGGTGGCCAACGTCGCCGACCTGCTCGACCGCCAGCTCGCCCTGTTGGTGGACGTGCGCTACAACCACGGCCTGCCGAGCAACCTGTCGGGCGCCAGCGCAGAACGGGCAATGCTCAACCACGGCTTTAAAGCGGTGCAGATAGGTACCAGCGCCTGGACTGCCGAGGCATTGAAAAACACCATGCCGGCCAGCGTCTTCTCACGCTCCACGGAATGCCATAACCAGGACAAGGTGAGCATGGGCACCATCGCCGCTCGTGATGCGATCCGCGTACTGGAGTTGACCGAGCAGGTGGCAGCGGCCACCTTGCTGGCTGCCCATCAGGGCGTTTGGCTGCGCAGCCGTGCCGAAGACGCTCGCCCGTTGCCGCCGGCGCTGGCGCAGATGCATGCCGAACTGGCCAAGGATTTTGCCCCCGTGGTTGAAGACCGCGCCCTGGAAGCCGAACTGCGTTTGTGCCTGAGCCGCATCGCCCAACAACACTGGAGGCTGCATGCGTAGTAAAGGGGTTTTTCACGTTGATACCGAAGTGTTGGTGCCGTTTTTCGACATCGATACCATGCACGTGGTGTGGCACGGGCATTACGTCAAATACCTCGAAGTGGCGCGCTGTGCGCTGCTTGACCATATCGGTCACAACTACACGCAGATGCTCGAAGCGGGTTATGCGTGGCCGGTGATCGACATGCAGTTGCGTTATGTCCGCGGCGCCACGTTCGGCCAGCGGATCAACGTGCGCGCCAGCCTGGTGGAATGGGAGAACCGCCTGAAGATTAATTATCTGATTAGCGATGCGGTCACGGGTGAGCGTTTGACTAGGGCAGTTACAGTGCAGGTGGCGGTTGAAATTGAGAGCCGGGAGATGCAATTGGCCTCGCCTGGGTGTTTTGTGCGGGCTGTAGAGCGGGTGCTGTCATGAATGGATCAAAAGCCCCTCACCCTAGCCCTCTCCCTCTGGGAGAGGGCAAAGGCCGCACCCGTCTCTCATTGCTGTTCGCCGCCTTGCTGTTCACCCCACTGGCCCACGCCTTCGACCTGCAACAACTGAGCGAACAACTGGCCAAGCCCCAGGTGATCCACGGTGATTTCATCCAGGAAAAACACCTGCGCGCGCTGCCCAAGCCACTCACCAGCACCGGCACATTTGTCCTGGCCAAGGACCACGGCCTGCTCTGGCAACTGAAAACCCCGCTGCAACAGGATTACCGCATCAACGCCCAGGGCATCGCCCGACGCGACGGCACGCAATGGCAGATGCTCCCGGGCAAAAGCGCGGGCGCCGAGCAGAACCGTTTGTTCCTCGCTGTTTTGCAAGGCGACAGCAGCGGCCTGCAACGTGATTTCGACCTGCAATTACAAGGCGAACCCAGCCGCTGGGCGCTGACGCTGACACCACGTTCACTGCTGCTCAAGCAAGTGTTCACCCGGATCAATATTGAAGGCGGCGAGCTGGTGCAACGTATCGAACTGCAAGAAGCCCAAGGTGACAGCACGCTGCTAAAAATGCCAAACAGCGTCGGCAATCAACCCTTGAGCAACGCGGAGCAAAACGACTTTGCGCAGTGAGCGCTGGCTGCCACGGGCCTTTCTAGTTCTGTTGCTGGCCGTGATGGCACTGGCTGGCTGGCAGTGGCGCCACGGTGCGCCGCTGTCGGCCAACCTGATGGAGCTGGTGCCGGGCGACACACCGGATGCGCTGGAGCTCAGCGCCGAACAGCGCATGCAAGAGCCCCTGAACCGCGAAATGCTGGTGCTGGTCGCCAGTGCAGACCGTCAGCAGGCGATCGCCAGCGCTCAACAATTGGGCGAGCAATGGCAAGCCAGCGGCCTGTTTGAAAAGGTCCAGTGGGACCTGCAAGCCGACCTCCCGGCCCTGCGCGAGCAACTGCTGCGCGGGCGTCTGGCGATGCTCTCGAACGCCGACCGTACCCAGTTGATCGAACACCCCGAGGCCTTTATCCAGCAGCGGGTGCAGGCGTTGTTCGACCCCTTTACCGGCTTTAGCCTGGTGCCCAGCCAGGATGACTGGCTGGGCCTGACCGGTCGCATTCAAAACAGCCAGCCGCAACGCGGTGCGGTGCAACTGGACATTGGCAGCGGCGCCCTGATTGCCGATGCCGACGGCAAAAGCTGGGTGCTGTTGCGCGCCCGTACGCAAGGCAATGCATTCGATATGAAGCTGCCTCTGCGGGTCGCCGAACTGCTCGAACAGAGCCGTGAGCAGGTCGCTAAAAACGATGTGCAATTACTCGCCGCCAGCGGCCTGCTGTATGCCGCCAGCGGGCAACAACAAGCCAGCCGGGAAATCACCTGGGTCGGCGGTGGTGCAACGGTGGGTATTCTGCTGCTGTTGCTGCTGGCCTTCCGGCGCTGGCGCGTGCTGCTGGCCTTCGTTCCAGTGCTGGTGGGCATGCTGTTTGGCGCCGTGGCCTGTGTCGCGTGGTTTGGCAGCATGCACGTGATGACACTGGTGCTGGGCTCCAGCCTGATCGGCGTGGCGGTGGATTACCCCCTGCATTACCTGTCCAAAAGCTGGAGCCTGAAACCCTGGCGCAGCTGGCCCGCCTTGCGCCTGACCTTGCCCGGTCTGAGCCTGAGCCTGGCCACCAGTTGCATCGGTTATCTGGCGCTGGCTTTCACGCCCTTCCCGGCGTTGACACAAATCGCCCTTTTTTCCGCGGCCGGGTTGATCGGCGCTTACTTGAGTGCGGTGTGCCTGCTGCCGGCGCTGCTCAAAGGCGTCGAGTTGCGTCCTGCGCAATGGCCACTGAACATTGCGCAAAGTCTGCTTGATGCACGCGCAGCACTGCTGAAAAAAGTCCCGACAGCTGCGCTGCTGGCACTGCTGCTGACCTTTTGTGCCGCCGGCTTGTGGCAGCTCACCAGCAAAAACGACATCCGCCAATGGGTCGGCGCCCCGCCACAGTTGATGAACGAAGCCCAGGCCATTGCGCGCATCACCGGCTATCAGCCAACCAGCCAGTTCTTTCTGGTACGCGCCGACAACGAACAGCAATTACTGGAGCGCCAGAGCAGCCTGAGCCAGCGCCTGGAACAGTTGATCGGCAGCGGCAAGTTGCAAGGCTTTCTGGCCCTCAACCAACTGGTCAGCCAGCCCGGCGAGCAACAACGATTGCGCGCTGCCCTCAGCGCGCTGCCTCAACACTGGCAGCCGCTGCTGGCGCTGGGCGTACCCGAAAGCGCCTTGCAAACCGAGCTGGCGCAGTTGCAAGCCTTGCCCGATCAGTCAATCGACGATGCGCTGGCAGGCCCGTTGGCCGAACCATGGCGAGCACTATGGCTGGGCAAAAATACCGACGGCGTCGCCGCGATGGTCAGCCTGCAAGGTTTAAATGATGCCAGCCTGTTGCGTGCGCAAACGCAGGACTTGCCCGGTGTGAAACTGGTGGATCGCCTGGGGGACTTGAACAAAGTGTTTGCGGCCACACAAATCAGCGCTGCTGAGTTGAAGCTGTTGTCATGCGCGCTGATCGTCGTGCTATTGATCGCTCCGTTCGGCTTTGGCGGAGCATTGCGCATCGTTGCGCTGCCGCTCCTCGCCGCCCTGTGCAGCCTCGCCAGCCTTGGCTGGCTGGGCCAGCCGCTAACCTTGTTCAGCCTGTTCGGCTTATTGCTGGTCACCGCCATCAGCGTCGACTACGCGATCCTGATGCGCGAGCAAATCGGTGGTGCGGCCGTCAGCTTGCTGGGCACCTTGCTGGCCGCCCTGACCACATGGCTGTCGTTTGGCTTGCTGGCGGTGTCGAGTACACCGGCGGTGAGCAATTTCGGCTTGTCGGTGAGCCTGGGGCTGGCGTTCAGCTTTATCCTCGCCCCCTGGGCGGGCAAGCAGGAGCATAAGCCGTGTTGACGGGTCTGTTCTGGCTGCTGGCGTTAGTCCTGTTTGCGCTGGCCACTCACGTGGGTCGGCGCTTTCGCATGATCCCGATTGTCAGCCAGTTGTTGCTGGCGTCCATCGGTTTGCCGTTGCTGATGCTGTTCTGGATCGAGCCGCACTGGCAGCTCAACGGTGCGCAACTGGTGGCGCCGGTCTGGCTCAAAAGCCTTTACAGCCTGAGCTTCGCCCTGTTGCTGGGGACCATTTTGAGCGACGTGATTGATCTGCGACTGGACCGCCAGAGCCTGAAAATCGCCCTGCCCAGCTTTGCCGTGCCCTTCGTCAGCGGGCTCGCCTGCGCCGTCTGGCTGTTGCCCGAGCAACCCTGGCTGAATTCGCTGGCCGTGGGGCTGGTGTTTGCCATCACTGCCATCCCGGTGCTGTACCTGTACCTGCGCCATATCGACTACCCGCCTGCTGCCTCCCGTCGCCTGGTGCAAAGCGCAATTGTGATCGACCTGACCTGTTGGAGCCTGTTCGGCCTGGCCCAGGGCAGCCTGAACCTGAGCAGTGTATTACTGCCGCTGGCCGGGGCTTTATTGCCGCTGCTGATGCGCGGCCTGCGCATTCGTCAGCCGCTGTGCTACAGCCTGAGTTTTTTCGCACTGTTGGTGGTGGCCGAACATTACCGCCTCAATGCGTTGATATTTGGCGTCGGCTATCTGGTCTGCATGGCATGGCTCAAGGTACCGCTGGTGATGCCGTTAAAGGCCGTGTGGCTTGAGCGCATGCAGACCACGCTGGCGATCCCGCTGATTCTGACGTTCGGCATTGTGCAGATTGATGTACACAGCGCCCTGGGCCAGATAAGCCCGCTGCAACTGGCGGTCCTGTTGCTTCTGCCGATGGCCAGCAAACTGCTGGGCAACTGGCTCGGACTGAGCTGGGCCACGCCCTCGTTTGCAGGCGCCAGCCGATGGCGTGAAAGCCTGCTGCTGAACATTCGCGGGTTGAGTGAGATCGTATTCCTCAACTTGCTGCTGCAACAACAGCTGATCAGTCCCGCGTTGTACTTCGCGTTGATACTGATGAGCCTCATCGCCACGCTGCTGCCGGCGCTGGCGGGTATGAGCCCCCCCCCCTTGAAGTCTGCCGTGGTACCCGGCAAGGAGCGCCTGTGTCAGGAATAGAAATGGAACGTCGTCAGGTTGTAGTCATCGGTGCAGGACCGTCCGGCGCCATTGCCTCGGCCCTACTTAAACGCAAGGGCCACGATGTGCTGGTTATCGAGCGCCAGCACTTCCCGCGCTTTTCGATTGGCGAAAGCCTGCTTTCGCACTGCATCGACTTCATCGAAGAAGCGGGCATGCTGGACGCGGTGCAGGCCGCCGGCTTCCAGCTGAAAAACGGTGCTGCCTTCGCCTGGGGCGAGCAATACAGCGCCTTCGATTTTGGTGACACATTCAGTAACGGCAAACCCACCACCTTTCAGGTGCAACGCGCGGACTTCGACAAACTGCTGGCCGATCAAGCCGCGCTGCAAGGTGTCGAAATCCGTTATGGCGAAACCGTGATCAGCACGGATATCGAGCGTGCCAAACCGCTCCTGCACATTGAGCGCGAAGACACCAGCCGCTATCAGGTTGAAGCTGACTTCATTCTCGACGCCAGCGGCTACGGCCGCGTATTGCCGCGCTTGCTCGACCTTGAAGCACCGTCGAACTTTCCGCTGCGTCAGGCGGTGTTTACCCACGTGGAAGACCGTATCGATTACGAAGGTTTTGATCGCAACAAAATCCTTATTACCACCCACCCGACCCAGCGCGACATCTGGTTCTGGAGCATCCCGTTCAGCAATGGCCGCACGTCGGTGGGCGTGGTGGCGGCAGCCGGGCATTTCGAAGGCCGCAGTGAAAACCTCGACACCTGCCTGCGTAGTTTTATCGATGAAACCCCCAGCCTGCAACGGGTGCTGGCCAATGCCGTATGGGACACTCCGGCCCGTACCCTGGGCGGTTACTCGGCCAACGTCAAAACCCTGCACGGCCCAGGTTTTGCACTGTTGGGCAACGCTGCCGAGTTCCTCGACCCGGTGTTCTCCTCGGGCGTAACCATCGCCATGCGTTCAGCGAGCATGGCGGCGGGCGTGCTGCACCGTCAGTTGCAAGGCGAGGCGGTGGACTGGCAAAGCGAGTTTGCCGAACCGCTCAAGCGCGGGGTCGACACCTTCCGTTGCTATGTTGAAGGCTGGTACGCCGGCACCTTCCAGGACGTGATCTACCACCCCGGCAGCCAGCCGCATATTCGCCGCATGATCAGCTCGATCCTGGCCGGTTATGCCTGGGACGAAAGCAACCCCTTTGTCAGCGAGTCCAGGCGCCGTTTGCGCATGCTGTCGGATATCTGCGCCACGGAGCCCGCATGAAACCTCTGAGCGATACCTACGTTGAAGAAACCCGCCTGGGGTTCTGGTTCTTGCGCAGCCACACCTGGCAGCACCATGTACTGCGGGTGGCCATCAATGACCTGCGCAGCCTGTTCAGTGATGAACTGCCAACCGCGCCGGTGATCCTCGATGCCGGTTGCGGCCAGGGCAAATCGTTCCAGTACCTGGACAAAACCTTCGCACCGAAGCGCCTGATCGGCCTCGATGCTGATCCCCTGAGCCTGCACTTGAGCGCCGAAGAAGCCCGGCGTCAGGGCATCGACATTGAGCTGATCGGCAGCGATTGCGCTGAGCTGAAGGTGGCCGATGACAGCATCGACATCCTGTTCTGTCACCAGACTTTTCATCACCTGGTGCAACAGGACCGGGCATTGGCCGAGTTCTACCGGGTGCTCAAGCCCGGTGGTTACTTGCTGTTTGCCGAGTCCACCGAAGCCTATATCGATACCTGGGTGATCCGCTGGCTGTTCCGTCACCCCATGCATGTGCAAAAAAGCGCAGCGCAATACCTGGAGATGATCCGTGACCAGGGCTTTGAATTTGAGCCACAGAATATCTCCTATCCTTACCTGGGGTGGAGTCGCTCCAAAGACTTCGGCCTGTTGGAGCGGGTTGGCTTGCTAAAGCCAAAACCGGTGGGCCAGCGTGATGAAACCCTGGTCAACGTGGTGGCGCGCAAACCCCAATCCCCTGTGGGAGCGGGTTTACTCGCGACAGGATCGCTGCTGTGAATCAGATGAACCGAGTTGCCTGCATCGCGAGCAAGCCCGCTCCCACACGGATAATGTTTGTGTGGTTAGTGATGTGCATGCTGCTCAGTAGCTGCACCAGCTTGCCGCTGCCCAGGAAAACGCCAACCCTGGCCCTGCCCATGCAATTGCATATCCAGCGCGAACAGGCCGAACAACGGCAAGACTGGTTGCTGGTGATCCAGCAGCAAGGACCTGCCCTACGCTGGTCGCTGATGGACCCCCTGGGTATTCCGCTGGCGCGCCAATTACTGCAAGACGGCACCTGGCAGGCTGACGGTCTGTTGCCGCCCAACCCCGAGGCCCGCGAACTCTTCGCCGCGCTATTGTTTGCACTGACACCGGCAACTGAGCTGGCGGACAATTATCCACAAGCAAAAACTGCGGCTGACTTGCGAGTTATTGAACAGCGCTGGCAAGTGCACTACCAGCAACCCGAGGCATTTCGCATCGATATGAAGGGCGATCTGCATTACACAATCAGCCCGCTGGAGGCCGCCCCATGACTGCTTACCTCAACGCACTGGGCGTGGTCTGCTCTCTGGGCCGAGGCCCCGCCGAAGTGGCGAGCAAACTGTTTGCCGGTGACTGCTCGGGCATGCAGCGGCAAAGCGGCTGGGTGCCTGAACGCTCGCCGACCATCGGCGCGGTAAGCGGCGAACTGGCAGCGATCCCCGCTGGGCTCGAACAGCAAAACAGCCGCAACAACCGACTGTTGCTCGAAGCCGCATTGCAAATACAGGGCGATATTGAGCAAGCAATCGCTACTTTCGGCCGCGATCGTATTGCCATCGTGCTGGGCACCAGTACCTCGGGCATTGATGAAGCCAGTCAGGGCATTGCCCATTACCTGCAGCATCAGCAGTTCCCCGCTGATTACAGCTATCAGCAACAAGAGCTGAGTGCACCGGCCACGTTCCTGGCCGACTGGCTGAACATCAGCGGGCCGGCCTATGTGATCTCCACCGCCTGTACCTCCAGCGCCCGGGCGCTGATGAGCGCCCAGCGGTTGCTGGACATGAACCTGTGCGACGTAGTGCTGTGCGGCGGTGTCGACACGCTATGCAAATTGACGCTCAACGGTTTTTCGGCGCTGGAAGCGGTGGCGGATGAGCGCTGCAACCCGTTTTCGGTCAACCGTCGAGGCATCAATATCGGCGAAGCGGCAGCGCTGTTCTTGATGAGCAGGCACCCCGCCAACGGCCACACCATCGCTCTGCTCGGCGCAGGCGCCAGCAGTGACGCGCACCATATTTCCGCCCCGGAGCCCAGCGGCCGCGGCGCCGTACAAGCCATGCACAAAGCCTTGGGCCGCGCGGGTTTACAGCCCGCTCAGATCGGTTACCTGAACTTGCATGGCACCGCCACCCAGCACAACGATGCGATGGAAAGCCACGCCGTGTCGCAGGTGTTCGCCAACGGTGTGCCGTGTTCGTCGACCAAACCCATGACCGGCCATACCCTGGGTGCGGCTGGCGCGCTGGAAGCTGCCTTCTGCTGGCTGAGCCTGAGCCACGGTGGAGCTTTGGCGCCCCATGTCTGGGACGGCCAAGGCGACCCGGCGCTGCCGGCGCTAAACTGGGTTACCCCCGGCCAGACCCTCGCACCCGCCCCACAGCGCTGCCTGATGAGCAATTCGTTTGCCTTCGGCGGCAATAACGTCAGCCTGATTATCGGAGAGGCCCCATGATTGACTGGCCACTCGCCGAACTGCTGCCCCACGCTGGCGACATGATCCTGATCGATCAGGTCCTGGCGTTTGATGAAGAGCAGATTGAAACCCGCCTGATCGTAAAAGCCGGCGGCCTGTTCAACCGCGAAGACGGTAGCCTGCCCGCCTGGGCAGGCATTGAGTTGATGGCGCAAAGCGTCGCGGCCTACGCCGGTTGTCGCGCCCGCTTGCAGGGCCGCCCCGTGGCGCTGGGCTTTTTGTTGGGCACACGTAAATTTGAATGTAACGTCGAACATTTCCCGCTCGGCGCCCCGCTGCATATCCACGCCCTGCGCTCACTGGAAGACGACAACGGCATGGGCGTATTCGAGTGTCACCTCACCGGCCCCGGTATCCATGCCAGCGCCCGCCTGAACGTGTTCCGTCCGCCCCAGGCTGACACCTACCTTGCTCAAACACCCCGGGAGACCCGCCATGACTGAGTCCATTCTGGTCACAGGTTCCAGCCGTGGCATTGGCCGCGCCATCGCCTTGCGCCTGGCCCAAGCCGGCTTCGATCTGGTCCTGCATTGCCGTAGCGGCCGCAGCGAAGCCGATGCCGTCATGGCCGAAGTACACGCCTTGGGTCGCAGTGCCCGGGTGTTGCAATTCGACGTATCGGATCGCACCCAATGCAAAGCCATCCTGGAAGCCGACGTTGAAACCCACGGCGCCTACTACGGCGTAGTGCTCAATGCCGGCCTGACTCGCGACGGCGCCTTTCCAGCGCTGAGCGAAGACGATTGGGACGTGGTGATGCGCACCAACCTCGACGGCTTTTACAACGTGCTGCATCCGGTGATGATGCCGATGATCCGCCGCCGCGCAGCCGGGCGTATCGTCTGCATTACTTCGGTCTCGGGCCTGATCGGCAACCGCGGGCAAGTCAATTACAGCGCCTCCAAGGCCGGTTTGATCGGCGCCGCCAAGGCTCTGGCCATCGAGCTGGGCAAACGCAAAATCACCGTCAACTGCGTCGCGCCGGGGCTGATCGACACCGCCATGCTTGACGAAAACGTACCGGTAGACGAACTGATGAAAATGATCCCCGCCCAACGCATGGGCACCCCCGAAGAAGTCGCGGGGGCGGTCAACTTTTTGATGTCGGCCGAAGCGGGCTATATCACCCGCCAGGTGCTGGCCGTCAACGGAGGGTTGTGCTGATGAAACGCGTCGTTGTCACCGGCATGGCCGGTATCACCTCGCTGGGCAGTGACTGGGCCAGTATCGAAGCCAACTTTGTGGTCGGGCGCAGCGGTATCCGGCGCATGGACGAGTGGGACCGGTTCGCTGAACTTAACACCCGACTGGCCGGCCCCATTGATGACTTTGTGGTGCCCGCCCACTGGACCCGCAAGCAACTGCGCAGCATGGGCCGCGTGTCGCGGCTGGCCGTCGGCGCTGCAGAGCAGGCCCTGCAGGACGCCGGCCTGCTCGACAACCCGATCATTCGCGACGGGCGCATGGGCGTAGCCTGCGGCTCGTCCACCGGCAGCACCGACGAGATCATGGCGTTCGGCAATATGCTGCTCAACTCGGTGGCAGACGGCCTCAATGCCAACAGCTACGTACGGATGATGCCGCACACCACAGCGGCCAATATCAGCATCTTCTTTGGCCTGACCGGGCGCCTGATCCCGACCTCCAGTGCCTGCACCAGCGGCAGCCAGGGGATCGGCTATGCCTACGAGGCCATCAAGTTCGGCCGCCTGCCGCTGATGCTCGCCGGCGGCGCCGAAGAACTGTGCCCCACCGAAGCGATGGTGTTTGACGCGCTGTACGCCACCAGCCTGAAAAACGACGCCCCGCACACCAGCCCACGCCCCTACGACAGTGGTCGTGACGGCCTGGTGATCGGCGAAGGCAGCGGCATGCTGGTACTCGAAGAGCTGGAACACGCACTGGCCCGTGGCGCCCATATCCACGCAGAAATCGTCGGCTTTGGCAGCAATGCCGACGGCCAGCACACCACCCGCCCGGAAGTCGGCACCATGCGCCGGGCGATGGAACTGGCACTGGAAGATGCCGGTATTGGCGCGGATGCCATCGGCTATGTAAACGGCCACGGCACCGCCACCGAACAGGGTGATATTGCCGAGACACTGGCCACCAGCGAGTTGTTCGGCAAACACATGCCCATCAGTTCGCAGAAGAGCTTTTTTGGCCATACCCTGGGCGCCTGTGGGGCGCTGGAATCCTGGTTCAGCATCGAAATGATGAACCGCGACCGCTACGTTCCCACGCTTAACCTCGATAAAGTCGACCCGCGCTGCGGCGAACTGGATTACCTGCGTGACGAGTTCCGGGTGATGCACAACGACTACGTGATGAACAACAACTTTGCCTTTGGCGGGGTCAACACATCGTTGATCTTCCGTCGCTGGGCCTGATACCTGTGGAACCCATGCAATGACTTACCTGCTGCGCATTACCTTGATTGCCCTGGCCCTGCTGACCACCGTGTCCTGCACCAGCAAACCCGTGTTCACCCCCGACCGCACATTACATGCCTCGATCAACAGCGACCGTGCGCAAATGCAACAGGCCATCGTCAAGGCCCTGGTCGGGCGCGGCTGGACAGTGCAAAAAATCACCCCGCAACTGGTGCAGGCGCAGATCACCGTGCGCGGGCAATACCACGCTGAAATCGACATTCCGTACAGCGCCGATCACTACCGGATCCAGTACCGCGACAGCAGCGGCCTGGACTACAAGGACGGCAAGATTCACAAGAATTACATTCGCTGGGTGCGCCTGCTGGATCGCGATATCGTGCGCGACCTCAAGGACAATCAGAACGAACGCACGGCCAAACAGCTGTCTGAAGCGGCGCGGGTAAAACCGTTGTAAGCATCAGAAACGACAAAGGCGCCTTTCGGCGCCTTATTCACAAACAGACTGGCTTGTCATAGCACTGTGTCTGTCCGGCTCTGTAATGGCTGGTTTCCCAGGATTCTCAGAGTCTCACAAGCCCCTTGCGGGTACGAATGGACTATTACTCGCGCTAAGCGTTCAGGCAACCAGCATGACGCCCGCTTATCGTTTCTGGCCGCTCTTTTACAAGCTCAAAGCGCAGCGGACAGCCGATGTTTACGAATAACCACGATGGCCCTGACCTTGATCATTCCGGCACTTCATAGCCTCTGAAATCACAAATAAGTACGCTGCCTTCTTTCGGTTGATATTGAAGTGACATTGACTGGACCCGTGCTTAAAGAAGCGATTTTGCGCAGCATTACTTTCAAGTTTCCAAGCGTGTTTTATAACTGCGCGTTTCGCAATTCTCGGCCAAACCGCAGCCCCTGCGGGCCATATCTCTTTCATTCGCAGGACATAACCTGCAAAGCCTGAACCGCGATGTAGCGCTGGCGATGGTGCATCTGATCCATCAGGCTAAAACGTCTGTGGAGAAGTGACTGGCCCGGTAATACACGCGCCCAAAGCTACAACTATCGGGCGAGAGTGATACTTCCTTCGGTGCTTTGGCGATAAATCGTGTAGGGCAGCACCACCGTGTCAGCAATGGCGGAAGGCACGAAATCCAGAAGCCTGAGTGGTAGCAAGGCAGACGCTGCAATATCTTGTGAAACAGTAGGGGATGGCCCGTGCAGAATACACAGACCGTATGACACGCCACTGTAAACCCGGGGCACGGAATCACAGTAGGTTTTCCACTCTTTAAGATTACGACGCGTTACTTCATCACCACGCAATACCGTATTGGTCGTTCCACAACCGCTGAGTGCTAAGCATAAGCCAGCGAGCACTGCGTAACCTTTATGGGCCATGATCAAATCTCGATGTCAGGGGTTAATAACCTAACGACAAACGTGCACAAAAGGCGATCACCTCCCGGCATCGATTTGTTAAGAGATTTTTCGCCAAGAGGGAATCTTGCGCGCCAACATTTACCGGGCAGCGACGTCCGAGGGTCATATCTCTTTCATACGCAGGACGCTTCCTAGAGAATCCTTGGGTCTTGCGCCTGTCTCTTTCGATCGCTAGCCTCCGGTACGTCATCCCCCATGTTTGACCGGGCGTGCAAGTCCGATTGAGATTTGAGTATCACCGCCAGAAACTCTGCTTTATGGCGGCTGTACGTGGGAGGTCTTCGGATCTGCCGGGTTTTGCTCCTATCTACCGGTCTTGCACACCCGCGTACAGCTGCCACCCTCTTTGTGTGCAAGCAAATGGTGACAGCTTCCAATTCGTATAGATGGAGACTCACCATGACTACACACGATCACGAACAAACCCTCGAACACACCGATGAACTGCTGCGCTGCGCCATCGCCACGGCCTATGCGTCGGCCGATAACCTGCAAGGCCTGAACCGCGATGTGGCGCTGGCGGTGGTGCATCTGATCCATCAGATCAAAGCGTCTGTGGATAAGTTGCTGGCTCGCTGATCAGCCCTGCCCTCACCCCAAACCTCTCCCTCCGGGAGAGGGCTAGGGTGAGGGGTGCACCATCTTGCGCGTCAGCAACTGCGCAAACGCGGTCGCCATCGGTGATGAGTGACCCTTGCGCTGCACCAGCCACACCGCCGTATTGGCATCGGTATCCAGCAACGGCCGATAGACCACACCCTTGATACGCATATGCTGGAACGACGCCGGCAGCACCGACACCCCCAACCCCGCCGACACCAGCCCGATAATGGTCATGGCCTCCCCCGCCTCCTGGGAGATATGCGGGCTGAACCCCGCCACCCGCGCCAGGCTGAGCAATTGCGCGTACAAGCCGCTGCCATAGCTGCGCGGGAAGAATACAAAGGGTTCGTCCGCCAATGCCGCCAGTTGCAAACCATCCTCGCTGCCTTCGGCCAGCGGGTGATCGGCGCGAATCACAGCCACCAGCGGCTCGCGAAACAGTTCCACGACATGCAACGAATCCGGCAACGCCAGCGGCCGCATGATCCCGACTTCGATGGACTCATCCACCAGCCCCTCGGCCACTTCGCGGCTGCTCATTTCCTTGAGGTCCAGATGCACCGCCGGGAACGCCTGGCGAAAGGCAAAAATGGCCTGGGGGATACTGGAGTTGAACGGCGCCGACGAGGTAAAGCCAATTTTCAATTCACCCAGCTCACCCAACTGCGCCCGCCGGGCCACGTCGGCGGCTTTGTCGACCTGGGCCAACACCCGCCGCGCCTCCTCCAGAAACAAGCGTCCGGCTTCGCTCAGGGCAACCCGACGATTGGTTCGCTCGAACAGCCGTGCCCCCAATTCCTGCTCAAGCGCCTGAATTTGCTGGCTTAGCGGTGGCTGGGAAATGCCCAGCACCTGCGCCGCCCGACCAAAGTGAAGCTCTTCGGCCACGGCAATGAAGTAGCGCAAATGGCGCAGTTCCATACAACCTCCATTAAGTCGTAAAACCTATTAAACAGGTCGAATTATATATTGGAAAGAATCGTTAGCCGCCTATATTCTTTTGTCATTGCCGTTCGGCTTTACCCCTATTTGAGGTCCCCGTGAAAACTGCCGCTGCACCCCTGGCCCACGAAATCCCGCCGTCCGCGCTGGATGATGTTGTTACCCAACTGAATGATGTATTTATCGAGAAAGGCACGCCGATGTTTATGCGCACGGTGCTGGCCCTGTTCTCGGGTGGGTTCGCAACCTTTGCCCTGTTGTATTGCGTGCAGCCGATGATGCCGGTGCTATCCCATGAGTACGGGATCAATGCCGCTCAAAGCAGTCTGATTCTGTCCGTGGCCACGGCGATGCTAGCCATTGGCCTGCTGATTACCGGGCCCATTTCCGATGCCTTCGGGCGCAAGCCCGTGATGGTGTTTGCGTTGTTTAGTGCCGCGCTGTTTACCCTCCTCAGTGCCCTGATGCCGACCTGGGAAGGTGTACTGATTACACGGGCGCTGGTAGGGCTGTCTCTTAGCGGGCTGGCTGCGGTAGCCATGACCTATCTGAGTGAAGAAATCCACCCGCAGCACATCGGCCTGGCCATGGGCCTGTATATCGGTGGCAACGCCATTGGCGGCATGAGCGGTCGTCTGATCAGCGGTGTATTGATCGACTTTGTCAGTTGGCACACCGCGATGTTGGTGATTGGCGCGCTGGCGCTGGTGGCCGCGGTGGTGTTCGTGAAAATCCTCCCCGAATCGCGCAACTTCCGCCCGCGCTCGATGAATCCGCGCAGCCTGCTCGACGGTTTCACCATGCATTTTCGCGATGCCGGGCTGCCCTGGCTGTTTCTCGAAGCGTTCCTGCTGATGGGGAGTTTTGTCACCCTGTTCAACTACATCGGCTACCGCCTGCTGGCCGAGCCGTACAATATGAACCAGGCACTGGTAGGCTTGCTGTCGATCGTCTATCTGTCGGGTATCTACAGCTCGGCACAGATTGGCGCACTGGCCGACAAACTGGGCCGTCGTCGCGTACTGTGGGCGGTGATTGTGCTGATGCTGGCCGGGATCGCGCTGACCCTACTCACGCCCATTGCGTTTGTGATTATCGGCATGCTGATGTTCACCTTCGGCTTCTTCGGCGCGCATTCGGTGGCCAGCAGCTGGATCGGCCGCCGGGCAAGCAAGGCCAAGGGGCAGGCGTCATCGCTGTACCTGTTCAGTTACTACGCCGGGTCGAGCGTAGCTGGCACCCTGGGGGGTGTGTTCTGGCATCTGGCGGGCTGGAACGGCATCGGCTTGTTTATCTCCAGCATGCTGGTGGTTGCCCTGCTGGTAGCGCTGCATCTGGCCCGGCTGCCAGTGCTGCCGGGAAACGCAAAGAACACGTAACTCCCTGCACCTGCGGCTACAGGCACTACCTCAATTCGGGTTGTTGATCTGTAGCCGTGCCTGGAGGCTGGTACCACGTTTTTCCAGACTCAGGCTTTCGAAGCCTGCACCCTCCAGTTCAATGCGATTGAGCCAGCCCAGCACCGCAACCGCATCCCCGTTCAGGGAGATGCGTACAACACCGCCATCCATTTCAAACTGCTCAACGCTCAACCCGGAGTCTGCGGCACTGTCGCTCAAACGCGAGACCAAGGGCTGTTCAGCACCCCTGGCGATGGATCCGGGGCGTGCCTGCCGGACTTCACCTTCGAGTGCCAGCTGCTTGAGGTATAGCGCCCGGGCCGCATCCAGACGTTGTTGAGCCGGTAACCACAGCCCGTAGACGCTGAACACAATCAGTAGAAATACCGCCAGCACACCGCACAACTGGCGGTCTCGAGGCGGCAGGTGCAACCAGCGCTCACGCACAAACGTCTTCATGATTCATCCCTGAGGGTCAGCATGGCCTGCACCCGACTGCCCTGCTGGCTCGCATTGCCCAGCGTAATCGGCAGTGCGCTTTGCACGCCTCGCTCGCGTAATTGCTCAAGCTGGGCAAAGCTGCCGACCGTGAGGTTCAATACCCAACCGATGCTTGCCCGCCACTCCATATGCTGCACTTCAACACTGCTGGCGCCAATCACCTGCTCGGTCAGTTGAAGCAACCGTGCCATATGCCCTCCTTGTGCACCCGTGGCGCGCTGCTGCATTGCCTTGAGTTGTGCGGACAGGTCCACAATACGGGTTTGCGCCGGGTACAGGGTTTTGAACCGCTCCTCGCTCATGACATAAATCCGCGCCGCTTCCCCCTCCAGAAAACTGCTGCGCAGGTGGGTAAACCCCAAGGCCAGCGTGAACATCAGCAGTGCCATTACCCTGAGTCGCCGCCACGGCCAACCCCGCACCTGACGCCGAAACTCACCTTGGAGCAAGTTGATTGCATCTTCCGGGAGTGCGTCCCAGTCAATTTTTCGCGCCGTCAATGCGGTGGGCAAACCGGATTTAACCAACTCCAGCCCCACCAGGGAGACGGCCAGCCGGAATTCAAGCGTCCCGCCAACCAACCAGCGCCCACACCACCATTGCATACATGCTTGATCGCGTGGCAACAGATCCGCATCCACCTGCGCGCTGACGATAGTCAAACCGCGCTCATGGAGCTGGCACAGCAAGGTTCTAAATCGCTGTTTGTGAGTGATCAGCAAGGGATAACGCTGCTGCGTATCCACCGGCCCGACGGCGAAGTGCAGTTCGTCCAGATCATCGGCCAGTTGATCTTCGACGGCAAAAGCCAGGGCCTGTGCGGTGGGCCTACGCTTGCCCGGCCAGGGTTCGGTCAGCACCCAGCTGCACATTTCCATGGGCAGGACCAGTGCGACGTTCCGGCCTTTCAGCCCGGCTGCAGCTTCGCTCAATGAGGTTTCTGTCGGCGACTGAGCATCGTGCCAGACGAATACAGGGGCGTTGTCATAATCAATCTCGACACTGTGGGCAAAACCCTTGGCGGTGAGGTAAAGCCAGCTGTTCATACAAAGGGCTCGCGGTGTCGGGGAGCTAAAAGGCGTCGCTGCAACAAGTGCCATTCGCCGGTATGAGGATCGCGGACCACATCGCTTTCAAGCCGCAAGCGACTTTGCCCAAGGCGCACATCGGTGGTGATCCGAAACCAGCGACTGCTGATGCCCAGACCCGCAGCCTGAACACCCAACCCGATCAGCGCCGGGGTGAACGTGAAATCCTGAACACTGGCATAGCCTTGCAGCGGCCGGGTAGTCACCAGCGCGCGCGCCAGCTCAGGCGTCACGCCTTCCAGCGTCGCAAGGAGAGTGGCAGGCGCAGTGTTTATGTTCAGTACGGCATCCTTGCCCAACAGCACGATCCACGGCTGCATACGCATGTACCACTGGCTGTCGACACCGGGCAGCACACGCAACTGGCTGATATCACTCAAACTCTGGCCCTGCAGTACGCTGGCATCCAGCGGGGTCAATTCAAGCAGGGTTTGCAGGCGCATCCAGCGTTGCTCCATCACATCGCTGGCGGGACCTTTGGCCAATAAGGGGCTGATGTTGAATCGCCCGGCGAGGTCTTCAATTACCACGTCGATTTGTCCATCGTCGATGCGCAACTGTGGCTGGCTGCTGGCCCAGGCCTGGCCAGAAGCAACGGCGACCATTGGGTCGCGGATCAGGGTACGCAAGTGTTCACGGGCCCAGGTCTCGCCCGCAAATGCCAGGGTGCGCAGTTGCAACTGGTGGATCTGCTGGGCACTGCTGTTCAGGGCCAGACGATGGCTGCGCAACATGCCGGCGGTGATCAACAACGCCAGGCTCATCACCAGCAACACGGTGATCAGGGCGATCCCTCGCTGGTTGCGGCGCATCACGTGCCCCCCGGCAATAACAGCACACGGCGCACACCGTCGAAGCGACCCACCGACAGGTTTAACTCCAGGGCGTGCTGCGCAGTTTTGGGGGCAGAAGCACCTGCACTGTGCCAACCCGTCTTGCGATTGAACAACCGCCAGCGCACCTCGCGCACATCGCCAAGCAGTTTTTGTTGTTGCAGTTGCGCGCCCTCCTCCAGCCCGCGGCTAAAGCGCCAGAGCACACCGTCCTTGAGCTGGTAACTGACATCCTGCACCTCACTGCGCGGCAGGCCCAACGGGTTGCGCCAGTTGACGCGGCGCACTTCGAGTTTATCGGGGTACAGCACGACACCCGGGCTTTGGGCTGAACTCTGGGCCTGCAAAACATCGCGTTCGATCATCGCCACCGCCCTCTGCAAGCTGCGCAGGGCCTGCTGTTGTGCCGTGCTGCTGCGCTCGACACGTACAACTGCGTCAAAGAGTCGCCAGCAGCCAAGGCCCAGCAAGGCGAAAATGGCAATGGCAATCACCAGTTCGAGCAGGGTAAAGCCGGCCTGGGGCTTATTCATGGCTGAACGCCAGCCAGTGGGTCACAGACTGTATCGCATGCTCGCTGCCCGCCGGGCTGACACTCAACTCTACCCGCAGCAGGCCTGTACCGGGCTCGGCCGTGATGCGTCGACTCAGGCGCCAGTCACGCCGGGCATAGGTCACATTGAGGGTTTGTAGCCCCAAGGCCGGAGGAGCAGTTTGCAGCTGCATTTCATTGAGGTGGTTGTCCGCCAGCCATGCGCCCAACAACCTTGCCTCGACCCTCGCACTCTGGCCCAGCACATACTGGCAGGCAGACATGACCGCCGCCGCCAGGATGGCAAAGATGGCGAGCGCAATCATGACCTCCAGCAGGGTGAAACCTTTATCAGCCTTCATGGGATGCCTGCGCCACAACAACCAGCGCGTCGCCAAGGCCGTCGCTGACGATACTTCGCCAGCGCCGGGGCGGACTGTCGACGTGCAGACTGAAAGCGGTGTTTTCATCGCTGCTCAACCACATTAACTGCGGTGCTTCTGCCATAGGTATAAGGGGCTGCGAGCGCCCCTCCACAGTCAGGGCAAGGGCCAGTCCGTAAGGCAACTTCACCCGGGCATCAGCCGGCTTCCAGGCATCACGTTCAAAGCGCATCACCTGATAGGCCCCGGGCTCAAGCCGCAGGCCATATTCCCGGCCATCCAGAACCGCTTTCTCGCGTAAACCGTGCATAACGCCCAACAGGACATCGGCTTCCTGTCGAGCGTTGCGGCTGTTGTTGTCACCCAGACTGATACGCACCATTGAAGCGAGCACACCCACCAGCACAATGACCACCAGCAACTCGATCAGGGTAAAGCCCGACGCCCGCCTGCGCATGGCTCAGTAGCTCCAGTTGCCGATGTCTGCCGCACTCCCTTCACCGCCGGGTACGCCGTCTGAACCCAAGGAAAACAGATCGTAATCTGTCGAACGGGTACCCGGGCTCAGGTATTGATAAGGCGTGCCCCACGGATCCAGTGGCAGCCGCTTGAGGTACCCCTGCGGGTTCCAGTTTTTTACCACCGGGCTGCCGGCCGGGTGCTTGCTCAAAGCCTCAAGGCCCTGCTGGGTCGAGGGGTAGCTGAAGGTGTCGAGGCGATACATTTCAAGGGCTGTGGCAATGGCCTGAATATCAGTGCGCGCAGCGGTCACCTTGGCCTGATCCGGGCGGTTCATAAACTGAGGCACGACAATGGCACCGAGCACACCAATGATGACTACCACAACCATGATTTCAATCAGGGTGAAGCCCCGTTGATTGGGTTTTGAAGTACTGTTCATAGGTCAATTCACCAGTTGATTGAGGCCAAGAATCGGCAAGAGAATGGCCATGACGATCAGCAGCACCACGCCACCCATCAGCACCAGCATGATCGGTTCAAACAGGCTCACTACCAGGGCGATACGGGCGGCGAGGTTTTTTTCCTGTTGCTCGGCGGCCCGCGCCAGCATGCTGTCCAGCTCGCCGGCACGTTCGCCACTGGCAATCAGATGCAGCATCATGGGCGGGATATCACCACTGCGCTCCAGCCCTCGAGCCAGAGTGCCGCCTTCGCGGACTGAGCGGGCAACGTCGAGCATGCGTTGGCGTATGGCCAGGTTACTGATGACCGTGGCCGAAATTTCCAGGGCATCCACCAGTGGTACGGCACTTTTGCCCAATATCGCCAGGGTGCTGGCGAACCGTGCTGCTTCCATTGCCCTCAGCACCCCGCCCACCAGCACAAGGTTGAGCAACAGCACATGCCAGCGCAGCTTCAGCCGCGGCTGACGCAGTGCCCAACGGGTCGCGCCGCAGGCAACCAGCAGCACGATAAAAAGCAACGCGCCATGACTGCGCAGACCATTGCTGATGGCGATCATGGCTTGTGTCAAAACAGGTAATGGCTGGCCACTGTTGATGAAGATCTTGACCACGTCGGGTACAACGTAGCCGAGCAGGAAACCGACAATCGAGAACGAAGCAACCAGCAAGATCAGGGGATAGACCAACGCCAGCTGGATTTTCTGGCGCGAGGCCTGACGGGCTTCGGTGTAGTCGGCCAATTGCTCCAGGACGAGCCCCAGGTGCCCGCTGCGCTCGCCTGCAGCGACCGTGGCCCGGAACAGTTCGGGGAAAGCGCGGGGGAACACCGCCAACGTGGTGGCCAAGGCATGACCTTCCAGCACCCGGCTGCGCACAGCCGCCAGTAAATGGCTAACCCGACGCTTTTCACTTTGAGCCGTGACGGCGCTCAAGGCTTCTTCGAGGGGCAGGCCGGCATGGATCAGAGTGGCTAATTGACGGGTGAGCAGCGCCAGATCCGTGCCCCCCAGACGGGTGCCGGACTGCGCATGGCTGTCCTTCTGCCGATTTTTTCTGGCCTCACCCAGATGGCTCAGGCGCAGGCCCCGCTCACGTAAAAGCTGGCGAGCATGGCGGGCACTGTCAGCCTCTTGAAGCCCCCGGCAATTGCGCCCGTTGGCGTCCTGCGCGCGATACTCAAAAGCAGGCATGCTCAGTCCTCCTGAGTGACACGCAGCAGTTCGTCGAGGCTGGTCTGACCGTCAAGCACCCGCCGTTGGCCATCTTGAAACAGCCCGCAGGATAACTTTCGCGCTTCGCGGATCAGTTCCGGCTCGCTGGCGCCCTGATGAATCATCCCGGCCAGGGCCGGGGTGATACTGACCAGTTCGTAGATACCGGTACGACCGCGATAACCTTGCCGGCAGTGTGTGCAGCCCCGAGCCCGGAACAGGATCGGCCTGGCCTCAGGGTCAAGGCCAAGCCGTTCCCTGGCGACCGGGTCGGCGGCGTACGGGGTTTTGCAGTCCACACACAGCGTGCGCAGCAGCCGCTGGGCCAATATGCCCACCAGAGAAGACGACAACAGATAGGCATCCACCCCCATGTCTACCAACCGGGTGACGGCGCCAATGGCGCTGTTGGTGTGCAGGGTCGACAGCACCAGATGCCCGGTCAACGAAGCTTGTACGGCGATTTCGGCGGTTTCATGGTCACGGATCTCACCGACCATGACCACGTCGGGGTCCTGACGCAGAATCGCCCGCAGACCTCGGGCAAACGTCATGTCAGCCTTGGTGTTGACCGGGGTCTGGCCGATGCCGGGAAGGTGATATTCCACCGGATCTTCGACAGTCAGAATATTACGGCTCTGGTGATTCAAATGGCTAAGCGCAGCATACAGGCTAGTGGTTTTGCCCGAGCCGGTCGGGCCCGTGACCAGAAAGATCCCATGGGGGCGCGCAAGAATGTGTTGAAACCGACTCAGGGTCTCGGCGGGCATGCCCAGGCACTGGAGATCCAGGCGCCCGGCCTGTTTATCCAGCAGACGCATGACTACCCGCTCACCGTGTGCAGAAGGCAGGGTAGAAACTCGCACATCGACTTCATGCCCGGCCAGACGCAAACTGATGCGGCCATCCTGGGGCACGCGTTTCTCGGCAATATCCAGGCGCGCCATCACCTTGATCCGTGATACCAGCAGACTGGCCAGTTCGCGTTTGGGCCTGAGCACTTCACGCAGTTGGCCATCAATGCGCATGCGCACGGACAGGTAGTGCTCAAAGGTTTCGAGGTGTACGTCCGAAGCCTTCTCACGCATGGCTTCTCGCAGCAGGGCATTGATCAGGCGAATGATCGGGGCATCGCCCTCCTGCTCCAGCAGATCTGCGGTTTGCGGTACTTGCTCGGCCAGGCTCATCAGGTCGAGTTCGTCGTCCAGCCCTTGGGCTACTTGCTCGGCCGCGCTTTGGCCAGCGCTATAGGTGCTGGCCAGCCGCTCGCTGAATTGTGCATCGGTGAGTGTGCTGACCTTTAATTCAGCCGTTGCCCAGCGCTGTGCTTCGGCCAACGCGGTCAATGGTGTGTCGGCACGAAGCAACAGGGTGGCAGGCGTGGATGAGGTGTCCAGCAGCACCCCGAAACGCCGGGCAAAGCCGAAAGGCAAACGCTCACCTGGCGATGTCATGGTCGACCTGCTTCAGGTGGGCGACGGTTATCTTGCGTAGGGGTATCGAACATTTGATGTGCATTGTCGGGCAACAACCGCGAGCTTTTGCCCTTGGGACCGCTCTCATCGAGCTTGCGCAAAGCGTTGTAACGGCTTTCGCTGATTTCACGCAGATCATTCTTGCTGCGCACAATGGTCGGACGCAAAAAAACCATCAGGTTGGTTTTGGTACGGGTGTCTTTGTTCCAGCGAAACAGGGCGCCCAGGTACGGAATGTCTTTAAGTAAAGGAACGCCACTGACCTGGGTTCGAACGCTGTCCTTGATCAGCCCGCCAATCACGATGATTTCCCCGTCTTCGGCCAGGATGGTGCTTTTCAAGGCGCGTTTATTGGTAATCAGATCGGTTGACTCGACACCCTGCAGTGAAGGGGCTATCTCGGAGTTTTCCTGTGCAACTTCCAGACGCATCAAGCTGCCTTCATTGATATGCGGCTTGACCTTTAGGCTGATGCCGATGTCCTGACGCGTCACCGTGGTAAAGGGGTTTTTGGCGTTTTCACCAGAGCCTGTATAGGAGCCAGTTTTGAGCGGCACGTTTTGGCCCACCAGGATCTCGGCTTCCTGATTGTCCAGGGTCAGAAGGCTCGGCGTGGACAACACATTGTTGTTGGTATCGCTGGCCAACGCTGAAACCAGGACGTTGAAACGGTCGTTGCCAACCTGCAGCACGGCACCTTCTGGGAGTTTGATATTACTTTGGGACAACGCACCAATTTGAATTCCGGTGCCCGGGAAGGTAATACCGCCTCTGCCTCTGCCTGCGTTGACACCCCATTGCACGCCGAGGGTTTTCGCAATATCCCCGGAAACTTCAACAATAGCGGCATGGATCAACACTTGTGAGCGCGGCTGATCCAGTTCGCGCACGATATTTTCCAGGGTACGAACCTGCGCAGGCTCAGCCATGATCACCAGTGCGTTCTGGCTTTCATCTGCCGCTACCATCACTTCGCGGGTTGATGCTTTCTGGGTACTGCTCTCCAGGGCCATGTCCTTTTTCAAACCCGGGCTTACTGATTCCAGTACTGCGGCCAATTGCTTGGCATCGCCATAGCGAAGACGCAGCACCCGTGAGTTTTCCTGCTTGATGCTGCCCGGAGCATCGAGAGAGCGGGCCAGTGCACTCAAGCGCTTGCGAGCTGTTTCGTTGCCAATGATTACCACTCGATTGGTCGATGTGTCGGCGATCACTCGACTGTTCGAACCCGCATCCTTTTTGTCCAGCGCTTGCTCCATGATCCTGGCAATGTCGCTGGCCAGACCATGTTTGAGCACAACCACCGAATGGCCGGAACGCGCACCTGAATCCAGCTGGCGAACCATTTCGACAAGGCGCTGCGTATTGGCTGCAGTGTCGGTAATGATCAGCGCGTTGGCCGAAGCAGAAGGCCCGACGTAGCCACTGCTAGACACCAGTGGTCGCAACAGGCCAGCCAGATCGGCCGCGACGCTGCCATTCAGTTCGATGACCCGTGTGACAAAGGCCTCTGCCTCAACCGCTTTCGCATCAGCGCTGCCAGCCCGTGCTTTTGCCTCGGCGGCAGGGATGATCAGTAAACGATCACCTTGGTCAATCACCGAGAAGCCGTGGGCATCGAGCACAGAGTAAAACAAGCGACGTACGCCTTCGCGGTCCAGCTCTTTTTCGGAAATAACCGTGACCCGGCCCTGAACCCTGGGATCAAGAACCACGGTGGCGCCGAGTATCGATGATATTTCCTGCACGACGTCGCGCAGTTCGGCCTCTTTCATCGCCAGTTTCCAGTACTGCTTCTGGGCCCACGCCGGAGATTGCAACAGCAACCCTGCGCACAGCACACAACAGGTAAAAAGAGGGCCGAAAACGAAGGCACCGGGCTTGGTCATGGGCATTTTCTAAAGTTTCCCGGTCGATGGCCGCAGGTAAAAAGTGGTCTCCTGCGAGGTCGTAGCTGGAGCAGTGGATAAGGGCAATACATACTGGTTTGGCGGTTTAAGGGTCAGGTACTCTTCACGCCCATTGCGCCATAGCACCACATGGTCCATCTCGATACGGCGCAGGACACTGCCACCCGGCAAAGGCTCACCTTCCGAGTAGAAACGTGCCGACTGTGCATCGGCCAACAAGGCTTGAGAGGAGCCCTGGCTCGCAACAAAGCTCGCACGCAACTGCAATGGCTCAGCACTCGGTACCCGACGGTCTTGAGTGACAAGCCCGAATAGCGTGGCGATCACTTCAGGCTTGAAAAGCCCGGGAGCCGGAGGATCTGAAACATTCAAGGGTGCGAGTTCCGATTGCATATGGATAGAGTGGCGATACCCTTGTTCTTGCCACACCAAATAACTGCCATAGACCAAGATCAATGCCAGCGACGCCCATACAGATGAAAAGCAGTGTTTGAGTACTTGAATCGAACTGTTCATGACTGTCTCATGACTGAATTGCTCTACCCTGATAAAAAACACCGCTGCGTCAGATGGCAAGTGGATAACTATCAACCTGCACACACATCAACACGCAAATCCCCCTCTAAAAAACAGGCTTAAGCTAAACAGTACCGAACAACTTCACTCCAAAACCCGGCGCCCCCTTACTTAAACAGTCAGGAGCTATCATTGCGACTTGTTTCTAGACCAAGGTAACTTTCCAGCAAGAGCCACACCCGGATCACAATGAGTGGTCTACGGAGCGTATTGCAAGCAGCAGTCCGAATGTAGGGCGGTTATCACTAATACACCCTCAAACTGCGAGCGCTTGAAAGTGCAACAACCAAGAACTCACCCTGGTACATTTATTATTAAAAAACCCAAAAACAACCTTACCCTGAATAACAGAACGTTGTGCGCAGAATGCAAGCCCGATAAAACTAATCAGCCTTTTATAACACCAACCTTATTTATACAAAGGCGAAGGCTAATTTTCACTGGCATGAACAATTATTAATGTAAGGCCAGCCCTCTTGAATCTGTAGGTTTTGTCTCTAACTCCCCTACATTTAGTGTCGGCAGTCATACTAATGACTACGCAATAAATGAAAATACCCCGACATGTCGGGGCATTTTTTAATCTGCTGGAGCTTACTGGTGATATTGACCGGAGAACTCATGCACCGCACTGATAAACGCACCGGCGTGCTCGGGTTTTACTTCCGGGGTAATACCATGGCCCAGGTTGAACACATGGCCCGAGCCGTTGCCGTAGCTGGCCAGGATGCGCTTGACTTCGGTGCGGATGGCCTCCGGGTTGGCGTACAGCACGGTCGGGTCCATGTTGCCTTGCAGGGCAACCTTATTGCCGACACGACGGCGGGCTTCGCCCAGGTCACAGGTCCAGTCCAGGCCCAGTGCATCGGCACCAGCATCGGCGATGCTTTCCAGCCACAGGCCACCGTTTTTGGTGAACAGAATGACCGGCACCTTGCGACCTTCGTGTTCGCGGATCAGGCCGCTGACGATTTTGCGCATATAGGCCAGGGAGAACTCCTGATAGGCCGCAGCTGACAGGTTACCGCCCCAGGTGTCGAAGATCTGCACCGCCTGCGCGCCCGCCAGGATCTGGCCGTTGAGGTAAGACGTGACCGACTGCGCCAGCTTGTCGAGCAGCAAGTGCATGGCTTGCGGGGTGTCGTAGAGCATGGCCTTGGTTTTACGGAAGTCCTTGGAGGAGCCGCCTTCAACCATATAAGTGGCCAGCGTCCACGGGCTGCCGGAGAAGCCAATCAATGGCACACGGCCATTGAGCTCTTTGCGAATGGTGCTGACGGCGTTCATCACGTAGCCGAGGTCTTTTTGCGGATCCGGGATGGGCAGCGCTTCGATGTCGGCCAGGGTGCTGACAACCTTTTTGAAGCGCGGGCCTTCACCCGTTTCAAAGTACAGGCCTTGGCCCATGGCATCGGGGATGGTCAGGATGTCAGAAAACAGGATGGCCGCATCCAGCTGCGGGAAGCGGTCCAGAGGCTGCATGGTGACTTCACAGGCGAATTCGGCGTTCTTGCACAGGCTCATGAAATCGCCGGCCTTGGCGCGGCTGGCGCGGTACTCCGGCAGGTAGCGACCGGCCTGACGCATCATCCAGACAGGCGTTACGTCTACAGGTTGCTTGAGCAAAGCGCGAAGGAAACGGTCATTCTTGAGAACAGTCATGTCAGCATCCGGAAAAAAAGTGGGGGCATTTTCTCAGAGACGGACGCAAAAGGCACGGCAAGTGCCGTGCCTTTTATCTATCGGGTCGATTTGCCGCGGTGGAACGTGCTATTTGGCAACACCGCGAAACAACTGTGGGAGCCGGCTTGCTCGCGATACAGACAACTCGATTGATCAGCAGACCGAGTTGATCCCATCGCGGGCAAGCCCGCCCCCACAGGGAATCGGGTTACACGCCCAGGTAATCCATGATCCCTTCAGCCGCAGTACGGCCTTCGAAGATCGCGGTCACCACCAGGTCGGAACCACGCACCATGTCACCACCGGCAAAAATCTTCGGATGGCTGGTCTGATGCTTGAACTGCGACTGCTCTGGCGCAATCACGCGGCCCTGGCTGTCGGTCTGGATCTCGAACTGCTCGAACCACGAGGCCGGGCTCGGACGGAAACCAAAGGCGATAATCACGGCGTCTGCCGGAATGATCTCTTCAGAACCCGGGATCGGCTCCGGGCTACGACGGCCACGGGCATCCGGCTCGCCGAGACGGGTCTCGACCACCTTCACGCCTTCCACTTTGCCTTCACCGACAATGGCGATCGGCTGACGGTTGTAGAGGAACTTAACGCCTTCTTCCTTGGCGTTCTTCACCTCTTTGCGCGAGCCCGGCATGTTGGCTTCGTCACGACGATAGGCACAGGTTACTGATTTGGCGCCCTGGCGAATCGAAGTCCGGTTGCAGTCCATGGCCGTATCGCCGCCACCGAGCACCACAATCTTTTTGCCTTTCATGTCGACGAAATCTTCCGGCGACTTTTCAAAGCCCAGGTCGCGGTTGACGTTGGCAATCAGGAAGTCCAGCGCATCGTGCACGCCAGGCAGATCTTCACCGGCAAAACCACCTTTCATATAGGTGTAAGTGCCCATGCCCATAAACACGGCGTCGTACTCGGCCAGCAACTGCTCCATGCTGATGTCCTTGCCGATTTCGGTATTGAGGCGGAACTCGATACCCATACCGGTAAACACTTCGCGGCGATGGCTCAGTACGGTTTTTTCCAGCTTGAACTCGGGGATGCCGAAGGTCAGCAGACCGCCGATTTCCGGGTTCTTGTCGAACACCACCGGGGTCACTCCGCCACGCACCAGCACGTCGGCACAGCCCAGGCCTGCAGGCCCGGCACCGATAATGGCGACACGCTTGCCGGTGGGCACGACCTTGGACATGTCCGGGCGCCAGCCCATGGCGAATGCCGTATCGGTGATGTATTTCTCCACCGAACCAATGGTCACCGCGCCAAAACCGTCGTTGAGGGTGCAGGCGCCCTCGCACAGACGGTCTTGCGGGCACACCCGCCCGCACACTTCGGGCAGGGTGTTGGTCTGGTGCGACAACTCGGCGGCGGCGAGGATATTGCCCTCGGCCACCAGCTTGAGCCAGTTGGGAATGAAGTTATGCACAGGGCATTTCCATTCACAGTACGGGTTGCCGCAGCCCAGGCAGCGGTGGGCCTGTTCGGCCGACTGCTGGGGTTTAAAAGGCTCGTAGATTTCCACGAACTCTTTCTTGCGTTGACGTAACAGTTTCTTCTTCGGATCTTTGCGCCCGACATCGATGAACTGGAAGTCGTTACTCAGACGTTCAGCCATTGTTAAAACCTCATCAAACTCTTCAGGCGCATATCACTGCGGATTGGCACGGATGCTGGAAAGCAACGACTTCAAGCTGGCAGCCTTGGGCTTGACCATCCAGAAACGACGCAGGTAATCATCGAGGTTTTCCGAGAGGTTGCGACCCCACTCACTGTTGGTTTCCTCAACGTATTCGTCCAGCACGTGTTGCAGGTGATTACGGTAGGCCTCCATCGCTTCGCCACTGATCCGCTGGATTTCCACCAGCTCGTGGTTAACCTTGTCGACGAAGGTGTTGTCCTGATCCAGCACGTAGGCGAAACCGCCGGTCATGCCCGAGCCGAAGTTGTAACCGGTTTTACCCAGCACACAGACAAAACCGCCAGTCATGTATTCGCAGCAGTGATCGCCTGTGCCTTCCACCACGGTGTGGGCACCGGAGTTGCGCACCGCGAAACGCTCGCCCGCCGTGCCCGCTGCAAACAGCTTGCCGCCGGTGGCGCCGTACAGGCAGGTATTGCCGACAATCGCGCTGTCCTGAGTTTTGTAGACGCTGCCTGCAGGCGGGACTATCACCAGCTTGCCGCCGGTCATGCCTTTACCTACGTAGTCGTTGGCATCGCCTTGCAGGTACATGTGCAAGCCACCGGCGTTCCACACACCAAAGCTCTGACCTGCAGTGCCTTTGAAGCGGAAGGTGATCGGTGCCTTGGCCATGCCCTGGTTGCCGTGAGTACGGGCGATTTCACCCGAGATACGCGCACCGATGGAGCGATCGCAGTTGCAGATGTCGAGGTCGAACTCGGCGCCGCTCATGTCGTTGATCGCCGAACGCGCCATGTCGAGCATCTGCTCGGCCAGCAGGCCCTTGTCGAACGGAGGGTTGCGGTCTACCTGGCAGAATTGCGGCTTGTCGGCCGGGATATGGTCGCTGCCCAGCAATGGCGTGAGGTCCAGGTTGTGCTGTTTGGCAGTCTCGCCCTGGAGGATTTCCAGCAGGTCGGTACGCCCGATCAACTCTTCCAGGGTGCGCACACCCAGCTTGGCCAGCCACTCGCGGGTTTCTTCGGCCACATAGGTGAAGAAGTTGACCACCATATCGACGGTGCCGATGTAATGGTTTTTACGCAGCGATTCGTTTTGCGTCGCAACGCCGGTCGCGCAGTTGTTGAGGTGGCAAATACGCAGGTATTTACAGCCCAGGGCGATCATCGGTGCGGTGCCGAAGCCGAAGCTTTCAGCGCCCAGAATTGCTGCCTTGATCACGTCGAGACCGGTTTTCAGGCCACCATCGGTTTGTACCCGCACTTTACCGCGCAGGTCATTGCCGCGCAGGGTCTGGTGGGTTTCGGCCAAACCGAGCTCCCACGGTGCGCCCGCGTACTTGATGGAGGTCAGCGGTGAAGCGCCGGTGCCGCCGTCATAACCGGAGATGGTAATCAAGTCGGCATAGGCCTTGGCCACGCCAGCGGCGATGGTACCTACGCCCGCTTCAGCTACCAGTTTCACCGACACCAGTGCTTTCGGGTTGACTTGTTTCAAGTCAAAGATCAGCTGCGACAAGTCCTCAATGGAGTAGATGTCGTGGTGCGGCGGTGGCGAAATCAGGGTCACACCCGGTACGGCGTAGCGCAGTTTGGCGATCAGGCCGTTGACCTTGCCGCCCGGCAGTTGCCCGCCCTCGCCCGGCTTGGCGCCTTGAGCAACCTTGATTTGCAGCACTTCAGCGTTGACCAGGTATTCCGGTGTCACACCGAAACGACCAGTGGCCACTTGCTTGATCTTCGAACTCTTGATGGTGCCGTAACGCGCCGGGTCTTCGCCGCCTTCACCGGAGTTGGAGCGTGCGCCCAAGCGGTTCATGGCTTCAGCCAGGGCTTCGTGAGCCTCTGGCGACAAGGCGCCCAGGGAAATACCGGCCGAGTCGAAACGCTTGAGGATCGAGTCCAGCGGTTCGATATCGTCGATCGACAGCGGGGTATCGAGGGTCTTGACCTTGAACAGATCGCGGATCATAGACACTGGACGCTGGTCGACCAGTGCGGTGTATTCCTTGAATTTGCTGTAGTCGCCCTGCTGCACGGCGGCTTGCAGGGTGGCCACCACGTCAGGGTTGTAGGCATGGTATTCACCACCATGCACGTACTTGAGCAGGCCGCCTTGCTGGATGGGCTTGCGCGCACTCCAGGCCTCGGCTGCCAGCAGCTTTTGCTCGGCTTCAAGGTCGACGAAACGTGCGCCCTTGATGCGGCTTGGCACGCCACGGAAGCTCAGTTCGCAAATTTCTTCGGACAGGCCGATGGCTTCGAACAGCTGCGCACCACGGTACGAAGCGATGGTCGATATGCCCATTTTCGAGAGGATCTTGAGCAGACCTTTGGTGATGCCTTTGCGGTAGTTCTTGAACACCTCATAGAGGTCGCCCAGTACTTCACCGGTGCGGATCAGGTCGCCCAGCACTTCGTAGGCCAGGAACGGATAGACCGCCGAGGCACCGAAGCCGATCAGCACCGCAAAGTGATGCGGGTCACGGGCAGTAGCGGTTTCAACCAGAATGTTGCTGTCGCAACGCAGGCCTTTTTCGGTCAGGCGGTGATGCACGGCGCCCACAGCCAAAGAGGCGTGAACCGGCAACTTGCCCGGCGCGATATGACGGTCGCTCAGAACGATCTGGGTGCGACCGGCGCGCGCTGCTTCTTCGGCCTGATCGGCGATATTGCGCACAGCCGCTTCAAGACCGACGCTTTCGTCGTAGTTGAGGTAAATGATCTGACGCTCAAAGCCCGGCAGGTCGAGGTTCATCAGCGAGCGCCATTTTGCAGGCGAGATCACGGGCGAACTGAGAATCACACGGGAAGCGTGCTCAGGGGATTCCTGGAAGATGTTGCGCTCGGCACCGAGGCAGATTTCCAGCGACATGACGATGGCTTCACGCAGCGGGTCGATCGGCGGGTTGGTGACCTGCGCAAACTGCTGGCGGAAGTAATCGTAAGGTGTTCGCACACGCTGGGACAGCACGGCCATTGGCGTGTCGTCCCCCATCGAACCTACCGCTTCGTAGCCTTGCTCGCCCAACGGACGCAGCACCTGGTCGCGCTCTTCGAACGTGACCTGATACATCTTCATGTATTGCTTGAGCTGATCGACGTCGTAAAACGCCGAACCGTGGTCGTTGTCTTCCATGGTCGCCTGAATGCGCAGGGCATTCTTGCGCAGCCATTGCTTGTACGGGTGGCGCGACTTGAGGCGGTTGTCGATCGAGTCAGTGTCCAGCACCTGACCGGTTTCGGTGTCCACGGCCAGGATCTGGCCAGGGCCGACACGGCCTTTGGCGATCACGTCCTCAGGCTTGTAGTCCCATACGCCGATTTCCGAGGCAATGGTGATATAGCCGTTGGTGGTGGTCACCCAGCGCGCAGGGCGCAGGCCGTTACGGTCAAGCAGGCAGACCGCGTAGCGACCGTCGGTCATTACCACGCCGGCGGGGCCGTCCCACGGTTCCATGTGCATGGAGTTGTACTCATAGAACGCCCGCAGGTCGGGGTCCATGGTTTCAACGTTCTGCCACGCCGGTGGAATCAGCATGCGTACGCCACGGAACAGGTCGATACCGCCGGTGACCATCAGCTCCAGCATATTGTCCATGCTGGAGGAGTCCGAACCCACGCGGTTGACCAGCGGGCCGAGTTCGTCGAGGTCACCGATCAGATCGTTGGCAAACTTGGTGCGACGGGCCTGGGCCCAGTTGCGGTTACCGGTGATGGTGTTGATTTCGCCGTTGTGGGCGAGAAAGCGGAATGGCTGAGCCAGCGGCCATTTCGGCAGGGTATTGGTGGAGAAGCGCTGATGGAACACGCAGATTGCGGTTTGCAGGCGCTCATCGCTCAGGTCCGGATAGAAGGCGGTGAGGTCCGCCGGCATCATCAGGCCTTTATAAATGATGGTCTTGTGGGAAAAGCTGCAGATGTAGTGATCGCTGTCTGCCGCGTTGGACACCGAGGAACGGCGACGGGCACTGAACAGTTTGATGGCCATGTCCTGATCGCTCAGGCCGTCCCCACCAATAAACACTTGCTCGATCTGCGGCAGACGCTCCAGCGCCAGACGACCCAGAACGCTGGTATCGATGGGCACTTTGCGCCAGCCCACCAGTTGCAGGCCAGCGGCAAGAATCTCGCGATTCATGTTGTCGCGCGCCGCCTCGGCCTTGATCGGATCCTGGTTGAAAAACACCATGCCGACCGCGTATTGCTTGGGCAAATCGGTACCGAACTGCTCCTTGGCGGTTGCACGCAGGAACAGGTCAGGCTTTTGAATCAGCAGGCCACAACCGTCACCGGTCTTGCCGTCTGCGTTGATCCCACCGCGGTGGGTCATGCAGGTCAGGGCTTCAATGGCGGTTTGCAGAAGGGTATGACTGGGTTCGCCCTGCATATGGGCAATCAGGCCGAAACCACAGTTATCCTTGAATTCATCGGGGTGGTACAGACCTGCTTTCATAGACACTTTCTCACCAGGCTGCCCTTAAAAAGGGCAAATTTCTTTTAATTCAACCACTTGCTTCCCGCGCTGAACGTACGCCAGCTTGGCAGGGGCAAAAGGGTGGTCATTCTACACACCGTCACAAAGACCCACAAATTAAGCGGCGTTATACCGTAAATTCATGTCGCATTTATGAAAGGTTTAAAGCGATTGCTCGTGCTAGTCAAAACATTTTTGATGTTGACTGCTACACGGCGCAGACACCACAAGGCACACAGCTGTTAAGGCCGCATGCACAAGCAGGAGTTTTGATGGACTAGAACGGCGACCTGGGTAAGGTCGCCGGATCATCAGCGAGCTGCAGCCAGCTCTTTTTGGACGCTGGCGACAGTGCGAGGCCAAGGTTTACCAGCCTGCGTCTTCGCTGGCAAGTTCTTGATTGCTGCAGTTGCTGCAGCATGGCTTGGGAAGTTGCCATAGGTGACGACGTACAGCGGCTTGCCATTCAAGGTTTTCTTGAAGTAACGAGCATCACCGCCCAGTTCTTTGGCGACATTTTGCGCAGACGCTTCAGAGCTGGTGCCGACGATCTGCACCACATAGTTATTGGCAGGCTGGCTGGCGTACCAGCTACCGCCTGGTGCGGCCTTGGCCAGGCTAACCGGCTTCTCGGCCGGTTTGACCACTGGTTTGGCTGCCGGGGCCGGGGCAGGCTTGGCCACTGGCGCAGGCTTGGCCGTGGCCACGGTAGGTGCCGGTGCCGGTGCTGGTGCCGGTGCTGGTGCCGGGCGTGGCGTGGCTACGGGCGCAGGGCCCGCTGGCACGCCAACCGGTGGCGCGGTGGTGGTGACGGTCGGTGGCGAAGCAACGCCGCCGTCGACCGCAGGCACACCGCCATCGTCGCCCTCGGAGATCCCACCGGCCGCTTCAGCCAGCGGACCACGCATCACCGGCTGAGACTGCCCCACCAACGGCAACGGCATCGGCTGCGAAGAACCGGCGAAATCCACCGACGGCTTGGCCCCGCCATTGGGTGTGGCCTGCCCCAGCTGTGTCTGTTCGGCATCCGGCGCAACAGGCGCCTTGCCACGGCCCGGAATCAAAACGGCAGCAGCGACAGCCACTACCACTACTGCACCAATGGCCAATACGTGTTTCTTCGGCATCTTGAACCCCATACTTGGACGCTTGACCGCTGAGCGGCTGGCAATCATGGCTTCGATCATTGCATCACGGGCGACCTGGTTGATAATCCCGGGCCAGCCTTCAGAGCTCTCGTGTATATCTGAGATCTGCTGAGCGCTAAAGAGTTCGATCCCGCGCCCGGCACCTTCAAGGCGCTGGGCCAGATATTCGCGGGTTTCTTCGAGGTCATAGGGCTGCAGGTCGACCACATGGAAGCGTTCTTCATCAGCGCTCAGCTCCTCAAGACCGGCAATCATCGACGGCTCACCGAACAAGAACACGTGCGGACGCCCCTCTGGCGTACCCGCAGCCAGCGCCAGCAAGGCTTGCAGCGCAGACTCATCGAGCTGTTCGGCATCATCGACCAGCAGGTAGACCTCTTGCCCCGTAAGCGCCAGTTGCACCACTTGCGCCAGAATGGAGCCCACGTCAGGGCGCGCCACATTCAGGGTTTGCGCCACTTGCTGCAGGATACCGGCGGCATTGCCGGCCCCACGCGCCGAGACCACGACACTTTGCACCGACTGCTTGTTTGTACTCGCCACCAACGCCTGGCGCAGCAAGGTTTTGCCGCTGCCCTCAGGCCCGGTGACCACCAGCAGCAACTGGCTGTAGCGGGCAAGGTGATGCAACTGCCCCAGAACCGGCTTGCGCTGGGCCGGGAAAAACTTGAAGCCCGGAACCCGCGGTGCAAAGGGGTCGTGGGTGAGCTGGAAGTGACCGAGGAACGCCTCGTCGGCATGCAAACTAGTCATCGGGATCTTATTAACCTTTAAGCTGAGCCAGCGCGCGGTAATCCGCACCCAGCGTGGCTTGTAGAACCTCTTGTGGATAATCGTCAGTCACTGTGGCTTCGCCCATGCGGCGCAACAGCACCAGACGCATACGACCGTCGATCACTTTTTTATCAACTGCCATGTGTTGCATAAAGTCGGCCGGGGTCATTTCGACGGGCGGCACCACTGGCAAACCGGCACGCTGAAAGATCCGGATACCTCGATCACGCTCGGCATCGGTGATCCAGCCCAGGCGGGCAGACATTTCCAGTGCCATCACGGTGCCCGCAGCGACGGCCTCGCCATGCAGCCACACGCCGTAGCCCATATGGGTTTCGATGGCATGGCCAAAGGTATGCCCCAGGTTGAGCGTTGCACGCACACCCGCTTCGCGCTCATCGGCGCCGACCACTTCAGCCTTGGCCGCGCACGAACGCTGGATCGCGGCAGTCAGGGCCGCCTGGTCCAGGGATCGCAGCGCATCCATGTTGTCTTCAAGCCAGGTCAGGAACGGCTCATCGCATATCAGGCCATATTTGATGACTTCAGCCAGCCCTGCGGACAATTCGCGGGCAGGCAGGGTGTTGAGGGTCTGGGTGTCGATCAGCACAAGGTTGGGCTGATAGAAGGCACCGATCATGTTCTTGCCCAAAGGGTGGTTGATCCCGGTTTTGCCGCCCACGGACGAATCGACCTGGGACAACAAAGTGGTCGGCACCTGGATAAAATCGACTCCGCGCTGGTAACAAGCAGCAGCAAAACCGGCCATGTCACCGACAACACCCCCACCCAACGCTATCACCGTGGTGCGTCGATCATGACGTGCTGTGAGCAGGCCATCGAAAATCAGCTGCAGGGTTTCCCAATTCTTGAACGACTCGCCATCGGGCAGGATGATCGGCAACACCGAGAACTGCGCGAGGCTACGCGTCAAGCGCTCAAGATAGAGTGGCGCGACCGTTGTATTGGTCACAATCGCCACCTGGCGCCCGGCGATATGCGGAGCCAGCAACTGCGGCTGATCCAACAAACCTTCGCCAATATGAATCGGGTAGCTACGCTCGCCTAGATCAACCTTCACTGTCTGCATGAAACCCCGCGTTGAAGCACGGCGCCAGCGCCCTGCTTCGCAATTATCAAGTGATGGCATGCCGTAAAAAGGCATGCTCGGCGCCGAGAATAGCGCATTTCGTATCGCACTTTAATGGTCTGTGCAGCGACTACCGGGGAGGAAGCTGGGCCAGGCGCTCGAGGATATCGAGCACCACCATGCGCGGCGGCCGCTCATCGGTTTCAACCACCAGGTCAGCAATTTCACGATAAAGCGGGTCGCGTACGGCCAGCAGGTCGCGCAGGATTTTTTCCGGGTTGGCATTGCGCAGCAGTGGCCGGTTGCGATCACGGGAGGTGCGCGCCACCTGCTGCTCGATGGAGGCGTGCAAATACACCACGCGCCCACCATTGCGCAGCGCTTGCCGGTTTTCCGGGCGCATGACCGCGCCACCACCGGTGGCCAGCACAATGCCATTTTCATGGCACAGCTCGACAATCATGGCTGTTTCACGATCGCGAAAGCCCGGCTCGCCTTCTTTATCGAAGATCCACGGGATATTGGCACCCGTGCGCACTTCAATTTCCTTATCGGAATCTTTGAACGGCAGGTGCAGCTCTTTGGCCAGCAAACGTCCGATGGTGCTTTTTCCAGCCCCCATTGGCCCAACAAGAATCAAATTTCGCACAGAATCAATGACTCACAGCAATCGCCTGGTTGTTCATGATACGCGGAGTCAGGAACACCAGCAGTTCGGATTTTTTTTCCAGGACAACGTCTCTACGGAAAAGTCGGCCAACATACGGCAGATCGCCTAAAAATGGCACTTTATCTACCACTTTGCTTTGAGTTTTTGAGAACACTCCCCCAATCACGATGGTTTCACCGTCCTTGACCAGCACCTTGGCCCTGACCTCGTTCTTCTTGATGGGCGGTACATCCTGCAGCCTGCTCATGTAATCGGGCTCATCCTTGGTCACTACGACGGCCATGATGACGCTGTTGTCCGGAGTGATTTGCGGCGTCACCTCCAGTGACAATGAGGCTTCCTTGAACGAAACCGATGTAGCCCCGGTTTTGCTGGCCTGCTGGTAAGGAATTTGGGTGCCTTTAAGAATTTTGGCGGTTTCCTTATCCGCAGTAACCACTTTGGGTTGCGAGATAATTTCCCCATTACCGGTTTTTTCCATGGCCGTCAGTTCCAGGTCCAGCAACACATTGTTGGTGATGAAGGCGATGCCCAAGCCCGAGGTATTTCGCGAAACACCCAAATCAACAAAGGGCGCACTAACGTTGCCCGGGGCAGCCCCGGACGCCGCAGGCTGGGTAATACCACCGGCTTTCCAGAGGCCACCATTGTTTAGCGCTCCCCCCCAACGCACACCCAGGCTTTTTTCGAAGTCCACGCCTGCCTCGACAATCCAGGCTTCGATCATCACCTGACGCACTGGCACGTCCAGTTGAGCCACGATGCGCCGCAGCTCCTCCAGCCGTTCACTCGATTCATAAGCAATGATGGTATTGGTGCGTTCATCCACCGTGATCGTGCCCTGCCCCTCGATGCCGGGCTGCCCGCCGGTCACTGACTGGAACAGCATGACGATATCTGCCGCCCTGGCGTAATTGACTTGCACCAACTCCCGACGCAAAGGCGCAGGCTCAGGGCGCTCGCGGGCTGCGATCTCTTCCAGGGGCGCGATCAACAACACATTACCTTCAAGACGCTTGCCCAACCCCTTGCTCTCAAGCACCAGCTCCAGCGCCTGATCCCAAGGCACATCCTGCAAGCTGAGGGTTATGCTGCCCTTTACGGTGTCGCTGACCATCAGGTTGAACCCGGTAAAATCCGCCAGCGATTGCAGTACCGTGCGTACATCAAGATTCTGCACGCTCAGGGACATGGGCTCGCCCACATACTGCGAGCGCTTGACGGATGATGGTGCGGCCTGCCCAGCCGCCAGCATTGACTGCGAATTCAGCGCACTCCATAGCGCCAGTACGCAGACCGGTGAAATCCTTTTCATGGTGTTTATCCGTTAAGACTGTTGATTTAAAGGAATCGTCAGGGACCTTTCCAACCAACCGCCCCGACCATCGGAAATCAGTTCAAATACTTCAATCTGGTGCGCCTGGATCGAAGCAATCTGGCCATTGTTGCGCCCCAGGTAATCCCCCACTTTCAAGCGATGAATAACACCATTGGCCCGCAGCAAGGCATTTGCCTGCGATTCACTGGACAGCATGCCAACCATCTCGAACTGCTCCAGATCAAAGCCTTCCAGAAACTGCCGGGGCCGGTCCGCGTCAAGTTCATCGCCGGCAAGGCTGACCTGCCAACTGCCGTCCCCTCCCCCCCCTATAGCCTGAAAAGGATTGCGCAAACCCATCGATCCATAGGCAAACACAGGCCCGACACTGATCACGGGGAGCGGCTCAATGGCGTTGCTCGCATGCCCCTGCGTAGCCTGTAAATAACTGTGCAGGTCTGCGGTAGTCTGCGGGCTGTCACACCCTGCCAGGCTTGCCAGCAATCCGGCGCCAAACACTCGCAAACAAACACCCATGGGATCAGTCCTTGATCGTGGTTCGGTAGGCCTTTGCCAGCAGCGTCATGCGCAGTTGACCGTCACTGGTACCGTTGCTCGGCGCAAGGCTGAGGTCATGCAAGGTGACAATGCGCGGCAGGCTGGCCATGGCGCTGACGAAGAGGCCAAGTTCGTGATAGCCCCCGACGAGGGTCATCTGTAGTGGCAGTTCGGCATAGAACGTTTGCAGGACTTCAGGGAGCCACTGAATGTGCTCGACCAGCAGACCATTGCTCAGACCCAACCGCGAAATCTCATCCAGCAATTCGGGCACTTGTGCCTGAGCGGGGAGTTGTTTGAGCAACGCACTGAACCCGGCTTCCAGCCTGTGAACTTGCATCACATAAGCATCCAGATTGGCAACCTGTGCGACCCTGGATTCAAACTCCGCCTTCAGCGTGGTTTGAGTCTCGTGCAACTGTTGCAGCCGGGAAGAAGGCAGTTGAAGCAGCAGCGCATGACCCGACACCAGCACCAGGCCCAGCCACACCAGAGCCACGGTTGTTTTGCGGGCTGGCGACCAGGCGCCCATGTTACCCGGGGCCAGTTCGCGCAGGTCGAAATTGCGCAGGCTAACGAGCCAGTGCGCAGGTATCACAATGCCCCCCCGGAAGGGGTATGTCGGGCCTCACGCACCGTCATCTGAAACAGGCGCTCCTGCCCGCCTGCCTGGGCAGGGTCTGCCTTGACGTCATTGAGTTGCGGCGTATCCAGCCAGTGCGAAGCATCGAGATTTCGCATCAGCTGGGCGACAAGGTTGTTGGACTGGGCAATCCCCGTGATGACAATGGTGCCCTCGGTCATTTTCACGTCGGTGAAATGCACACCTTCCGGCAAGCTGCGCGCCAATTGTTCCAAAATGATCCCGCTGCTCGACCGGCTGCTCTGCAACATGCCTATGGTTTGCATGCGTTCAAGCAATTGCTCCCGGCGCACCTTCAACTGGTCGATCTGCTCCGCACGCCCATCCAGCTGGAACGTGGTACTGCGGATCAGGTCATTGCGCTCCATCTGCTCCTCTACCAAGGTGTCGATAAAGTGGTCAGCAGCAAACAGGCCGGCCACCGCCAGCAAAGACAGGGCCACCAGCACCATCAAAAAGCGTTTGCGCCGCTTTTCACGCAACAACGCGCGCCAGGGCAACAAATTGATTCTCGCCATTAATCAAACCCCCTCAAGGCCAGACCGCAGGCAGTCAACAACACAGGGGCATCGCAAAGCAAGGCTTCAGGGGTGAGTGAGGGATCGAGGTCCATCAACGCAAACGGGTTGGCGATGCGTGTCGGCGTGCCAAGACGGGATTCAACCCGCTGAGCCAGCAGCGGATCCATGGCAGCCTCACCGGTCAATACGATCAGGCCGATCCGCCCATCAACTCCGGAGTCGGCAAACAGCCCAAGCTCTCGCTCCAGCTCTTCGACAATCGTGGTTTCGAATGCTTGCGCCCCTGCAGTGGCCTGCCCGCAAAGCAGCTCCCGGACGTAAATGGCCTGACCCTGCTGCACGATGCTCAGCAGGATTGTATGGGGTGCAAAATCGACCACGGCCACGGCCCCGTTCAGTGCCTGACCTGCAGTCATTGCCTCAACGCCCCGCACCAGGGCATGAGCCTGCACGGCAACCACCCGCGGGACCAATCCCGCACCGGTCAAGACCGAACAATGCCACTCCAGCGCTTCCTGGCGGCACGCCACCATCAGCACGCGGGCCGGCCCGGTATGGTTCGACGGGTGATCCTGGAGCTCAAAATCCAGTGCCATGTCATCCAGTGCATAAGGTATGTACTGCTCAGCCTCAAACCGCACATGAAGCTCAAGCTCGACTTCGCTCAAGCCTGCCTCCACCTCCAGGCTTTTGCAGATAACCTGACCATCGGGCATCGCGATAATGGCGTCCCTGGCGATTACCTGGGCCTTTTCCAGCGCCCTGAGAAGCACTTGGACGACACTTTTGGCCTCTGCGCCGGTCTGATCATTCACAAGCCCGGCTGGCAGGGGTTCCATGGCATAGGACTGTAGCTTGAACCGGCCCTGTGAACGGCTCAGCTCGACGAGCTTGATCGACTGCTGGCCGATTTGTACGCCGACACAGCGCTGACGTGTTTGAGGAAATAATCCGGGCACCTTTGTTTTCCCTAATGCAATCCGTAACTTACGGAGGGTAAAAAATGAGATCCGTTCAAAACCTGTTCTGACATGCGGCTCATGACGTTCATGAGCGAAAAATGCTTATAATGCCGGGCGTTTTTTCCGTATCGTCGACCCGGCGCAACTGCGCACTACCCTGACGTGCAAACCCATTTCTTGATCTGGAAATCCAAAAGCCTTGATTCGTCTGCTGAAGTTTTTCGGGTGGTCTTTCGTTGCCGTGTTCTGCGGGCTGTTGCTCGTGTTGAGCGGCGCGTTTCTCTATCTTAGTCCTGGCTTGCCGTCTGTAGAGTCGTTGAGAAGCATCCAGTTGCAGATTCCTTTGCGGGTCTACACCAGCGACGGAAAGTTGATCGCAGAGTTTGGCGAAATGCGCCGCTCACCGATCAAGTTCGCCGACATTCCGCCCAATTTCATCAATGCCCTGCTTTCTGCAGAAGATGACAATTTCGCCAATCATTACGGGGTCGACCCCAGCAGCCTGATGCGTGCCGCTACCCAGTTGGTAAAAAGCGGACACATACAATCAGGTGGCAGCACCATCACCATGCAGGTGGCGAAGAACTATTTCCTCTCCAGCGAGCGAAGCTTTTCGCGCAAGACCAACGAAATCCTGCTGGCTCTCGAAATTGAACGCGAGCTGACCAAGGACGAGATCCTTGAGCTGTACGTGAACAAGATTTACCTGGGCAACCGCGCTTACGGTATCGAATCCGCAGCTCAGGTTTACTACGGCAAATCGATCCGCGACCTGAGCCTGGCGCAGATGGCGATGATCGCCGGCCTGCCCAAAGCCCCTTCACGGTTTAACCCGCTGGCCAACCCGGTGCGCAGCAAAGAGCGCCGCGACTGGATCCTGGGGCGTATGTACAAGCTGGGTAAAATCGATCAGGCCAGCTATCAAGCGGCGATCGCCGAGCCGGTCAACGCCAGCTATCACGTGCCAACGCCGGAAGTGAGCGCCCCCTACATCGCCGAAATGGCCCGTGCCGAAATGGTCGGCCGTTATGGCAGCGAGGCGTACACCGAAGGCTTCCGTGTGACTACCACGGTGCCGAGTGACCTTCAGGAACTGGCCAACACCGCCGTTCATGAAGGCCTGATTGCCTACGACCAGCGTCACGGCTACCGTGGCCCCGAGTCACGCCTGCCGGGCAAGACCCTGGCCGTATGGACTCAGGAACTGGCCAAGCAGCGCCCGATCAGCGGTCTTGAACCGGCCATCGTGACCCAGGTCGACAAGGACGGCATTCAAGTACTGACTCGCACCGGTGAGGCGCACGTCGCCTGGAACACCATGAAATGGGCACGCAAGTTCCTCAACACCAACAGCATGGGGCCGATGCCCAAACAGCCTTCGGATGTCGCCCAGGTCGGTGATCTGATTCGCGTACAACCGCAGACCGACGGCAGCTACAAATTCAGCCAGGTGCCCACCGTGCAAGGCGCACTGGTATCCCTGGATCCGGACAACGGCGCCATTCGCGCGCTGGTGGGCGGTTTCGCCTTTGAGCAAAGCAACTACAACCGGGCGATGCAGGCCAAGCGCCAACCGGGCTCCAGTTTCAAACCGTTCATCTACAGCGCCGCACTGGATAATGGCTACACCGCCGCCACCCTGGTCAACGACGCACCCATCGTGTTTGTCGATGAATATCTGGACAAGGTCTGGCGCCCGAAGAACGACACCAACACCTTCCTCGGCCCGATCCGCGTGCGTGAAGCACTGTACAAGTCGCGCAACCTGGTCTCCATCCGCTTGCTGCAAAGCCTGGGTGTAGACCGCACCGTCGACTACATCAGCAAGTTCGGTTTCAACAAACAGGACTTGCCGCGCAACCTGTCGCTGGCCCTGGGTACTGCCACCCTGACGCCAATGGAGATTGCCACCGGCTGGAGTACATTCGCCAACGGCGGCTACAAGATCACGCCGTATCTGATCGACAAAATCGAAAGCCGCAATGGCGAGACCCTGTTCGTGGCCAACCCGCCAAGCGTGCCTAAAGCCGACAGCAAGGATGTGCCGCCTGAAGCCGCAGCGCTGACCGTTGACACCATCAATGCCGCACCGGGCCTGCCCACTGTCGAGACGCAAGCAGTAGCCGAGCGGATTGTCGACGGGCGCACCACGTACATCCTCACCAGCATGCTGCAGGACGTGATCAAGCTCGGCACCGGCCGCCGCGCCCTGGCGCTGGGCCGCACCGATCTGGCAGGTAAAACCGGTACGACCAACGAGTCCAAGGATGCGTGGTTCTCAGGATACAACGCCGACTATGTGACCACTGTTTGGACCGGTTTCGATCAGCCCGAAAGCCTGGGCCGTCGCGAATACGGCGGCACCGTCGCGCTGCCGATCTGGATGACGTACATGGGGGGCGCGCTCAAAGACAAGCCTGCGCATACGCAGCCAGAACCCGAAGGCATCCTCAGCTTGCGGATTGATCCGTCCAGCGGCCGTATCGCGTCTCCAGGCACGCCTGGCGCCTACTTTGAACTGTTCAAGAGCGAAGACACACCGCCCACCAACAGCGAACTGGGCAACAACGTGGCACCGGGCAGCCCGCTGCCGGCAGATGACGGCGCCCCAATAGACCTGTTCTGATCAACAGGGCTGCACGTTGCAGAGCGCCTGGGCGCTTGCAACGTGCAGCCTGGCAGGCTCAAGCAAGCAGGTGATCCACAGGCACACCCCCTGCAAACAGCTCATCGATCGGCGCCATCGCCAGTTGATCGATACGCGTGCTCTCGCTGTGAGACTCCCAGCGCTCCAGACTTTCAGCCAGCACACCGGGCTGTTGCGCATACTGCCCATACACATCTGCCCGGGTCGGCACCCGAAACCTCAGCAGGTACAAGCGCTTGCGGGTTTTATGGACATTGCTCATTTCGCGCATGAGCAGGTTCATGGCTTCTACCTGCTCTTCAAACGTACCGCCCGCACAGGTCATTACCTCACGGTACTTAACCCGCAGTTGCTGCGCGACGTGTTCAAGCGCCTGATCCACGAACAACACCTCACGCTCGGTCACCAGTGAACACCGGGCCTGCAGCGCTTGCTGGCTGCGGCGCAAAACCGCCCAGCAACTGGGAATATAACTGTCGATCATAAACGGCTGGCCTGCATCGACCCGTGGCTTGAGCCCCCCCTCTGATTCGGGTGCTGCACTGTTTTGCTCAAGTACCGCATGGCTGACGGCATGCTGGGTGATCGTCTTGCTAAGCGGATCCCACAGGACATGCGACCTCATCTCCTGAGCAAACTCCAGCGGCATAAAGTGGCGCAAGGTTCCGTGATGCTGATAAGGCTCTGCGAGCAAACGGCTCAGGCCCGCCACAAACACGCCAAAACCTGCGGGTACATTCACGAAACTGAGTACCGTGCCTGCACAACAGGCCGACAATGGGCGGCTCATCCAGCTGCCGGGCACCCCGGGGACAGGATCGTTATGGTTAACCATGCGTTGATGCACCAGCCCCTGTGCCGCGCGAACAAAGGTTGCGTCCGCTGCGCGAGGGGCTCCGTACGTGTAGAGCTGCACCTCACAGGCCCTCAGCTGGATCAACATTTGGGCAAGGATCAAACCGATAGCCCCGCCCTGGCTGTGTCCGCAAATCAGTACGGCTTGCCCCCAGTGGAACTTGTCCATGTACCTGTCGACAAGCTCGTAAGCCTGCCTGGCGGCGTCGTAAAAACCGCCATGTACCTGGCCCTCACCCTCTTCAAAGGGTACTTGAGGGGCCTCTGCATCCTGTGACAAATCAGACCAGGTACAGGTGCTACGAACGGCAACCAAGACAACTTTATCGTTATGGCTCACAAAAACTTGTGCACCTGCGCCTTGAGCCCCAAAACGGATATCTCCGCGATAATGCACTGAAGACGGAGTTTCCTGAGCCATTCCGCAAAGCGGGTCATTGGCCGGGTACAGCACGGGGTCGAAAGGCACAATTTCCAAACGCGCCGAATACGGCACATCTTCATATAAAGGGTAATAGGACTTTGCATGTTCCGGGCTGGCCCGCCAGCCCATCATGCTTGCCTCCCCAAAGGGATCTTGCACACGCGACATGCGGGCCGGCCCAGCAAATGAGCAGTTGCCCAGGGTGGCCATCAACGCCAATTGATAGAGATTGAGCGCACAAAACTGCGGGTCCGTGGACAGCAGCGGGCACAAGGCCCGCAAGGGACGCACCTGCAGCACCGTATGACGTCCCTCTGCAATATGCACACCGAGCGGGCCACGCTCGACCGGGAACAGGCTCCCGGCCTCAGGCGGCAAATGAGAAACATGCTCGACCAGATGCCGCACTTCAATCTGGTAATAGTCACTGTCGGGATCAATGCATGGCGGCTTGCTCTGCGGGCGCGCACCGCTCCTGTCGAGGAAGCGGGTGCGCTCCGCCCTGACCTGAAGCTCGGTGATCTTGAGAGGGTAATGCGTTCGACCCATCAACCGCGAATACAGGCCATTGCTGGCGTCATGCAACTGCCTGAACATAAGCGCAAATGGCCCTTCAACGCCCTTGCGCACCCTGCCAACCCCCGAGGCATCCAGACGACCGCCGTGCCGTCTACCCCGCTGATCAACCAGCTCAAAGGCCAGCCCTGCATAGGCGGTACTCACCCCCTGGTCGTCAATCAGTTGAAAGCGGGTCTGACTGTAACGGCTTTGACGAAGGCGAGTGAACATCCGTGATTCCTATAAAACGTCCTATAAAACAGAGGGCACACTTCAGAATTCTTTAGAATTCAGAACAGGCTCCCCTCGGAACAAAGGAATGAAATTAACGGAGGCTCGAAAAAATTAATGTAAGACAATTCCTATTTTGTAGAAGGGTTAGGCTTATTTTGCAGATCCTTTCGTGCCCGTTTCGCAGAAAACAAAAAAGCCCCGACGCTTTACAGCGCCGGGGCTTTTTTATGACGCTACACAGCCTTAGCCGTTGAAGACGTCATCCACGCTTTTGAGCGGGTAGTTTTTCGGGTATGGCAGGGTTGCAACACCGGTCTCGATGGCAGCCTTGGCCACTGCATCGGAGATCAGAGTGATCAGGCGTGCATCCATTGGTTTCGGGATGATGTATTCACGCCCGAATTCCAGCTTGATACCGCCGTAAGCGTCACACACTTCTTGTGGCACTGGCAGTTTGGCCAGTTCACGCAATGCGTTGGCTGCAGCTATTTTCATTTCTTCGTTGATGCGCTTGGCGCGAACGTCCAGGGCACCACGGAAGATGAAAGGGAAGCCCAGCACGTTGTTGACCTGGTTCGGGTAGTCCGAACGGCCAGTGGCCATGATCACGTCGTTACGGGTGGCGTGAGCCAGCTCCGGGGAGATTTCCGGATCCGGGTTCGAGCACGCGAACACGATCGGGTTAGGCGCCATGCGCAGCAAGTCTTCAGCGCTCAGCAGGTTCGGACCCGACAGGCCAACGAACACGTCTGCGCCGTCCATGGCATCAGCCAGGGTGCGCTTCTCGGTAGCATGGGCGAATGCCGACTTGTACTGGTTCAGGTCGTCACGGCCGGAGTGGATCACACCGGTACGGTCGATCATGTAGATGTTTTCGATGGTTGCGCCCATGCTCACCAGCAATTTCATGCAGGAGATGGCAGCAGCACCGGCGCCCAGGCAAACGATCTTGGCTTGCGCCAGGGTTTTGCCAGCGATTTCCAGGGCGTTGATCATGCCGGCCGCGGTCACGATAGCGGTGCCGTGCTGGTCATCATGGAATACAGGGATATCGCACTGCTCGATCAGAGCACGTTCGATCTCAAAGCACTCAGGTGCCTTGATGTCTTCGAGGTTGATGCCGCCGAAGGTAATGGAGATGCGTTTTACGGTGTCGATGAAAGCCTGTGGGCTCTCGGAATCAACTTCGATGTCGAAAACATCGATACCGGCAAAGCGCTTGAACAACACGCCTTTGCCTTCCATAACAGGTTTGGAGGCCAATGGGCCGAGATTACCCAGGCCCAGGATAGCGGTGCCATCAGAGATCACGGCTACCAGGTTGCCCTTGCCGGTGTACTTGTAGGCCAGTTCAGGGTCGCGGGCGATTTCGCGCACTGGTTCGGCTACACCCGGGCTGTATGCCAGCGCTAGATCGCGAGCAGTAGCGGTAGGTTTGGTAAGCTCGACACTCAGTTTGCCTGGACGTGGCTGGGCATGGTATTCGAGAGCGGCAGTTTTCAAATCAGACATGTGGGCATTCCGCTTTTTTTGCTGTTGGACAGACGAATCGCCGAGCATACGCGTGTCGCAAAGTCCCGACAAGACTGACCAGTCAGCAGTGTCAAGGCCTTTACCTTACGACTTTGGCCCAAGAGCCGCGCCCCATAAGGGCTGGAGTGTCCACAATCTGTATTTAAAATTGTCTACAATTTTTAGCGGGCAATGACTTTAAGCATTCCCGGATGAGTTAAAGGCAACATCCAGCGTGCCTGCCCGGCCTTCACGCCTGCACGCTGCGAACGATCCAGAACCCAACCTCTGGCCTCGACTTGCGCACCTTGCAACCTGGCCAGTTGCTTTTGATCGAAAGTGGGCAATTGCCTGAGCGCAATGTTCAACACCAGGCCGCCTTGCAGGTCGATCCAGAGCCCGCCCTGATTGCGCCGGACCTGACTGACCGTGCCACTCACCAGGGCGAAACCCGAGCGACGGATTTGTTGCGGCGCCAGCACCGGCGACTGCCGCCAAAGGCCCAGACGAGCCTTGCGCGCACTGCGCTCGGCGGCTTGCTGACAGTCAAGCAGCGCCACATTCGGCGCGATAGCCACCTGAAATCCCAGGCCGTCAGCCAGCAATCGGGCTTCAAGGTTGCTGCCATCGGCACCAAATACATGGGCCAGGGTGCGACCATAACGATCCCGGGCCTGTTTACCTGCCAGCAACCCGACACGGCCATCGCTTTGCGCCACCAGCGTTTGCAGGCGCTTGCGCGCCGCCTCGGCAAAGGGCTCGGCGGGCCGGCCTTTTTTGCCCGTCTCCGGGGCATTGAGGCCGATCATGCGCACGCTGCGGCCATCCTTGAGACGCAGGGTGTCGCCATCGGTCACTCGCTCCACCGTGGCGTAGGCCACAGCCCCTGGCGCCGGGCACAGCGGCGCGGCCGAAACACTGGCCAGCCAAATCGCAGGCACAAAAAAGGCGCCCGCAAGGGACGCCTTTTTCAATAACCTGGCCAGACCCAAAAGCCTGCCCATGGTCATGCGCCTTACTCGGCGGCTTTTTTCGTAGCGCCGAAAGCACCGAAACGAGTTTTGAAGCGATCAACACGACCGCCAACGTCCAGAGTTTTCTGCTTACCGGTGTAGAACGGGTGGCACTCGTTGCATACGTCGGTGCCCAGTGGCTTGCACAGGTTCGAACGAGTTTCGAACTTGTTGCCGCAGCTGCAAGTTACCAGGATTGTTTCGTACGCTGGATGGATATCGGCTTTCATGGGGTATTCCTCTAGCGTGCCGCCACTCAACACCATTGTTGAATACCGCACGTAAAATTAGGGCGCCGATAATACCAGACCTTTGCATTGACGCAAGCGGCAAAGCATGATCCGCCTGCAAGTTTCACAGTTCATTGACCTGCCTTTTAGTCCCGCGCGGCGTTGTCTGCTAGGCTCCGGGCCATCTTTGCCGTTCATCACTTGAGAGCCCCGCGTGCCCGACGCCATTTTGCGCCTTGCCCTGCCTTCCCCCTTGCGCCGCCTGTTTGATTACCGGGCGCCTGCTGGCGTGCTGCGCAGTCAATTACAGCCCGGCATGCGCCTGCGGGTACCGTTCGGACGACGGGAGATGATTGGCATACTGGTCGAGGTGGTCGACCACAGCGAAGTACCAGCCGAAAAGCTCAAGCCCGCCATCGCCCTGCTCGACGCCACGCCGCCGCTGCCCGCCTCTTTATTCAAGCTGTGCCTGTGGACGTCGCAGTACTACCAGCACAGCCTGGGCGACACCCTGAGCTGGGCGTTGCCAGTATTGCTGCGCCAGGGTGAGCTGGCCGAAACGCGCCAGGAACGATTCTGGCAGATTGCCCCGGGCGCCCGGCTTGACGACCCCCGTGTTGCCCGCGCTCCACGCCAGCGTGAAGCACTGGCCACCCTCGCCCAGCACCCCCACGGCGTGGCGCATCAACTGTTAAGCAAGTTGATGCTGAGCAAGGACAGCCTCGACCTGCTGCTGGCCAAGGAGCTGGTCACTGTCGAGATTCGCCGCCATGCACCCAGTGAGCGCCATGAACATTGGCTGGCTCAGCCCGAGTTGCCGCTCAACGACGAGCAACGCGCTGCCTACGAAGCGATTCGCGCAGGTTTCGACCACTTCCATGCCTTCCTGCTGGCCGGGGTCACTGGCAGCGGCAAGACCGAAGTGTATTTGCAATTGATCCGTGAAACCCTCCAGGCCGGCAAGCAGGCGCTGGTGCTGATCCCGGAAATCAACCTGGGTCCGCAAACCCTGGCCCGCTTCGAACAACGCTTCAATGCCCGTATTGCGCTGGTGCATTCTGCGGTCAATGACCGCGAGCGCCTGGAAAGCTGGCTGGCAGCCCGTGATGGCGAAGCCGACATTATTATTGGCACGCGTTCAGCGCTGTTCACCCCGATGAAAAACCCGGGGCTGATCATTATCGACGAAGAGCACGACGGCTCTTATAAACAGCAGGAAGGTTTGCGCTACCACGCCCGCGACCTGGCACTGGTGCGTGCCCGGCAGGAAAACATCCCCATCGTACTCGGCTCCGCAACGCCATCACTGGAAAGCCTGCACAACGCCTACACCGGCCGTTACGGCTTGCTGCGCCTGAACGAGCGTGCTGGCGGGGCCAAACAGCCTCGTTTCCTGCGCCTGGATGTGAAAAGCCGTCCCCTGGACAGCGGCATTTCCGGGCCGATGCAACAGGCCATCGGCCAGACCCTCGCGGCAGGCCAGCAAGTACTGGTGTTTTTGAACCGTCGAGGCTTCGCGCCGACATTGCTGTGCCATGACTGTGGCTGGATGTCTGAATGCCAGCGCTGCGATGCGCGCATGACCGTTCATCAGCGCTCTGGCGAGCTACGCTGCCATCACTGCGGCTACGTCGAGCGCGTTCCGCGCAACTGCCCGCAATGCGGCAAAGTCGACCTGCGGCCAGTAGGTGCCGGGACTGAGCGCGCCGAAGAGCGGCTGGGGATTTTGTTCCCCGACTACCCGGTACTGCGGGTAGATCGAGACAGTACCTCGCGCAAGGACGCGATGAACCAACTGTTTGCCACGATCCAGAAGGGCCAGCCGTGCATACTGATCGGCACACAAATGCTCGCCAAAGGCCATCACTTCCCCCGGGTGACGCTGGTATCGATCCTGGATGCCGATGGCGGCCTGTTCTCCGGCGACTTCCGCGCCAGCGAGCGCATGGCCCAGCTGATCGTTCAGGTCGCGGGCCGGGCCGGCCGGGCTGAAGAGCCGGGCAAGGTGATTATCCAGACCCATCTGGCCGACCACCCGCTGCTGATCCAACTGACCGAGCAGGGTTACTTCGCCTTCGCCGAACAGGCCCTGAGCGAACGCCGGGCGGCAGGGCTGCCGCCTTTCGCCCATCTGGCGCTGCTGCGCGCAGAAGCCCACAAACCGGGACAAGCCGAAGGTTTTCTGGATGAAGCCTGCAGCGAGGCTGAGCGCCTGCTGGGTGAGCTGAACCTGGGGGGTATCGAGTTGCTCGGCCCCGTGCCTGCGCCAATGGAGCGCAGGGCCGGACGCTACCGTGCTCAACTACTATTACAGGCCAATGCCCGTGCACCGCTGCATCGTTTACTGAGCCAATGGCTGCTGGTCCTTGAGCAAATGCCCAGCGGTCGTCAGGTGCGCTGGTCGCTGGACGTGGACCCGGTAGACCTTTATTGAGTCACCTCATGCCCCCGTGGGAGCGGGCTTGCTCGCGATGCAGACGACGCGGTACAACTTGAAAACCGCAGCGATGCCATCGCGAGCAAGCTCGCGCCCACCGTTTTGAAGTAATAACCGAACACTGCAGATCCATAACCCGCCTGCTAAGGTTGGCAAGGCCGACCTTGCAACGGATAATACCCAGTTTTTCCACCTGCGCACTGAAGCGCTACCGCGCTTGCGGTCGAAAGAGAAGACCATGAAAGACACCATTCGCCAGCTTATTCAACAAGCCCTAGCTCAACTCGTCACAGAAGGTGTGTTGCCTGAAGGCCTGACGCCAGCGATTCAGGTGGAAAACGCCCGTGACAAAACCCACGGCGACTTCGCCAGCAACATCGCCATGATGCTGGCCAAGCCTGCGGGTATGAAACCCCGTGATCTGGCTGAAAAAATCATCGCGGCACTGCCCGCCGATGAGCAGATCAGCAAAACCGAAATCGCCGGCCCTGGCTTCCTGAATTTCTTCCAGAACACCCAGGCCCTGGCTTCGCGCCTCGACGCGGCCCTGGCTGACGAGAAAATCGGTGTACGCAAGGCCACCCCGGCCATGCGTACCGTGATCGACATGTCCGCGCCCAACCTGGCCAAAGAGATGCATGTGGGCCACTTGCGCTCCACCATCATTGGCGATGGCGTGGCCCGTGTACTGGAATTCCTCGGCGACGAGGTGATTCGCCAAAACCACGTAGGCGACTGGGGCACCCAGTTCGGCATGCTGATGGCCTATCTGGAAGAAAACCCGATCACCAGCGACGAGCTGTCCGATCTGGAAAACTTCTACCGCGCCGCGAAAAAACGCTTTGACGAGTCCCCGGAGTTCGCCGACCGTGCCCGTAGCCTGGTGGTCAAGCTGCAAGCCGGTGACCCGGACTGCCTGGCACTGTGGACCAAGTTCAAAGACATCTCACTGTCGCACTGCCAGAAAATCTACGAGCAGTTGAACGTTAAACTGACCATGGCTGACGTAATGGGCGAAAGCGCCTACAACGACGACCTGATCAACGTGGTCAACGACCTCAAGGCCAAGGGCATGCTGGTCGAGAGCAACGGCGCCCAGTGCGTGTTCCTCGACGAGTTCAAGAATGCCGAAGGCGAACCGCTGCCCGTCATCATCGTCAAAGCTGACGGCGGCTATCTATACGCCACCACTGACTTGGCAGCCATCCGCTATCGCAGCGGCGTATTGAAAGCCGATCGCGCCCTGTACTTCGTCGATCAGCGCCAGGCCCTGCACTTCCAGCAGGTGTTTGCGGTTGCGCGCAAGGCCGGTTTCATCACCCATCCGATGGAAATGGAACACATGGGCTTCGGCACCATGAACGGCGCCGATGGCCGTCCATTCAAGACCCGTGATGGCGGTACGGTTAAACTCATTGACCTGCTCAACGAAGCCAAAGAACGTGCCTACACGTTGGTTAAAGAGAAAAACCCGGAGTTGCCTGAAGACGAACTGCGTGCCATCGCCAAAGTTGTCGGCATTGGCGCGGTGAAATACGCCGACCTGTCCAAGCACCGCACCAGCGACTACAGCTTCAACTTCGACTTGATGCTGAACTTTGAAGGCAATACCGCACCTTACCTGCTGTACGCCTACACCCGCGTTGCGGGCGTGTTCCGCAAACTGGGCAAGGGCTTTGAAGAAGTGCAGGGCCAGATCGTGCTTGATGCCCCGCAAGAACAGGAACTGGCTGCCAAGCTGGCGCAGTTCGGCGAGGTGCTGAACAACGTGGCCGAAAAAGGCACGCCTCATACCCTCTGTACTTACCTGTACGAAGTGGCCGGCCTGTTCTCCAGCTTTTACGAGAACTGCCCGATCCTGAGCGCCGAAGACGAAGCACAGAAACAGAGCCGCTTGCGTCTGGCGGCACTGGCAGGCCGTACCCTCAAGCAAGGCCTGGAACTGCTGGGTCTGGAAACCCTGGAGCGCATGTAAGTTGGCCGCCAAGAAGAAACCAGTACCCAAGCGTGGTGCCAGCCGGTATCAGGCGCCCGCCAAAAAGCCGATCCCGGGCTGGCTATGGATGGCCATCGGCCTGACCGTGGGCGCCTTTATCGTGTTTCTGATGAAGCTCGAACCCGGCCAGGGTGATGACGTCAAACGGGTCAAGCAGGAGCAGCAGAAAGCCACGAAAGTGGCCGAAGCCAACAAGACCGCGCCGAGCCCGACTCAGCCGGCCAAGCCCAAGTACGACTTCTATACCTTGCTGCCCGAGTCTGAAGTGCTCGTGCCGCCAGAAGCCGTGCCCGAGAAGACCCTGCCTACACCACAAACCGCGCCGCTGGCACCGGTAACACCGGCTGAAGCAGCCAAAATCGACACCGCCCGCGCCCAGGCAGCCTTGAGCGGAATCACTCCGCCTCCAGCGCCACCTGTCGTCAAGGCGGCACCGGTTACCAAGTTCTTCCTGCAAGCGGGCTCGTTCCGCAAACAGGCCGATGCCGAAAAAGTACGCGCGCAAATCATCCTGCTGGGCCAGACCGCTACGGTTGAAGCCGGCACGGTGAAAGACGAAACCTGGTACCGGGTGCTGGTTGGCCCGTTCAGCAATCGCGACCAGTTGACGGTGGCCCAAAAGCAATTGGCGGGCGGCGGTTTCAACAACCTGTTGTTGCAACAGCGCCGCTGACAGCAGCCGCTCCCACGGGATTACGCTACACCCTGTGGGAGCGGGCTTGCTCGCGATGGCATCACCGCGATCAGCCTGACACTTCGGGTCGTCTGCATTTCGAGCAAGCCCGCTCCCACAACATCTTCGCCAAATCCTGCCTCCCCGTTCATCCCCATTCCCTCCCCGCTGTTGAAAAATCCGCGACAACCCCCATATGTATTTCCATCAGGCATTTTCGCCCCGCTGCGTGGAGACTCTCCCTTGACCACCATCGTTTCAGTACGCCGCCACGGCAAAGTCGTCATGGCTGGCGACGGCCAGGTTTCTCTTGGCAATACCGTGATGAAAGGCAACGCGAAAAAAGTCCGTCGCCTCTATCACGGCCAGGTCATCGCCGGTTTCGCCGGTGCCACCGCTGATGCATTCACCCTGTTCGAACGCTTTGAAGGCCAGCTTGAAAAGCACCAGGGCCATCTGGTTCGCGCCGCTGTCGAGTTGGCCAAAGAATGGCGTACCGACCGCTCGCTGAGCCGCCTGGAAGCCATGCTGGCCGTAGCCAACAAGGACGCATCCTTGATCATCACCGGTAACGGTGACGTGGTTGAGCCTGAAGACGGCTTGATCGCAATGGGTTCGGGCGGTGCATTCGCCCAGGCAGCGGCCCGTGCCCTGCTGATGAAGACCGAACTGTCGGCCCGCGAAATCGCTGAAACAGCACTCGGTATTGCTGGCGATATCTGCGTATTCACCAACCACAACATCACTATTGAGGAGCAGGACCTCGCTGAATAAGTCACCTGCCGGGCCGCTTCAACGGCCCGTTTGTGAACCTTGATTCTGCTAGAGGAACGCCAATTATTATGTCCATGACTCCCCGCGAAATTGTCCACGAACTCAATCGCCACATCATCGGCCAGGACGACGCCAAGCGCGCCGTTGCCATCGCGCTGCGTAACCGCTGGCGCCGGATGCAACTGCCGGAAGAACTGCGCGTTGAAGTCACACCAAAAAACATCTTGATGATCGGCCCTACCGGCGTCGGTAAAACCGAGATCGCCCGTCGTCTGGCCAAATTGGCCAACGCACCGTTCATCAAGGTTGAAGCGACCAAGTTCACCGAAGTTGGCTATGTAGGCCGCGACGTCGAGTCGATCATCCGTGATCTGGCTGATGCTGCAATCAAGCTGCTGCGCGAACAGGAAATCGTAAAGGTTCGCCACCGTGCCGAAGACGCCGCCGAAGAGCGCATCCTCGACGCCCTGCTGCCTCCTGCCCGCACATTCGGCGAAGAAGCCGCCGTACCGCAGGATTCCAACACTCGCCAGCTGTTCCGCAAGCGTCTGCGTGAAGGCCAGCTGGACGACAAGGAAATCGAAATCGAAGTCGCCGATGCTGTTGGTGTGGACATCTCCGCGCCGCCTGGCATGGAAGAAATGACCAACCAGTTGCAAAACCTGTTTGCCAACATGGGCAAAGGCAAGCGCAAGAGCCGCAAGCTGAAAGTCAAAGAAGCCCTGAAAATGGTGCGTGACGAAGAAGCCGGTCGCCTGGTTAATGACGAAGAACTCAAGGCCAAGGCCCTGGAAGCGGTCGAACAGCACGGTATCGTGTTTATCGATGAAATCGACAAAGTGGCCAAGCGCGGTAATGTCGGTGGCGCCGATGTGTCCCGCGAAGGTGTGCAGCGCGACCTGCTGCCGCTGATCGAAGGTTGCACCGTCAATACCAAACTGGGCATGGTCAAGACCGACCACATCCTGTTTATCGCTTCCGGTGCGTTCCACCTGAGCAAGCCAAGCGACCTGGTGCCCGAGCTGCAAGGCCGTCTGCCGATCCGCGTTGAACTCAAGGCGCTGTCGCCACAGGATTTCGAACGCATCCTCAGCGAGCCGCACGCTTCGTTGACCGAGCAATACCGCGAGCTGCTGAAAACCGAAGGCCTGAACATCGAGTTCATGCCTGAAGGCATCAAGCGCCTGGCCGAAATTGCCTGGCAGGTGAACGAGAAAACCGAGAATATCGGTGCCCGCCGCCTGCACACGCTGCTTGAACGTTTGCTCGAAGAGGTGTCCTTCAGCGCCGGTGATATCGCCAGTGCGCAGAATGATGAGCCTATCCGCATCGACGCCGAATACGTCAACAGCCACCTGGGCGAACTGGCCGAGAACGAAGACCTCTCGCGCTACATCTTGTAAGCCCTTTGCACCTGTAGCCGCTCTCAGCGGCTACAGCGCTTGTGCAATGACCTAAGGTTATGACCATGATCCCCAGTGCCATCAACCTGCACAAAGCTTCTAAGACCCTCACCCTCAAATACCCGTCCGGCGAAGAGCACCACCTGCCGGCCGAGTTTCTGCGCGTGCACTCGCCGTCTGCCGAGGTTCAGGGCCACGGCAATCCGATTCTGCAATTTGGCAAGATCAATGTCGGCTTGAGCAAGATCGAACCCGCAGGCCAGTACGCGTTGAAACTGACCTTCGATGACGGTCACGACAGCGGGCTGTTTACCTGGGACTACCTCTACCAGCTCGGCGTGCGCCAGCAAGAGCTGTGGGCGGATTACTTGCAGGAACTGAAAAAAGCCGGCAAGTCCCGCGACCCTTCGGTGTCGGTGGTCAAATTGATGCTCTGAGCCGGCTGCAGCTTTTTTGTAGCCGCTGAGGCGCGCGTAGCGAGGCTGCGCCCGGCGGCGAAGCCGTCGTAGAACCATCCACTCCGGTTATTCAGATGCACTGCGTTTACCGGATTTACGACGGCTTCGCCGCCGGGCGCAGCCTCGCGCGGCTCGTCAGCGGCTACAAAGTGGAAGTCGTTCCCTTGGCATCAACCGCTGGCGCTTTAGGCGCTACTGGTTTCTTGGCCGCAGGTTTTTTGGCGGCCGGTTTGGCGGCTGCTGGCTTGCTCGCGGCCGCAGGAGCTTTAACAGCAGCGGGCTTGGCTGCAGGTTTGGCCGCAGGCTTGGCAGCCGCTTTGGCAACCGCAGGTTTTGCCGCAGCCTTGGCCGGTGCCGCCTTGCTCGCAACCGGCGCCTTGCTGGCCGCAACTTTGGCAGCCGCCGCAGTCAGCTTCTCGATATGCTTGGTCAGGGTCTCGACCTTGGCATGCAACGCCTTGACCTCATCACGGCTGGGGACACCCAAGCGGGTAATGGCGCTATTAAGGCGCTTGTCGAAAGCTTCTTCGAACTCGCCCCACTTTTCCAGGGCCAGATCCTTGACATCTTCAACCCTGGAACGCGCAGACGATGTCGACGATTTAACGCCCTCGGCCACTTTGTGCCCGGCATCCTTGGCCAGTTTTTCGGCCTTTTCGCCATCCTTGACCAGGGTGTCGAAGAGCTTGCTGCCATCGGTATCAATTTTCGAGTACACACCCAAACCTGCGAGCCAGATTTTTCGTGAGTACTCTTCCACCTTGCCTACCCAGGTGTTGCTGTCTTTAGCAGTCGGTTTTTTCGCAGCCATCGTGTTCCCCTTAATGTCATGTCGCGACGCCGGTGAGCAGGATCGTCGAATCATCAAGATGAACAAAGGTGCTCACCTGCATCAGGTTTAGACGTTAAACCGCCTTGTATCAAGGGCGCGGCCGCTATTAGACCGGCAACACGACTACGCCAGCGCCTTATCCAGCGAGCGTTCGATTTCCGACTGGATCATGCCGCTCATCGCCGACATCAACAGGCCCAGTTCCACATCGACCTTGACGTTGTTGTCGCTGATTAGCAGGGTGCCATTCACTCCCGAGCGCTTCAGTTTTACCGTGTCGCCCGCCCAGGTAGGGGTCAGGCCATACTGGCTGGCCAGTTTCTCGACCAAAGGACGGGCTTTCTCACGTGCGGCCTCAAGGCCCAGACTGTGGGTACGTTCAACGCTGATACGCGCCATGGCGTGGCTCCTGATAAATAAAGCCGCCACTATACATTCACCCTCGCCAAGACAAAGCCGGCCACCGGGATTAGAATGGCCAGCATTCTCTTTTGGTGACAGCGATATGACTGATCAGCGCAAAGGCAGCGATGCCGAACCCACCACTCACTTCGGCTTCAAAAACGTACCGGAAAGCCAGAAGGCCGAGAAAGTCGCCGAGGTTTTCCACTCTGTAGCCGGCAAATATGACCTGATGAACGACGTTCTGTCAGGCGGCATGCACCGTCTGTGGAAGCGTTTTACCATCGAGCTGTCCGGTGTACGCCCGGGCAACAAGGTGCTGGACATCGCTGGCGGTACCGGCGATCTGGCCCGCAAGTTCTCCCATCTGGTTGGCCCTACCGGCCAGGTCGTGCTGGCTGATATCAACGCGTCCATGCTCAAAGTCGGCCGTGACCGCCTGCTGGACAAGGGCGTAGCCGGCAATATCGAGTTCGTTCAGGCCGACGCTGAAAAGCTGCCGTTCCCGGACAACTATTTCGATTGCGTGACCATCGCTTTCGGCCTGCGCAACGTGACCCACAAGGAAGACGCCCTGCGCTCCATGCTGCGCGTGCTGAAGCCGGGCGGCCGCCTGTTGGTACTGGAGTTCTCCAAGCCGACCAACGCGCTGATGTCCAAGGTCTACGACACCTACTCGTTCGCTTTCATGCCGATGGTGGGCAAGCTGATCCTCAACGACCCGGAAAGCTATCGCTACCTGGCAGAATCGATCCGCATGCACCCGGACCAGGAAACCCTGAAGTCGATGATGGTCGAGGCCGGTTTTGACCGCGTGACCTATCACAACATGACCTCAGGTATCGTCGCCCTGCATCGCGGCATCAAGCCCTGATGTTGCTGCGCGGCCTTCTCGCCAGCGTCGAACACGGCGTCAACCGCGTATTGCGGCTGGACAGCACGGCCCTGGCGCGTTTGCGCCCCTTGACCGGCAAGTTGATTGCCGTCGATTGCGCCAGCCCCTCGCTGCACCTGTTTATTCTGCCCAGCGAAGAAGGCCTGATGCTGGCGAGCCAATGGGCAGCCGAGCCTGACTGCACCCTGCGCGCGCCTGCCTCCAGCCTGTTGCGCCTTGCTCTGAGCAAGGACAAGAGCGCCATCCTGCACAGCCCTGAAGTCGAACTCGAAGGCGACAGCGCTGTGTTGATGGAATTGGCGGCGGTGCTGCAAGACCTGGAACTGGATTGGGAGTATGAACTTTCGAACTGGATCGGGCCTGTGGCAACGGCATTGATCGGTGGCCATGTACGCAGCCGCGCCAACTGGTATCAACAAGGTTTCGCCAGCATCAACCAGAACCTGGCCGAATACCTGAGCGAAGAAGCCCGCACTTTGGTCGGAGAACGTGAGGCGCAAGCGCGCTTTGACGAGCTGGACCAACTCAAACTCGACCTGGATCGCCTTGAAGCGCGCTTTGAGCGCCTTTGCCGATCCCTCAATTCCAGCGATAACGCATGAAGCTGCTTGCCATACGCCGTTTGTTCCGCATCCAGCGCGTCGTCATTCGCTACCGGCTCGATGACCTGCTGTTCGCCCTGCCCTTGCCGTGGTGGATGTTGTCCCTGCGCTATGCACTGCCGTGGCGCTGGTTCCCGCGCAAAAAACTGGAGCTGAGCCGCGGTGCCGCCCTGCGTCTGGCATTGCAGGATCTGGGGCCGATTTTCATCAAGTTCGGCCAGATCCTTTCGACCCGCCGCGACCTGCTGCCCGCCGATATCGCCGATGAGCTGATGCTGCTGCAAGACCGCGTACCGCCGTTTGACCCGCAGTTGGCAGTCAAGCTGATCGAAGAACAGCTCGGCGCCCGGATCAGTGAAGTGTTCAGCCGTTTTGATATCGAACCACTGGCCTCGGCCTCGGTGGCCCAGGTTCACTCGGCCAAACTCAAGACCGGCGAAGAAGTGGTGGTCAAGGTTGTACGCCCGGGCCTCAAGCCGATCATCGGCTCCGACCTGGCCTGGCTGTTTATCCTCGCCCGCACTGCCGAGCGTTTGAGCGCAGACGCCCGCCTGCTGCATCCGGTGGATGTGGTCAGTGACTACGAAAAAACCATTTACGACGAACTCGATCTGTTGCGTGAAGCAGCCAATGCCAGCCAGCTCAAGCGCAACTTCGAAGGCTCGCCGCTGATGTATGTGCCGCAAGTCTACTGGGACTGGTGCCGCCCGAAAGTGTTGGTGATGGAGCGCATCTACGGGATCCAGGTCACCGACCTTGCGGCCCTGGCCGATCAGCGCACCGACATGAAAATGCTGGCCGAGCGTGGCGTGGAGATTTTCTTCACCCAGGTGTTCCGCGACAGCTTCTTTCACGCCGACATGCACCCCGGCAACATTTTTGTCAGCACCGTGAACCCGTGGGCCCCGCAATACATCGCCATCGACTGCGGCATTGTCGGCAGCCTGACCCCCGAGGACCAGGACTATCTGGCGCGCAACCTGTTCGCCTTTTTCAAGCGCGATTACCGGCGCGTGGCGCAGTTGCACATCGATTCAGGCTGGGTACCGGCGCACACCAAACTCAACGAGTTTGAAGCGGCGATCCGCACCGTCTGTGAGCCGATCTTCGAAAAGCCGCTGAAGGAGATTTCCTTTGGCCAGGTGCTTATGCGCCTGTTCCAAACTGCGCGACGCTTCAATATGGAAGTCCAGCCACAGTTGGTGCTGCTGCAAAAAACCCTGCTCAATATCGAAGGCCTGGGCCGCCAGCTGTACCCCGACCTGGATTTGTGGAGTACCGCCCAGCCGTTCCTTGAGCGCTGGATGCGTGAGCGCGTCAGCCCCAAGACCCTGCTGCGCAACCTGCACAGCCAGGTCGAGCAGATCCCGCATCTGGCCGGCATGACCCGCGACTTGCTCGAACGCATGTCGCAGCCCCATGCCCATAACAAACAATTGGTCGTGCGCGAACCCCGTGACAGCTGGTTCCTGCGCCTGATCGGCGCCGGGCATCTGGCCGCTGGCGCATTACTGGCCAGTATTGGCCCGCTACACACTGCAGGCTATTGGCCTGCCGGCATAATGCTGGCCGTGGGCTTGTATCTGATCGTGCGCCGATAGCCAGCCCCGGTCGAGGCTGGCAAACTGTTAATTCACCAGGCCTCAGCCACAGGGCTGAGGCAGGTTGTCGGAGTCGAACATGAAAGACTGGCTGGACGAGATCAAATGGGACAACGACGGCCTGGTGCCGGCGATTGCCCAGGACCACAAAACCGGGCGCGTACTGATGATGGCCTGGATGAACCGCGAGGCACTGAGCCTGACGGCAACCGAGAACCGTGCCATCTACTGGTCACGTTCCCGTGGCAAGCTGTGGCGCAAGGGCGAAGAGTCCGGCCATGTGCAAAAGCTGCATGAAATGCGCCTGGACTGCGACGCCGACGTGATCATCCTGATGGTCGAACAAATCGGTGATATCGCCTGCCATACCGGCCGTCAGAGCTGCTTCTACCGCGTGTACGAAAACGCCGAGTGGAAGATCGTCGACCCGGTACTTAAAGATCCGCACGCCATTTACCAAGCAGGGCACTCCCATGACTGACACTCTGAGCCGCGTAGCCCAAGTGCTCGAAGCGCGCAAAGGCGCAACCCCGGACAGCTCCTATGTGGCCAGTCTGTACCACAAGGGCCTGAACAAGATTCTGGAAAAGGTCGGCGAAGAGTCGATCGAGACCATCATCGCCGCCAAGGACGCTGCCATCAGCGGTGATTGCAGCGATGTCATCTACGAAACAGCCGATCTGTGGTTCCATAGCATGATCATGCTGGCCCAGCTGGGGCAGCATCCTCAGGCCGTACTGGATGAACTGGAACGTCGTATCGGCACCTCCGGCCATGTGGAAAAAGCCTCGCGGCCGTCCACCTAACCCTTATTTGCAAAGGAACAGATCATGGGCATTTTTGACTGGAAACACTGGATCGTCATTCTGGTAGTCGTAGTCCTTGTCTTCGGCACCAAAAAACTGAAAAACCTGGGCACGGATGTCGGCGAATCGATCAAGGGCTTTCGCAAGGCCATGAACGACGACGAAAAGCCTGCCGAGCCCGTGGTTCCACCTGCGCAGCCAACCGCCGCGCCGCAGCCGCACACCACTTCGACCCTGAACGAGCCGCACACCATCGACGTGCAGGCGCAAAAAGTCGAAGAGCCGACCCGCAAAGACGTGTGAGCCAAAACTAATGTTCGGTATCAGCTTCAGTGAACTGCTGCTCGTCGGCCTGGTGGCCCTGCTGGTGCTCGGCCCCGAGCGCTTGCCGGGTGCTGCACGCACGGCGGGCCTGTGGATCGGGCGCCTGAAACGCAGCTTTAATGCGATCAAACAGGAAGTTGAACGGGAAATCGGCGCGGACGAAATACGTCGGCAGCTGCACAACGAACATATCCTGTCGATGGAAGAGGAAGCCAAGAAAATTCTGGCTCCGCTGCAGGACGCTGTGAAGCCGTTAACGCCCACCGAGCCACCTGTCAGTACCGCTCCCGTCGCACACCCAGAGTCTGCGAGCGCTGCGCCCGTGACCCTGAGCAAAACCGCGTCCGCCCCTGCGCCGCAACCGGCAGCGCCACACGACCCCACCCTGCCACCGCGAGCCCCTTAAGCGCATGAGCGATAAGCCTGAACACGACCAGCCAATGCCGCTGGTTTCGCACCTGACCGAGTTGCGTACCCGCCTGTTGCGCTGCATCGCGGCGATTTTCATCATTTTTGCCGGGCTGTTTGCCTTTACCCAGCAGATCTACACCCTGGTCTCCACGCCGCTGCGTGAATACCTGCCGGTGGGTGCAACGATGATCGCCACCGACGTGGCCTCGCCGTTCCTGACCCCCCTCAAGCTGACCATGATGGTCTCGCTGTTTATCGCCATTCCGGTGATCCTGCATCAGATCTGGGGGTTTATTGCACCGGGCCTGTACAAGCATGAAAAACGCATCGCCGTGCCCCTGCTGGTGTCGAGCATTTTCCTGTTTTACGCCGGCATGGCCTTTGCCTACTTCCTGGTATTCCCGCTGGTGTTCAAGTTCTTCGCCGCTGCCACCCCGGAAGGGGTTGCGATGATGACCGATATCAGCAGCTACCTTGATTTCGTCATGACCCTGTTCTTTGCTTTTGGCGTGGCCTTTGAAATCCCCGTAGCCGTAGTGCTGCTGGTGTGGATCGGCATCGTCGATGTGCAATACCTGCGCAAGATCCGCCCCTACGTGATTATCGGCTGCTTCGTGGTCGGCATGATCCTGACCCCGCCCGACATTTTCTCGCAAACCTTGCTGGCGATCCCGATGTGGATGCTGTTTGAAATCGGCATCCTGTTTGGCAGCCTGGTCAGCAAAAACAAGCGTGGCGATGACGCAGACGAGCAACCGGCCGATAACGACGCCCAACCGCCAGCACCACAAGCGTGAACCTGCTGCTCCTCGAAGAGGCTGATTTCATTGCCGCCGACCGCGTGATCCTGCGTGACCGGCGCCTGACGCATATGCAGGAAGTTCACCGTGCTGCAGTGGGCGACAGCCTGCGCGTGGGGCGCATTGGCGGGCTGATGGGCAGCGCCGAACTGGTGCGTCTGGAGGCCAAAGAGGCTGAGCTGGTTATCCACAGCCTGGACCTGCCGCCACCCGCCAAACTGCCACTGACCCTGCTGCTGGCGCTGCCGCGCCCGAAAATGCTGCGCCGGGTGCTGCAAACCGTAGCCTCGATGGGTGTGCCCAAGATCATTCTGGTCAACAGCTACCGGGTTGAAAAAAGCTTCTGGCAGACACCGTTTCTGGAGCCCGAAGCCATCCGCGAACAGTTGATCCTGGGGCTGGAGCAGTCCCGTGACAGCGTGTTGCCCGAGGTCATCATCGAAAAACGCTTCAAGCCGTTTGTCGAAGACCGCCTGCCGGCGCTGGTGGAAGGCACCCTGGGCCTGGTGGGCCACCCGGGGGATTACCCGGCCTGCCCGCGCGGGCTGGATGAGGCCGTAACCCTGGCCATCGGCCCTGAGGGGGGCTGGATCCCCTACGAGATCGACTTGCTGGCCAAGGCGGGCTTGCAGCCAGTGCAACTGGGCGCACGCATCCTGCGGGTCGAAACCGCCGTCACGGCGCTGCTCGCCCGCCTGTTCTAGACCGCTCTGCAGGGCGCTGCGGGCGCATTCCAGGCCCGCAGCAGCCCCTGACATTTGTGTAGCCTCTTTTCCTCCTTAAGATTTGCTCGCTCGAGCCGATGCAGTAGCACTTCAATATCACTCAAGAAGCCATGGACGGCTGTTATCGATGCCAATCGATCAAAAAAAGGAACTCGTCCATGAACCATTGGTTGACTGCCACACTAGGCAATATCAGTGTCAATCGTAAGCTCGGCCTGGGCTTCGGCCTTGTGTTGCTGCTGACCCTGCTCATCACCATCACCGGCTGGAAGGGGCTGACCAGCGTGATTGAGCGGGGCGACAAGCTGGCCAATATTTCCCAGGTCATCGCCCTGATCAAGGATTTGCGCATTGCCCGCGTCACCTACGACAAGAACAACGGTGAAAACGGCCCGGGCGAGGTCAATGACCTGCTCAACAAGATCGGTAACCAGCTGGTCGCCGCCAACAAGCTGATGGTCCAGGCCAATGACCTGAGCATGAGCAAGGACGAAATCAGGGCCGTCGAGCAGTACAAGAGCATCTTCGCCACTATCGATGAGGCGACCCGGGCACGCGAAGTCAGCAGGGCCAAGCTCGGTGCAACATCCGTCGCCGCCCTCAGCCAGATTGCCGGGATCGAAAAGGACGTGCTCCAGAGTGAAAACCTGGCCGAGTTCAACAGCGTCAACCAGGTCAACCGGTCGCTGTTGCAGGCCCGCTTCGAGGTGCGCGGCTACACCCACACCGGCGACATCGATGCCGCGGTGCCTGCCGTGGAAGCCATCGATCAAGCGCTGGCAGAACTGGCCAGCCTCAGTAAGCGACTGCCCGCTACCTATGCCCCTCAATTCGAGCAGGCCATCGCTTCGCTGAAGAACTACCGCGCTGCCTTTATCGACTTTCGCGATTCCCAAGTGAATAGCGACAAGCAATTATCACAACTGCAAGTACTGGGCGATGCACTGGTCGACCTGAGCAACAAACTGTCCCTGTCACAACTTGACCAACGGGATATCGATACCCGACACGCCAAAACCGCGCTGCTGGTCTGCGCATCATTGGCACTGGTGCTGGGCATTATCGCGGCCTGGATCATCACCTGGCAGATCGTTACGCCCTTGCGCGACACGCTCAATATTGTCCGGGCCGTGGCAGCCGGTGACCTCAGCCAGAGCCGCCCGACAACCCGCCGTGACGAACCCGGCCAGCTGCAGCAGGCCATTGAAGTCATGCGCGGGGGCTTGCACGAACTGATCTGCGGGATCGGCGAAGGCGTTAGCCAAATTGCCAGCGCAGCGGAGCAGCTGTCTGCCGTTACCGGGCAAACCAGCGCAGGGGTCAACAGCCAGCGCATCGAAACCGATCAGGTCGCCACTGCCATGAATGAAATGGCCGCCACCGTGCATGAAGTCGCGCGCAATGCCCAGGAAGCGTCCAAAGCCGCGATCACCGCCGACCTGCAAGCTCAGGAGGGTGACACCGTGGTGGCCCAGGCCGTTGAGCAGATTGGCCGCCTGGTGGCGGAAGTGCAGCTATCCACTGATGCAATGGCACATCTGAAGCACGAAAGTGACAAGATCGGTAGCGTACTGGATGTCATCAAGGCTGTTTCGCAACAAACCAACTTGCTGGCCCTCAACGCCGCAATTGAAGCCGCCCGTGCCGGAGAGGCAGGTCGTGGTTTTGCCGTGGTGGCCGACGAGGTACGCAGCCTGGCGCAGCGCACGCAGAAGTCCACGGAAGAGATTGAAGTGCTGATCACGGGCCTGCAAAACGGTACGCAACAAGTATCCAGCAGCATGGACAGCAGCCGGTTGCTGACGGACAGCAGTGTCGAGTTGACCCGGCGGGCGGGTGAGTCTTTGAGCACCATTACCCGTACCGTATCGACCATTCAAGGTATGAATCAGCAGATTGCGGCCGCGGCCGAGCAACAAAGCGCGGTGGCCGAAGAGATCAACCGCAGTGTGGTGAATGTGCGCGACGTGTCAGAGCAAACTGCCACCGCCAGCAAGCAGACCGCCGCCTCCAGCATTGAACTCGCACGGCTAGGCACACAGCTGCAAACCCTGGTGGCCCGTTTCAAGGTCTGACCAGGAGCGGTGCGACTTTCGTCACACTAACGGCAACTGTCCTTCAGTTCCGGGCCACGACGCCGATGACCTGATACCCCTCCAAGGAGTATCACCATGTACCGTCAGCTGGCCCAACTGCTGGGCAATATCAGCGTCAACCGCAAACTCTGCCTGGGCTTCGGCCTGGTGCTGGTGCTGACCCTGCTGATTGCCGGCACGGGCTGGAACGGCCTGGTCTCGGTGATCGACCGGGGCGACAAGCTGGCCAACATTTCGAAAATCATCAGCCTGACCAAAGACCTGCGTATTGCCCGCCTCGAATATGAACGCCAGCCCGGGGAAAGCGCACTTGCCGGCGTTACCAACCAACTGAGCGAACTGGACAACGCACTGGCGTTGTCGCGCAAACAGCTGACCTCTCCCGACGACCTGGCCCTGGTTGAGCAGCAGCTCAACGCCGTGGCGGAGTACAAACGTGCCTTCGCCGACCTTATCCAGGGCACCCAGGCCAGTGATCAAGCCGTTGAACGCATGCACCAGCAGGGCAATGTCCTGATCGAGCAAAGCCAGAAGCTCTCGACCCTGCAGGCCACCAAACGCAACAACGAAAGCCGCCAGGCTACCAACCTGCTGATCGGCTGCACACTGCTGGCATTGGTACTGGGCATCATTGCTGCCTGGGTTATTACCCGCCAGATAGTCATACCGCTGCAACGCACCCTCAAAACCGTTGAGCGCATTGCAGCAGGCGACCTGACCCACGACCACCCGACCGACCGCCGCGACGAGCTGGGCCAGCTACAGCAAGCCATACAGCGCATGACTGCCGGCCTGCGGGAGTTGATTGGCGGTATCAGCGACGGCATAACGCAAATCGCCAGTGCCGCCGAAGAACTCTCGGCGGTCACCGAGCAAACCAGCGCCGGGGTCAACAACCAGAAGGTCGAGACCGATCAGGTCGCTACCGCCATGCACGAAATGGCGGCAACCGTGCAGGAAGTGGCGCGTAATGCCGAAGAAGCTTCCGAGGCTGCGCTCGCGGCCGACCAGCAGGCGCGTGAGGGCGACACAGTGGTCGCGCAGGCCCTGGCCCAGATCGAGAAGCTGGCCATCGAAGTCGGCCACTCCACCGACGCCATGGGCCATCTCAAGCGCGAAAGCGACAAGATCGGCAGTGTGCTTGACGTGATCAAGTCCGTGGCCCAGCAAACCAACCTGCTGGCGCTCAACGCGGCGATTGAAGCGGCACGGGCGGGTGAAGCCGGTCGCGGCTTTGCCGTGGTGGCCGATGAGGTACGCAGCCTGGCGCAGCGCACGCAAAAATCCACGGAGGAGATCGAAGAGCTGATTGCCGGGCTGCAAAGCGGCACCCAGCAGGTTTCCAGCAGCATGGACAGCAGCCGCGCCCTGACTGACAACAGCGTTGAGCTGACCCGTCGAGCAGGCGAATCACTGGGCAATATTACCCGCACGGTGTCTACGATTCAGGGCATGAACCAGCAGATTGCCGCAGCCGCCGAGCAGCAGAGCGCGGTGGCGGAGGAAATCAACCGCAGTGTATTGAATGTGCGTGATGTGTCTGAGCAAACCGCCGCCGCCAGCGAAGAGACAGCAGCATCCAGCGTTGAACTGGCGCGCCTGGGTACGCATTTACAGACATTGGTGGGGCGGTTCAAGGTTTAGAAACCTCTGCCCCTGTGGGAGCGGGCAGGCCGTGCTCTTAAAGCACCTGACGCAAAAACGCCTGGGCGCGCAGGTCTTTGGGCGAGGTGAAGAAATCTTCCGGGGCGGAATCTTCCAGTAACTTGCCGTGGTCGAAGAACAACACGCGGTTCGCCACTTCACGGGCAAAGCCCATTTCGTGGGTCACGCAGACCATGGTCATGCCTTCGCGGGCCAGGGTCTTCATCACGTCCAGCACTTCGCCGACCATCTCCGGGTCGAGCGCCGAAGTCGGCTCGTCAAACAACATCACCTTGGGTTCCATCGCCAGCGCACGGGCAATTGCCACACGCTGTTGCTGGCCACCCGAGAGACGTGACGGGTACTCATTGGCTTTTTGCCCGATCCCGACCTTGTCCAGCAATGCCCGGGCCTTGGCTTCGCGCTCGGTCTTGCCGCGCTTGCGCACAACCTTCTGCGCCAGGCACAGGTTTTCCAGCACGGTCATATGCGGAAACAGGTTGAAATGCTGGAACACCATGCCGACTTCACGCCGGTAGGCGTTCACGTCGGTCTTGGGGTTGGCCAGATCCAGGCCGTCGATGCTGACGGAGCCCGAGTCGAAGTCTTCCAGGCCGTTGAGGCAGCGCAGGAAAGTCGACTTGCCGGAACCCGACGGGCCAATCACCACCAGCACTTCGCCCTGGGCGACGGTGGTGCTGACGTTGTCCACGGCGCGCACGATATGGCCGCGGGTGTCGAAGACTTTTACCAGTTCGCGAACTTCAATCACTTTGCGCGAGCCTCCGCTCAAGCCGGCTGGCGAAATGCGACAGCGGCAGGTTGATCAACAGGTACAGGCCCGCTACGCAGAACAGGATTTCGAACGGCGAAAACGAGGTAGTGATGACTTCCCGACCGCTTTTGAGCAGTTCGGTAATGGCAATCACCGACACCAGCGAAGTGTCCTTGACCAGGCTGATAAATTGCCCGGCCAATGGCGGCAGCACCCGCTTGAACGCCTGCGGCAACACCACATAGCGCATCGACTGGCTGCCGTTGAGGCCCAGCGAGCGGGCCGCTTCGTTTTGCCCGCGAGCAATGGACTGCACGCCCGAGCGGATGATTTCAGCCACATACGCACCGGTGAACAGCGACAGCGCGGCAATACCGGCAAATTCGCGGGACAGGTTGAGTACGGTGCCGATAAAGAAGTAGAAGATAAAAATCTGCACCAGCAACGGCGTGCCACGGACCAGTTCGACGTACAGTGTCGAGAGGTCGCGCAGGGTCGGGTTGTTCGATAGCCGGCACAGGCCCGTAACCAGCCCGATAATCAAGCCCAGTACGCCAGACACCAGCGACAGCCAGACGGTCGTCCACAGGCCCCACAGCAGCGGCCCCGCAGCCCAGTGGCGGTTGACGCCGATCACATCGCCTTCGTCGACTTCGTCACCTTCGGCCAGTTGCAGGCTATTGCCGGCAACGCTCACCCGTTGTTCATTGCCATCATCACCGCGCAGCAGCACTTCGGCAGTGTCGCCCTTGCGTACCAGTTCGATGATGGTCGAGTGCTCAGCAGCCCGCTGGGCTTCTTCGGCCTGATAAGCGAAATACTGGGGGACGCGGTTCCAGCGCCATTCGTAAGACATCAGCGAGGTGGCGTAATACAAAGCCCCCGCCAGGCCGATGAGCACCAGCACGGTCAATACGTGCCAGGGCCACTGGGCTTTTTTTTGTTTGATCACTTTCAGGTTCCACGTCTTGTATCGCTAGGGAGGCCGTCATCGCGGGCAAGCCCGCGATGATTCAATCAGCCTTATTCCATGTCCTTGAGCCAGGCGGTGTCTTTGAACCACTTGTCATGGATGCGATCGTAAGTGCCGTCTTCGTGGATCTGGTGCAGGAAGTTGTTGATGAAGTTGATGCTGTCGTAGTCACCCTTCTTCAGACCGAAGGCCAGTGGCTCGTAGGTGAATGGCTGGTCAAGGAACACCAGTTTGCCGTTACCGAACTTGTTGACGGCTACAACGTTGTAAGGCGCGTCGTATACAAAGGCATCAGCCTTACCGTTAACCACGTCCAGCACACCTTCAGGCTCGTTGTCGTAGCCGTGGTACTGGGCTTTGGACATCAGCTTGCGGGCGATCATTTCGCCGGTGGTGCCGATTTTCGAGGTCAGGCGGTATTGCGGGTCGTTGAGGTCTTTGTAGGACTTGATCTTGTCAGCCAGTTCCTTGCGTACCAGCAGGGTTTGGCCCACAACAATGAAGGGTTCGCTGAAGTTCAGGCGCAAGTTGCGTTCCTGGGTCAGGGTCATGCCGCTGCCGATCATGTCGAACTTGTTGGTCATCAGGGCCGGGATGATGCCGTCGTAACCGGTAGACACCAGCTCCAGCTTGACACCCATGGACTTGGCCATCGCTTTGAGCAGGTCAACTTCGAAGCCAATGATCTGGCCACGCTTGTTGGTCATTTCAAAGGGCATGTAGGTAGGGTCCATGCCCACCTTTAAGGTGCCACGCTTGACCGCATCATCAATTGCGCCTGCATGGGCTGCGCTGATCGCCAGCAGTGCAGTGACACCGCACAGCAGTTTCGAGACAAACTTCTTCATCATCAACTCCCCCTCACCTACTCAATTAAGGTGTTGGCCTGCGGCTGGCTTGAAGCAAAAAGCCAATAAAGCCGGGCGCTCACCCATTCGAAAACGGATGCTAACTCACTGAGGGTTGTGAGACGAGTTTTGAAACAGAAAAGGCCAATGGCCGGGGGATACAGTCACTGTGGGAGCGGGCTTGCTCGCGATACAAGCGACGCGGTGCAACAGGTATTACGAGGTGATGCAATCGCGAGCAAGCCCGCTCCCACTTAAAGCGGAAACGGGTTGCTCACGAAGGATCAAGCTGCAGGCTGCAACGGCAACAGCGGTGCGTGAGGGTCGGCAGCAACCGACTCACGCCAGGCGTTCAGCCAGCCTTCGTGCCCCTCGCTCCACACCAGCGCATGCAGGCGTGCAAGGGCAACCGGGTCGCTCAACAACTGCATGCGCTCGTTGTTGGTAACGCCCTCTGGACCGACTTTGAGTGCATGACGCACACGCTCGGTACGCAACCACTCAATCGGCTCGGCTTCCCGGTGACGCGAGGTCGCCAAAGCACAGGCCAATGCGTTCTGCTGCGGATCAACCACGGCCCGGACAAAACCGTCATGCAGCGCATGGTAGCGATTTTCATGGGTGTACTCGGCCGTAGCCGACAACTCACGGGGCGGCGCATATTCCTCAGGAATCAGGAACAGGCTTTCGTCACGGGTCTTGAGGCCCAGTTTCACCCGGCTGGAGATCACGGAAACCGGGATCGACAACATCAGTGAACCGACAATCGGTACCAGCCACCACAAAAAGCTCGGGTTCAACCACAGCACCAATGCAGCCCATGCAGCACCCAGCAGGGTTTGCGGGCCATGACGGCGTACGGCTTCGCTCCACGGCGTGGAGTCGTCGTCACGCTGTGGCGAGTTCCAGGTCGCCGCCCAGCCCAGAAACGCGGCCAGTACAAAGCGGGTGTGGAAGATCATGCGCACCGGTGCCAGCAGCACCGAGAAGAGCATCTCAAGCAGCATCGACAGCGTTACTTTGAACTTGCCACCGAACTCTTTGGCACCCTTGGCCCAGATCAGAATGATGCTCAGCAGCTTGGGCAGGAACAACAAGACGATGGTGGTGGAAAACAGCGCCACGGCTTTTTCCGGGTGCCACTGTGGCCACAACGGGTACAACTGCCGTGGTTCCAGGAAGTACTGTGGCTCCATCAGCGTGTTGACCGCCAGCAGGGCCGTCGACAACAGCAGGAAGAAGAACCACAACGGTGCCGACAGGTACGACATCACCCCGGTCAGAAACACCGCACGGTGCACCGGGTGCATACCCTTGACCAGAAACAGGCGGAAGTTCATCAGGTTACCGTGGCACCAGCGACGGTCACGCTTGAGTTCATCCAGCAGGTTAGGCGGCAATTCTTCATAGCTGCCCGGCAAGTCGTAGGCAATCCACACCCCCCAACCGGCACGGCGCATCAACGCAGCTTCCACGAAGTCGTGGGACAGGATCGCGCCCGCAAAAGCGCCTTTACCCGGCAGCGGCGCCAGGGCGCAGTGCTCGATAAACGGCTTCATGCGGATAATTGCGTTGTGACCCCAGTAGTGGGATTCACCCAACTGCCAGAAGTGCAAGCCGGCGGTAAACAGCGGGCCGTACACACGGGTGGCGAACTGCTGCATGCGCGCATACAGCGTGTCCATGCCCGAGGCTCGTGGCGCGGTCTGGATGATACCGGCGTCCGGCGTAGCTTCCATCAGGCGTACCAGGCTGGTCAGGCACTCACCGCTCATCACGCTGTCTGCGTCGAGCACCACCATGTACTTGTAATCACCGCCCCAGCGACGGCAGAAGTCGTCAAGGTTGCCGCTTTTACGTTTTACACGGCGACGGCGACGGCGGTAGAAGATCCGCCCGAAGCCTTCGGTTTCGCGGCATACATCCAGCCAGGCCTGTTGCTCGGCAACGCAGATATCGGGGTCGTTGCTGTCACTGAGGACGAAGAAGTCGAAGCGGTCCAGGTCGCCGGTGGCGGCCACCGACTCGTAAGTCGCGCGCAAACCCGCGAATACACGGGTGACGTCTTCGTTGCAGATCGGCATCACCAGCGCGGTACGCGCTTGTTCCGGGATCGGTTCATTACCGGCGCTGGCGCCGGAAATACGGTATTTGTCGTGCCCGGTCAGCAGTTCCAGAAAGCCCATCAGGGCGGTCCAGAAACCCGCCGACACCCAACAGAACAGAATCCCGAACAGGATCAGGATGCTGGTTTGCAGGGCATAGGGCAGCACTTGCTGGGCCGTTTGCATCAACGGCTGGTGCAATACTTCTTCAAGGTCAACGAACGACCAGCCCTGGTACGGCATGATGCCTTTCATGTACCAGCCCGCAACGATGGTCTGGCCGAGCATCAACACCAGCAGGATGTAGCGGCGGATCGAACCCACCGTACGCCAGCGGGCCTTGGGCAGGACGCGTTCGTCGATTTCCGGCTTGGGCGGGTTGCTGCGCCCGGTCAGGCGCCGCCAGCCACGCACCAGGATATTGGTGCGCCATGGCTCTGGCACTACCTTGGTACGGCGAATCGGCGGCGTAGCCTTGAGCATGACCCGGCCGCTGGCGTCGAGGGCGAGCATTTCTGCTTCCTCAAGTTCAGCCGCCGAAGTCAGGTTCAGACGCGTGCCCACCGAAGCCTGAGCGGCCTCGGCGGCATCCACGTCGCTCTGCGCCGACAAGCGCGCATGCAACTCGGCGAACGAGGTGCAGTTCGCCAGTTCCGCGCGCTGCTCATCGCTCAGTGGTAAATGCGCCAGGTACTCGCTGAGCGAGGCCGGGTGGGGCTGAGCATTACTCATCGGCTGGCAACTGGTAGCTCCAGGTCTCGGTCAGCACTTTTTCAGTCTTGACCGGCTCCGGAGTGGCTGGGGTCGCTTCAGGCGCCTTGGCGTCCTTGGCTGCGTGGTCTTTCTTGTCCTGTGCCTTGGCCGCAGCTTTCTCGGCTTTGGTCTCAGGTGCCTTATCCGCTTTGGCGGCCGCAGCCGGCTCAACGTCCTGGACCAGCGCTGCACGCATTTCCGTGGCCTTGCTCGGGTCTTTGATTTTCAACCGCAGGGTCAAACGCCAGCCCTTGGTTTCAGGGTTGTAACGCACGTTGTTTTCAACCAGTTCGGCGTTGTCACCCACACTGACCTGGCTGCGCACAGCAGCATTTTCCGGCAGAGCCTTGAGGGACGGGCCTTCGAAGTCCACCAGATACGCCACACTGCCGTCTGGTTGGCGGATCAGGTTGGATTGCTTGACGTCACCGGTCGAACGCAGGGTCTGTTGTGCCCAGGCGCTGTCGGCCGGGTGCAGAGCTGCTTCATCCATGGTCCAGTGCAGGCGATAAGCGAAATCAAACGGCTTGAGCGGCTCCGGCAGGGTGTCCGGGCTCCAGAAAGCAACAATGTTGTCGTTGGTTTCATCAGCAGTCGGAATTTCTACCAGATCAACCGAGCCTTTGCCCCAGTCGCCCTGAGGTTCGATCCACGCACTTGGACGCTTATGGTAGTTGTCATCCAGGTCTTCGTAGTGGCTGAAATCCCGGCCACGTTGCAGCAAGCCGAAACCACGCGGGTTTTCAACGGCGAAGTTGCTTACCGACAAGTGTTTCGGATTGTTCAGCGGACGCCAGATCCACTCGCCGTTACCGGCGTGAATGGCCAGGCCCGACGAATCGTGCAGTTCGCGACGGTAGTTGAGGACCTTGGACGGCTGGTTGGCGCCAAACAGGTACATGCTGGTCAGCGGAGCGATGCCCAGCTTGCCGACCTTGTCACGCAGGAACATTTGCGCTTTGACATCCACTACCGTGTCCACGCCCGGGCGCAGGGTAAAGCGGTAAGCACCGGTAGCCCGTGGCGAGTCCAGCAGGGCGAAGATCACCAGATGCTTGTCGTTAGGCTTGGGTTTTTCGATCCAGAATTCGGTGAAGCGCGGGAACTCTTCGCCCGACGGCAATGCCGTGTCGATCGCCATACCACGGGCCGACAGACCATAGATCTGGCCCTTGCCCACAACGCGGAAGTAACTCGCGCCGAGCATGGTCATGATCTCGTCCTGTTTGTCCGCCTTGTTGATCGGATACAGCACGCGGAAACCCGCCCAACCGAGGTTTTCGGTGGCTTTAGGATCGAACTTGACGTCACCGAAGTCGAAACGGCTCGGGTCGTACTTGATCTCTTCAACCGTGGTGGCGGTCACTTCGTTGATTTTCACCGGCGTGTCGAAATGCATGCCCTGGTGATAGAAGGACAGTTTGAACGGGGTTTTGTCACCCGCCCACTGGGCCTTGTCACGGTTGAACTGGATTTTCTGGTAGTCCGCGAATTTCATGTCGCGGAATTCCTTTGGCAAATTGCTGCGCGGCGCTTGGTACTTCTGCTCGGCGAGGGTTTTAGCCTCAGCCGCCACGTCATCCAGACTGAATGCCCACAGTTGACCCGCACCGAACAAGCAAAAGAGCGCAGAGCCCGTCACCAGTGCGTTACGCAACCGCTTGGCAGACATTTTTGGTGCATTTAATGGACTAACAATCACGAGCAAACCTCGCCGAAAACAGATGATGAAACCAACGGCCAGCGATCTAAATGCCAGGTTGGCGAGCACTGTTCCGACCGTCAAAGGAATAAATGATTCCCCGGACGTGTCGGATTAGTCTCTGTGTAGCGCAGGATTATCTAGTAGCCCGCGTTACAACGCATCTACTGTCAGCAAGTATTTCTCGCTAAAACCCCCTGTTTTCAGACGAAAACACGGTTTTTCAGGGTTTTAGGTTTGTAACAAAAATGTCACAGGGCCATCATTGATCAAATGCACCTGCATATCAGCGCCAAAACGCCCCGATTCGACGCTGGGGTGAAGTCGTTTTGCCGCTTCAAGCAGCTGATTGAACAACGCCTCGGCCAATGCCGGTGGTGCTGCCGTGGAAAAGCTCGGACGCAGGCCGCTCTTGGTGTCTGCCGCCAAGGTAAATTGCGAAACCAGAAGCAAGCCGCCGCCGATATCGGCCAGTGACAGGTTCATTTTGCCTTCGGCATCGCTGAATACCCGATAGTTGAGCAGCTTATGCAGCAACTTGGCGGCGCTGGCTTCGGTATCCCCGGGCTCGACGGCAACCAGCACCAGCAAGCCCTGATCGATTGAACCGACAATCTCCCCCGCCACCTCTACCCGCGCGCCACTGACGCGCTGCAACAGCCCCTTCATGCTTCGTCAGGCTGCAAGTTGAGCAGACGACGGGCCATTTGCTCGGTGGCGCGTACCAGGGCGTCGGTAATGCCAGGCTCGGAAGCGACGTGCCCGGCTTCACGGATGATTTGCAGCTCACTGCCCGGCCAGGCCTGGTGCAGCTCCCAGGCGTTATCCAGCGGGCAGATCATGTCGTAGCGGCCATGCACGATCACGGCCGGCAGGTGGGCAATCTTGTGCATGTCCCGCAGCAGTTGATTGGGCTCAAGGAACGCGTTGTTCATAAAGTAATGGCATTCGATACGGGCAATGGACAATGCCCGGTGCGGGTCGCAGAAGCGCTCGACCACCTGCGGGTTGGGCCGCAGGGTGGCGGCGCGGCCTTCCCAGGTCGACCATGCCTTGGCCACATTCATCTGGGCAATCTGGTCGTTGCCCGTGAGGCGCTTGTGAAAGGCACTCATCAGGTCGTCACGCTCTTCCTCAGGGATCGGCGCGATATAGTCCTGCCAGTAGTCGGGGAAAATCCGGCTGGCCCCTGCCTGATAGAACCATTCGATTTCCTGCGGCCGCGCCAGAAAGATCCCACGCAAAATCAGGCCATGTACTTGCGCTGGATGGCTTTGCGCGTACGCCAGTGACAGGGTCGAGCCCCACGAACCGCCGAACAACACCCACTTGTCGATGCCCAGGTACAGGCGAATCCGCTCCATATCGGCGACAAGATCCCACGTGGTGTTGCTGTCCAGGCTGGCGTGCGGTGTCGAGCGACCACAGCCGCGCTGATCAAAGGTGATGATGCGATACAGGCCCGGATCGAAATAGCAGCGGCTGTTGGCATCGCAACCCGACCCCGGCCCGCCGTGGACAAACACCACCGGCAGGCCGTCTGGCGAACCGCTCTCGTCAACGTAGAGCACATGCGGGCCATCGACCGCCAGTTCATGCCGGGCGTAGGGTTTGATCTGCGGGAACAAGGTCTGCATTACGCACTCCAGGGAGGGGTCGAAAGAGATTGCCGTCAGGCATCATAAACCCGATTGGAGGTATTGAGCATGCCCTTACTAAAAGGATGGGGTTTGGATCGGTGGCGCGCCTCCAACCCTCTCCCGTAGGGCGAGGGGGGCTGATTGTCGGTGTTCTTGAGGCCGCGCGCACTCTGTCCCCTCTCCCTCCGGGAGAGGGCTAGGGTGAGGGGCTTTTGACTTAACGTTCCCGCCCCCATTCAATAATCCGCGCCAACAATTGCTTGAGTACCACCCGGGTCGGTGCCGCAAGGTCTTCGCGATAGTTGAACGGCTCGAACTCTTCCATATAGGTGCACTGGGCCAGTTCCAGTTGCACAGCATGGATGTTGTCCACCGGACTGCCGTAATGACGGGTGATATGGCCACCCTTGAAGCGTCCGTTCAGTACATGACTGTAGGCTGGATGCTCGGCACAAATGGCTTCAAGATCGCGGGCCAGCGTCGGATCGCAACTGGCACCATTGAAGGTGCCCAGATTGAAGTCCGGCAGACGGCCGTCAAACAGATGAGGGATTTGCGAACGAATGGAATGCGCATCAAACAGCAGCGCATAGCCAAACTCGTCTTTCATACGATTGAGTTCCTGTTGCAGGGTCTGGTGATAGGGTTTCCAGATCTGCTCCAGGTACGTCGCACGCTCCTCTTTCGTAGGCACCAGCCCTTCACGAAACAATGGCACGCCATCAAACAGCGTGGCCGGGAACAAACCTGTGGTAGCGCCCACATACATCGGCGCATCGTCCTGCGGGCGATTGAGGTCAATCACAAACCGCGAATACTCGGCTGCCAGGGTGCTGGCACCCAGCTCGCTGGCAAAGTCGTAAAGCTGCGGGATATGCCAGTCGGTGTCCGGCAGGCTTTGCGCCTCAGGGATCAGCCCGGCCTTGACTGCCGGAGTCAGTTTCAGACCAGCATGGGGCATGCTGATCAGCAACGGCACGCGGCCTTGTTTGAATGTCAGAACCTTGTCCACAAGCTTTCTCCTAAAGCGTTACGTCAACGCCGCTACGCACGACGCGTTTGTCCAGATCACCGCCCAGCCAATAAGCCAGGTCTGCCGGACGATCAATGTTCCAGGCGACAAAGTCGGCCACCTTGCCGGGCTCAAGCGAGCCGTGGGTCTCGCCCATGCCCAATGCCGTTGCCGCGTGCAGGGTGACCCCGGCCAGGGCTTCTTCGGGGGTCATACGGAACAGGGTGCAGGCCATGTTCAGCATCAGGCGCAACGACAGTCCCGGCGAGGTTCCCGGGTTGAGGTCACTGGCAATGGCGATTTTTACCCCGTGCTTGCGCAGGGCCTCCATCGGCGGCAACTGGGTTTCACGCAAGAAGTAAAACGCACCAGGCAAGAGCACGGCCACGGTACCGGAGGCGGCCATGGCAATGGCGTCTTCTTCGGTCATGAATTCCAGATGATCGGCCGACAGCGCCTGATAGCGCGCCGCCAAGCTGGAGCCATGCAATGAAGACAGCTGCTCGGCGTGCAATTTGACCGGCAGGCCCAATTGCTGCGCTACCTTGAACACCCGCTCGACCTGGGCCGGTGAGAACGCCAGGTATTCGCAGAACGCATCCACAGCGTCCACCAGCCCTTCGGCCGCCAGCGCGGGTAGCATCTCGTTGCAGATATGCTCGATATAGTCATCGGCGCGATCCTTGAACTCCGGCGGCAAGGCATGGGCGGCCAGGCAGGTGCTGCGCACCGTGACCGGCAATGCTTCGCCAAGACGGCGGATCACCCGCAAAATTTTGCGTTCACTCTCCAGGCTCAGGCCATAACCGGACTTGATCTCGACACTGGTCACGCCATCGCGCAGCAAACACCGCAAACGCTGACGGGCACTGTCGAACAACTCGTCCTCGCTGGCCGCGCGGGTCGCACGCACAGTGCTGGCAATACCGCCGCCGACCGCGGCGATTTCGGCATAGCTCACGCCTTGCAGACGCTGCTCGAACTCACCGCTGCGGTTGCCGCCAAACACCGTGTGCGTATGGCAATCGATAAGCCCCGGCGTTACCCACGCGCCTTCAAGGCCGTGGGTTTGCCCATATTCGCCCGTCGGCAACTGCTGACGCGGGCCAAGCCACTCAATGTAGCCGTCACGGGTGACGAGGGCGGCATCCTCGATGATCGAGTACGTGCCGTTGGCCATTGTTGCGACATTGCAGTGCTGCCAAAGGGTTTTCATCGCGTCACTCCGTCAATGATCAAAAACTCAGGAAAGCTCGGGAGCCACTTCAATTGCCCGACCCGCTGCAGGTTTTACCCACAGCAGATAAGCCACAACCAGCATGAGAATCCAGACCACACCTACCATTAGCGCGGCTTGTGTCTCAGGGAAGTAACCCAGTACGCCGAAGATAAACACCATGAACACAATGGCGGCAATCGGCGCATACGGCCAGAACGGCACCGGGAACTTGAGTTCGGCCACTTGTTCACGGGTCATGGAACGACGCATGGCCACCTGGGTGACCAGAATCATCAGCCATACCCATACCGTGGCAAAGGTCGCAATCGAGGCGATTACCAAAAAGATGTTTTCCGGGATCAGGTAGTTAAGCACCACACCCACCAGCAAGGTGGCGCCCATTACCAGCACGGTCATCCACGGCACGCCGTGTCTGGAGATTTTGGCAAAGCCCTTGGGCGCCTGCCCTTGCTGGGCCAGCCCGTACATCATGCGGCCTGCACCGAAGATGTCGCTGTTGATCGCCGACACTGCCGCCGAGATCACCACAATATTGAGGATGGTGGCCGCCGAGCTGATACCCAGACTGTCAAAGATCTGCACAAACGGGCTGCCCTGGCTGCCGATCTGAGTCCACGGGTAAATGGCCATCAGTACAAACAGAGTCAGTACATAGAACAGCAGAATGCGCAGCGGCACCGCGTTGATCGCTTTAGGGATCACACGCTGCGGGTCTTTGGCTTCGCCAGCGGTAATACCAATGATTTCAATGCCGCCAAAGGCAAACATCACCACGGCAAACGAGGCGATCAAACCGCCCACGCCATTGGGCATGAAGCCGCCGAAGGACCACAGGTTGCTGATGCCGGTCGCCACCGCATCGGAGCTGCCCGAGGTGCCCGAGGTGCCAATACCAAACAGCATGATGCCGAAGCCGGCCAGGATCATCGCCACGATGGCAGCAACCTTGAGCAGCGACAGCCAGAACTCCATTTCACCGAAGACTTTAACGCTGCACAGGTTCAGGCCGCCAATCAGCAGCACGATACCCAGCACCCAGATCCAGCGCGCCACTTCCGGGAACCAGAAGCCCATGTAAATACCGAACGCGGTGACATCGGCCAGACACACGATGATCATCTCGAAGGCATAGGTCCAGCCGAGAATAAAGCCCGACATGGGCCCCAGATAGGTGCTGGCGTAGTGACCGAAGGAACCGGACACCGGATTGTGCACGGCCATTTCGCCCAGTGCGCGCATGACCATGAAGACCGCCGCGCCACCAATCAGGTAAGCCAGCAGCACAGCAGGTCCAGCCATCTGGATGGCAGCAGCTGAACCATAGAAAAGACCCGTCCCGATCGCTGAACCCAGCGCCATGAAACGGATGTGGCGAGCGGAAAGCCCGCGTTTCAAACCTTGAGTCTGGTTTTGCATTTCGCGTCCTTGATTATTTTTGTCGGCGAAAACAGAGACGCAGAGAGCCCGTAGGCCCTCTGCGTTTTTTTGGATTACAGGCTTGGCAGAACGTGTGCAGGCAGCAGTGCGTTCAGGCAACGGGACGCCAGCAGTTGCATGGCGATTTCGATGTCCGGCGCGAAGAAACGGTCTTTTTCATAATGCGCGACTTTGCTGCGCAGGGTGGTGCGAGCGATTTCCAGCTTGGCGGACGTTTTCAGGCCATCACGCAGATCCAGGCCCTGGCACGCGGCCAGCCATTCAATGGCCAGAACACCGCGAACGTTTTCGGCCATTTCCCACAGACGCTTGCCTGCAGAAGGCGCCATCGATACGTGGTCTTCCTGGTTGGCCGAGGTAGGAATGCTGTCCACGCTATGCGGGTGGGACAACGCCTTGTTCTCGCTGGCCAGGGCCGCAGCCGTCACCTGGGCGATCATGAAACCGGAGTTGACGCCGCCATTGGCCACCAGGAACGGCGGCAGTTGCGACATATGCTTGTCCATCATCAACGAGATGCGACGCTCACTCAGCGAACCGATTTCGGCAATGGCCAACGCCATATTGTCTGCAGCCATGGCAACCGGCTCGGCGTGGAAGTTACCGCCGGAGATCACGTCGCCCTGTTCGGCAAATACCAGCGGGTTATCCGACACCGCGTTGGCTTCAATGCCCAGCACTTCGGCGGCCTGACGGAACTGGGTCAGGCAGGCGCCCATGACTTGTGGCTGGCAGCGCAAGGAGTACGGGTCTTGTACCTTGTCGCAGTTTTTGTGCGACTCGGACACTGCGCTGCTGGTGCCCAGCAGATCGCGATAAATCGCCGCCGCGTCGATTTGACCGCGTTGGCCGCGGGCAGCATGAATGCGTGGGTCGAACGGCGAGCGCGAACCCAGAACGGCTTCAACGGTCAGGCCGCCACAGGCCATCGCAGCGGCAAACAGGTCTTCGCCTTCAAACAGACCGCGCAGAGCGTAGGCCGTCGATACTTGAGTACCGTTAAGCAGGGCCAGGCCTTCCTTGGCAGCCAGGGTCAGCGGCTCAAGACCGGCTTGTTTCAAGGCAGTGACGGCATCCAGCCACTCGCCTTTGTAACGGGCCTTGCCTTCACCCAGCAGCACCAGCGACATATGCGCCAGGGGTGCCAGATCGCCCGATGCGCCCACCGAACCTTTGAGCGGAATATGCGGGTAAACCTCGGCATTGATCAGGGCGATCAATGCATCGATGACCACGCGACGAATCCCGGAGAAACCACGGCTCAGGCTGTTGACCTTGAGCACCATGATCAGGCGCACCAGGTCATCGCTGATCGGTTCGCCGATACCAGCGGCGTGGGACAGCACCAGCGAACGCTGGAGGTTTTCCAGGTCTTCACTGGCGATTTTGGTCGAAGCCAACAAGCCAAAACCTGTATTGATACCGTAGGTGGTGCGGTTTTCGGCAAGGATCTGCTCAACGCACGCCACGCTGGCATCGATCTGCGCCGAGGCGCTCGCGTCCAGGCTGAGGGTAACCGGCTGCTGATAAATGTCACGCAGTTGGGCAAGGCTCAGTTGGCCGGGGATCAGGTTTAACTCAAGCACGTTAATACTCCTTCACGCGTGTTACCGAAATTATAGAAATTGTTCGTAACCTTGTGGGAGCCGGGCTTGCCCGCGATGGCATCACCTCGTACGGCCTGAAGCACCGAGGCGACTGCATCGCGAGCAAGCCCGCTCCCACAAGATTCGTGCCCGTGGGTCAGCCGTTGATCATCGGCAGGTTCAGGCCCTGCTCGTTGGCGCAATCGATGGCGATGTCGTAACCGGCATCGGCGTGACGCATTACACCGGTGGCCGGGTCGTTGTGCAGGACACGGGCGATGCGCTCAGCCGCTTCGTCGGTACCGTCACACACGATCACCATGCCCGAATGCTGGGAGAAGCCCATGCCGACGCCGCCGCCGTGGTGCAGCGACACCCAGGTCGCGCCGCTGGCAGTGTTGAGCAAGGCATTGAGCAGTGGCCAGTCGGACACGGCATCCGAACCGTCCTGCATGGCTTCGGTTTCGCGGTTCGGGCTGGATACCGAGCCGGAGTCCAGGTGGTCGCGGCCAATCACGATCGGGGCCTTCAGCTCGCCGCTGCGCACCATTTCGTTGAACGCCAGGCCCAGCTTGGCACGCTGGCCCAGGCCGACCCAGCAGATACGTGCCGGCAGCCCCTGGAAGCTGATGCGCTCGCGCGCCATGTCCAGCCAGTTGTGCAGGTGAGCGTCGTCGGCGATCAGCTCCTTGACCTTGGCATCGGTCTTGTAGATATCTTCGGCATCTCCCGACAGCGCGACCCAGCGGAACGGCCCTACACCACGGCAGAACAGTGGGCGGATATAAGCAGGGACAAAACCCGGGAAGTCGAAGGCGTTTTCTACGCCAACTTCTTTAGCCATCTGACGGATGTTGTTGCCGTAGTCGAAGGTCGGCACGCCAGCTTTCTGGAATGCCAGCATCGCTTCAACGTGCTCACCCATTGACGCTTTGGCAGCTTTGACCACAGCAGCCGGATCGGTCACGGCGCGGTCGCGGTACTGCTCCCAGGTCCAGCCTTTTGGCAGGTAGCCATTCAGCGGGTCGTGGGCGCTGGTCTGGTCGGTGACCATGTCCGGGCGCACACCACGGCGAACCATTTCTGGCAGCAGTTCAGCAGCGTTGCCGCACAGGGCAATGGAAATCGCTTTGCCTTCAGCGGTGTATTTGGCAATACGCGCCAGTGCGTCATCCAGGTCCGCGGCTTGCTCGTCGACATAACGGGTGGCCAGACGGAAATCGATACGGCTTTGCTGGCATTCGATGTTCAGCGAGCAGGCACCGGCCAGAGTTGCTGCCAGTGGTTGTGCGCCGCCCATGCCGCCCAGGCCTGCGGTCAGTACCCACTTGCCGACCAGGCTGCCGTTGTAGTGCTGGCGACCGGCCTCGACGAAGGTTTCGTAGGTGCCCTGGACGATGCCCTGGCTGCCGATGTAGATCCAGCTGCCGGCGGTCATCTGGCCGTACATGGCCAGGCCCTTGGCGTCGAGTTCGTTGAAGTGCTCCCAGGTGGCCCAGTGCGGTACCAGGTTGGAGTTGGCGATCAGTACCCGTGGCGCGTTGCTGTGGGTTTTGAACACGCCGACCGGCTTGCCCGATTGCACCAGCAGGGTTTCGTCATCGTTGAGGTTGGTCAGGCTTTCGACGATTTTGTCGTAGCACTCCCAGTTGCGCGCTGCCCGACCAATACCGCCATACACCACCAGTTCAGTCGGGTTCTCGGCCACTTGCGGGTCGAGGTTGTTCATCAGCATCCGCAGGGGTGCTTCGGTCATCCAGCTTTTGGCAGTGAGCTGGGTGCCGCGGGCGGCGCGGATCTCACCATCACGGTGACGGGTGAACTCGGCAGGCGATTTTGGGGTAGTTGAAGTCACGGGTAACTCCTCAGCGTTGGGCAGATGCGTCGGGTGTGAGAAGAGGATCGACGCACACTTATGTACTTGTACATACAAGCATATGCAAGTTAGCGGCCAATCTGAAAATTTTCCTGATGAAAAAGCTGCAAGCCACGGAAATAAAGGTGCGCAACCGCAAGAGAAGTTTCTTGGTGGAGAGGGAGAAATTAGCGAGGGGTGTTACTGAAGTAGATCTGTGCGCTGATTTGGGGCGTTTGGTAACGCATGTGTTCTGTGGGAGCGGGCTTGCTCGCGATCGCATCACTGCGACCCGCCAATAAACCGAGTCACCTGCATCGCGAGCAAGCCCGCTCCCACCTGATCAGGACTGTGTCAGACCGCGCTCAACTCAATCACGCAACACAGCCCGGTTAGCGTGATTTCCAGCAACTCGCGATTGCCGCTTAGTTGCAGGCAGTCGTAGCGGCCCAGGTGTTCATGGCAGGTGTTACCCAGGCCAACATGCACCTGCTCGCCCGCACTGAACACCAATACGGTCTGCGCCGAACTGAACAGGCGTTGCGGGACGGTTGCATCCAGCCATTGCAGACGTGCTGCGTAGCGCTGCGGGGCGTAGATCAGGTTGAAGTCACGGATCGGCCCATCAATCAGGGTGCAGGAGACGGTGCTTTCACCCTTGAACGCAAATGCATCAAAGGGTAACAGTGCCCGCGTGCTCGCCCCGTCAACTTGCAAGTTCATGCCCGCGCCTTGCAGCACGCTGATAATCCGCTGATAACCCTCAAAACGCGAAAAGCCGCCTGATTCGCCAATATCGGCAATCGACAGGCGCCAGCCAAAACCGACGAGGCCTTCACCTGCGTCACGGGTGATTTCTTCAGTGCTGCCGCCGCCGTTTTTCCACGGCATGCGTGGATAATCGACGGCACGTAAAACAACGGGCTGGCTCATTTATTGAAGCGTCCTTCAAGACGATGACGGGAACCGGGGTGGATCAGCCGGGCGGCGGTCACAGGCTGACGGCCCGACCAGGTGCGGCGGCGAATCAGCAGGCACGGCTCGCCTGGCTCGATTTGCAGCAACTTGCACTCTTTGGGGTCAGCCAGAATCGCTTCGACCACATGCTCGCCTTCGGTCAGCGGTGCGACCTGAGACAAATAGGCATACGGTGTTTGCAGGGTGAAATCCTGCTTGAGGTAGTCCGGCGCCACCTGTGCATTCACGAAACGGTCCTCGATTTGCACGGCAATCCCGTTTTCGTAATGCACGATCAGGGAATGAAAGACCTTTTGCCCTTCACGCATATCGAGCACGGCGGCGCGTTCCGAGCCGGCCATTTCTTCACCCAGGCTGATGACCTTGCAGGTGTGAGTGTGCCCGCGGGCAGCAATTTCATCAGCGATGTTGTTGACTTCAAACAGCGCGGACTGTGTCTTGGGCTCGGCCACAAAAGTACCGACACCCTGCATGCGCACCAGCAAGCCGTCGGCGGTCATTTCACGCAGCGCACGGTTGATGGTCATGCGGCTGAAACCCAACTGGGTCACCAGTTCGCTTTCAGATGGCACACGGTAATGCGGCGGCCAGTTTCCACTCTGGATCTGTTGAGTGATCATTTGCTTTACGCGGGCGTAAAGCGGGGCCGGGCTGTCGCCCATGTGGGCGGCCAGCGGGGACACGACAGGCGGAGTCGACACAGGCAATCCTTGTTCATGAGTAAAGGGCGTAGCTTGCCGGAGTTTACCGGGCAGGCAAACGTCTGTATATGTATATACAAATAACAAGCTTTGGGGTACCGAACCGATGTCTGTCTTCTTTGCCGAGCGCGCCCTGCTACCGACTGGCTGGTCTGCCAATGTCCGAATCGAGGTGGGTGCCGATGGTTGCCTGACACAAATTACAGCCAATGCCGACGCGCACGGGGCAGAACGTTTGAGCGGCCCGCTGTTGCCGGGCATGCCGAACCTGCACTCTCACGCGTTCCAGCGGGCCATGGCCGGTTTGGCCGAAGTGGCGGGCAACCCCAATGACAGCTTCTGGACGTGGCGCGACTTGATGTATCGGCTCGTCGGAAAAATCAGCCCTGAACAACTCGGCGTCATTGCCCGTCAGTTGTACATCGAGATGCTCAAGGCCGGTTACACCTCGGTGGCGGAATTCCATTATGTCCATCACGATCTGTCAGGGCAGCCCTATACCAACCCGGCTGAGCTGGCACTGCGAATTAGCGAAGCTGCACGCTCCACCGGCATTGGCCTGACGTTGCTGCCGGTACTTTATAGCCACTCGGGTTTTGGCGGCCAGGCACCCAACGACGGTCAGCGGCGCTTTATCAACAGCACCGAGCAATACCTCAAATTGCAGCAACAGCTCAAGCCGCTACTGGCGCAACAGCCAGCGCAGACCCTGGGGCTGTGTTTTCACTCGTTACGCGCCGTTACTCCCGGGCAAATAAACGCAGTGCTGGGCGCCAGCGACACAACCTGCCCGGTGCATATCCATATTGCCGAGCAACAAAAGGAAGTCGACGACTGCCTGAGCTGGAGCGGCAAGCGACCGATCCAGTGGCTATATGACAATGTCGAAGTCGATTCGCGCTGGTGCCTGGTGCATGCCACCCACGCCAACGCAGACGAAGTTCAACTGATGGCGCAGAGCAAGGCCGTAGCCGGGTTATGCCTGACCACTGAAGCCAATCTGGGTGACGGTATTTTCCCGGCGGTGGATTACCTCGCTCAAGGCGGGCGCATGGGCATCGGTTCGGACAGCCATGTGTCACTGAGCGTGGTCGAGGAACTGCGCTGGCTGGAGTACGGCCAACGTTTGCGCGACCAACGCCGCAACCGGATGTATCGCAGTGATCAGCCGATGGTCGGGCGTACGCTGTACGACGCCGCCCTGGCGGGTGGTGCACAAGCGATGGGGCAACCAGTCGCTGGCTTGGCCGTTGGTCAACGCGCCGACTGGCTGGTGCTTGACGGCAACGACCCGTACCTGGCCACCGCACAGGACGACGCCATTTTAAACCGCTGGTTGTTTGCCGGCGGCGACCGCCAGATACGCAACGTGATGGTTAACGGCCAATGGGTAGTTCGCGACGGGCATCATGCCGATGAAGAGGCCAGCTGCCGCGACTTCACCCGTGTGCTACGCGAGTTGTTGGGGTAGGTGCATAACACCTTGTGGGAGCGGGCTTGCTCGCGATGGCTACGACGCGGTCTATCTGTCAAACCACGGCGACCCAATCGCGAGCAAGCCCGCTCCCACAACACCCACAGGTAGTTGGATTACAGACCGTTCAGATGCTTCGCAGCCCAATCGCGAACCTCGGCATAGGGATAATTTTCCAACGCTGCAAACCCCGGAATGGCCCGCGCTTTCATCTTGGTGAACATCGGCACACTGATCCCGCATAAAAACCGGGTCAGGCGTTCTGCCGGGGGATTACTTCCTGCGTATTCCTGATGCCTGTGGATAAAAGCGCCACACAGTGCTTCAACGTTTTTATCCACAAGCGGCGCCAGCGCGGGCGGCTCCGGTAAACGCGCCACCTGCCCTGCGCATACCGAGCAATGCCCGCACTGCCGTGGTGCCTGGTCATCGCCAAAATACCGGGCCAGTCGGTAGCTCAGACAGGTATCACTGGCAAACAGCGCCAGCATTGCGTGAATCCGCTTGATCTCGCCGCTCTCGTGGGCACAGAAGTAAGCATGCAGTTCCTGGCTTAATGCCTCGGCATCAAAATCGCTCACCAGCAGGCTGTAGACCTCGGTCATCTGCTTGCTTTCAAGCTCGATCCAACCCTTCTCCTGAAAATAATCCAGCGCCTTGACCACCCGATTGCGATCGGCCTGATGCTGCCCGTACAGGGTGTCGAAATTTACCGTGGCCCAGGTTCTGGCGCGGGTGGAGGTCTGAATGATGGCCGAGACAAATTGCTGACGTTCACCTTCGAATTTGGCCAGTAATACCTCGGGCTCGATCAGGAATTTGAAACGATACTCGGCAAAGTAGGCATAGCGCGGTGCTATCAAGCCGCGCAACTCCAGCTGCACCAGCAAGGTTTTAAGTGGTAGCTGACGAATATTGCTCTGATCGGACAACGGCAGCAGCATAAATTCCCACTGCCCTTCAGGTATTGCCCCACGCAACTCCTCAAGTACACAGCGAATACCCGCAAGCTCGGGCGTGTCGCCATACACAAAGTTTTCCAGCACGTTAAGGCTGTCGCGGTTGGCCAGCACCAGACAGTCGGAGGGCTGGCCATCACGCCCGGCGCGACCGATTTCCTGGCTATAGTTTTCAATCGATTTGGGCAGGTCGAAATGCACCACATTGCGGATATCGCTTTTATCGATACCCATCCCGAAGGCGATGGTGGCGACGATGCAGTTCAGCTGCCCGCCCATGAACTGGCGCTGAATGCCCTCGCGCTGCTCATGGGGCAAACCGGCGTGATAAGCATTGGCACTGATACCGTGCTGGCTGAGGTGCTCGGCAATCTGCTCGGCGGTCCGTTGCAATGTGACATAGACGATGCTCGGCTGGCCGATGCGCCCGTTCATCCACTGCACCAGGCGCTGGCGCTTTGCCGCGCCGCTGACCGGCTCAACCCACAGGTTGAGGTTGGCGCGATAGAAGCCGGTGGTGATCACATCCGTCTCGGCAATCGCGAACTTGGCCTGCATGTCCGCGATCACATTGGGCGTGGCGGTCGCTGTAAGCAGCAAGGCTTGGGGGATATTGAACTGGCGCTGGTAGTCTGGAAGTTTCAGATAATCAGGGCGAAAGTTATGCCCCCATTCAGAAATACAGTGGGCTTCATCCACCACCAGCAGTGAAATCGGTACTTGCTGCAAAAAGTTACGGAAGCGCTCGTTTTTCAGGCGCTCGACCGAAATCATCAGGATCTTCAATTCGCCCGCTTTGGCCCGGGCCATCACGGCACTGGCGTCCTCACGACTTTGCGCGGAATCAATACTGGCGGCGGCAATGCCGTGGCGCTGCAAAAAAGCCAGTTGGTCCTGCATAAGAGCCAACAGCGGCGAAACCACCAGCGTCAGGTGGGGCAACAGCAGCGCCGGCAGTTGATAACACAACGACTTGCCCGAGCCCGTGGGGAAAATCGCTGCCGCCGAACGCCCGGCCAAAACAGCACTGACCACCGCCTCTTGCCCGGCACGAAATTGTGGATAACCGAAAACCTGTTCCAGGGTGTTGTACATCACTGTCACTCCATTGACCGCCACACGCGCAAAACTTTAACGCCAAGTTTGCAGACGATCGAGAAAAGGTCGGGGGCAAATTGAGAGAGGATGATACAGGTGTGTTTTGAAATTACCCGATATCACTAGTGCAGACGCTTCTTCGCGGCGATATAGACAGCATGGTCATCACGACGACCGACGCCAAGCACCAGAACTATCAGACGGTTATCAATCACTTCATACACCAGCCTCACCCCGCTGGCACGCAGCTTGATTTTGTAACAGTTCGGCACATTCCTGAGCCCGGCGGCCGGAACCTTTGGGGACAACAAACGGCACTTGAGCTTCTTTAGTAGCTGGATCTGGAGCACCTTATCCAGCTTTTCCAGCTCCTTTTTTGCTTCAATTTCGAACTCAAGGGTATAAGTCTTGATTGCATCTGCCTGCGACTCAGTTTTTCTCGGCAGTTGCGATGAGCTCATCAATTTCGACCTTGATTGTAGGATTGCCACGCCGCTCTTTGACCAACCTGGCCAATTCAGCGTCGTCGATCATCTCCAGCAACAGCTCGTAGCGCTCAGGGGAAAGAATATAAAACGCAGGTTCGTTACGATTGAGAATGACCATTGGGTCACCACCGCTTTCACGATAAGTACCCATGGGGTCTTTTTTCAGATCTGTTACTGACGCAGCGACTTTAGCGAGCATGGCGAATGTCATGATATGGCCTCATGCCTATGTATACGGAAAGACTCATCTGCTAAATCTGTAAGCTGCTGAGCCAACACAATCAAGCACTAAAAATAGCACTTTTAACAGCGCCATAAAAGACACTCCAACAAACGCTCACACTGAAAATCGGGACAATGAATAATGAACCTCGCCCCAGACCTCCCGGATACCCCAACCCTGCGTGAGCTGATGCAGTTGCTACATGAAGAAATCGGTTTGCCGGAGCACAAGACCATCAGCCTCAAGACCGCGATCAATGCTGATTTGGGCTGCAATGGCGCGGATGCCCAGCATTTGATAGAAGCCCTGGAAGAACGTTTTGGCCTGGAACTGGCGGACTACGATGCCTATCGCTATTTCCAGCCCGCCGGTAATGACCCGCACCTCAAGCGCAAGGCCAAGGGTCGGGAAAGCAAAGTACCGCTGACCATCGGTATGCTCTACGCGGCGATCTGCAGCGGACAGTGGGATACCCAAGGCCTGGAGGCCTAGGCATGTGGGAGCAGGCTTGCTCGCGATGCAGACGCTGCGGTTTTGTCTGATTCACCGCCGCGATGCCATCGCGAGCAAGCCCGCTCCCACAGGATGTATACCCACAGAAAAATTCAGGCACAAAAAAGCCGCCTTTTCAGGCGGCTTTTTTGTGGATCAACACACTGACCGAATACTTACGCCTTCGGGCCGGCTGCCTTGATCGCGTCGCTGACGTCGAACTTCTTGAAGTTCTCTACGAACAGGCCAGCCAATGCTTTGGCAGCTTCGTCGTAGGCAGTTTTGTCAGCCCAGGTGTTGCGCGGGTTGAGCAGAACAGTCTCAACGCCAGGTACGGCTTTAGGCACGTCCAGGTTGATGATGTCCAGATGCTCGGTTTCAGCGCCGATCAGAGCACCGCTCTGGATCGCAGCAATCACCGCACGGGTGGTCGGGATGTTGAAGCGCTTGCCAACGCCGTAGCCACCGCCGGTCCAGCCGGTGTTCACCAGGTACACCTTGGAGCCGAAGCCACGGATGCGCTTGATCAGCAGCTCTGCGTATTCACCGGCCGGACGCGGGAAGAACGGTGCGCCAAAGCAGGTGGAAAAAGTCGACTTGATGCCGCTGCCCGAACCCATTTCAGTCGAGCCCACCAGTGCGGTGTAGCCAGACAGGAAGTGGTAGGCCGCTTGCTCTTCGCTGAGGATCGACACAGGTGGCAGTACGCCAGTCAGGTCGCACGTCAGGAAGATCACAGCGTTTGGTTCGCCGCCCAGGTTCTTCTCGGAACGCTTGGCAACGTGCTCCAGCGGGTAAGCGGCGCGGCTGTTCTGGGTCAGGCTGACATCGGCATAGTCAGGGTGACCGGCAGCGTCGAGCACAACGTTTTCCAGAACAGCGCCGTGCTTGATGGCTTTCCAGATAACCGGCTCGTTCTTCTCCGACAGGTCGATGCACTTGGCATAGCAACCGCCTTCGATGTTGAACACCACGCCTTCGCCCCAACCGTGTTCGTCGTCACCGATCAGGTAACGGCTTTCATCGGCGGACAGGGTGGTTTTACCGGTACCGGACAGACCGAAGAACAGGGTCACGTCGCCTTCTTCGCCAATGTTTGCAGCACAGTGCATAGGCAGCACGTCAGCAGCAGGCAGCAGGAAGTTCTGTACCGAGAACATGGCTTTTTTCATTTCACCGGCGTAACGCATGCCGGCGATCAGCACTTTTTTCTGGGCGAAGTTGATGATCACGCAACCGTCAGAGTTGGTGCCATCACGCTCAGGCACGCACTCGAAGTTGGCCACGTTAAGCACTTGCCACTCATCACGACCGGCAGGGTTGTACTTGGCCGGGTTGATGAACAGGCAACGACCGAACAGGTTCTGCCAGGCAGTCTGGGTGGTCATTTTCACGGCCAGGTAGTGGTCTTCGGAAGCACCTACATGCACGTGGGAAACGAAATGCTCTTGCGCGTTGTTGAACGCCTCGACGCGGTCCCACAGGGCATCGAACTTGTCGGCCGGGAACTTGCGGTTGATCGGGCCCCAGGCAATGGCAGCCTGAGTGGACGGTTCTTCAACAATGAAGCGGTCAGCCGGCGAACGGCCTGTACGGTGGCCAGTTTCGACAACCAGTGCGCCATTGTCGGCAAGCACGCCTTCACCACGGTTCAGGGCTTCTTTGACCAGATCGTCGATGCTCAGATCGGTGTACACGGCGTTATTAGCTTGCGTCATGAGGTTCCCCGTCGGCCATTGGCCGAGTGCGCCAAACGTTTTGTAGTAGAAAAGTTTGCACTACTACCGCGAAAAAAGTGGGCCGGATTATGCCAGAAAACCCCAAAAAGAGTAGGCCCCACCTGTCAGAACCGCGCAAGAACGGGCTTTGACAGGTGTTTTACCTGAGCTGAAACGTTTTAGTGATGAGTGCCTGAAGGGGATTCAACACCTGCGCCAGCGAACAATTGATCGACATCTGCTGCATCAAACAGGTAACGCTCGTTGCAGAACTGGCAATCGATTTCGATATGACCGCCATGCTCGGTCACCAGATTGAGCGCATCGGCATGACCCAGGCTGGTCAGGGCATTGCCCGAACGCTCACGGGAGCAACTGCACTTGAATTCAATGGCCTGATTATCAAACAGGCGCACGGTTTCTTCGTGATACAAACGGTGCAGGATGGTCTCGTTATCCAGCCCCAGCAGCTCTTCTGATTTGAGCGTATCGCCCAGCATCAGCAGGCGGTCCCAGCTGTCGACGCGCTCGTCTTCATCCTTGACCACATCGGCAGGCAACTGCTGCAGGAACATGCCCCGCGCACGCTGGCCATCAGCAACCAGCCAGAAGCGGGTCGGCACTTGCTCGGACATCACGAAGTAATTGGTGAAGCAGTCAGCCAGGGTTTCGCCGTTCAGGTCCACGATGCCCTGGTAGCGCTTGCCGACCACCGGATCGATGGTAATGGCCAGTACGCCGTTGGGCAGCAGGTCAGCCAGCGTGGCATCGGCAGCAATCTGGTCGGCGTCAAAACGGGCCAGGCCGCGTATTTCCCGGTCGCTGGTGCATTCGATCATCAGCAGCGGCACCGGGCCTTCGGAACGGGCCTGCAGGCTCAGCAAGCCATCGATTTTCTGGTTACCCACCAGCAACGCAGCCGCAGCCATCAGCTCGCCCAGCAATTGCTGGACCGGCTGTGGATAAGCGTGCTTGGCCAACACGTCAGCGTAGCTGTGCTCCAACGAGGCCAGTTCGCCGCGGGCGTCGCTGGTATCGAACATAAAGCGTTGTGTGGCATCGGTTTTGTGTAAGTCGGACATAAGAATAGAGTTCTGAATTGGTGACAAAATGTGTAAGCGCCATTAAATATCGTGCAGGTCTGATGACCCTATATGGCGCCATACCTGAATGATTACAAGCCATGCAGCCACGGACTCGACGTACGGCTTGCGGGCCCTGGCCAGCTCACTCGCCCCCACTGGCGTCATGAAACTGATGCAGTTGGCGCCGCTGCTTCTTGGTCGGTTTGCCATCAGTCGCGATGCCCATGGCCCCGGATTTGCGCATGGCAGCCGCGTTTTCGCGCTTGGCGATGCTTTGTTCGGTTTCGGCGTACAGCAATTGGGCTTCAGGGGCGCCACGGCGGACCACAGACAGCGCTTTGACTTCGACAGTGCGCTCTTCAAGGCCAACACGAATTTGCAGTTCATCGCCCAGGCGAGGTTCTTTGCTCGGCTTGCAGCGCTCACCCCGGCAATGCACCTTGCCGCTTTCAATCGCGGCCTTGGCCAGTGCCCGGGTCTTGTAAAAACGCGCCGCCCAGAGCCACTTATCCAGGCGAACCTTGTCGTCCTCTTCCTGCTTTTGCGCCACTGGAATTCCTCTTCACTTGAATAGTCAGAACTGTACTACTACTTGCAATGAACAACTGAAGCATTCGTCCCGATAGAATGCCTGCCTGCCGAGTAGCGGACACGCAGATAACTGTCGCCATTTGCTGAATATTCTGCGTGAATGCTCTTTGTACATTGCCAAATCGGCATCGCCGATTGCTTTACCTGCAGGGTTCCTCCTGCGGCCTGAATACGTTAATCGCTGGTTACTTATATTGAAGACTTTTGATCACTTGACCGTTGTCGGTCTGCGCGAGTGGGTGGCGCTTCCCGATTTGGGAGTCGCCGGCCTGCGCGCGAAAATCGACACCGGTGCCAGTACTTCCAGCCTGCACGCTACCGAAATCGAGCCTTTTGTGCGCGACGGTGTCGAGTGGGTACGTTTCAATGCCCACCTGGGCACCCTGGTACAACTGCGTCACCGTCACTGTGAAGCGCCTTTGGTGGCAATTAAAACCATTAAAAGCTCCAATGGCCACACCCAGGTTCGCTATGTGATCCGCACCGGCCTGGCGCTGGGTGATAGGGTCTGGCCGGTCGAGTTCACCCTCGCCTGCCGCAAATCGATGCGTTATCGCTTGTTGCTGGGCTCAAAAGCGTTGATCGACGGCCAATTGGTCGTCAACCCTGCACTAAAATATGTACAAGACAAGCCGGAATTCCCGGTCACTACTACCTCTGCCACAGGTGTTGCATGAAGATCGCTGTGCTGTCGCGTAACCCGCGTCTGTATTCCACTCGTCGTCTGGTTGAAGCCGGTACCGAACGAGGCCATGAGATGGTAGTGATCGATACCCTGCGCGCCTATATGAACATAGCCAGTCATAAGCCGCAGATTCACTATCGCGGCAAGCCGCTGGAAGGCTTTGATGCGGTGATCCCGCGCATTGGCGCGTCAGTCACGTTCTATGGCTGCGCAGTGCTGCGCCAGTTTGAAATGATGGGCGTGTTTCCGCTCAACGAATCGGTGGCAATTGCTCGCTCGCGGGACAAATTACGTTCGTTGCAGCTGTTGTCCCGGCGTGGCCTGGGTTTGCCGGTAACCGGTTTTGCCCACTCGCCGGATGACATTCCCGACCTCATCGAAATGGTCAACGGCGCCCCGCTGGTCATCAAGGTGCTGGAAGGCACCCAGGGCATCGGCGTGGTGCTGTGTGAAACCGCTACCGCCGCCGAGTCGGTGATTGAGGCCTTTATGGGCCTCAAGCAAAACATCATGGTGCAGGAATACATCAAGGAGGCCGGGGGTGCCGATATTCGCTGCTTCGTGGTCGGTGACAAGGTGATCGCGGCCATGAAACGCCAGGCCAAACCTGGAGAGTTCCGCTCCAACCTTCACCGGGGCGGCAGCGCCAGCCTGATCAAGATCACCCCCGAAGAGCGCATGACCGCCATTCGTGCGGCCAAGGTCATGGGGCTGAGTGTGGCGGGTGTCGATATCCTGCGCTCCAACCACGGCCCGCTGGTGCTGGAGGTCAACTCATCGCCAGGCCTGGAAGGCATTGAAACCACCACCGGCAAGGATGTGGCCGGGATTATCATCCAGCACCTGGAAAAAAACAGCAGCCCGCATATGACCCGGACCAAGGGCAAAGGCTGACAGCGCATCAACCCTTGGGTGAGCAGACTTGTTGTGGGAGCGGGCAAGCCCGCTCCCACAGGGTCAAAGCTATACCGCCCCTCTTGGCAACATAAGCCCCAGCGGCAAACGTACACGGGCTTCAAGCCCTCCGCCGCTGCGGTTACGCAGCTCGACATTGCCACCATGCATGGAGGCAATCCGCTTGACGATCGCCAGCCCCAGCCCCGTACCTTTACCGCCACGGGCACGGTCACCGCGGATAAACGGGTTGAAGATATCTTCCAGCTCCGCAGGATCAATCCCTGCCCCCCGGTCCATCACGCTCAGCACCACATACGGCGCGCTGACATCACCCGATACGTAAGCCGCAACCTCCACGTCTTCGCCAGCATGGTGCAAGGCATTGCCGATCAGGTTGTTGAGCAAACGCTTCATCGATACCCGACGTAGCGCAAACGGCTGAATCGGCTGCAGACGCAGGCGCACCTGCTCTCCGTTCTGGTTATAGGGTGCCACCACTTCACGGATCAATTCACACAGATCAACCTCTTCAACCGGCTCGTCACGGCCGTCACGGATAAAGGCCAGGAACTGGTCGAGAATCGCGTCCATGTCCTCAATATCACGCACCATGTCGTCGGTCAGGTCGTTGTGGTTGCCCATCAGCTCCAGAGACAGACGCAAGCGGGTCAGCGGGGTGCGCAGGTCATGGGACACGCCTGCAAGCATCAGTTCTCGCTCGCGGCCCGCCTGTTCGACGTCTTCAGCCATCTGATTGAAGGCGCTATACACCTCCGTCATTTCGCTGGGCGTGTCGCCGACAGGCAAGCGCACGCTGCGCCCCTGCCCCAACTGGCGAGCTGCATACACCAGACGCTTGAGGGGCTGATTAAGCTGGCTGACGAAAATCCACGCCGAAGCAGTGGACAACAAGCCGATGGCTAAAAACCAGCCCAGTACATTCCAGATTTTTTGCCCACGCAGAGGATGCGGATATAAAGGTACTTTCAACCAGCCATCCCCCAGGCTCGGGGCACGCACCCACAGCGCAGGGGATGTGTGCATACGCAGGCGCACCTCTGTATCGGGGCCAAGCTCGGCCTGCATCTGACGCTGATAAATCTCGCTGTAAGGCCAGTGCTGTTCACCCTCGGGTACACCTCCGCCCACGACGCGAACCAAATCAACGGCATCGATGATCTTGTTGCGGTTTTCCTCATCGGCGGCCCAATAGGCACGCAGGGTCAGCGCCACGCCGTGGCTGTACTGGCGGTCAACCAGCACGTCCTCGTTCATAAGCAGATAAACCAGCGTCAGGGCCTTGGAAAACAGCACAACAATCAGGACAAGCCAGAGTGTGCGCGAGAAGAAACTTTGGGGGAACCAGACAGGGGTTTTCATAGACAGCCGCTTTTATACTTTGCAGGAGCGAGCCCCGAGGCCCGAAAAAAAGATAAATCGCGAGCCACACGGTACCAGAGAGCACCAGTGCGACTCGCTCCTACAAATGATCTGTCATTTGGTTGCGTTGCCATCCGGCACGAACACATAACCCACGCCCCAGACGGTCTGGATATAGCGGGGCTTGGACGGATCCGGCTCGATCATGCGGCGCAAACGGGAAATCTGGACATCGATTGAACGCTCCAGCGCATCCCACTCACGACCACGGGCCAGGTTCATCAGCTTGTCGCGGGTCAACGGCTCGCGGGCATGCATGACCAGGGCTTTAAGTACCGCAAACTCACCCGTGGTGAGCATGTGAACTTCGTCGCCACGTTTGAGTTCGCGGGTTGCCAGGGACAACTCGTAATCACCGAATGTCACGCTTTCGTCTTCGCTGCCCGGCGCACCCGGCACCGGCGGCGCCTGACGACGCAATACCGCACGCACACGGGCCATCAGCTCATCGGGGTTGAAAGGCTTGGCCAGATAATCGTCGGCACCCAGTTCCAGGCCCTTGATACGGCTAAGTTCATCACCTTTGGCTGTCAGCATGATGATCGGCACGCGATTGCCCGCTGCACGCAAACGGCGACAGGCTGACAGGCCGTCTTCGCCGGGCAGCATCAGATCCAGCACCACAAGGTGGTACATTTCGCGGGCCAGCCGTCGATCCATGTCCGCTGCATTGGTCACGGAAGTGGCGCGATAACCCTTGCTGGAAAAGAAACGTACCAGCAAGTTGCTCAGCCCAGGATCATCATCAACGATAAGGATTTTTTCGCCTTCAGACGTTTGTGCAGTGCTGCTCATTAGGATGCTCCTGTGATCTCGGCGCGCATTATGGCTCAGCCGCTGCGATACGCATTGTGTGCATTGTTAGCAGATTTTTCTTCCTTAAACATTAGACCAGGTAATGAGACCACCGCGCGCAATCCCCTGAATCCGGGAACGCTGGTTATAATGCGCGGCCTTTTGTGTCGGGCAATCTCGAACTTTCAATGGTTGTGCCAGTATTTATTTTTTCAACATCTGGCGTAATCAGCTGACTTCACGGGTCAACAGGCTGCCCTTTTGGCCCAGGCAGCGGCCCCTTCCGGGCTGCTCAACCAGCCTCGCAAGCCTTCAAGCCCGGGCCTGCGAGCCTGCATCACATTTTGTCAGGTGGTTTTATGGACAGCATCAACAGCCGCATCGCCGAAGAACTCGGCGTGCGCCCGCAGCAGGTCGAAGCGGCCGTCGCTCTTCTGGATGAGGGCTCCACCGTACCCTTCATCTCTCGGTATCGTAAGGAAGTGACCGGCAGCCTGGATGACACCCAGTTGCGTCACCTCGAAGAGCGCCTGCGCTACCTGCGCGAACTCGACGAGCGGCGCGTCAGCATCCTCGCCAGCATCGAAGAACAAGGCAAGTTGACCCCCGAACTGGCCCGCGACATCAAACTCGCCGACACCAAGACCCGCCTTGAAGACTTGTACCTGCCGTACAAGCAAAAGCGCCGCACCAAGGGCCAGATCGCCCTGGAAGCTGGCCTCGGCGAGCTGGCAGACGGCCTGTTCAACGACCCGACACTCACGCCAGATGCCGAAGCTGCCCGTTTTGTCGACACTGAAAAAGGTGTGGCTGACGTCAAGGCAGCCCTTGATGGCGCCAAGTACATCCTCATGGAGCGCTTCGCCGAAGACGCCAGCCTGCTGGACAAGCTGCGCAGCTTCCTCAAACAGGAAGCCATCCTCAGCGCCCGCGTAATTGCCGGCAAGGAAGAGGAAGGCGCCAAGTTCCGCGATTACTTCGAGCACGATGAACCGCTCAAAAGCATGCCATCGCACCGCGCACTGGCGATTTTCCGCGGTCGCAACGAAGGCATTCTGAGCTCGTCGCTCAAAGTCGGTGAAGAATTGCCCGGCACGATGCACCCCGGCGAAATGATGATTGCCCAGCGCTTCGGTCTGGAAAATCAAAACCGCCCGGCTGATAAATGGTTGAGCGAAGTGGTGCGCTGGACCTGGAAGGTCAAGCTCTACACCCACCTCGAAACCGACCTGCTGGGTGAATTGCGCGACGCCGCTGAAACCGAAGCCATCAATGTATTCGCCCACAACCTGCACGACCTGCTGCTGGCCGCGCCGGCTGGCCCGCGCGCCACCCTGGGCCTGGACCCGGGCCTGCGCACCGGTTGCAAGATTGCCGTGGTCGATGCCACCGGCAAACTGCTGGAGTACGCCACCGTGTACCCGCACGTGCCGCACAACAAGTGGGACCAGACCATTTCGGTCATGGCCGCCCTGTGTGCCAAGCATTCGGTCGATCTGATTGCCATTGGCAACGGCACTGCCAGCCGCGAAAGCGACAAGCTGGTGATCGATCTGATGAAAAAATACCCGGCCCTGAAAGTCACCAAAGTGATGGTGTCCGAGGCCGGTGCTTCGGTGTACTCGGCATCGGAACTGGCAGCCAAGGAATTCCCGGATCTGGACGTTTCGATCCGTGGCGCCGTATCGATCGCCCGCCGCCTGCAAGACCCGCTGGCCGAACTGGTGAAAATCGACCCTAAATCCATCGGTGTCGGCCAGTACCAGCACGACGTGTCCCAGCTCAAGCTGGCACGCGGCCTGGACGCTGTGGTTGAAGACTGCGTGAACGCCGTGGGCGTGGACGTGAACACGGCTTCGGTAGCACTGCTCGCGCGAATTTCGGGCCTCAATGCCACACTGGCGCAAAATATCGTGGCTCACCGCGACGAAAACGGCGCATTCAAAACCCGTGCAGCGCTGAAAAAAGTCAGCCGTCTGGGCGAAAAAACCTTCGAGCAGGCGGCAGGTTTCTTGCGCGTGATGAATGGCGACAATCCGCTGGACAGCTCAGCGGTTCACCCCGAAGCCTACCCGCTGGTCAAACGCATCGCTACGGACACCGAGCGGGACATCCGCTCGCTGATCGGCGACGCCGGGTTCCTAAAGCGTCTTGATCCGAAGAAATTCACCGACGAGACCTTCGGCCTGCCGACGGTGACCGATATTCTCCAGGAGCTGGAGAAACCAGGCCGCGACCCGCGCCCGGAGTTCAAGACCGCCGAGTTTCAGGAAGGTGTCGAAGACCTCAAAGACCTGCAACTGGGAATGATCCTGGAAGGCGTGGTGACCAACGTGACCAACTTCGGGGCTTTCGTCGATATCGGCGTGCACCAGGACGGTCTGGTGCATATCTCGGCCTTGTCCGAGAAATTCATCAAGGACCCGCGCGAAGCCGTTAAAGCCGGTGATGTGGTCAAGGTCAAGGTCATGGAAGTCGACATCCCGCGCAAACGCGTAGGCCTGTCGATGCGCATGAGCGACACCCCGGGCGAGAAAATCGACGGTGCTCGCGGCGCACGTCCGGGCTCGGCCCCGCGCCAGCAAAGCTCGGCACCGCGCAAGGAGAACGTTGCCGCCGCACCGTCCAATAACGCCATGGCCTCGTTGTTCGCCAACGCCAAACAGTTGAAGAAACGCTGATGGCCATCCCGGACGGCCTGACCCAAAGCGCCTTCAGCCAGTTGCTCGGCTGCCGCGTGCAATCGCTGGAAGACGGTGTGGCGCATGTTGCGCTGAGCCTGGAGCCGCAATTGCGCAACCGCGCCGGCAAGTTGCACGGTGGTGTGTTGTTCAGCCTGGTGGACATCAGCATGGGCCTGGCCTGTTCCAGCACCCATGGCTTCGATCAGCAGAGCGCGACCATTGAGTGCAAAATCAACTACATTCGCGCGGTGGCTGAAGGCGAAGTGCTATGTATCGCCAAGGTCATCCACCCCGGGCGACGCACGCTGGTCGTCGAAGCGGATGTTATGCAGGGCGACAAGCTGGTCGCAAAAGCACAAGGCACGTTCGCTGTCCTGTAGCGGCCAACGGCTGATTTGAGTTAATTTCGGCACTGCCAATGCAGTGCCGAAATGCGCTTGGAGCGCCGCGGCGCCGAATCAGGGACGGAACTGAGCGATGCCAACAAAACCAGGCGACCACGCCAGTTTCAACTTCACCCTTGTAGACCGTCCTGACCACCCCCATATTGGGGCGACTGACGCGTGAAGGAATCCAACTTGAGCCAACTTCTCAACCGCCGCCTGGCTCTGCTCAGCGAGCGCGCCAACCTCTCTCTTCTGGAGCAGTGCCTGCACGGCATCGAGCGCGAATGCCTGCGCGTCACGGCCGATGCTCGCCTGGCGCAAACCCCGCACCCGGAAGAACTGGGCTCGGCCCTGACCAACGATCAAATCACCACCGACTATTCCGAGTCGCTGCTGGAGTTCATCACCCCGGCCCTGCCTGATCCGGCGCAGACGCTGGCCAGCCTCGACAAGATCCACCGCTTTGCCTACAGCAAGCTCGGTAACGAGTTCCTGTGGAGCCCTTCGATGCCGTGCCCGTTGCCGGCCGAAGAAGACATCCCGATTGCCTACTACGGCACGTCCAATATCGGACAGCTCAAGTACGTTTACCGCAAGGGCCTGGCCCTGCGCTACGGCAAGACCATGCAGTGCATTGCCGGCATCCACTACAACTTCTCCCTGCCAGAGGCCCTGTGGCCAGTGCTGATGCAGGCAGAGGGTTTTGTCGGCACCGAGCGCGATTATCAGTCCGACGCCTATATCGCCCTGATTCGTAACTTCCGTCGCTACAGCTGGCTGCTGATGTACCTCTTCGGTGCTTCGCCTGCGCTGGATGCGGGCTTTTTGCGCGGTCGTTCGCACCAGTTGGAGCAACTGGATGCCGACACGCTCTACCTGCCCTATGCCACCAGCCTGCGCATGAGCGACCTGGGCTATCAGAGCAACGCCCAGGCAGGCCTGACGCCGTGCTACAACAACCTCGACAGCTACACCGACAGCCTGCGCAAGGCAGTGGCCACACCTTATCCGCCGTATGTAGAAATCGGTACGCACAAGGATGGCGAGTGGGTGCAGTTGAACACCAACATCCTGCAGATCGAAAACGAGTACTACTCCAACATTCGCCCCAAGCGCGTGACCTACACCGGCGAGCGGCCGATCCAGGCCCTGGTGTCCCGTGGCGTGCAGTACGTTGAAGTGCGCCTGCTGGATATCAACCCGTTTCTGCCGGTGGGCATCGATTTGCCTGAAGCGCGTTTTCTGGACGCCTTCCTGCTGTATTGCGCGCTGCAAGACAGCCCGCAGTTCGACAGCGCAGGCTGTGGCAGCTGCTCTTCCAACTTCCTCAGCGTAGTCAAGGAAGGTCGCCGTCCGGGCCTGCAATTGCAGCGTGATGGCGCAGCCGTTGACATGAAGGAATGGGCTACCGAGCTGCTGGAAAAAATCGCGCCGCTGGCCGCCTTGCTCGACCAGAGCCAGGGTGGCGATAACCACAGCAAGGCAGTCGACGAACAGCTGGCGAAGATCAAGGACGTGTCGCTGACGCCGTCTGCCAAAGTGCTGGCCAGCATGGCCGAGCACAAGGAGAGCTTCGCTCAGTTCTCGATGCGCCAGAGCCTGGCCCATGCCGAGTTCTTCCGCAGTGAACCGTTGAGTGCTGAAGATCAGGCTGCGTTTGAAGAGAAAGCGCGCAAGTCACTGCTCGAGCAGGCCGAGACCGAACAAACGGAAGAAGGCGACTTCGACCTGTTTGTGGCTTCGTACCAGGCGAGTATTTTGGCGATCAGTAACTAGGCAGATCAAAAGCCCCTCACCCTAGCCCTCTCCCGGAGGGAGAGGGGACAGACCGGTGGTGTTCGTGCGAGCGCGGGCGGTCAGTTCCTACGCCCACTGAGGCAAGGGACGGCTTACGGGTTTTACAGCAAAGCGTACTGTGCACCGTCACTGAAAAAACAGTGACCGGGCCTGGAAACCCGGGTAACAATATTCGCCTTAATGCCATCAATCCCTGTTTTTATGTGCTATGGCGGCTGTACGCGGGAGGTCTTCGGACCTGCCGGGTTCCTATTGTCCCGGTTTCCAGCCTGCGTACAGCTGCCACCTTCGCCTGGAAACGAAAGTGACAGCTCTTAATTACTTTAGGAGCGCGCTAAATGGCTGATCATCCCCCAATCAAAACTCTCGGCACTGTCACCTTCGGCCCCTGCGGCCAAGACAACCACGAGCTGTTCCGCGTCAACCCCGACATACCGCTGCGCCAGGCGCTGGAGCAGGTGTCGGCGTTGCTTTATTGCGCAAAAAAACTGGCGCTGGATGCCGCGCTGGACAAGAACTGCGAGCGCCATGCCTGGGCTTCACATTACTTGTGCGACATGGGCAAGGTGGTAATAGATGATGTGTGTTTGCGGGAGTTTTGACGGGGCTTGTTGAGCACCGCAGTTGCAGTTATCCGTAGCAGCTGACGAGTGGAACGAGGCTGCGTTCGGTTGCGCAGCGACCGTAAAACCAGAGTTCCAAGTTTAACTGGCACACCACGGTGTTTGACTTTACGACGGCTTCGCCGCCGAACGCAGCCTCGTTCCACTCGTCAGCTGCTACGAATCTTCTCCAGCCCAGAGCCTGAACAGCTGGCGCCTTACAGCGCTTTCTCAAAGATCTTCGAGTTACGCTGGTAGTTGTACAGCGACGCCCGCGCCGCCGGCAGGCGCTCTACACCGCTAGGCTCAAACCCGCGCTCACGGAACCAGTGAGCAGTGCGCGTGGTTAACACGAACAAGGTTTTCAGCCCCTGGGCACGGGCGCGGTTTTCAATACGTTCGAGCAACTCATCGCCACGACGGCCATGACGGTACTCCGGGTTCACCGCCAGACACGCCAGCTCCCCCGCATCCGAATCGGCAATCTGGTACAGCGCCGCACAGGCGATGATCATGCCTTCGCGCTCCACCACACTGAACTGTTCGATCTCACGCTCCAGCACTTCACGCGAACGACGCACCAGAATGCCCTGCTCTTCCAGCGGGCTGATCAATTCAAGCAGGCCGCCGACGTCTTCAATCGCCGCCTCCCGCGTAACTTCAAATTGTTCTTGCGCCACCAGCGTACCGCCACCGTTACGGGTGAACAGCTCGGTCAACAGCGCACCGTCTTCGGCATAACTGACGATATGGCTACGAGCCACGCCGCCACTGCAGGCCTCGGCGGCGGCTTCCAGCAATTCGGCCTGGTAGTCACTGCCCAGACGTTTCATATGCGCCGGCACCTGTTGGGGACGCAACTCACGCACCAACCGCCCTTCGGCATCGAGCAAACCCGATTCAGCACCAAACAGCAGCAGTTTGTCCGCCGCCAGGTCGATGGCGGCACGGGTGGCGACGTCTTCACAGGCCAAATTGAAAATCTCACCGGTGGGCGAGTAACCCAAGGGCGACAGCAGCACAATCGAACGCTCATCGAGCAGGCGGTTGATGCCCTTGCGGTCCACCCGGCGCACTTCGCCGGTATGGTGAAAATCCACACCGTCGAGCACGCCGATCGGCCGCGCAGTGACCAGGTTGCCGCTGGCTACGCGCAGACGCGAACCCTGCATCGGCGAAGACGCCATGTCCATCGACAAGCGCGCTTCAATCGCAATGCGCAGTTGCCCGACAGCATCGATCACGCATTCGAGCGTTGATGCATCGGTGACACGCATGCCCTTGTGGTAATACGGCACCAGGCCTCGCGCCTCAAGGCGGCTGTCGATCTGCGGGCGCGAACCGTGGACCAGCACCAGACGCACACCCAGGCTGTGCAACAGCACCAGGTCGTGGACGATATTGCCAAAGTTGGGGTGTGCCACACCGTCGCCAGGGAGCATGACAACAAAGGTGCAATCGCGGTGGGCATTGATGTAGGGAGACGCGTGACGCAGCCAGTTAACGTAATCGTGCATAACCAGAGCCTGTAGAAAATAAATCGCCTAAAAAGGGCTAGAACAGCAAACGCACAACGGGCTGATGGCTATCGTCGAAACATTGTTGGCAACACGCGGCTCTCCTTGTGGATAAATCGTATGGGTATCTTCACTATTTCAGACAATAGTGTTCGATCAATTGAGTCAGTAGACGTACTGTCGGCTGCAAACGTGACATTTCCAGGTATTCCCCTGGTTGATGCGCACAGGCGATGTCACCCGGGCCCAATACCAGCGTTTCGCAACCAAGCTGCTGAAGATAAGGCGCTTCGGTGCCAAACGCTACTGCTTGCGCACGATGCCCGGTGAGGCGCTCAGCCACGCGCACCAACTCGGCATCGGCATCCTGCTCGAAGGGCGGCACTCCGGCGGCAATGGGCGCGAAATCGATCTTCACCTGGTGACGCTCGGCCAGGGGTTGCAGCTTGCTGCGGATAATGGCCCGCAGCGCATTCGGGTCCATGCCCGGCAGCGGGCGCAGGTCGAATTCCAGGGAACACTGCCCGCAAATCCGGTTGGGGTTGTCGCCGCCATGGATACAGCCAAAGTTAAGGGTCGGTTGCGGCACGCTGAACTGCGGATTGCGGTACTCATTGAGCCACTGCTGACGCAACCCCTTAAGTTCGCTGATCGCGTCGTGCATGGCCTCCAGCGCGCTGTGGCCCAGGCTTGGGTCGGATGAGTGACCGCTCTGCCCGAGGATCTCGATGCGCTCCATCATCACGCCCTTGTGCATGCGGATCGGCTTGAGCCCGGTCGGTTCACCAATCACCGCAGCACGGCCCAGCGGGCGACCAGCTTCGACCAGCGCCCTGGCCCCGGCCATCGAAGTTTCTTCGTCACAGGTGGCCAGAATCAGCAGTGGCTGCTTGAAGGGCTGATCGAGCAAAGGCCGCACTGCTTCGATCACCAGCGCAAAAAAGCCCTTCATATCGCAACTGCCAAGGCCAACCCAGCGGTTATCCACCTCTGTCAGCTTGAGCGGATCGGTCTGCCACAGCGCTTCATCGTAGGGCACGGTGTCGCTGTGCCCGGCCAGCACCAGCCCGCCGGGGCCACTGCCAAAACTGGCGAGCAAATTGAATTTGCCGGGGCTGACCTGCTGGATATCGCAGTTGAAACCCAAATCGCCAAGCCAGCTGGCCAGCAAATCGATCACCCCGCGGTTGGACTGATCCAGTGTCGGCTGGGTGCAACTGACCGACGGTACGGCGATCAAGGCAGCGAACTGCTCTTTCATGGAAGGTAAGGGCATGCGCTGACTTCCTGTAGGCGGGGCGAGGCCCATCATAGAGCTATCTGCGCCGCAGAATAAACCCTCGCGGCCCGCCGGGGCGGCGAGTCCTGTACACTGCACGGCCTTGGCAGCCACACTTTTTCCCGGCTGCGCAACCGTTCCTGGATTTTCCGGCCATGCAAAAAGAAACCGAAATCAAACTGCGCGTCAGCCGCGAAACCCTCGCCGCCTTGCGCGAGCACCCTTTGCTGAAAAAGCGCAACAAAAGTGGCTGGGAAAGCCGTGAGTTGTTGAACCAGTACTTCGATACACCTGAGCGCGACCTGGCCAAGGCCAAGGTTGCCCTGCGCCTGCGCCGTGATGGCGAAGACGTGATCCAGACCCTCAAGACCCGCGGCGAAAGCGTTGCTGGCCTGTCCGTACGCAACGAGTACGACTGGAACCTGCCCAAAGCCAAGCTCGACATCAAGAAGCTCGACGGCGAATGCTGGCCACAAGAGCTGGCCGAGCTGGACAAAAAAACTCTCAAGCCCATTTTCACCACGGATTTCGTACGCGAACGTGCTGAAATTTCCTGGGGCCGTGGCAAAGCCAAAGTGGTCATCGAAGCCGCTCTGGACCTGGGCCATGTGATTGCCGGCAAGCAGAAGGAAGAAATCTGCGAGCTGGAGCTCGAACTGCGCGAAGGCGAGCCGTCTGCCCTGCTGGAACTGGCCGCCGAACTGGCCGAGAAGCTAGCCCTGATGCCGTGTGATATCAGCAAGGCCGAGCGCGGCTATCGCCTGTTCGACGCCAACAGCTACGCCGTCACCCTGCCAGCCCCGGTGCTGACGCCAGAAACACCCCTGGACGATGCCTTCGCCGCCCTGGCCTGGCACTTGCTGGGCAATAGCCAGCGCCTGGCCGAGCAGTATCGCTTCAATGGCCACTGGCGTTTGCTGCAAGACTGGGTTCAGCAATTGATCGACCTGCGTGCACTGGTCAGCAGCCTGGGTCAAGCCGCACCACGTCAGTCCACCAGCGCCTTGCGCGCTGCGCTGGACGCCCTGCTGGAAGACTGGCGCCCGCTGGTGCAGATCGGTCAGGACGACGAAGATGTGCGCAAAGCCGCACCGGAGCAGTTCCTCGAGGAACTGGAAGACCCGCGCTGGGGCCAGTTCTCCCTGAACACTTCGCGCTGGTTGATGGAGCGCAGCTGGACTGTGGACCGTGGCACCACCCGGGGCAACCGCCAGGGCGCTGCGCAGCTGCAAAGCTGGTTGCCACGGTTGTTGTCGGACGAAGCGATTGCCTTGCGTCTGAACCGCTACCAGCAGCAACCCGAAGACCTGGCCGAGCAACTGCCGCGCATCGAGCGTATTCAGGCCTGGCTGCGTCTGGCGCGTAACGTGCTGGAAATCCCGGAACTGGACCGTCTGTACGGCGAGATGAACAAGCTGCAGGAACTGGCCAACCTGCCGATTTCTGAAGACGCCGAGAGCAACGACGAACTGCTCAACGCCCGCAAGCAGCAAGCCATCGCCGTGTACCAGAACCGCGCCTGGAAGACCCTGCTGCGCGCTTAAGCGCCCGGCCTGTGTCCCTCAGCGCCTGCTGAGGGACATTCCTGCCTTACTTCGTGCCCTTGGGCATGTCCGCATCCGGCGTGCGCCAGATCAAGCGTGTGGTGTCATAGCCTTGCTGCTGAGCCTTGCTGAGCAACTCGTCACGGGTTTGCTGATCAACCTGCGGTTTACGCGACAGCAACCACAAGTATTTACGGTCGGGATTGCCTACCAGCGCCGTGCTGTAGTTGTCGCCCAGGTACAACACCCAGTAATCGCCCTTGGTCACACCCGGCAAAAGGGTCGATACCCAATTATCGAACTCGACCCACAGCTTGTCGGTCTTGCCCTCCACTTGCGGCGTTGCCGTGCCCCTGGCCTCCTCCCACTTGCCCTCTGCGGTGCGGCAACGGTTCAACACCGCCACGTCGCCATCCGGCTTCAAGCTGTAATGGGCTTCGGACTGCGCGCAATTGCGCTGAAAGAACATCGGTAATCGCGCCAATTCATACCAGGTGCCCTGATAGCGCTTGAGGTCGACACTGGAGACGGTGTTGGGCGCCAGCGAATCGCTGCTGGAACTTGCACACCCGCCCAATAACAGCGCAGCCCCGAGACTGACTAAAAGACGTTTCATCGTAAACGCTCCTGATCGGTCTTACTTCAAACCCTGGCCAGAGAAAATCAGCACTTTGTCGCCTGCGTACTGCACGCTGATAAAGCTCTTCTGATCGCCCCAGGTGCAGCTCGACATGCCCAGCGCGCCGGAGCAATCGGTCGGGGTGCCCAGCAACTGCTCGACTTCGGCCTTGGTCATGCCGGTCGACAGTTTCGAGTAGTTTTGCTGATTGATTTTGCTGCACGCGGCCAGCAAGACACAGAACGACAACAACGCCAGAGAACGCAACTTCATGGAAAGCTCCTGAGAAAGAAAGTCGGCAGTGCCGCTTGATCCAAGCTTAGAAGAGAAAAGCGCAGGCTGGTTCCCGCAGGACGCAGGGATTTATTTCAGGAGGGATAACAACAGTGGGAACGGGCTTGCTTGCGATACAGGCAACCCGGTATGCCTGACATACCGGGTCGATGCTATCGCGAGCAAGCCCGCTCCCACAGGGGCTTACGCTTTGTGGTAAGCGGTGATGCGTGCGACTTCTTCTTTCGAACCCAGGTACACGGCTACGCGCTGGTGCAGGCCTTCTGGCTGGATGTCGAGAATGCGCTGATGGCCATCAGTCGATGCGCCGCCAGCCTGTTCCACCAGGAACGACATCGGGTTGGCTTCGTACATCAAACGCAATTTGCCCGGCTTAGACGGCTCACGGCTGTCGCGCGGGTACATGAACAGACCACCGCGGGTCAGGATACGGTGCACGTCGGCAACCATGGCGGCAATCCAGCGCATGTTGAAATTCTTTTTCAACGGACCTTCTTCACCTGCCAGCAGTTCGTCAACGTAGCGCTGTACCGGGGCTTCCCAGTGACGCTGGTTGGACATGTTGATGGCAAATTCCTGGGTAGCGTCAGGAATGGTGATGTCTTCGTGGGTCAGTACGAAGCTGCCCATTTCGCGGTCCAGGGTAAAGCCTTTGACGCCGTCGCCCAGGGTCAGAACCAGCATGGTCTGCGGGCCGTAGATGGCGTAACCGGCAGCGACTTGCTGAGTGCCTGGCTGCAGGAAGGCCTTTTCATTCAAAGGTTCGTTCTGGGTCAGGTATTCGTTCGGGCAACGCAGTACCGAGAAGATAGTGCCAACTGGTGCGTTGATGTCGATGTTCGACGAGCCGTCCAGCGGGTCGAATACCAGCAGGTACGCGCCTTTCGGGTATTTGCCCGGGATCTGGTAGGCATTGTCCATTTCTTCGGACGCCATGCCGGCCAGGTGACCGCCCCATTCGTTGGCTTCAAGCAGGATCTCGTTGGAGATCACATCGAGCTTCTTCTGCACTTCACCTTGCACGTTTTCGGTGCCCATGCTGCCCAGAACACCACCCAGGGCGCCTTTGGATACGGCGTGGCTGATCTCTTTGCAAGCACGCGCCACCACTTCGATGAGGAAACGCAAATCAGCAGGCGTGTTGTTGCTGCGGGTCTGCTCGATCAAATAGCGACTCAGGGTAACGCGGGACATGTAAGGCTCCGAACAAGGGGGAGGGGGCGAAAAACCCGCGCAGTTTAGCGCGTGTTGCCGTGCAAATCTTCTAATCAGACTCAGAACTGGCCGAACGGGTTCCAAAACAGCCACCAGAGACCCTGTGGGAGCGGGCTTGCTCGCGATGCAGGCCACGCGGTTTTCAGCTCAACCGCGTCGCCTGCATCGCGAGCAAGCCCGCTCCCACAGCGCGTGAAACTTCCTACAACGCTTTCCAGATCTCGGTCGCGTATTCGCGAATGGTCCGGTCCGATGAGAACCAGCCCATGCGTGCCGTGTTCAACACGGATTTGCGCCACCACTCTTCCCTGTCGTGCCACAGGTGCTCCACGCGCATCTGGGCATCCCAGTAGGCATCGAAGTCGGCACACACCAGGAACCGGTCATATTCGATCAGCGAATCCACCAGGCCGGTGTAGCGCGCAGGGTCGTCGTGGGAGAACACCCCGCCACGAATCGCCTGCAACACGTCATTGAGCCTGTGTGAGGCCGCGACATCCGGTGCTGCATGGAACTCGCCATTGCGTTTTCGCGCTTCGACCTGCTGCGAGCTCAGACCAAAGATAAACATATTGTCGGCACCCACCCGCTCGCACATTTCGACGTTGGCGCCATCCATTGTGCCAATGGTCAGCGCGCCGTTAAGGCCGAACTTCATGTTGCTGGTGCCCGACGCTTCGTAGCCTGCCGTGGAGATCTGTTCGGACAAGTCAGCCGCCGGAATGATGCTTTCGGCCAGGCTGACGTTGTAGTTGGGGATAAACACCACCTTGAGCAGACCGCGTACGGTGGGATCGTTGTTGACGGTACGGGCGATGTCATTGGCCAGTTTGATGATGAGTTTGGCCTGTTCATAACTGGCCGCCGACTTGCCGGCAAAAATCTTCACCCGTGGCACCCATTGGTTGCCCGGCTCGGCCCGAATGGCCTGATACAGCGCTACGGTGTGCATCAGGTTGAGCAGTTGGCGCTTGTACTCGTGAATCCGTTTGACCTGCACATCGAACAGGGCTTCAGGGTTGACCACGACCCCCAGGCGCTCATAAATCAGCGCCGCCAGGGTGCATTTGCTTTGCAGGCGCTGTTCGGCGAAGCGTTTGCGAAAATCGGAGCGCTCGGCAAAAGGCTCCAGCCTGATCAGTTTGTGTTCGGTTTCATCAAGCACATCCGGGCCCAGCACATCCACCAGCATGGCGGTCAATGGCGGGTTGGCCTGGAACAGCCAGCGGCGGAAGGTCACGCCGTTGGTTTTGTTGTTGATGCGCTCCGGGTAGAGCTTGTGCAACTCGGCGAACACGGTGCTGCGCATCAATTGCGTATGCAGCCCGGAAACGCCATTGACGCTGTGGGAACCGAGAAATGCCAGGTTGCCCATGCGTACCCGGCGGCCGTGGTCTTCCTCGATCAGCGAAACGGCACGCAACACGTCAAAATCATGAATGCCCTTGGCCCGCAGCGCATCGATATGGTGTGCGTTAATCAGGTAGATGATCTGCATATGGCGCGGCAACAGCCGCTCCATCAAGCCCACAGGCCAGGTTTCCAGCGCTTCCGGAAGCAACGTGTGGTTGGTATAGGACAAGGTGTCGACGGTGACCTGCCACGCCGCATGCCATTCAATGCCGTGCTCATCAACCAGGATACGCATCAGCTCGGCCACGGCGATCGAGGGGTGGGTGTCGTTGAGCTGGATCGACACATGCTCGGCCAGGTTCAGCAGCGTCTCATGGACGTGCAGATGGCGGCGCAGCAGGTCTTGCAACGAGGCCGAGACAAAGAAGAATTCCTGGCGCAGACGCAGCTCCTGGCCAGCCTCGTTGCTGTCAGCCGGGTACAGCACGCGGGAGATGCTCTCGGCCCGTACCACTTCGGCCACCGCCCCCAAATGATCGCCTGCGTTGAAGCGGCCCAGGTTCAGATCGTGCAGGGCCCTCGCCCGCCACAGACGCAGGGTGTTGACGCTGGCCCCGCGCCAGCCCACAACAGGCGTGTCATAGGCAATAGCCCGCACCGTCTCGCCCGGCCACCAGATCTGCCGCAGCTGGCCTTGTTCATCCTGTTTGGTTTCAACCGAACCGCCAAAACCCACCGAGTACAGCACTTCAGCACGCTCGAACTCCCACGGGTTGCCGAAATCCAGCCAGTTCTCGGTTTGTTCCTGCTGCCAGCCATCGACAATGCTCTGGCGAAACAGCCCGTGCTCATAGCGGATGCCATAGCCGTGGGCGGCAATGCCCAGGGTCGACATGCTTTCCATAAAGCACGCCGCCAGCCGACCCAGGCCACCATTACCAAGGGCCGCGTCCGGCTCCAGGACACGGATGCGCTCCAGATCCACGCCAAGCTCGCCCAGTGCCTCACGCGCCACCTCCAGCAACCCCAGGTTGCTCAGGCTGTCGTACAGCAGGCGACCGATCAGAAACTCCAGCGACAGGTAGTACACCCGTTTCTGGTCCTTGCGATAAATCTGCCGGGTGCTGTCCATCCAGTGCTCGACCATATGGTCGCGGGCGGCCAGGGCTATGGCCTCAAACCAGTCATGGTCAAACGCGTGTTCCGGGTCCTTACCCACCGCGTAAGTCAGCTTGGCTACTACAGCGGCACGGAAAGCCGCCACCTGTGCGTCACGAACAAGCGGTTCCTGGGGCATCGATACAACCTCAATCGAGATGGGGCGATTTGAAGAGCGAGTGGTGTCAGCCTAGACGCTTCAACAGAAACAAAGTGCTTTGATTCGGGCTTTTTTCGGCGATTATTTAAAAAAAGCTGACAAAGTGAATGCCGCCCCAAAACGAGGCACATTCGCAGTTGAACGCTTTAAAACATGGCTCTGATCGAAAAACCGGCAAATGGTTGTTCACTCCTTCAGCAACCCCGGTATGATCGCGCGCCCTGATGCACGCTGGAATACAAGTCTGATGAAGTCCAACCTGATCGCCGCCGCGGAAATCGACCGTCTCGATACCTGGGCCAAATACTCCGCGCCCATGTGCGGCTCCTGCATTTCCAGCTGCTGCACCTTGCCGGTCGAGGTCAAAATCAAAGACCTGATCCGCATCGGCATCGTTGACGAGTTCGAGATGGGCGACCCGCCGAAGAACATCGCCAAGCGCCTGCAAAAGGAAGGGATCGTTGAGCGCTTCAACCAGAAGTCCGGGATTTTCACCCTGCAGCGCATGAGCAATAACGACTGCCTGTACCTGGACCGCAAATCGCGCATGTGCACGATTTATGAGATTCGCCCGGATACCTGCCGCAACCATCCGCGGATTGGCCCGCGCCCAGGTTACTGCGCGTATGTGCCCAAGGCCGTTGAGCGCAAGAACAGCAGCGTCAAGCTGATGGATTTTTAACCTGCAGCGCAGAATCGACTGACAGATCGTTTCGCGGGCAAGCCCGCTCCCACAATTACCACAGCCCCCTGTGGGAGCCGGGCTTGCCCGCGATGGCCTGTACGCAAATGACCTGACAGACCGCGCTCGCCGCAGCACGGGCAGCGATGAACGAGTCAAATCCCGACCATAAAAAAACGCCCCCGACCGCAAGGTCGGGGGCGTTTTTGTAACCGCTAACTAAGTAACTTAGTTTTTGGCCTTTTTAGCAGCGCGGGTACGCTCGCCTTCGTCCAGGATCTTCTTACGAAGACGGATGGACTTAGGAGTCACTTCGCACAGCTCGTCGTCCTGGATGAATTCCAGAGCCTGTTCCAGAGTGAAGCGAACAGGTGGAACCAGAGCGATGGTTTCGTCTTTACCCGAAGCACGCATGTTGTCGAGCTTCTTGCCCTTGGTAGGGTTAACGCCCATGTCGGTGTCACGGCTGTTCAGACCAACGATCTGACCGTTGTAGATCTCTTGACCGTGCTCAACGAACAGCTTGCCACGCGCCTGCAGGGTTTCCAGGGAGTAGGTCAGCGCCTTGCCAGTTTCAACCGATACCAGAACGCCGTTCTGACGGCCGGACATGTGGCCCGACTTCATCACGTCGTAACGGTCGAAGATCGAGGTCAGGATGCCAGCACCGTTGGTCAGGGTCAGGAACTGGTTACGGAAACCGATCAGACCACGAGCAGGGATGTTGTATTCCAGACGCACACGGCCTTTGCCATCCGGCACCATGTTGGTCAGGTCGCCCTTACGCAGACCCATCTCTTCCATCACCTTGCCCTGAGATTCTTCAGGCAGGTCGATGGTGACGTTTTCGAACGGTTCGTGCTTGACGCCGTCAACCAGGCGGATGATCACTTCTGGACGACCAACGCCCATTTCGAAGCCTTCACGACGCATGGTTTCGATCAGTACGGACAAGTGCAGCTCGCCACGGCCCGATACTTTGAATTTGTCAGCCGAGTCGCCTTCTTCAACGCGCAGAGCAACGTTGTACAGCAGCTCTTTGTCCAGACGTTCCTTGATGTTACGGGAAGTCACGAACTTGCCTTCTTTACCGCAGAAAGGCGAGTCGTTTACCTGGAAGGTCATGGAAACGGTTGGCTCGTCAACGGTCAACGGCTTCATCGCTTCAACGTTCATCGGATCACACAGGGTGTCGGAGATGAACAGCGAATCCATACCGCTGATGCAAACGATGTCGCCTGCCGAAGCTTCTTCAACGTCTACACGGTGCAGACCGTGGTGACCCATCAGCTTCAGGATACGACCGTTGCGGCGCTTGCCGTCAGCGTCGATGGCAACAACCGGGGTGTTCGGCTTGACGCGACCACGAGCGATACGGCCAACACCGATAATGCCCAGGAAGCTGTTGTAGTCCAGTGCCGAGATTTGCATCTGGAACGGACCGTCACGGTCTACGGCTGGTGCTGGTACGTTGTCGACAATCGACTGGTACAGCGGGGTCATGTCTTCAGCCATGTCGGTGTGGTCAAGACCAGCAATACCGTTCAGGGCAGAGGCGTAAACCACTTTGAAGTCCAGCTGTTCTTCGGTAGCACCCAGGTTGTCGAACAGATCGAAGATCTGGTCCAGAACCCAGTCCGGACGTGCGCCCGGACGGTCAACCTTGTTGATGACCACGATTGGACGCAGGCCGGCTTCGAAAGCCTTCTTGGTCACGAAACGGGTTTGCGGCATAGGGCCGTCTTGAGCGTCAACCAGCAGCAGAACGGAGTCAACCATCGACATTACGCGTTCAACTTCGCCGCCGAAGTCGGCGTGGCCCGGGGTATCCACGATGTTGATGTGGTAGCCGTTCCAGTTGATGGCGGTGTTTTTCGCCAGAATGGTAATACCGCGCTCTTTCTCCTGGTCGTTGGAGTCCATTACGCGTTCGTCGTTAAGCTCGTTGCGCTCCAGGGTGCCGGATTGACGCAAGAGTTTGTCTACCAGGGTGGTTTTACCGTGGTCAACGTGAGCAATGATGGCGATGTTACGTAGATTTTCGATCACTTGTGTATCTCGATCAGAGGATTCGGTGTGCTGACTGAGTCCAGGCAGCGATTAACAGTAGAGTCCGTGCAAGCCGTTACAGCTTGACGGCGGCGTCGGGGGGCCGGTGACGCAGGCCACAGGCATACAGCCCCGGGCTCTTAGCTCGGTCGATAAACGCGCACATTGGCATGTCCCTCACTGAGCAAATGGTGAGCATGCAGGCGACTCATCACGCCTTTGTCGCAATACAACAGGTACTGACGGGTGTCATCCAGTTCCTTGAAGCGGCTGTTCAAAGCATAGAACGGCAACGCTTGTACTTCGATGCCAGCCAGTTCCAGCGGTTGATCTTCCTGAGCATCCGGGTGACGGATGTCGATTACGATCTGGCCCGCCAGCACTTCGCTGACTTCTTCGACTTGCAAGTCCTGGCCCAATTCATCGATTACCCGATCAATCGGCACCAGTTTGGCCCGCGCGAGCGCACGCTCAAGCACGGCCATATCAAACTGTTGTTCTTCATACTCCACGCGGTTGCGCTTGGCGTGGGTCTTGGGGTTGACCGAAATCACCCCGCAATATTCAGGCATATGCTTGGCGAAGTCGGCCGTACCGATTTCTTCTGCCAGATCGATGATGTCCTGCTTGTGGCTGGCGATCAGCGGGCGCAACACCAGCTTGTCTGTAGCCGAATCAATCAGCGACAAGTTGGGCAGCGTCTGGCTCGACACCTGGGAAATCGCTTCACCGGTCACCAGCACTTCGATATCGAGGCGTTCGGCAATACGCGTTGCAGCGCGCAACATCATACGCTTCAAAATGACGCCCATATGACTGTTATCGACTTTGCCGAGAATTTCGCCCAAAACTTCTTCGAACGGAACGCTCACAAACAGCACGCGCTGGGAGCTGCCGTACTTCTTCCATATATAGTGCGCGACTTCCATCACGCCCAGTTCATGGGCACGTCCGCCCAGGTTGAAGAAGCAGAAATGGCTCATGAGGCCGCGACGCATGATCTGGTAGGCCGCCACGGTAGAATCGAAACCACCGGACATCAGTACCAGGGTCTGCTCGAGCGAACCCAACGGGTAGCCACCAATACTGTCGTGCTGGTTGTGAATCACAAACAACCGTTGGTCGCGAATTTCAATTCGAACTTCGATTTCTGGCTTTTTCAGCTCGATTCCGGCCGCACCGCACTCACGACGCAGCTTGCTGCCGACGTATTTCTCGACTTCCATCGAGGTAAACGGGTGCTTGCCGGCGCGCTTGCAACGCACCGAAAAGATCTTGCCCGCCAGCGCATCGCCGAAGTGCAATTTGCACTTTTCAACGATGTCGTCGAAGTCGCCCAACGGGTACTCGTCAACCTGCAGAAAATGCGCGATGCCCGGCATGCAGCTCAGGCGTTCGGTCATTTCTTTCAAGGCTTTAGGGTCACTTACGCGCGTTTGCAGCTCGATGTTGTCCCACACGCCCGTCACCACCACAGCCGGGTCCAGATCGCGGAGCACAGTACGGATGTTTTTGGCCAATTGACGGACGAAACGCATCCGAACCGGACGGCTCTTGATAGTGATTTCGGGGAAGACTTTAACGATTAGTTTCATGAAAACAGCGCGCGAGCAGCCTGCCAAAAAAGGGGGGCGCGGATTATAGCGGAAATTGCTCAAGGTTTAACCAGTTATCGTACAAACGGTTTTCATCGCACCAAAATAGAACATAAACGCCAGATTTCGCTTCATTTGGGTGCGATAAACGCGGCTAATCGGTAGTCTGCCCCGCTTACCTGCTTGAGATTGGCGCATTACGCCCAAGTCGGGGCACTGGCATGCAATTTGCTCCCTTGTGAGGCAGGTTGCCTTGGCAGAGTATTCGCGCCGGCATCAACCACTTATTAAGGGCATTCCACTACCAGCCCTAAGCCACCCCGGAGGACACTATGTCGAAGTCGGTTCAACTCATCAAAGATCATGACGTCAAGTGGATTGATCTGCGCTTCACTGATACCAAAGGCACTCAGCACCACGTGACCATGCCGGCCCGTGATGCGCTGGATGAAAACTTCTTCACCGACGGCAAAATGTTCGACGGCTCCTCCATTGCTGGCTGGAAAGGCATCGAAGCGTCCGACATGATCCTGCTGCCAGACGACAGCACGGCTGTTCTGGACCCGTTCACCGAACAGCCTACGCTGATCCTGGTGTGCGACATCATCGAACCGTCGACCATGCAAGGCTATGACCGCGACCCACGCGCCATCGCTACCCGTGCCGAGGAATACCTGAAGTCCACCGGTATCGGCGACACCGTTTTCGTTGGCCCGGAGCCAGAGTTCTTCATCTTTGACCAGGTGAAGTTCAAGTCCGACATTTCCGGCTCCATGTTCAAGATCTACTCCGAACAGGGTTCGTGGATGTCCGACCAGGACGTGGAAGGCGGCAACAAAGGCCACCGTCCTGGCGTCAAAGGCGGTTATTTCCCGGTTCCGCCGTTCGACCATGACCACGAAATCCGTACCTCCATGTGCAACGCCATGGAAGAGATGGGCCTGGTTATCGAAGTTCACCACCACGAAGTGGCAACTGCTGGCCAGAACGAAATCGGCGTGCAGTTCAACACCCTGGTGAAAAAGGCTGACGAAGTTCAGACCCTGAAATACTGCGTACACAACGTGGCAGATGCCTACGGCCGTACCGCTACCTTCATGCCAAAGCCTCTGTACGGCGATAACGGCTCGGGTATGCACGTTCACATGTCCATCTCCAAAGATGGCAAGAACACCTTCGCAGGCGAAGGCTATGCCGGCCTGTCCGACACTGCCCTGTTCTTCATCGGCGGTATCATCAAGCACGGTAAGGCCCTGAACGGCTTCACCAACCCGGCTACCAACTCCTACAAGCGTCTGGTACCAGGCTTCGAAGCACCGGTAATGCTGGCCTACTCGGCTCGCAACCGTTCGGCTTCGATCCGTATTCCTTACGTGTCCAGCCCTAAAGCTCGCCGTATCGAAGCACGCTTCCCGGATCCGGCAGCCAACCCGTACCTGTGCTTCGCGGCACTGATGATGGCTGGTCTGGACGGTATCCAGAACAAGATCCACCCTGGCGACGCAGCGGACAAAAACCTGTATGACCTGCCGCCTGAAGAAGCCAAAGAGATCCCGCAAGTGTGCGGCAGCCTGAAAGAGGCCCTGGAGGAACTGGACAAAGGTCGCGCGTTCCTGACCAAAGGCGGCGTTTTCAGCGACGACTTCATCGACGCGTACATCGCCCTGAAAAGCGAAGAAGAAATCCAGGTTCGTACCTTCGTACACCCACTGGAATACGAGCTGTACTACAGCTGCTAATCCGGTGACGCCTGCGCAAGCGGCGTGATTTGAAAAAGCCTCCTTCGGGAGGCTTTTTTGTGGGCGCCGTCTTACACAAGCATCGGATCAGAGCTTCTGGATTCGTGCCTGCACCTGACAGCCACCCTGCTGAGTGACCGGTAGTTTGTCGCCACTCAACCAATGGAGACTGACATGCACCCCTTACTCGCCCTCAAAACCCTGCTGCTGGCATGCGCCTGCCTGCTCATGCTGGGCTGCAACAGTTCACCTACTGCGGTAACGGTCGAACAACTGCTCAAGACAGGCCAATCCTGGACAGGCACCCCTTACACCTGGCCGGACGGCAAGCCGGAATTCACCGTGGTCAAAATCACACTCCCGGCCAACACCGCACTGAAATGGCACACGCACCCCATGCCCAATATCGCCTACGTGGTCGCTGGTGAACTGCTGGTCGAAACCGAAGACGGCATGCACAAAACCACGCTCAAACCTGGCCAGGTACTGCCCGAGATGGTCAATACTTCCCATCGAGGCACCAGCGGCAAGGCCCCGGTAGAACTGATCGTGTTCTATGCAGGCACGCCCGGCATGCCACTGTCCCATTAACCACGCAAGGCCCGTAGCAGGTACCGGAAGCTGCGTTCGAAACGCAAAACGGTGGTCACCTCAGAGTGGGCGCTGCCTGTGTCGCATCGCGCACTCGGGGCTTATGACCGGTGTGCGCTCGAACGCGGCACACAACCTCTGGCTGCACCCATAGCAAATATCCAGCGCACATTTTCAGGCAACTGAATCCATTCATCTAAATTGCACTATATTGGTGCGACTATAGTTTGATAGTGCACTTACCAGCCCAATTTGGTTCATAAACACTCGCATGCCGGGCTGCGGCGATATGCGCCCAGCTTGTAAACGCCTATTTCAGGGGAGCGACGCTTCTTTTCGGAGCCTTGGTTTGGTTTTTGCATTTTCCTTGCACCAGCGCTTCACCGCGCACGCAATCCGGGATCGGCCCATGACCATCAGTGACGCCCTGCACCGACTGTTACTCGACAACCTGACCACTGCCACGCTTTTACTCAATGCTGATTTGCGCCTTGAGTACATGAACCCGGCGGCAGAGATGCTGTTGGCGATCAGCGGTCAACGCAGTCACGGCCAGTTCATCAGCGAGCTCTTTACGGAGTCCACCGAGGCTCTGCACTCGCTGCGCCAGGCAGTTGAGCAAGCGCACCCGTTTACCAAACGCGAAGCCATGCTGACCTCGCTGACGGGCCAGAACCTGACGGTGGACTATGCCGTAACGCCCATCTTGAGCAATGGCGGCACCATGCTGTTGCTTGAGGTACACCCCCGCGACCGTCTGCTGCGCATCACCAAAGAAGAAGCCCAGCTGTCCAAGCAAGAAACCAGCAAGATGCTGGTGCGCGGCCTGGCCCACGAGATAAAGAACCCTCTGGGAGGCATTCGCGGTGCGGCCCAGCTGTTGGCCCGGCAATTGCCCGACGAAAACCTGCGCGACTACACCAACGTCATCATCGAAGAAGCAGATCGCCTGCGTAATCTGGTCGACCGGATGCTGGGTTCCAACAAACTGCCGTCGCTGGCCATGACCAACGTCCACGAAGTACTGGAGCGCGTGTGCAACCTGGTCGAGGCCGAGACCCAGGGCAGCATCACTTTGGTGCGTGACTATGACCCCAGCCTGCCTGACCTGCTGATCGACCGTGAACAGATGATCCAGGCAGTACTCAATATCGTGCGCAACGCCATGCAGGCCATCGGCAGCCAGAATGAGCTGCGCCTGGGCCGCATCAGCCTGCGCACCCGCGCCATGCGCCAGTTCACCATTGGCCACATACGCCACCGGCTGGTGACAAAAATCGAAATTATCGACAACGGCCCGGGCATACCGTTCGAGCTGCAAGACACCCTGTTTTTCCCGATGGTCAGCGGCCGCCCGGACGGTACCGGGCTTGGCCTGGCCATCACGCAAAACATCATCAGTCAGCACCAGGGGTTGATCGAGTGTGAAAGCCACCCCGGCCACACACTCTTCTCGATCTTTCTACCACTGGAACAAGGAGCCGCATCGACATGAGCCGAAGTGAAACCGTGTGGATCGTCGACGACGACCGTTCAATCCGCTGGGTACTGGAAAAAGCCTTGCAACAGGAAGGCATGACCACACAAAGTTTCGACAGTGCCGATGGGGTCATGAGCCGACTGGCTCGCCAACAGCCTGACGTGATCATTTCCGATATCCGCATGCCCGGCTCCAGCGGTCTGGACCTGCTCGCCAAAATCCGCGAACAGCACCCGCGCCTGCCGGTCATCATCATGACCGCTCATTCCGATCTGGACAGCGCGGTAGCGTCCTATCAGGGCGGCGCATTCGAATACCTGCCCAAGCCGTTTGATGTCGATGACGCCGTGTCTCTGGTCAAGCGCGCCAACCAGCACGCCCAGGAACAGCAAGGCCTGGCCGTGGCGCCGACGCTGGCCCCGACGCCGGAAATCATCGGCGAAGCCCCGGCGATGCAAGAGGTGTTTCGTGCCATTGGCCGCCTGAGCCACTCCAACATCACGGTGCTGATCAACGGTGAATCAGGTACCGGCAAAGAGCTGGTGGCCCACGCCCTGCACCGCCACAGCCCGCGGGCCGCGTCGCCATTTATCGCATTGAACATGGCTGCGATCCCCAAGGACCTCATGGAATCCGAGCTATTCGGCCATGAAAAAGGCGCTTTCACTGGCGCTGCAAACCTGCGCCGGGGCCGTTTTGAGCAGGCCGATGGCGGCACCCTGTTCCTCGATGAGATCGGCGACATGCCGGCGGACACCCAAACCCGGTTGCTGCGGGTACTGGCCGATGGCGAGTTCTACCGGGTTGGCGGGCACACGCCGGTCAAGGTCGATGTTCGCATCATCGCAGCCACACACCAGAACCTTGAAACCCTGGTGCAGGCCGGCAAGTTTCGTGAAGACCTGTTCCACCGTCTGAACGTAATCCGCATCCATATTCCGCGCCTGTCAGACCGCCGCGAAGACATCCCGACCCTGGCCCGGCACTTTCTCAGCAGCGCCGCGCAAGAACTGTCCGTAGAGCCAAAACTGCTCAAGGCCGAGACCGAGCAGTACCTGAAAAACCTGCCCTGGCCAGGCAACGTGCGCCAGCTGGAGAACACCTGCCGCTGGATCACGGTGATGGCTTCGGGTCGCGAAGTGCATATCGGCGACCTGCCTCCCGAGTTGCTCAACCTGCAACAGGACGCCTCCCCTGTCACCAACTGGGAGCAGGCACTGCGCCAGTGGGCTGACCAGGCGCTGGGGCGTGGCCAGTCCAACCTGCTCGACAGTGCAGTGCCGACCTTTGAGCGGATCATGATCGAGACGGCGCTCAAGCACACCGCAGGCCGCCGTCGCGACGCTGCCGTGCTGTTGGGCTGGGGCCGCAATACCTTGACCCGCAAGATCAAGGAACTGGGCATGAAGATCGATGGCGACGAGGATGAGGGCGACGAGGCTTGAAGCCGTTCAAAAGCGCCCTCACCCAACCCTCTCCCGGAGGGAGAGGGAGCTGATGGGTGGTGTTTCATAAATCTGCTTTTGCCTTTAGTCCCCTTTCCCTGCGGAAGAGGGTTAGGGGCTCTTGATCTGACCGCACCACCCTCAAGCAACCCGCCCCAATATCGTGCACAGCTCTAGCTCAAGGGTTTTCGCCAAACCCGGGAACAAAATCAGCCCCCAAACAAAAGCCCCGGATTCCGGGGCTTTTGCGTACTCAAGGGGCAATTTTTACAAAAAATCAAAAACTGGCACGCGCCCTGCAATACCTATTACACGCAACACCGCTTTAGGGGACCTTGATACAGGCAGGTCAAGACTCCCCACTTTTACACCGCAGCCTTGATGCCTTTTGCATCAACGCGCACAGCGCTTTTGGGGAACCCGGTACAGGCAGGCTGGAATTCCCTCTTTTATTACTCTCGCAGGTTTACCTGCAACCGCCAGCGTCCATCTTGCGACGCCCCGGCCCAGTCGCCCTTCAAGGCACGGGCCGCCACCAGGGTCAGCAGCAACCCGCCATCCGTATCACGCACCCGCCAGTTCACGCTCTTGCCGTTAAACGTCAACTGGCCGCTCTGCACCTTGCCCCTGGCATCAAACAGCAACCCCAGCGTGCCGTCGACCAGCTCACCATGCAGCTTGGGCTCGGCGCTGAACCACACCACCAGGCCGCCGGGCAGCACGTCCACCTGCTGCAGCTCCACAGGGTTTGGCGCGGTCAATCGACCGATCATCATCCCCACCATCACACCGACTATCGCCAAAGAACCTAAAACCCGTGGCCATAGTTTCGGTCGCGGGTCCTCTTCAAGCGTAGAATGCTGTCCATCTTTAAGTTCGGAGCCGTGCATGTTTCACGTCATCCTTTTTCAACCAGAAATTCCGCCGAATACCGGCAACATTATCAGGCTGTGCGCCAACAGCGGCTGCCACCTGCATTTGATCGAGCCTATCGGTTTTGAGCTGGACGACAAGCGCTTGCGCCGTGCCGGGCTCGATTACCACGAGTATGCGCCGCTCAAGCGTCATGCCGACCTGGCCAGTTGCCTGGAAAGCCTGGGCCATCCGCGCCTGTTCGCCTTTACCACCAAAGGCTCCAGGCCGTTCCACGACGTGCAGTTTGCCGAGGGCGATGCTTTTCTCTTCGGCCCTGAAAGCCGTGGCCTGTCGCCCGAAGTGCTCGACAGCCTGGACGGCGATCACCGCCTGCGCCTGCCTATGCGCGAAGGCTGCCGCAGCCTGAATCTGTCTAACACCGTAGCGGTCGCCGTGTATGAGGCCTGGCGCCAGCTAGGCTTCAAGTAAACACACACCCTGTGGGAGCGGGCTTGCCCGCGATGAAAGCTACGCGATGTACCTGTTGCACCGCAGCGATTCAATCGCGAGCAAGCCCGCTCCCACACACAAAAAAAGCGCCCTCAGGCGCTTTTTTTTGGCAATCGGCTGTTTATTGAACAGTCGGGCTGCCTTCTTCCTGCATGCGCTGCAGTTCTTGCGCGTACAGGGCATCGAAGTTCACCGGAGCCAGCATCAACGCAGGGAACGAGCCACGTGTCACCAGGCTGTCCAGGGTTTCGCGGGCATACGGGAACAGGATGTTCGGGCAGAACGCGCCCAGGGTATGGTTCATCGACGCTGGATCAAGGTTTTTGATCAGGAAGATGCCAGCCTGTTGCACTTCAGCAATAAAAGCCACTTCGTCGCCGTTTTTAACGGTAACCGACAGGGTCAGAACCACTTCGTGGAAGTCGCCTTCCAGCGGCTTTTGACGGGTGTTCAGGTCCAGGCCAACGCTCGGTTCCCACTGCTGGCGGAAGATCGCCGGGCTTTTCGGCGCTTCGAACGACAGGTCACGCACGTAGATGCGCTGTAGGGAGAATTGTGGAGCGGTGTCTTCATCGCTAACAGCAGCGGTGTTCTGTTGGTCAGTCATCACAGATCCTTGTTGATCTTGGGGCTTATAGAGAATGAGAGTCAGACGTTCAGCAGCGCATCCAATTTACCTGCGCGCTCCAGAGCAAACAGGTCATCGCATCCGCCAACATGCTTGTCGCCAATCCAGATTTGCGGAACCGACGTGCGGCCTGCCTTCTGAGCCATCTCGGCACGTACCTGTGGCTTGCCGTCGACTTTGATCTCTTCGAAGGCAATACCCTTGTTCTCAAGCAGAGCCTTGGCACGCATGCAATAAGGGCAATAGTCGCTGGAGTAAACGATGACCTTGGACATAGTTACTTCACCACTGGCAGGTTGTCAGCGCGCCAGCTGGAAATGCCGCCAGACAGCTTGGCAGCATTGTAACCAGCCTTGAGCAGCTCACGGGCATGGCCGCCCGAGTGCTGGCCGGCAGCGTCGACCAGAATGATGGTCTTGCCCTTGTGCTTGTCCAGCTCGGCAATGCGCGCCATCAGTTTGTCTTGCGGGATATTAATAGCACCCACGATGTGGCCGGCGGCAAAATCCTTGGCCGGGCGAATATCAATCACCACACCTTCGTCGCGATTGACCAGGCCGGTCAGTTCGCCCGTGCTGATGCTGCGCCCGCCACGGCTCATCTCGTGGGCGATCAACAGCGCCAGCAGGATGACAAACGCGCCTACAAGCAGGTAGTGGGAAGTCGCAAATGCAATCAGGTGCTCAACCATCAGAAGGTTCCAGGGTCGTAAAATGTGGGCCAGTATACACAGCCACCTTGGTCGGCCAAACCCCGCCCGGCGGTGACGCCACATGAACTTCGCTTTAAACTGCGCGTCCTCTGTATACCTTCTTATAAACCAGCCACGAGTGGGATCTATGACTACCACGCCTAAACCTTTGGTCCTGATCATCCTGGATGGCTTCGGTCACAGTGAAAGTCACGAATACAACGCCGTTTATTCGGCCAAGAAACCGGTGCTGGATCGTCTTTGCGCGAGCATGCCGAACGGCCTGATCTCGGGTTCGGGCATGGATGTCGGGCTGCCTGACGGCCAGATGGGCAACTCCGAGGTCGGCCACATGAACCTGGGCGCCGGCCGCGTGGTGTATCAGGATTTCACCCGTGTCACCAAATCCATCCGCGATGGCGAGTTCTTTGAAAACCCGACCATTTGCGCCGCGGTCGACAAGGCCGTGGCTGCAGGCAAGGCCGTGCACATCCTGGGCCTGCTGTCCGATGGTGGTGTTCACAGCCATCAGGACCACCTGATCGCAATGGCCGAGCTGGCATTCAAGCGCGGCGCAGAAAAAATCTACCTGCACGCCTTCCTTGATGGCCGCGACACCCCGCCAAAAAGTGCCTCATCTTCCATTGAACTGCTGGACGAAGCGTTCAAGGACCTGGGCAAAGGCCGTATCGCCAGCCTGATCGGCCGTTACTTCGCCATGGACCGTGACAATCGCTGGGACCGCGTAGAGCAGGCCTACAACCTGATCGTCGACGGCAAGGGCGAGTTCAACGCCGCTACCGCCCAGGAAGGCCTGGAAGCTGCCTACGCACGTGGCGAAAGCGACGAATTCGTCAAAGCCACGACCATCGGCGAGCCGGTGAAAGTGGAAGACGGCGACGCCGTGGTCTTTATGAACTTCCGCGCCGACCGCGCCCGCGAGCTGACCCGCGTATTCGTTGAAGATGATTTCAACGCCTTCGCCCGCGCCCGCCAGCCAAAACTGGCCGGTTTCGTGATGCTGACCCAATACGCTGCCAGTATCCCGGCACCCAGCGCATTCGCGCCCGGCAGCCTGGAAAACGTACTGGGCGATTACCTGGCCAAAAACGGCAAAACCCAGTTGCGCATTGCAGAAACCGAGAAGTATGCCCATGTGACCTTCTTCTTCTCGGGCGGCCGTGAAGAGCCGTTCCCGGGTGAAGAGCGCATTCTGGTGCCGTCGCCGAAAGTCGCCACCTACGACCTGCAACCGGAAATGAGCGCCCCCGAAGTCACCGACCATATCGTCGATGCCATCGAAAACCAGCGTTATGACGTGATCGTGGTCAACTACGCCAATGGCGATATGGTTGGCCACAGCGGCGTATTCGACGCAGCCGTCAAGGCAGTTGAATGCCTGGATGCCTGCGTGGGCCGTATCGTGGAAGCACTGGACAAGGTCGGCGGCGAAGCCCTGATCACCGCTGACCACGGCAACGTGGAGCAGATGGAAGACGAGTCCACAGGCCAGGCGCATACCGCCCACACCTGTGAGCCCGTGCCGTTTATCTATGTAGGAAAGCGCTCGCTCAAAGTTCGCGAAGGCGGCGTGCTGGCCGACGTGGCACCCACCATGCTCAAACTGCTGGGGCTGCCACAGCCGCAAGAGATGACCGGCAAATCGATTCTGGTCGACGCTTAAAACAACGCAATGCCTGTGGGAGCGGGCTTGCTCGCGATACCGGCGACGCGGTGCATCAGGCATTGCGTGGTGATGCTATCGCGAGCAAGCCCGCTCCCACAGGATCAACGGCTACAATTTCACCTTCATCCATTTCTTATAGGTGACGAGGGCGGGCATACTAGGCCGTCCCGTTCCCCAGGTGTCGCCCGCCCCATGCTTCGCGCCCTTATAGCCTTGACCCTCGCATGCATGCTCCAACCGGCGTTTGCCGACGAGCGCGCGCAAACCCAACAGCAGCTGGATGCCACGCGCCAGGATATCAGCGAGCTGAAAAAGCTCCTGGGCAAGCTGCAGGAAGAAAAGTCCGGCGTGCAGAAAGACCTGCGCGGTACCGAAACCGAAATCGGCAAGCTGGAGAAGCAGGTTGAAACCCTGCAACAAGAACTAAAAAAGAGTGAAGGCGAGCTGCTGCGCCTAGATAGCGAGAAAAAAAAACTCCACAGCGCAAAACTTGAACAGCAACGCCTGATCGCCATTCAGGCCCGCGCCGCCTATCAGGGTGGGCGTCAGGAATACCTGAAGATGTTGCTCAACCAGCAAAACCCCGAGAAGTTCGCCCGAACCCTCACTTATTACGACTACTTGAGCGAAGCCCGTCTGGCCCAGCTCAAAGGCTTCAACGAGACACTGCGCCAACTGGCCAATGTCGAGGCCGATATCAACTTGCAGCAAGCGCAACTGCTGACCCAGAAAAGCAGCCTGGACACCCAGCGCGCCGAGCTCGACAAGGTGCGTGCAGAGCGCCAGCAAGTCCTGGCCAAGCTCAATACCGACGTAAAGGACCGCGACCAGAAGTTGCAGGCCCGCGAGCAGGATCAGGCCGATCTGGCTAAAGTCCTCAAGACCATCGAAGAAACCCTCGCCCGCCAGGCCCGCGAAGCCGAGCAGGCGCGGCAAAAAGCCCTGATTGCGCAGCAGGAAGCCGAGAAAAAACGCCAGCGCGAGGCTGCATCGGTCGTTACCGATGCCCCGCGAAAACCGGTGCAATCCACACCGGGGCCATTGGTCTCCAGCGCAGGTGCGTCTTACGGCGGTGCTTTTTCTCAAGCCCGGGGCAAACTTCCATGGCCAGTTGATGGTCGACTGCTTGCACGTTTCGGTGAAACCCGTGGCGACGACTCGCGCACCAAGTGGGACGGCGTGATGATCAGCGCCGGTGCCGGCACCCAGGTACACGCCGTACACGGCGGGCGCGTGGTGTTTGCCGACTGGCTGCGCGGCGCTGGCCAACTGGTGATTCTGGACCACGGTAATGGTTTCTTAAGCTTGTATGGCCACAATCAGACGTTGCTCAAGTCTGCCGGCGACGTTGTAAAAGCCGGTGAGGTGATTTCCACCGTGGGCAACAGCGGTGGGCAGGCCACGCCAGCACTGTATTTTGCTATTCGTCAGCAGGGACGCCCAAGCGACCCTGCACAATGGTGTCGCACTCAGGGATGAGTCCATCACCTTTAATACGTAGGAGTTCGCTCAACATGCCGCATTTGTCCCGCCTCAACTCGCTGGCCCTGACGATCGCTCTGCTGATCGGCTCGCCATTGGCATTTGCTGCCGAGCCGAGCATTCCGCCAGCCGGGGCTGCTACCAGCGCCAAGGCACCGCTGCCTCTGGAAGAGCTGCGCACATTTGCCGAGGTCATGGATCGGATCAAGGCCGCCTATGTTGAGCCGGTAGACGACAAAACCCTGCTGGAGAATGCCATCAAGGGCATGCTCAGCAACCTCGACCCGCATTCTGCCTATCTGGGGCCGGAAGATTTCGCCGAGCTGCAGGAAAGCACCAGCGGCGAATTTGGCGGGTTGGGCATTGAAGTCGGCACTGAAGACGGCAACATCAAGATCGTCTCGCCGATCGACGACACCCCTGCCAGCAAAGCCGGCATCCAGGCCGGTGACTTAATCGTCAAGATCAATGGTCAGCCCACCCGTGGCCTGAGCATGACCGAGGCCGTAGACAAAATGCGCGGCAAGATCGGTCAGAAAATCACCCTGACCCTGGTACGCAACGGTGGCGCACCGTTTGACGTAACCCTGACCCGGGCCAATATCCAGGTCAAGAGCGTCAAGGCCCAGCTGCTTGAAGACGGCTACGGCTACATCCGCATTACCCAGTTCCAGGTCAAGACTGGCGAAGAAGTGGCCGCTGCGCTGTCCAAACTGCGCAGGGAAAACGGCAACAAGCGCCTCAAGGGCATCATCCTTGACCTGCGCAACAACCCGGGCGGCGTGCTGCAGTCGGCAGTTGAAGTGGTAGACCATTTCATCACCAAAGGTCTGATCGTCTATACCAAGGGCCGTATCGCCAACTCTGAGCTGCGTTTCTCGGCTACCGGCAAGGATCTGAGCGAAGGCGTGCCATTGGTGGTACTGATCAACGGCGGCAGCGCCTCGGCGTCAGAGATCGTCGCCGGTGCCTTGCAGGATCAGAAGCGTGGTGTGGTGATGGGCACCACCAGCTTCGGCAAAGGCTCGGTGCAAACCGTACTGCCGTTGAACAATGACCGCGCGCTGAAGATCACCACAGCGCTGTACTTCACTCCGAACGGGCGCTCGATCCAGGCCCAGGGCATTGTTCCGGATATCGAAGTCAGCCGCGCCAGGATCACCCGCGAGCAAGACACCGAGTACTACAAAGAGGCCGACCTGCAAGGTCACCTCGGCAATGGTAACGGCGGTGCCGACAAGCCGACCGGCTCCGGCCCCAAAGCCAAGCCGATGCCCCAGGACGATGACTTCCAGCTGAGCCAGGCCCTGAGCCTGCTTAAAGGCTTGAGCATCACACGCGGCAACTGAGGTGCGTCTTTCCCTGGCCCTCACCCTGCTCTGCTGCCTGACCGGTACCGCCCACGCGGCACCGGTCAGCGCGCCCGCCACACCGCACAAGGCTTACCTGAGCCTGATTATCGATGACCTTGGGCAAAACCTGCCCCGGGACCGCCGCGTGCTGGCGCTGCCCGGCCCGGTCACCACCGCCGTGATGCCCGACACCCCCCATGCTGCCGAATTTGCTCGCGAAGCCCACAAGGCCGGCAAGATCGTCATTTTGCACATGCCAATGGACCCGGCCACCGGGCCCTTTGCCTGGCACCCGGACCTGCCTGTCGACGAACTTGAAAAGCGCCTCAACGCCGCGTTCAAGGCAGTGCCCTACACCAGCGGTATCAACAACCACATGGGCAGCCGCATGACCTCCCAGCCACAAGCGATGGCCTGGCTGATGGGCAACTTGCAGCAACGTCACAAATTCTTTGTCGACAGCCGCACCAGCGCGCAGACGGTCGCGGCGGCCGAGGCGCAAAAAATCGGCCTGGCCAGTGTTTCGCGGGATGTGTTTCTCGATGACGTACGCACCGAGCAGGCGATCAGCACACAACTGCACACCGCTATCAATCTGGCGCGCAAGCAAGGTTCGGCGGTGATGATCGGCCATCCCTACCCGCAAACCCTCGCCGTGCTTGAACGGGAGCTGCCCAAGCTCAAGGCCCAGGGCATTGACTGGATCGATATCAGGCAAATGATCGGCGTGCGCAGCAACAAGGCGATGGTCGGGCATGGGAAGGATGGGGTTTATCGCTGAGACCCGTGCCATTTGTAGCCGCTGAGGAGCGCAGCCTTCGTTCCTCGTCAGCGGCTACACGCTCTGTGTGTTACAGGTACTTTGCGCGGATTTTCTCATCCACGCCTTCTGCCTTTAACTCATCCAGCGCCTTCTGCAACTTGCTCACCACCTCGTCCGGCACGTCTTTGTTCAGCGCCAAAAACAGCTCGGCCTGATTGAAACGCAACACCGTCTTGAACCCTGAAATCCCTACCTGACGCGCCAAAAATTGGCCAGCTGGAGCACCTGTGGCCCACAAGTCGATTTGCCCGGCCTGCAACTTGCGGGCGTTGTCCTGATCGCGCAGCACAATCACCGGCGCCAGCCCCTGCTTCTCTAGGGACAAGGCAATGGCGTCGCCCTTGTAAGCGCCCACCCGATACTGGCGGGCCTGTTCGAGGGACGTCAGGGTAATCGGGCTATCCCCTCGGGCCAGCAACACCCAGTCATCAGGACCAATAGGGCCGACCCACTTGAACAGCTTTTCACGCTCGGGCACGCGGGCGGTGACAAACACACCGTATCCGGGTTTTTCGAGGGCAAGGTGGTAGATACGCTCCCAAGGGAAACGCAGGGTCATGCTGTAGGGGATGCCGGCACGTTTGAAGGCTTCACGCAGGATATCGACGGCGATACCTTCAATATTATCGTTCTGCGCAAAATTCTTGCCGTTTTTGGCCATGTTGTACGGCGGGAAGTTTTCAGTCAGTAACACGATCGATGAGTTCGACGTATCAGCCGCAAAAGCGGTACTCGCCAGCCACATGGTGGAACTGACGAGAATAGGCACAAAGCGTTTAAACATGACAGGCGACCTGAATCCATGGCGTGCTCAAGAGTGCCGTGGGCACGCCATGCTGTCCAGTAGCCTTTGGCCTTAGCGAACCACGATTCCGCGCTCTGCCATGTACGCCTTGGCCTCTGGCACCGTGTATTCACCAAAGTGGAAAATACTCGCCGCCAGCACTGCACTGGCGTGACCTTCCAGAATGCCGTCAGCCAGATGCTGGAGGTTACCGACACCGCCCGAGGCAATCACCGGAATGCCCAGTGCATCACTGATTGCGCGGGTAACACCCAGATCGAAGCCATTTTTCATGCCGTCCTGATCCATGCTGGTCAACAGGATTTCGCCGGCGCCCAGGCCTTCCATCTTCATAGCCCACTCGACCGCGTCGAGCCCGATTGGCTTGCGCCCGCCGTGGGTGAAAATCTCCCAGCGCGGGGTTTCGCCCGGCAAGGAGACTTTCTTGGCATCAATGGCGACCACAATGCACTGTGAGCCAAAATGCTGCGCCGCTTCGCCCACAAACTCCGGGTTAAACACCGCTGCGGTATTGATCGAGACTTTGTCGGCACCGGCATTCAGCAGGTTGCGTATGTCCTGGATGCAGCGCACCCCGCCACCTACGGTCAACGGGATAAACACCTGACTGGCCATGCGTTCGACTGTATGCAGCGTGGTGTCGCGCCCATCGACGCTGGCAGTGATATCGAGAAAGGTAATCTCGTCAGCACCCTGCTCATCGTAACGACGGGCGATCTCTACCGGGTCGCCGGCATCGCGAATGTTCTCGAACTTGACGCCCTTTACGACCCGGCCGTTATCCACGTCCAGGCAAGGGATGATGCGTTTGGCCAGCGCCATGGGTCTCTCCTCAGGCCTTGTAGCTGTCGCAGAAGGCTTGCGCCTCGGCCACATCCAGCGTGCCTTCATAGATGGCGCGACCGGTAATGGCGCCCACGATGCCCGGCGCCTTGGCGTCCATCAGGGCCTTGATGTCACCCAGGTTGTGGATGCCGCCCGAAGCGATCACCGGAATGCTGGTGGCAGCGGCCAATGCGGCGGTGTAGCTCACGTTGCAGCCCTGCATCATGCCGTCCTTGGCAATGTCGGTATAAACGATGGCCGACACGCCGTCTGCTTCAAATCGTTTGGCCAGGTCGATGACCTGCACGGTGCTCACTTCAGCCCAGCCGTCAGTGGCCACAAAGCCGTCTTTTGCATCCATGCCGACAATGATCTTGCCCGGGAACGCACGGCAGGCCTCGGCCACGAACTCAGGGTTTTTCACTGCCTTGGTGCCCAGGATCACATAGCTCACGCCCGCCTTGACGTAATGCTCGATGGTTTCCAGGGAGCGAATCCCGCCGCCGATCTGGATCGGCAGGTGCGGGTACAGCTTGGCAATGGCAGTGACCACTTCGCCGTTGACCGGCTGGCCTTCAAAGGCGCCGTTGAGGTCGACCAGGTGCAGACGGCGGCAACCGCCCTCTACCCATTTGGCAGCCATGCTCACCGGGTCATCGGAAAATACCGTGGAGTCTTCCATGCGGCCCTGGCGCAGACGTACACAGGCACCGTCTTTAAGATCGATAGCGGGAATAATCAGCATGTGGCAAACCTTCAAATTCGGGAGTCTGAGACTCGGAAATCAGTTCTTCTCGAGCGCCCACAGGTCGCTTTCGATGCTCTCGAACCTCTCTTTGAGGTGCGCCTGCACATCGAAAATCGCCCGATTGTAGTAATGCGGGGCGATTTCGCGGGTGAACAGCTCAAGGATTTCAGCCGCCTCGAACGAACCCAGGTCCAGTTCGAAGCGGTCTTCCATAAAGCGTTTGATCTTGCTGTTGGCTTCGTTCTCTTGCTCAGGGGTGAGCGTAAGAATCGGCGGCTTTTTGCGCGGCGCCATTACCAGCGGCCATCCCAGGCCGCAAAGTTTTCCAGCAGCTGCAAGCCGTGGGTATGGCTTTTTTCCGGGTGGAACTGCACCGCGAAGCGCGAGCCCTCGGCCAGCGCTGCGGCGAAATCGACGCCGTAATGCCCGCCACCGACTACCTGGCGAGGATTGCCCGCCGCAATGTAGTAGCTGTGTACAAAGTAGAAACGCGCCAGGTCGGGGATGCCGTGCCACAGCGGGTGATCGACTTTTTGCTGCACTTCGTTCCAGCCCATGTGCGGCACCTTGAGATGCTCGCCGTCTTCGTGCAGGTCCTTGCCGAAGAACTTCACGGCGCCCGGGAACAGGCCGATGCAATCAACACCGCCGTTCTCTTCGCTGCTGTCGAGCAAGGCTTGCATGCCGACACAAATACCGAGAAACGGACGATCCTGACTGACTTCACGCACCAGCGAGTCAAAACCCAGGCGACGGATTTCGGCCATGCAATCGCGGATCGCACCCACACCAGGGAACACTACGCGGTCGGCTTCGCGAATCACGCTGGCATCGCTGGTAATCAGCACCCGACCGGCGCCAACGTGCTCCAGCGCCTTGGCCACCGAGTGCAGGTTACCCATGCCGTAATCGATTACCGCCACTGTCTGCATCAGAGCACGCCCTTGGTAGAAGGCATTTGCCCGGCCATCCGCTCATCCAGTGCAACGGCCATGCGCAGCGCGCGGCCGAAAGCCTTGAACACGGTTTCGATCTGGTGGTGGGTGTTGGTGCCGCGCAGGTTGTCGATGTGCAGGCTGACATTGGCGTGGTTCACGAAGCCCTGGAAGAACTCCTGAAACAGGTCAACATCGAAGCCGCCGACGGTGGCGCGGGTGTAGGGAACATGCATTTGCAGACCAGGACGACCGGAAAAGTCGATGACTACACGGGACAGCGCTTCGTCCAGCGGGACGTAAGCGTGACCGTAGCGGGTCATGCCTTTTTTATCGCCGACTGCTTCGCTGAAGGCTTTACCCAGGGTAATGCCGACATCTTCGACGGTATGGTGATCGTCGATATGCAGGTCGCCTTTGCACTCGATGTCCAGGTCGATCAACCCATGTCGGGCGATCTGGTCGAGCATGTGCTCAAGAAAAGGAACACCGATATCGAATCGGGCCTTACCGGTACCATCCAAGTTGATCGAGGCTTTAATCTGGGTTTCCAGAGTATCGCGCTCGACTGACGCCTTACGTTCGGCCATCACCAGCTCCGCAAAATCATTGGGCGAAAAAGGTGGCCATTATAGGCACGGGTCAGGCAAACAGAAACATTAAGGGTGCGGTGGCTGACGTAATGCGCGTTGACGCACAGGCCGCGCCGCCTGAATCGCGAGCAAGCCCGCTCCCACAGAGACGCAATCCGTCTGTGGGAGCGGGCTTGCTCGCGATGGCGTCAGCGCTGACTCAACACGTCAATCAGTGAAACAACACCGCCGTCTTCTGCACCGTTACCCACACGCCCCACAACAAGGGAATGCCCACGGCCAGCCAGGCTGCAATCACCAATGGCTGACTGCCCGGTGCGGCTTTCCACTCCAGCGACGTACTGGCGTCCGCGCCCTTGTCGTGCCCCAGCGCCTGTTCGGCGGCCAGCTCGGCGTCGGTCATGAAGTATTTGTCGGCCACCGGGCGTACCAGCAGGTTGCAGATAAAGCCCAACACCAGCAGACCGGCGAGGATGTACAAGGTGATGTCATACGCCGCCGCACGCTCCACACCGATGCTCAACTGATACTCGCGCAGGTAGTTGACCAGCACCGGCCCCAGCACACCCGCCGCCGCCCAGGCGGTCAGCAGGCGACCGTGGATCGCGCCGACCATCTGCGTACCGAACAGATCGGCCAGATACGCTGGCACTGTGGCAAACCCGCCGCCGTACATCGACAGAATGATGCAGAACGCCGCCACGAACAGCGATACGTTGCCCAGATGGCCCAGGTTCGGAATCATCGCGTACAGCGCAAAACCCAGGGCGAAGAACACAAAGTAGGTGTTTTTGCGGCCCAGGTAATCCGAGAACGACGCCCAGAAAAACCGCCCGCCAATATTGAACAGACTCAGCAAACCGGTGAACCCTGCTGCAATCGCGGCGATCTGCGCCAGCTGCGCTGCATCCAGCTGGCTGAAGGTCAGATCATTGCCCAGCAACTTGCCCGCGAAGACTTCCTGCAGCAATGGCGAGGCCATGCCCAGAATGCCGATACCGGCCGATACGTTAAGGCATAGAACCAGCCATACCAGCGCAAATTGCGGAGTTTTCCACGCCACACTTACGTGTACATGGCGCTGGGTGATCATCGCGTTGGCCGCTTTTTTTGCCGGCGCCTTCCAGCCCTCAGGCTTCCAGCCGGTCGGTGGTACGCGATAAGACAACGCGCCGCCGATCATGAACACGAAGTAAATCGCCGCCATTGCGACAAAGCTCTGCCACACGCCCACACCGTCCGGCCCGGCAAAATGGTTCATCAATGCGGCAGCCAACGGTGCGCCCACCATTGCCCCGCCACCAAAGCCCATGATCGCCATGCCCGTAGCCATGCCACGCTTGTCCGGGAACCACTTGATCAGTGTCGACACCGGCGAGATATAACCCAGCCCCAGGCCGATACCGCCGATAACCCCAGAACCCAGCCACATCAGCCAGATCTGATGGGTATAAATACCCAATGCAGAAATCAGCAAACCGCCGCACCAGCACAAAGCCGACACCACACCGGCCTTGCGTGGCCCGGCATGCTCAAGCCAGCCGCCCCATACCGCGGCCGAGCAACCGAGGAAGATAAAGAACAGGGTGTAGATCCAGCCGAGCATCGAAATCGGCCAGTCGCATTGCGACGAAAACACTTGCGCGATAAAGCTCATGTCTGGCGCACAAGCCACAGGTGCAGTCACGCCCAGGGCTTTGGACAACGGCAGCCAGAACACCGAAAAGCCATAGGCCATGCCGATGCACAGATGGATGGCCAGAGCAGCTGGCGGCACCAGCCAGCGGTTGAAGCCGGGTTTGGCGATGATGCGCTCCTTGGACAGGAACGCAGGCGGCGAAGCAGAACTGCCCGCAGCAATGCTGATACTCATAGGTGTTTCCCCCAGGTAATGAAGTTATTTCCCCGGCACGCTCGCTCCCTGACTTTGGCGCTCTGTGGCACACAGTCGTTTTTATTGGATCGAGACGCGGCAATGTGCCGCAGAAGGCCCGAAAAACAAGCAAAGATTACCATTTGATCGCCAGCCTGGCCCTAACCTGATGTGGTCTTTGGCCAAGCAACTGATCCGCTACTATCCACCCCCCAGTCGGCATGCGCGTGGCGCTATACTCTGCGGCTGAATTTAAAACTTACTCTCACACAGACTTACAAGGACTCGCCCATGAAAGCGTTCGGCAAAATCCTGGGTCTGGTGCTTCTCGGATTGTTGCTGATCATCGTGGCCCTGGGCTTTGCCCTCAGCCATCTGTTCGATCCCAACGACTATAAAGACGAGATCCGCCAGATAGCCCGTGACAAAGCCCACATTGAGCTGACCCTCAATGGCGACATCGGCTGGAGCCTCTTCCCCTGGCTTGGCCTGGAACTGCACGACGCCAGCGTTGCCACTCTCGCAGCGCCGACCCAGCCTTTCGCCGATCTTCAGATGCTCGGCCTGTCCGTGCGCGTACTGCCGCTGCTGCGCAAAGAAGTGCAGATGAGCGACGTGCGTGTCGAAGGCCTGAACCTGCGCCTGACCCGCGACAAGGACGGCCACGGCAACTGGCAGGACATCGGCAAGCCGGCCACCGCCGCCGCGCCAACCACCGGCACCGAGCCCGCTGCGAGCAACAAGCCTGAAAGCGCTGGCCAGCCCCTCAAGCTCGATATCGACAGCCTGACCGTGAACAACGCCCGGGTTGAATATAACGACGAGCAAAGCGGCAAGCAGTTCAGCGCCGAGAGCATCCAGCTGAGCACCGGCCCGGTTCACGAAGCTACCAGTATCCCGGTCAAGCTGACCGCCTTCCTGGGCACCAACCAGCCGGTGATGCGGGTCAAGACCGAAGTTGACGGCAAGTTGCGCTTTGACCGTGTACTCAAGCGCTATCAGTTTGAAGACATGAAGGTCACCGGCGAAGCCTCCGGTGAGCCGCTGCAGGGCAAGACCATGACGTTCGCCGCACAGGGGCAAATTCTGGTTGATCTGGCTGCGAACGTCGCCGAATGGAGCAGCCTGAAGATTTCAGCCAACCAGTTGCGCGCCCTGGGTGAGTTCAAGGCCAACAGCCTCGATACCACTCCGCAAATCAGTGGCGGCCTGTCGATTGCCCAGCTTGATCTGGCCCGGTTCCTCGACAGCATCGGCCACCCGCTACCTGCCATGGCGCCGAACAGCCTGAGCAAGGTCGAACTGGTCAGTCGCCTTTCGGGCACGCCCAGCAGCGTGACCTTTGACGAGCTGAACCTGAAAGTCGACGACAGCACCTTCACCGGCCTCGTGGCCATTGACGATTTCGCCAAACAAGCCGTACGTATTCAGCTCAAAGGCGACACATTCGACGCTGATCGCTACATGCCGCCCAAGTCGGCCGAAGCCAGCAGCGCCAGCGTTGCGCGCAAGGCTGAAGTACAGAGCAGCGAAGCCGGCGCCCTGGCCGCATCGGGCGATACGCCGCTGCCGGAGGCACCGACCAAAAGCGGCTGGAGCACCGCCAGGATCATTCCGGTCACCCGCCTCAAGGCGCTCGACCTGAATGCTGATATCAGTTTTGGCCAACTGACCCTGAGCAAACTGCCGATACAAAACGCGGTGCTCAAGGCCAACAGCAAAGCCGGTGTCCTGACCCTGGAAAACCTCAGCGGTAACCTTTACAAAGGCAGCTTTGCCGCCAATGGCAGCCTGGACGTACAACCCATGCTACCGGTGGTCAAACTGCAGACCCGTATTACCAATGTGCCGGTGGAAAAAATCCTGCAAAGCCAGGGGCAAAAACCACCGGTGACCGGTCTGCTGACCCTCAACAGCAACGTCACTGGCAGCGGCAACAGCCAGAGCGAGCTGATTTCCAGCCTCAACGGCACCGCCAGCTTTATGCTTAACGATGGTGTGCTGCTCAACGCCAACCTTGAGCAACAGCTGTGCAAGGGTATTTCGGTACTCAACCGCAAAACCCTGAGCGGCGCGCCCATGGGCAAAGACACGCCATTCAAGGAGCTCAAGGGCACCCTGGTGTTCCGCAACGGTGTGGCCAGCAACCCGGACATGATCGTGCGCATCCCCGGCCTGAGCGTCAAAGGCGATGGCGACATCGACCTGCGCGTACTGGGCATGGATTACCGCATCGGCATCATCATCGAAGGCGACACCCGCGCCATGCCGGACCCGGCCTGCCAGGTCGGCAAGAACTTTGTCGGCATCGAGCTGCCATTACGCTGCCGTGGCCCGCTGGAGCTGGGGGCCAAGGCCTGCCGTCTGGACAAGGAAGGGCTGGGCAAGGTTGCCGCCAAAGTGGCGGGCAACAAGCTCACTGACAAACTCGAAGAGAAACTCGGCGACAAGGTCAGCCCCGAGCTCAAGAACGCGCTCAAAGGGCTTTTCAACCGATGAGAGATGAGCAGTTTTCAACCGCGGTGCTGGACTGGTATGACCAGCACGGTCGCCACGACCTGCCCTGGCAACAGGGCATCACCCCGTATCGGGTATGGGTCTCGGAAATCATGCTGCAGCAAACCCAGGTCAGTACCGTGCTGAACTACTTCGACCGTTTTATGGCTTCACTGCCGACGGTCGAGGCCCTGGCCGCTGCACCGGAAGACGAAGTACTGCACCTGTGGACCGGCCTGGGCTACTACACCCGTGCGCGCAACCTGCAAAAGACCGCCAAAATCGTTGTCGCCGAATATGACGGCCAATTTCCGCGGGATGTGGAAAAACTGGTCGAGTTACCCGGTATCGGTTTATCCACAGCCGGTGCGATTGCCAGCCTGAGCATGGGTCTGCGGGCGCCGATTCTGGACGGCAACGTCAAGCGGGTACTGGCGCGCTACACGGCGCAAGAGGGCTACCCCGGCGAGCCCAAGGTGGCCAAACAGCTGTGGGCCACTGCCGAGCGCTTCACCCCCCACGACCGCGTCAACGCCTACACCCAGGCGATGATGGACATGGGCGCCACGCTCTGCACCCGCAGCAAGCCCAGCTGCCTGTTGTGCCCGCTTGAAAGCGGCTGTAAAGCGCACTTGCTGGGCCTGGAAACCCGCTACCCGATCCCCAAACCGCGCAAGGTCATCCCGCAAAAGCGCACGCTGATGCCAATGCTGGCCAATGCCGGGGGCGAAATCCTGCTTTACCGCCGTCCGTCGACCGGCTTGTGGGGCGGCCTGTGGAGCCTGCCCGAGCTCGATGACCTGCAGGACATCGAGCATCTGGCGCTGCAACACTCGCTGGCCCTGGGCGCGCAACACGAACTGACCGGCCTGACCCATACCTTTAGCCATTTCCAACTGGCCATCGAACCCTGGCTGATCCACGTCAAGGAGTCCGGCCATCACGTGGCCGAGGCCGACTGGCTCTGGTATAACCTCGCCACCCCGCCGCGCCTGGGCCTTGCCGCCCCGGTCAAGAAGCTGCTCAAACGCGCAGCCGACCTATTGAACGCTGGAGAGACGTCATGACCCGCACCATCATTTGCCGCAAGTACAAAGAAGAACTGCCTGCCCTTGAGCGCGCTCCGTTTCCGGGCGCCAAAGGCCAGGACATTTTTGACCACGTTTCGGCCAAAGCCTGGGCTGACTGGCAAAAACACCAGACCCTGCTCATCAACGAAAAGCGCTTGAACATGATGAACGCCGAAGACCGTAAATATTTGCAGGGCGAAATGGACAAGTTCTTCAGCGGCGAGGAATACGCACAAGCCGAAGGCTACGTTCCGCCAACCGAATAAACCCCGGTTTTAAAGGCTTTGATCCGTAAGCGACGGTAATAATTAAATATTTTTCAAAAAAGTGTTTGACGGGTTATCGAAAAAGGCTTCTAATGCGCCCCGTTGCCCAGATAGCTCAGTCGGTAGAGCAGGGGATTGAAAATCCCCGTGTCGGCGGTTCGATTCCGTCTCTGGGCACCACATTCAGTTTTGATGTGGTGTTCACACCACGCCAAAACAAAGAAAACCCGCCTAGTGCGGGTTTTTTTTTGGCCGTTATTTATACCCGGCGGCGCCACCTCTCTTGGCGATTGCAAAGAGATGGGGTTCAATCCTCTCATCAGCCTGCAAAGGACACACCTTCATGTCATCGCCAAAAAAGCAGCAAAAAAACGCGCAGCGGGCCAAAACCAAGGCCAAGCAGAATCGCGTGGGCAAACCGGCCAAAGCCTCGGCTGGCGCCCTGATCGACAACCCGTTCGATGACGTGAAAATCGACCTCAGCACCTTCAACTTCCAGGACATCCTCGACAACGGTTTTGACCCCGCTGACTACGATGACCTGTTCCAGGCCATGAAAGCCGCCGAAGCCATCAACCTGCAAACCCTGTGTGCAGTATTCCTGCAGTACCCGGTACTGGAACTGGTGATCTCGGAAGAAGAGGAAGAGCCGGCCACCGATTTTCTGATGGGCTTGCTGATCGAATACCGCGTTGCCGTACATGGCGATGATGAAGACAGCGCCGTGACCTGGATCGAAACCCCGGCATTCCAGAAAGCCTACGTCGAAGCTTCACGGCTACTGACAGAACGCAACGCCCGGAGCGCGCACTGACAGCAGCCCTGCCCGAACCTGTCAGCCGGGCGTTCACCGAGCCTGCTGCTGACGGTTACCTGCTGGGCGGTTTCGAATGGCGCCAGCGCATACCGGACAGCACGCGAGCAGTGATCATCATCAACGCCGCCACCTCGGTGCGTTGCCAGTATTACTCGCGGTTTGCCGAATACCTGTTCCGCCAGGGCATGGACGTGATGCTGTTCGACTACCGCGGCATCGGCGCCTCACGCAGCGGATCGTTGCGCGGTTTTACGGCCTCCTGGTCGGACTGGGGCACGCTGGACGCAGAAGCGGTGCTCAAGCGCGCACAGCGCGAGTACCCCGGCCAGCCGATCAACGTGGTGGGCCATAGCTTTGGCGGTTGTGCGGCGGGCCTGGCGGCTTCCGGGCCGGCGATTCGCCATTTGGTCACAGTCGGCGCGCAATATGCCCACTGGCGCGACTACGCACCCGCACAGCGCTGGCAGATGCTCGCCAAATGGCACGGGGTCATGCCGTTGCTGACCCGCATGTGCGGCTACTTCCCCGGCAAGCGCCTGGGCTGGCTCGAAGATACCCCGGCGGGGGTGGTCAAGGACTGGGGCGCCTTCAGTACCCGCTACGAAAAACTCCCCAGCGCCCGAAGCTTCGCTGCCCTGCCCTTTTGCTCGGTTACGGCCAAAACCCTCGCCATCAGCTTCACTGACGATCCTTTCGGTACTGTCGCGGCCATCGAACGCCTGCTGAACTACTTCAGTGCCAGCTCGCGTACGCATCTGCGTATCCAGCCGCAAGACATTGGCGAAACAGCCATAGGTCATTTCGCGTTTTTCCATAGCCGCTTTCAGGACAGCCTATGGCCGATTGCCTTGCAGTGGTTGCAACGCGGGGAATTGAACGGGGATGTCCCGGGGCAGACAGTCTCTGTAAAAGCACCCTCTCCCTCGGGAGAGAGCCAGGGTGAGGGGCTTTAAATCAACGCGCAGCACAGCCTTCAGGTTTGTACACCCGCTCACTGGACGGCGGATTGCTCGCCAACTTGCTCACCGGTCTACGCGGCCGGACCAACAGCTCGCCCCCGCAATTGGGGCAAAGACCACCTAGATGCTGCTCCGTACACGTCGCACAAAAGGTGCACTCGAATGAGCAAATCCGCGCTTGTGCTGAATCTGGCGGCAAATCGCAATCACAGCATTCGCAATTGGGGCGTAATTCGAGCATAAGCACCTCACATTGAACCGGTAATTTTCATCTTTACATTTAAGACGCTTCCCACGAAAAACCAACCCCGATCTAAGCCAAGAGAGCTGAATTCGGGAATGGCCTAAATGTATCCGACCTGCGATACACATCCTCGCCATTGCAAACCTTAGAAGCTGTGACGCAGCGTGTCACGAATTGAGCCTACCCAATAAGCATCCTGCTACGGGGAGAAGTCGAGCCTGGGCGCACTCAAACAACCACTGTTCTGCCCGGTTTTGTAGCAAAATAATTGCACTTTTTTATTACCATGACCTCCTACAGTTAGGAGCGCCTAATTCACGCGCCACACAGAGAGCCGTCTTACAAGGCATGTCAGAAGACCAACCTTTATCAGCGGTATCGCCCGTTCTGCACGAGCTACGCGCTGGCACTCATACACGCCATGTAGCCCTTGAAAAACGCCTGCCGTTCTTCAGCAATACACTCGACCTTGAACGCTACACGCGCCTGTTGAGCGCTTACTACGGCTTCTATCACGAGCTGGAGGAGCGACTGCAACACAGCCCCTGGATGACCCACGATTTCGACCTGCAGGCACGACTCAAAACACCCGCGCTGCGTCGGGATCTGCAGGCCCTGGGGGTCAGCATCCAGTCGCTTGCACTGTGCGAAACCCTTCCGGCATTGCACAGCCCCGCCTGCGTACTGGGTGTGTTGTATGTGCTGGAAGGCGCCACTCTGGGCGGCAACGTGCTGCGCAAGCAGATGTCGCAACGACTGGGCCTGGAGGGACACAACGGCTGCGCTTTCCTTTACGTGTACGGCGAGGCCACCGGGCGGCAATGGAAGGCATTCCTGGAGTTTCTGGGCAGCGTGCCCCTGGACGCCCAAGCGCGAGACCAGGCCGTACAGGCTGCCAGCTCAACATTTAGCTGTTTCGAGCACTGGCTCGAACGTCAGGAGGTTTTATTATGACCCCACAGGACCCTCAAGCCTTTGAACGCTTGCTGGCCAATTGTGCTGATGAACCCATTCGCTTTCCCGGGGCGATCCAGCCCCACGGCCTGCTCGTGACACTGACGGAGCCGGGGCTGCAGATCCAGCAGGTCAGTGCCAATGTGCTGACCCTGTTCGGCGTCAGTGCCGAATCACTGCTGGGCCTGCCACTGGCCGCCCTCAGCGGCTCCGAAGCCGCCAACGCAGTGCAGCAGGCCGCCGTCTACACCACCCTGGCCGATGCTCCGCCTTTGGCCCTGAACCTGCTGGGGCGTGAATACGAAGGCCTGCTGCACCGTGACCAGGGCATTCTGGTTCTGGAGCTGGAACTCAAACCCGATGACTCAGAAATTCACAGCACCATGGGCAAGGTGCGCAACCTGAGCCGTATGCTGCAACGCCTGCAAGGGGCCAAGACCCTCACCGCACTGTATGAAATCTGCGTGCGCGAGATCCAGGCACTGACGGGCTACGACCGGGTTCTGATCTACCGTTTTCAGGATGAAGGCCACGGCCAGGTCATCGCGGAAGCCTCCTCGCCAGCGATGGAATTGTTCAACGGCATGTTTTTCCCTGCCTCCGACATCCCTGAACAAGCCCGCGAGCTGTACCGCACCCACTGGCTGCGCATTATTCCGAACGCCGATTACCAACCTGTGCCGCTGATTCCCACATTGCGCCCGGACACCGGCGAGGCACTGGATCTGAGCGGGGCCGTATTGCGCAGCGTGTCTCCGATTCACTGCCAGTACATGAAGAACATGGGCGTGCTGTCGTCCATGAGCATCTCGCTGATGGATGGCGAGCGCCTGTGGGGACTCATCAGTTGCGGGCATCGCCAGACGCTGCATGTCCCCCATGAACTGCGCATGGCCTGCCAGACCATCGGTCAGGTGCTGTCCCTGCAGATCAGCGCCCTGCAAACCCTGGAAATCAGCCGTCAGCGCGAAGCCAAGATGGATGCCCTGGTGCGCCTCAACGCCGCCATGGTGCAAAGCACCGCAGCCGTGTTTGAAGGCCTGGCACAAATGCCCGAAGCCTTGATGGATCTGACTGGCGCCAGCGGCGTGGCGATTCTGGAAGACAAGGTGCTGCACCGTTATGGTCAGTGCCCCTCCCCGGAAGACACTCGCGCGCTGTACCAATGGTTCAAGGACAGCGGCCAGCCAGTCTTCTCCAGCCACAACCTGAGCACCCTGCACGCCCCGGCAGCACAGTACAAGGACATCGCCAGCGGCCTGCTGGCCATGACCCTGCCCAAGCCTGTGGACAACGCCGTGCTGTGGTTTCGCCGCGAAGTCAAAGAAAGCATCCAGTGGAGCGGCGACCCCAATAAACCGCTGAACCTGGAAGCCGGCAGCAACGGCCTGCGCCTGAGCCCGCGCACCTCGTTCGAAATCTGGAAAGTCGAGATGGACGGCATCTCCAGCAAATGGAGCCACGGCGATCTGTTTGCTGCCAATGACCTGCGCCGCTCGGCCCTGGAAAACGACCTGTCGCGCCAGGTGCTGCGCGAGCAACAGGCCGTGCGCGCACGCGACGAGCTGGTGGCGGTGGTCTCCCACGACCTGCGCAACCCCATGACCATCATCTCGATGCTCTGCGGCATGATGCAAAAGGCCTTCAGTAGCGACGGCCCGCACACATCGCGACGCATCACCTCGGCCATCGACACCATGCAGCAGGCCAGCAGCCGCATGAACGTGCTGCTCGACGATTTGCTCGACACCTCGAAAATCGAAGCCGGTCGCTACACCATCAGCCCGCAGCCACTGGAAGTCAGCCAGATTTTTGAAGAGGCACTGTCGTTGCTCGCGCCGCTGGCGCTGGACAAGGCCGTGGAACTGACTTTCCACGCCGAGCCCGACCTGAAAATCAGCGCCGACCCCGAACGCCTGTTCCAGGTGCTTTCCAACCTGATCGGCAATGCGATCAAGTTCACCCCCGCACAGGGCAAGATCGGCGTAGCAGCCATGTCCAACGGGGACAATATCGTGTTCAGCGTGCGAGATTCGGGCAAGGGCATAGCCCCCGAGCAGCTGCCCCATATCTTCGACCGCTACTGGACGGCTAAAGAAGGCAACGCGCTGGGCACGGGCCTGGGGCTGTACATTTCCCAGGGCATCATCAAGGCCCATGGCGGCCAGCTACTGGCCGAAAGTACACCGGGAGAAGGCAGCGAGTTTCGCTTCACGGTCCCAAGAATGGTCTGATGGTTAACAGCACAATGCCCTGCAGCTATCACACCTGAATGATGCATAAAAACGGCCGCCTCCTTGACGGGAGAGCGGCCGTTTTACATTCAACCCGTCAGCTGAAGGCGTTGATAAACCAGGTGATCATCGGGATCGCCACGATATCGATCAGCACCGCCCCACACAGCGGCACGATGATAAAGGCCTTGTACGAGAAGACTTTGTAGTGATCGCAGATGGCCCCCATATTGGCCACGGCATTGGGCGTCGCGCCCAGCCCGTGCCCCATGAAACCAGCGCACAAGACCGCGGCGTCGTAGTTGCGGCCAAACAGGCGGAACAGGACGAACACGCACAGCAGGATCATGATCACCACCTGCACCACCAGAATCACCAGCAACGGCAAGCCGAGCTTCTCCAGCTCCCAGAACTTCAAGCTCATCATGGCCATGGTCAGGAACATGCCCAGGCACACATCACCGATAGTGCTGACGGCATGGTCGGGCACCTCGATCAGCTGGGCCCGGTCATTGAGGTTGCGCAGGATGATCGCGACGAACATGGCCCCCACATAGCTCGGCAAGACGATACCCAGATGCTGCTGCAAGCTGGAGCCCAGCCAGAACCCCAGCACCATGATCACCACAATGCAGGTCAGCAAACGCAGCAGGGTTGCGGCATCCAGCGCGGCCACAGGGGTGTGGACCACGTCTTCGAACGCCTTGAGACTGCCCGCGGCTTCGGCCTTGACCACCAGTTTGTTGCGCTCGATCAACCAGCGCGCCAGCGGGCTGCCGAGCAAACCGCCGGCCACCATGCCAAAGGTTGCAGCGGCGAGCGCGGCAGTCGTAGCCCCGACCGCCCCCAGGTTTTCAGCAATCGGCCCAAAGGCTGCCGCCGCACCAAAGCCGCCCTCCAGTGACACCGCCCCGGCCATGATCCCCAGCAGCGGGTCGATGCCCAGCAGCTTGGCCACACTCACTCCCACCACGTTTTGCACCAGCGCCAGGCCCCAGCACGCGCCCAGATAGATAAACAGCAGCTTGCCGCCCTTGCGCAACAACCCCAGGCTGCCACCCAAACCCACGGTGGTGAAGAACGCCACCATCAGCGGGGTTTGCAGGCTGGTGTCGAGGCTCAGGTTGAGCAGTTGCTGATCCCGTAATAACCAGATCACCAAGGCAAACCCAAAACCACCGATGACCGGTGCAGGAACACACAATTGACGCAGCCAGTAGCTGCGCTTTTTCAGTTGGGCACCCAGGCCCAGCAGGAGCAACGCGAGAGCAAGGGTGCTCAGCGCATCCAGTTCGAATGTCAGCATGGCGAATTTCTCTTTTTCTTATGATTCAACAAGCGGTTTCAGGGATTTGCGCAAAACTTAATCAATCAGGCTGGCGAGCAGACGCGCGCCAATGCGGGCGGTTCGGTTGTCGATGTCCAGGCTCGGGTTGAGCTCGGCGATGTCGGCCATGCGCAATTTGCCGCTGGCTTTGGCGTGGCGTACCAGGTGCTCGACGATCTGCATGTCCACCCCATGGGCAGACGGCGCACTGACGCCGGGGGCCTGGCTGGCGGGCAGGACATCAAGGCAAAGGGTCATGTAGAGGTGATCGACGTCTTGCAGAAAATCATCGATCAACGCTTCGCAGGCGGGGATGTCCCAGCTGTTCATTTGCCGGTCGAGGCGGTAACGCACATTCAGGCGCCCGGCCTGTTCAAACAGGGCCTGGGTATTGTTCAACTGGCTGACACCCAGGCAGCAATAGGTGAACGGCATATCGAAACGCTGGCAAGCCTCGGCAATCTGCCGGAAGGGTGTGCCTGAGCTGCTTTGTTCGGCGTGGCGCAAATCGAAATGCGCATCGAAATTGAGAATGCCAATGCGTGGCTGCGGGTGCTTGCGGCGCAAGTGATCAACCAGACCACTGAAACTGGCAAAGGCGATTTCGTGCCCGCCACCCAGGCCCAGCGGTAAATGCCCCTGGTCGAGCAAATGGCTGACCTGTTGGCCATAGCCTTGCTGCGCGCCCTCCAGATCATCGCCCGCACAGCTCACATCACCGGCGTCGTACAGCGGCGCGTGACCGTGCCATGCCAGATTGGCCAAGGCCTTGCGCAAGGCCACCGGCCCCTTGCGGGCACCGGTACGGCCCTGATTGCGCCTGACCCCTTCATCGCTGGCCAAACCAATCAATGCAGCCCCCGCTGGCAGGCCATCGGCCACAGGCTTGACCCATTGATGCCAGCGCAACGCGCCCTGCCCTTCAGCGGCATCAATACGGCCTGTCCACAAGGACATGTCGGGTACAACCGTCATGTTTGAAACTCCAGTCAAATTCAGTCGAGCCGGGCGCTCAGGCGCAGGGCAACGTCCTGGGTCCAGCGGATCAGGCGTTCACTGCGGGTGTGTGCCCTGGTAGCCGGGGCCATAAGGCTGATGGCGCCTTGCAGGCGATTGCGGCTGTCGAGCAACGGCGCGCTGATGCCCCAGATACCGTCGTCGATCTCACTCACACTCACGGCATAACCGGCAGCACGGATCTGGGCAAAGCTGCGCTGATAGGTGGCAACTTCTTCAGGCTCGACGCCTTGCGCCAGAAGCGCCGACACACTGTGCGCTTCATCCATATACGCCAGCAGCACCCGCGCAGAAGCGCCGACCAGCAGCGGCTGGGCCAGCCCCTTCTGGTAACAGCAGCGCAGCGGCTGCGGGCTGTCGACCAGCTCAATGCAAATCGCCTGACCGTTGCTCGGCACCATCAAGGCCACGCTCTCCTGGCTTTGCTCGGCCAGACGCTTGAGTTCAGGTTTGGCCAGCGTTACCAGCACCGCTTCGCGGTCAAATTTTTTCGCCAGCTGCAAACAGGCTGGCCCTGGCAGATAGCGGCCCTGGCCGTTCTCTTCGGCCAGGCCCCAACGCAACAGGGTGTTGAGGTGGCGATAGGTGCTGCTCAGCGGTTGCCCCAGTTGCTCGGAAAGCGCCTTGGCGGAGATCGCCTCGGCGGATTGCCCCAGGCTGACGAGGATTTGCAGCAAGCGATCAGTTGGCGTGTTGTAGTTCATTATCGGCCCCATGCTCTTGCCTGCATGGTGCACGGTGTTTCCCATTAGCTGAAATTCGATTCCCACTGAATGGGAAAAAACCGCCAGATAGTGATCAGCGGTCGCAAATTGCCCCCCTTACAGGCACAAAAAAACCGCCATCCCGAAGGATGACGGCTTTTCTGGGTATTCAACCGCGAGAACCGTCCTGGCCTCAGTTGAGTACCGGTGCCCCCAACTTCTCAATGCGACGACGGCGTGCCACCAGCAGGCCTGCCACCACCACCAGAATGCTCAGCATACCGGTCGCCATGATTTCAACGCGATGCGCTTCCTGGAACAGCATGACCGTCAGAATAGCCACGATAAAGACGATTACCGCATAGGTCAGGCCCGGGAACAGCCACATCTTGAACGAGATGTTCTCGCCCAGGGCCGTACGCTTCTGGCGCATGCGCAGTTGCGACACGGCAATCACCAGATACACCAGCAGCGCGATCGCGCCAGAGCTGGCCAGCAGGAACTCGAACACGGCAGCCGGCGCCACATAGTTGGCAAATACCGCTACAAAAGCTGCACCCGTGGACATCATCACCGCCCAGTAAGGCGTGCCCGCAGCATTGGTGCGCTTGGCCGCAGCCGGTGCATCACCACGCTTGCTCAGGGAGTAGAGCATGCGCGAAGAGGTGTAGAGCGCCGAGTTCAGGCAGCTGGTTACGGCGATCAGTACCACGATATCAACGATCAGCTTGGCATTCGGGATGCCCATGCGATCAAGTACGGTCTGGTAGGAACCCAACTGCGCCAGGCTCGGGTCGTTCCACGGCACCAGGGCCACAACGATGAAAATCGATACCAGATAGAACAGGCCAATACGCCAGATCACCGAATTGGTGGCCTTGGTGATCTGCTTGCTCGGATCTTTGGATTCCGCCGCCGCGATGGTGACAATTTCAGTGCCCATGAACGAGAACATGGTGGTCAGCATGGCAGCCAGAACAGCGCCCATGCCATTGGGCATAAAGCCGATGGTATCGGACAGATGCGCGACACCGCTGACCTGGCTGGTAGGCAGATAGCCGAAAATGGCCAGCAGACCCAAAATGATAAAGCCAATAATCGCCAGCACCTTGACCAGCGCAAACCAGAACTCGAACTCACCGTAGTTCTTGACGCTGAACAGGTTGGTGGCGGTCAGCAACAGGGTGATGACCAGGGTAAACACCCAGATCGCCGTACCCGGGAACCAGGCATGCAGGATGGTACCTGCGGCGACAGCTTCCAGCGGGATCACCAGGACCCAGAACCACCAGTACAGCCAGCCAATGGTAAAACCAGCCCAATGCCCGATGGCACGGTCGGCGTAAGTGGAGAACGAACCGGTATCAGGCGAGGCAACGGCCATTTCGGCCAGCATGCGCATCACCAGCACGACCAAGGTGCCTGCTGCGGCATAAGCCAGCAACACGGCAGGGCCCGCTTGGGCAATCGCGTGTCCGGAACCGACAAACAAACCGGCGCCGATAACACCGGCAATCGACAGCATGGTCACATGCCGTGGTTTGAGCCCTTGTTCCAGGCCGCTAGAGGATTGCGTATTGCTCATTGGGACTACCTTTCATTGAAGCCATTCCGAGCACCCGCGTTGACTTTCGTAAAAAGTAACCAACGGGGCGTTTAGAATCCTTGACGCAATAACTGAGCCAGAATGTGACATATGCACGGTTTCCGCGGGCTGCAACGATTTGCAACAGACATTGCAAGCCATTGAGCGCAATGGCATTTCGCCAAGTCGTTACCGAAACACTCAGCTACAAGGGTCTCGACGCACCAAAAATACCCAAAACACCCCATATGGCCCAAAAGCAGTGCACATCTTTAACCTTTAGTAGGTTCGCGCTTCCAACACCGGGCCAAAGCTGGCAACATCGCGACCTTTTTTAAGCGACACCTGTCTGGCCGAACGGCGAATTACAGGGTCGGTTGTTGTCGGCGCGACACTCTGCTGTAGCGATGCGACAAACTGCCACCCTCGCGCCTTTTGTGTCTTCAGGGCGGCTGGTTGCCTCTGCAACCCTATGCTAGCTTGGCCTGCGCCAGGAAGGCCGCCCAACAGCAGGATCGCACCCGAACACAAAGAGGAACGCACATGGCTTTGGCCACGCCCGCGCTTGAAATCCGCAACTTGCACAAACGCTACGGCGAGCTTGAGGTACTCAAGGGTATCTCGCTGACCGCACGCGACGGCGACGTGATCTCGATCCTGGGTTCTTCCGGTTCCGGCAAGTCCACTCTGCTGCGCTGCATCAACCTTCTGGAAAACCCCCACGAAGGCCAGATCGTGGTCGCCGGGGAAGAGCTCAAACTCAAGAAAGCCAAAAATGGCGAACTGATCGCGGCCGACGGCAAGCAGATCAACCGCATGCGCAGCGAACTGGGTTTTGTGTTTCAAAACTTTAACCTGTGGCCGCACATGACCATCCTCGACAACATTATCGAGGCGCCACGTCGCGTACTGGGGCAAAGCAAGGCCGAGGCCATCGAAGTGGCCGAAGCATTGCTGGCCAAAGTCGGCATTGCCGAAAAACGCCATGCCTATCCGTCCGAATTGTCCGGTGGCCAGCAGCAACGCGCAGCGATTGCCCGCACCCTGGCCATGCAGCCCAAAGTGATTCTGTTCGATGAACCGACATCGGCACTTGACCCGGAAATGGTTCAAGAAGTACTTAGTGTGATCCGCGCACTCGCCGAAGAAGGTCGCACTATGCTGTTGGTCACCCACGAAATGGGCTTTGCCCGTCAGGTGTCCAGCGAAGTAGTGTTTTTGCACCAGGGCCTGATCGAAGAGCAAGGGTCGCCAGAACAGGTGTTCGACAACCCGGTTTCGGCGCGCTGTAAACAATTCATGTCCAGCAACCGCTAACGGAGCAACACGAATGCAGAACTATAAAAAGCTTCTCATGGCCGCTGCCGCCACACTGGTTTTCAGCGCCAACGCCTTGGCTGCAGACAAGTACAAAGTCGGCATTGAGGGCGCTTACCCACCGTTCAACAACAAGAACGCCAGTGGTGAAGTCGTGGGCTTCGACCCGGATATCGCCATGGCCCTGTGCGCCAAGATGAAAGCCGAGTGTGAAATCGTCACCTCCGACTGGGACGGCATCATCCCGGCACTGAACGCCAAAAAGTACGATTTCATCGTGTCGTCGCTGTCGATCACTGACGAACGCAAGCAGGCGGTGGACTTCACCGACCCGTACTACTCCAACAAGCAGCAGTTCATCGCGCCGAAAAAAGTCGACTTCAAAACCGACCTCGCGTCCCTCAAGGGCAAGGCCCTGGGCACTCAGCGTTCAACCCAGGCTGCGACCTGGCTGGATGACAACCTGGGTACCGACGCCACCATCTCCCTGTACGACACTCAGGAAAACGCCTACCTCGACCTGACTTCGGGCCGTGTAGACGCGCTGCTGGCTGACAAGTACGCCAACTACGACTGGCTGAAAAGCCCGGCTGGCCAGGCATACGAGTTCAAGGGTGAACCGGTCAACGAAGACGACAAGGTCGGCATCGCCCTGCGCAAAGGCGACAACGAACTGCGTGCCAAGCTGAACCTGGCCCTCAAGCAAATCGTTGAAGACGGCACGTACAAGAAGATCAACGACAAGTACTTCCCGTTCAGCATCTACTGACCTGCCTGACCGGTGCGCCTGTAGGCGCGCCGGTCCCTAGCAAAGCCTGCCTACCCCATGACTATCGATTTATACGGATTCGGCCCGGCGCTTGCCGCTGGCGCGCTGATGACCGTCAAACTGGCACTTACCGCGCTGTGTCTGGGCCTGGTGCTCGGATTGCTCGGTGCCTTGGCCAAGACCTCCCCCTTCAAACCGCTTAGATGGTTGGGCGGCGCCTATTCGACCCTGGTTCGCGGCGTGCCCGAACTGCTCTGGGTGTTGCTGATCTACTTTGGCAGCGTGAACCTGGTGCGCACCATCGGCGAATACATCGGCATGCCCGACCTCACCCTCAGCGCCTTTGCGGCGGGTGTACTCGCGCTGGGCCTGTGCTTTGGTGCCTATGCCACCGAAGTGTTCCGCGGTGCCATCCTGGCCATTCCCAAGGGCCACCGCGAAGCGGGCATGGCACTGGGCTTGTCCAAACCGCGGATTTTCACCAAGCTGGTGCTGCCGCAAATGTGGCGTATTGCCCTGCCCGGCCTGGGTAACCTGTTCATGATCCTGATGAAGGACACCGCGCTGGTGTCGGTCATCGGCCTTGAAGAAATCATGCGTCAGGCGCAAAACGCCGTGACCTTCGCCAAACACCCGTTCACCTTCTACATGGTGGCAGCCGTGATGTACCTGGGCCTTACCGTACTGGCCATGGGCACCATGCACGTGCTTGAAAAACGCGCAGCGCGCGGCTTCGTGAGGAGGACGTAATGGAGTGGGAAGTAATCCTCAAGTGGCTGCCCAAGCTGATGCAGGGTGCGACCCTGACCCTGGAGCTGACCGCCATCTCGGTGATCGCCGGTCTGATCGTGGCCATCCCGTTGGGCATCGCCCGCTCATCCAAGCTCTGGTATGTGCGCTCACTGCCCTACGCCTACATCTTTTTCTTCCGCGGCACGCCGTTGCTGATCCAGCTGTTTCTGGTCTATTACGGCCTGGCGCAGTTCGATGTGGTGCGTGATAGCGCGTTGTGGCCGTACCTGCGCAGCCCGTTCTGGTGCGCGATCATCACCATGACCCTGCACACCGCTGCCTACATTGCCGAGATCCTGCGCGGCGCGATCCAGGCCATCCCGCCAGGTGAAATCGAGGCAGCACGGGCCCTGGGCATGTCGCGTTTCAAGACCCTGGTGCATATCGTCCTGCCACGCGCTGCACGCATCGGTCTGCCGGCCTACAGCAACGAAGTGATCCTGATGCTCAAAGCCAGCTCGCTGGCGAGTACCGTGACCCTGCTGGAACTGACCGGCATGACCCGCACCATCATTGCCCGCAACTACCAGACCGTGGACATGTTCCTGGCTGCCGGGGCAATTTACCTGGTCATGTCGTTTGTGCTGATCCAGGGCTTCAAACTGTTGGAGCGCTGGTTGCGCGTCGATGCCTGCCAAGGGCGCTGACCTGCTTGCCCGCTTCGAGGCGCTGGACGGGTTTCTGCAAAACCACCAGCACCTCTGGCGCCCACGGCCCTTCACTCAGTTGAACGTGCCGTGGGAAGCGCAACACCCGAAACTGGCGCAGTGGTTGCGCCAGCGTTCGCTGCAAGACGCCGAAGCCAGCCACAACCACCCCCAACACCTGCCCGCCCCTGCGCCGTTCCCTGAACTGGCGGCGACTTCCCTTGCCCTGAGCGCAGTGCCACGACTAGCGGCCCAAGCCCTTGCGCCCGCAAACCCGCGCTTACAAGTGGATGTACCCGGGCGCAAATGGCAACAGATCGAGGCCTTCGCCCAGAGCCTGACCTTTGCACAAGCGCCAACCCACTGGCTGGACTGGTGTGCGGGCAAGGGGCATTTGGGGCGCCGGCTGTTAAGTGCCGGGCAACAACTGACGTGCCTGGAATATGATCCGGCATTGATCGAATCCGGCCAACACCTGAGCCAGCGTCATCAACTGGCGGCCCGTCATGTTCAGCAAGATGTGCTCGCTGAAGCAGCAGCCCGGCAGCTCACACCCCAAATGACACCCGTGGCGCTGCACGCCTGCGGCGATTTGCATGTGCGCCTGCTGCAACTGGCCAGCGCGGCGGGTTGTGCACAACTTGCCGTGTCCCCCTGCTGCTACAACCGCATCGGCGGGTCGCACTATCAAGCGTTATCCACAGCCGCCAAGGCATCTTCCCTGCAACTGTCACTGGAGGACCTGAGCCTGCCCATGAGCGAAACCGTGACCGCCGGCACCCGCGTGCGCCTTCAGCGTGACCAGTCGATGGCACGGCGCTTGGGTTTTGATCTGTGGCAGCGCCAGCGCCGTCAGTGTGATGAGTACTTATCCACACCCTCGCTGCCCAGCAGTTGGCTGAACAAGCCGTTTGCCGAGTACTGCTCGGACTTGGCGGCGCTGAAGAACTTATCCACAAGTGGCGAAGAAGACTGGCCGGCGCTGGAAGCCGCAGGCTGGGAGAGGTTGGCGCAGGTGCGCAACCTGGAATTGGTGCGCGGGCTGTTTCGCCGCCCGCTGGAGCTGTGGTTGGTGCTCGATCGGGCGCTCTACCTGGAGGAGAACGGCTATGCAGTGCAGGTTGGCGAGTTCTGCGACAGCCAGCTGACGCCGCGCAATTTGATGGTGCTTGCGCAGCGCTGTGGGTAACCCTGTGGGAGCGGGCTTGCTCGCGATTCAGGCGCTGCGGTCTGACAGTTAATCCGCAGCGATCTCATCGCGAGCAAGCCCGCTCCCACAAAGGGTTTCGCAGGACTACGACCCGCGATATGTCGAAAAACCATAAGGGCTGAGCAACAACGGGATGTGGTAATGCTGATCCACATTCTTCACTTCAAAAATCACCGGGATTTCCGGGAAGAACGTGTCACGCCCTGCCTTCTTGAAATAATCGCCGGTCTTGAATACCACCCGGTACTCCCCCGCCTCGAACGCCTGCTTGCCCGGGAACAACTCGCCAATACGTCCCTGCTCATTGGTCACGCCTTGCGCCAGCGGCTGCCAATCCTTGCCCACATGCTTTTCCAGGGTCACATTGACCCCCGGGGACGGCAGACCGTTTTCAAGATTCAGCACATGCACGCTCAACGGATTGCCGGCAGCCAGCGCCAGGCTCGACACAGCGCTCAGGCTTAAAGCCGCCAGGGTGATTCGCAACGATTTCATGGTAAGTCCTCAGTGGTTAAAATCTGATCAACGTTGAATGGTCAGGCCAACTTGCCCGGCAGCCTTGATCGCACAGGCTTCGTCCTGCTCAGCACCGCCCGCCCCGGCCACGCCCAGCGCGCCCACCAGTTCACCTTCGGCGAACAACGGCACACCGCCGCCCAGCAGCAACAGCTCGGCAATGGAGTTGAGATTGGCGGCCTCGGGGTTGTTACGCGCACGCTCGGCAAACAGCCGGGTCGGGGTTTTGGTCGACAGCGCGGTATACGCCTTGCGCTGGCTCGCCAGCAGGTTGTGCGGGCCAACGCCTTCCGGACGCTGCGCCATCAGCACGTTGCCACCCCGGTCGAGCACGCTCAGCGCCCCGGTGCAGTGCTTGAAGGTCGCGTCGGCCAACTGGCGGGCGGTGGCCAGGTCCAGATCGGCATGGCGCGCCAGATTCGGCGCCGCCTGGGCCACGCCGGCAACGCCAACGGCAGTCCACAACAACAAGGTTTTCAACATCATGGGCAAGCTCCTGTACGAATGGGCCCACCTTAACCAGCGCTCCTCGTCAGAACCCCGTCAGTTGCATTACAAGTTTGTAATAGGCAACACCGACGAAGGCGCCTAGCCTGTGCAGACGATTGATCGAGGTGTGCGATGCGTTTGCTAGTGGTTGAAGATGAAGCCAAGACCGCCGACTTCCTGGCCAAGGGCCTCAAGGAGTCCGGCTTTGCCGTGGATGTGGCACTCAACGGCCTGGACGGGCGCTATTTTGTCGAACAGCAGGAATACGACCTGATCATCCTTGATGTGATGCTGCCGGGGCTCAATGGCTGGCAACTGCTGCAACTGATTCGCCAGCGCGGCGCCACACCGGTGCTGTTCTTGACCGCCAGGGATGCTATCGAAGACCGCGTGCGCGGTCTGGAGCTAGGCGCCGACGATTACCTGCTCAAACCTTTCGCCTTTGCCGAGTTGCTCGCCCGGGTACGCACGCTGCTGCGTCGCGGCCCGCTACGCGAGGCCGAGTCGTATGCCATCGCCGATCTTGAAATCGACGTGCTGCGCCGCCGGGTCAGCCGGGGTGGCCAGCGCATCAGCCTGACCAACAAGGAATTCGCCCTGCTGCAACTGCTGGCCAGCCGCCAGGGCGAGGTGCTGTCCCGCACCCTGATCGCCTCCCAAGTGTGGAACCTCAATTTCGACAGCGACACCAATATGGTCGAAGTCGCCGTGCGTCGCCTGCGGGCCAAGGTCGACGATCCCTACATGCCCAAGTTGATCCACACCGTGCGCGGCGTTGGTTATCAACTGGAAGCACCCGATGAGTAAATCCATCGCCTGGCGTCTGGCGCTGGCGATCGCCATGACCTGCGCGTTGGTACTGAGTGTGATCGGGGTGTTCCTGTATCGCTCCCTGGCCTCGGAACTGGCGTTTCGTGATGACCAGGCGCTGCTCGGGCGCCTTGAACAAGTGCGCGCCCTGCTGCATGACAGCGATAGCCTCGAAGCCCTGCAAGAACGCCCGCGCCTCTACCAGAACATGCTGGGCAACCTGGACAGTGTGCTACTGGTCAAGCGGGCAGATGGCAGCCCGCTTATCGCCATTAACCCGCACCGGCAGGACTTGCCTGATATACCGCCCATTGCTCAGGACCGGGCGCCACAGCGTGCCGATATCCAGACACTGGACCAGACGGTGCTGCTCGCCGGCATGGCCCGAGGCCCGGCCGATGAAATCCTCAGGGTGACCGTAGGCAAACGCCTGGATGAGCGTGAGCAAATGCTCGCTAGCTACCGTATGCGTTTATATGGCGCCGTGGGCCTGGGCGCGCTGCTGGCTTTCGGCCTTGGCCTGCTGCTGTTGCGCCGCGGCCTTGAGCCTTTGCGTGAGCTGGCCCACGCCATGGCTGGCATCGATCCGCGCAGCCTTGACCAGCGCATGGCCACACATGACGTGCCTGCCGAACTCAAGGAGCCGGTGCAGGCTCTCAACGCCATGCTGACACGCCTGGAAGACAGCTTTGCGCGGCTGTCACAGTTCTCCGCCGACCTGGCCCATGAAATCCGCACGCCGTTGCACAACCTGCTGGGCAGCAACAGCCTGGCACTGAACCAGTCACGCAGCCCGACTGAGTACCAGGAAGTACTTGCGTCGAATATCGAAGAGTACGAGCGGCTCAACCGTATGGCCGAAAACCTGATGTTTCTCGCCCGCGCCGAACACGGCCAGCGCCCGTTGCAGCTGCAAGTGCTGGACCTTGGTGAGGTGGGCGACGAGCTGTGCGATTACTTCGAAGCACTGGCTGAGGACCGGCAGCTGCAGTTGGACAATCAGCTCAGCGGCTCGCTGATGGCCGATCAACAGCTGCTGCAGCGGGCACTGGGCAATTTACTGGCCAATGCCGTGCGCCATGCTCAACCGGGCTCTACCGTACGCTTGCAGCGCCATGACGATGCCGGGTTTTGCTGGATCGGTGTGCACAACCCTGGCCCGCCGATTGAGGCGCAGCATCTGGGCAAGTTGTTTGACCGTTTTTACCGGGTCGATCCTTCACGGGCCCAACCGGGGGACTCGGGCGGGCTCGGGTTGGCGATTGTGCATTCGATCATGCAATTGCATGGCGGCCAGGTGCGGGTGGTCAGTGATACCAGCGGCACGCTGTTTGAACTGGGGTTTGCTCAATAACCTTTTTAGTTTTCCTGTGGGCGCGGCGGTGCGACGAAGTGTCGGCGCTGACCAATTCGGCGAAAAATCGGGTCACGACGGAGCGCTTGCCCCCCTCCTTCACCGAGCGCCGGTCAGAAACGTGAAAATAGTCTGTTATCAGGGGTTTACAAGCCCAAACATCCGGGTATACTCGTCGCCCATAACGCCGGTATAGCTCAGTTGGTAGAGCAACTGACTTGTAATCAGTAGGTCCCGAGTTCGACTCTTGGTGCCGGCACCATACGCAACACCAGAAGAGGCTCACCGAAAGGTGGGCCTTTTTTGTTTTCAGGGTTTGGAGAAGACTCAAGAGCACCACATGGTGATGGTCTTGAGCCGATTAAAAATTCTGAACGCTCAGCTCGCGCAATGCAGCTGTTGCTAGAAACCCCGAACGGGATGCATAGCGGTGGTCCCTGCTCACTCGTTCATCAATGCGCTGCAACAGGTTTTCTGGCAAAGAAGCGTTGAACCGAACCGACTTGCCAAGGTAAGGCGTCAAATCGAAGTCAACGATTGCCCATATTCCACCGACAAAATCCGGGTTCTCCAGGTAGGCATCCACGTCCTTGCCCTGCGGCAGCTCGCCGCCGTCCGCAACAATGCCTTCCAGATGCAAAGCCAATGCTTCCTGCACGTTATCCAGCGCTTGCGAAAAAGTGCTCCCGGCAGAAAAACAGCCTGGCACATCAGGCACCGTTACGCTGAATTCGGAATCTGCGTCTTTATGTATGACCACTGGAAATTTCATGACCGTAACTCTCCCTTGAGACCTGCGGATTTGAGAATGTTGTGCAGCGTCCCTATGGCAATTTCTGACTTGGGATGTGGAACCGTTACCCGACCCGCTTTGGCTGGATGCTTGAACTGATGGTGACTTCCCTTGATTGCGATCTCAAACCATCCATCTGCCACCAATTATTCAATAAGCTCACGACTTCGCACTTGATCACCACGCATTGTGTGTACGCTACACACCATTGAAAAATGGTGCAATCGTAAAATACACACACTACACACCAAAAAACGCGATCGGCTTAGAGTTGTGTTACACCCTGTGCACCCGAACGACTCTATCTCCAGCAGTATTATCGCTGTCCGCCCCCCCCCTCCAATGAACCTCCCCCTTGCATAAATACTGTCCCATCACAATAATGCGATCGATTACCAATTACATTTTGGTTGCATCATTATGTCGGCGCTCGACCCTTCAGCTCTTCATCGGTTGTACAGCGATCACAACAGTTGGCTAAAGGGCTGGTTGCGCGTGCGCCTGGGCAATACGGCGGATGCCTGCGACCTGGCCCAGGACACGTTCCTGCGGGTCATGACTGCACGCCATGACACACCCATTCGGGAGCCCCGTGGTTATCTGAGCGCCATTGCCCGCTCGCTGTTGATCGACAAAGTGCGCCGCCGCACCATCGAGCAAGCCTATCTGCAGGCGCTGGCACTCAAGCCCGAGCCTGTGGATATTTCGCCAGAAATACGCCTGTCGATTATCGAAACGCTGATTTCGATCGACAGCCTGCTCGATGAGCTGGGCCCCAGAACGCGGGAAATTTTCCTCGCCGTGCAGCTCGAAGGCTTGAGTTATGTTGCCGTCGCCGAGCGTTTCGAGGTGTCGGTTACCACGGTGAAAAATCATTTGATTCGCGCCATGACCCGCTGCCTGTTGCTGGTCGACAATTGATGTCCCCTGCCCCGGATCTCAAGGCGCTGGAGGCTGCTGCCACCTGGTATGTACAACTTAATGACGGCACCACCGACGAGGCTCGCACCCGGGACTGGCAGGCCTGGTTGAGAGCCTGCCCACAACATGAAGCGGCCTGGGCACGGCTTGAGAGGTTCCAGCGCCAATGGGCATTGATGCCCCAGGAGGCCGCTCTCTCCAGCCTCGACGCCGCAAAAACCCAACGCCGTGATGTGCTGAAAATCCTTGGCATGCTGCTGGCCGTTGGCAGCGGTACCTGGCTGGCGGCCGAGCAGGTGCCCTATCGCTCGATGCTTGCGGGGCAGCGTACCGGCGTCGGTGAGCGGCGTTCGCTGCGCCTTGAGGATGGCTCACAACTGGAGCTGAACGCCAACACTGCGCTGGATATCCACTTCGACGCCAAACAGCGTGTGATTCGTCTGCACCAGGGTGAAATCTTGATTCAGACCGCCAAGGATCCTGAGCAGCGTCCCTTTATCGTGCAGACCGAGGACGGCAGCGTGCGCGCCCTTGGCACCCGTTTCAGCGTGCGCCAATTGCCCGAGCACACACGAGTCGGGGTGCTGCAATCCGCCGTGGAAATTCGCCCGCTTGAGCTGATCCATCAGCCCCTGCGTCTGGAGACCGGACAACAAGTCACTTTCGATAGCAATGCAATCGGCAGGGTTCAGCCTTTGCCTGCGGCCTCAACCGCCTGGGTACAGGGCATGTTGAGCGTGGACGACTGGCGCCTGGGCGATTTTATCGAGGAGTTGGGCCGTTATCGTCCGGGCGTGCTGCGTTGTGCAACAGCCGTTCAGCATTTACGCATCTCGGGGGCCTTTCGTATCGATGACACCGATACGGTGCTGGAGAATCTGGGTAAAACCCTGCCAGTCAACGTTCGCTTCTTCACCCGCTACTGGGCCAGCATCGAACCGGCATAAGCTCAGGTGCAAATGGTTTGAACTTTAACCTTGCTGATTTAGATTCTCATCCGTCAATGACATAAGCCGCGACTACAGCGCGTTTGTGCCATGACCACGCAAGGATCATCGAATGCCCCCGCTCCCCCTCAATACCACCACCAAAATAGCCCGCGCTGTGCGCCTGGCGGTATTTGGCGCGTCCCTCGCCAGCCTGTCCGGTCTGGCGCTGCTACCGGCCCAGGCCGCAGCGCAAAGCCAGGCGCAGTACCAGATTGCCCCTGGCCCTCTGGGCAGCGCCCTGACCCGGTTTGGTGTGCAGGCTGGGGTTACGATTTCGTTTGATACCGAACAGGCCCGTCACCTCAAGACCGGCGGGCTTGAAGGTTCATACAGCGTCGAGGAAGGCCTGGAGCGCTTGCTTGCCAATAGCGGGTTGCAAGCCGAGCGCCAGAGCAACGGGGGTTATGTACTGGTCGCCAGCAACAGTGAGGCCGCGCTGGAGCTGGGGGCCACTCAAGTTGTCACCAACCAGTTGGGTACCGTTACCGAAGGCACCGGTTCCTACACGCCGGGCGCTATCGCCACGGCCACTCGCCTGGTGCTCACACCGCGGGAAACGCCGCAATCGATCAGCGTAATCACCCGCCAGCATATGGATGACTTCGCCCTCGACAATGTCGACGACGTGATGCGCCATACCCCGGGCATTACCGTCTCGGCCTACGACACGGACCGCACCAACTACTACTCGCGTGGTTTTTCGATCAACAACTTCCAGTACGACGGCATCCCCTCCGCCGTACGCAACGTTGCCTATTCAGCGGGTAATACCCTGAGCGACATGGCTATTTATGACCGTATCGAGGTACTCAAGGGCGCTTCAGGTTTGCTCAGCGGGGCAGGGTCCCTGGGCGGCACCATCAATCTGGTGCGTAAAAAACCCACCCATGATTTTCACGGCCATATCACCGCAGGCGCAGGCTCGTGGGACAACTACCGGACTGAAGTAGACCTCAGCGGCCCATTGACCGAAACCGGTAATGTGCGCGGTCGTGCGGTAGCGGCCTATCAGGACCGGCAATCGTATATCGACCGCTACTCCAACCAGAGTTCGGTGTTCTACGGCATCCTCGAAGTCGACCTGACGCCAGACACCTTGCTGACCGTGGGCGCCGATTATCAGGACAACAAACCCCAGGGCTCCACCTGGTCGGGGAGCTTCCCGCTGTACAACTACGCGGGCGAGATCAACAGCGCCAAACGCTCATTCAGCAACGCCACCGACTGGAGCAGCTGGCAGCAATACACCCGCACGGTGTTCGCGACCCTGGAACAGGACCTGGGCAGTGGTTGGGTGGGCAAGCTGCAACTGGACCACAAGATCAATGGCTACGATGCCCAGCTGGGAGCGATTCAGTTCAACCAGCCTGCGGCTGATGGCACCGCCAATATCAATGCTCAACGTTACAAAGGCGAAACCACCAGCGACGCGGCCGACCTCTATGTCAGCGGCCCCTACGAATTTCTCGGCCGTGAACACGATTTGGTGTTGGGTGGCTCCATCAGTACCGCCAACTGGAAAGGCAAAGGCTATTGGGACGTGACCTTCTCCACCCCCAATCTGGTGGATTACTTCAACTGGGACGGCCATCTGGCCAAACCTGACTGGGGCAACGCATCTCAAATCAGCGATGACACCGTGCGCCAGACCGGCATGTATGCAACCACGCGTCTGAATGTCACAGATGAGCTGAAAGTGTTTCTGGGCGGGCGGGTGGTCGACTACACCCTTACGGGCACCACCAATACCTATCGCGAAACAGGACGCTTGATTCCCTATGCGGGCATTACTTATGACCTGACCGATTACCTGACGGCCTATGCCAGCTACACCGATGTATTCATGCCCCAGGAGTTCTACAACCTGGATCGCAACAGCAAAATGCTTGACCCAGACGAGGGTGAAAACTACGAGATCGGCCTCAAGAGCGAGTTCTTCGATGGCCGTCTGAACGCCAGCCTGGCGTACTTTGAGGTCAAGGAAAGCAACCGTCCCATCCCCGACGATGCCTGGAACAACCTGCAACCCACCCCGCCCAACTATGCCTTCAAGGGCACTGCGGCTAAAACCAAGGGCTACGAGCTGGAGATATCCGGCGAGCTGAGCCCGGGCTGGAGCCTGCAGGCCGGTTACACGCACAAGGTGGTACGCGATGACAACGGTAAAAAGATCTCGACCTTCGAACCCGAAGACCAACTGAGCTTCTACACCATCTACAAACTGAAGGGCGACCTCAACAAAGTCTCCGTGGGCGGTGGCGCACGCTGGCAGAGCACGGCCTGGCAAGAGATGTTCAACGGCCCCAAGGACAGGTACGAAGACTTCTCGCAAAAGCCCTACTGGGTGGTGGACCTGATGACCCGTTATCAATTCACGGAAAACCTGTCGACCACGCTTAACGTCAACAACGTGTTCGACAAGTATTACTACACCAATATCGGGTTCTATAACTCGGCGATTTATGGCGAGCCGCGCAACTTTATGCTGACCACTCGCTGGGATTTCTGACACGCATATCCAATTGTGGGAGCGAGCCCGCTCGCGAAACTCTTAAAGCCTTCGCGAGCAGGCTCGCTCCCACCTGTTTTACCCTCCAACAGATGACACCACATCATCTGTCCCATGAAAAACCATCCTTTGTCAGCCTACGGAGATGTAACCTCTAATTGCCGGAAGCAAAGTGACGACGATCACTTATTTCAACAATAAAAGCGCTTCCCGGAGCACCTCCCATGCACAGCGGTCCCACTCTTTTGCTGGTGTTGTTTTGCGCCATCGCGCTGATCATTTTCCTTATCGTCAAAGTCCGCGTTCATGCCTTTCTGGCCTTGACCGCTGCGAGCTTTGTGGTGGGAATCGGGTCAGGCATGCCGTTGGTAAAAATTGCTTCGTCGTATGAAGCCGGTGTCGGCGGAACCCTCGGGTTTCTGGCAACGATCATTGGCCTGGGCGGGATTCTGGGCAAGATGCTGGAGGAGTCCGGCGGTGCGGAGCGCATCGCTCAGACGCTGTTGAACACCCTGGGCAAGGACCGCGCTTCGTGGGCGATGATGCTCGTCGGATTTATCGCAGGCATCCCGGTGTTTTTCGAGGTGGGGTTCGTGCTTCTGATTCCGCTGATTTATGTAGTGGCCAAAGAGACTCGCATCAACCTGCTGTACTTGGGCGTACCTCTGGCGGTGTCGCTGATGGCAGTGCATTGCATGTTGCCGCCACACCCTGCTGCGATGGCGATCACTGGGATGCTGGGCGCCGATGTCGGCAAAGTAATCATGTACGGTCTGATTGTCGCGCTGCCGACCGCCATGATTGCCGGGCCGCTGTGGGTCAAACTGGTGTGCAAGACCGAAGCACCAGCCACTCAGGAAGCTTTTTTGAACGAGCATTGCGATGACAGCAAAACCCGCGACCTGCCAGGCCTTGGCGTCACCCTGCTGACCATCGCCCTGCCGTTGCTGCTGATGGTCGGTAAAAGTTTCGCTGCCGGTCTGCCCCATGAATCCACCGCATTCAGCGTGATTTCGTTTATGGGCACCCCGCTGATCGCACTGTCGATTGCCGTGGTATTCGCTTATTGGGCACTGGGCTTGCGCCGCGGTTTGACCATGGCCGACCTGCTGGCTTACACGCAAAAGAGTTTTCCGCCGCTGGCCAGTATCCTGCTGATCATCGGTGCCGGCGGGGCATTCAATGGCATTCTGATCGACAGTGGCGTGGGTAGCGCGCTGTCCGCCTCGTTGACCCAATTGAATATGAACCCCATCGTGCTGGCCTGGCTGGTGGCCGGTTTGATGCACTTCGCGGTCGGCTCGGCAACAGTGGCCATGATCAGCGCCGCAGGCATGGTATTGCCTATGCTGGGAGCTCACCCGACCGTGAGCAAGGAGATCATCTGCATCGCCATCGGTGCCGGAGCCATGGGCTGGACCCACGTCACGGATTCGGCCTTCTGGGTGGTCAAGGAGTACCTGGGTGTATCCCTGACCGACGCCCTGAAAACCTTTACCACCGCCACCGTACTGGCTTCATCGATCGCGCTGGGGCTGACCCTGCTGCTGTCGCGCTTTGTTTGATTCAAACCGTATATTCAGACTTATCGTTTAAAGGACCCCGCCATGATTTTGGGCAGAACACTTGAAAACTGGTGCGCCAGCTTCCCGCTGATCCGCGAACTGGTCGCGTTGCAAGAAACCACCTGGTTCAACCCCGGGGTGGCACCGGTGGCGCAGGCGCTTGGCGATACAGGCCTGACCAGTGCCGACGTGGCCGATGCCAGCGCACGCCTTGGGCGGTTTGCTGCCTACCTGCGGGTTGCCTTCCCTGAGACAGAGGGCAGTGCTGGCATTATCGAGTCGGACATTCTGCCCCTGACGCATTTGCAGCCGTTGCTCGGCGAACGTTACGGGCAAAGCCTCAATGGCGCGCTGTGGCTCAAGCGCGACAGCCATCTGCCCATCTCCGGCTCGATCAAGGCCCGCGGCGGGATCTATGAAGTGCTCAAGCATGCCGAAGACCTGGCCCTGGCCGGTGGCCTGATTAAGCTCGACGACGACTACGCGCTGCTGCACAGCGACAAGGCCCGGGCCTTTTTTGGCCAGTACAAAATCGCCGTCGGCTCCACCGGCAATCTCGGCATGTCGATCGGCATCATGGGTGCTGCGCTGGGCTTTCAAGTGACCGTGCATATGTCAGCCGATGCCCGGCAATGGAAGAAAGACAAGCTGCGCTCCCACGGCGTTACTGTGGTGGAGTACGAAAGTGATTACAGCGTGGCCGTGGCCCAGGGTCGCCAGCAGGCTGAGTCCGACCCGAGTTGCCATTTTGTCGACGATGAAAACTCGGTCAATCTGTTCCTCGGCTACGCAGTGGCCGGCGAGCGTTTGAAACAGCAGTTCGCGGCGGCGCAAATCACCGTGGATGCCCAGCATCCCCTGTTTGTGTACCTGCCCTGCGGTGTGGGGGGCGCTCCCGGCGGCGTGGCTTTCGGCCTCAAGCTGGCCTTTGGTGATGCAGTGCATTGCATCTTCGCCGAACCGACCCACTCGCCCTGCATGCTGCTGGGTGTGTACACCGGGATGCACGACGAAGTCAGCGTGCAGGATTTCGGCATCGATAACGTCACCGCCGCAGACGGCCTCGCCGTGGGCCGCGCTTCCGGCTTTGTCGGCAAGGCCATGCAGCGCATGCTCGACGGCTTCTACACCGTCAGCGACGAGGAAATGTACAGCCTGCTGGCCCTGATGGAACGCAGTGAAGGCTTGCGCCTTGAGCCTTCCGCACTGGCAGGTGTGCCAGGTATTGCCCGGGTACTGGGCGAGCAGCAAGGCTATCTGGCCCGCGCTGGCCTGAGCCCGCAGGCCATGGCCAACGCCACCCACCTGGTGTGGGCAACGGGAGGAAATATGGTGCCTGCGGCCGAGATGGACGCCTATCTGGCCAAGGGTCGTGAGTTACTGGGCTGACTCAGGCGTAAAGCGGATGTGGCAAGATGGACTCATTGCCACATTCTGCAAGAAGTCGGCCTTTGGCTTGAGGGCAAACTACCGTGCTTAATCTTCCTCCCCGCATCAGCTCACGGCTCAACAGCAGCCAGTTCGCCAACCTTCATACCTTTCTGGTGGCCGCCCGACACCTGAGTTTTGCCCGCGCTGCGCAGGAACTTTGCCTGACCGCCAGCGCCGTAAGCCACCGCATCAGCCGGCTGGAAACGGCGTTGAATATGAAGCTGTTCCAGCGTCTTACCCGCCAGGTCAGCCTGACTGACGAAGGCGAGCGAATTTTCGAAATACTGCAAAGTGCGATGGGGGAATTGTCCGAAGCCCTTGAACGCTCGTCACAGCCAGAAATTGCCGGAGCCATTGCGCTCTATGCCAGGCCATCGGTGGCCCAATGCTGGCTGGTGCCCCGGCTGGCCGACTTTATCGAGCGCTATCCGCTGGTCTCACTGGACCTGCGGGTGGGCAATGACAATGTCGACTTTCGCACACGCAAAATAGATCTGGCCTTGTACTACGCCAACGGCGAATTCCCCGGCCTCACCAGCCAGCGGCTGATGCGCGAATGCATGGCGCCGGTGTGCAGCCCGGAATATGCGCAGCGTCACCGTCTGCACGAAAACCCGCAAAACCTGAGCAACTGCACCACCCTGCACGACTCCCTGGCCTGGGACCATGCCGCCTATGATGCCGAGTGGACCCTGTGGGCCGAACAACACAACCTGCTCGCGGCACTGCCCAAACGTACCCTGACCTTCGACCGTTCGGACCTGTGCGTCACGGCCGCTATGAGCCACGCGGGGATCGCCATCGGGCGCCAGCAACTGGTGCAAAAACGTGTTGATCGCGGCGAACTGGTGCTGCCTTTTGGCGGTTTCAGGCAGTACGGTCACTATGATTATTATCTGGTGCACCCACCGCTCAATGTGGTGCCCAAGCGCTTGCAGGTGTTTATGAACTGGCTGCACATGTGCGCTCAGGAACAGACGATTGAGCAACGGCCAAACTGACCCTGATGGTGGTGTTTGGCGCCTGTACGAACGCTACATGACCACCTGCGTTTTGCACGATCTGACGTACAATCGCCAGCCCCAACCCGGTACCTTCGCTGCTTTGCCGGCCCTTGCGAAAGCGCAGGAACATGGCTTCGCGCTCCTCTGGCGCAATACCCTGCCCCTGGTCGCTGACCTCCAACTGCAAGTGCCCGGCCACCTTGCGCAGGGTCACCTGAACAGTGCCCATGCCGTGGACCAGCGCGTTTTCCAGCAGGTTGCCCAAAGCTTCACGCAACTGATCGGGATTGCCCCGGCATTCGCAACCTGCGGTGATATCCACCTCGATTACCCGAGCACTGGCCTCAAAGAGCGGTAACAGCGCGGCACAGACTTCGCGAGTGAGACGCGAGAGATGGGTGCGCTGCTGCCCGTTATGGCCTTGGGCGGCCTCGCCTTCCTGACGCGCCAGTTCCAGTAGCTGAGTCACCAAACGGCGCATCTGGCGCATTTCCATGTCCAGCGCAGGCCACTCGACCTGCCCTGTGCGCCGGGCTGCTTGCAAGCGCAAATCCAGCACGGTCAACGGCGTGCGCAGTTCATGGGCTGCGTCGGCCACGAAACGCCGTTCGGCAGTGTAGGCCGCAGCCAAACGATCAAGCGCCGTATTGGCCGCAGCCGCCAGGGGCTGGATTTCACTCGGCAGGTTGTCCAGCGGGATACGTTGTTCTGGGTTTGCCGGCCCGATACTGCGCGCCAACTTGGCCGCCACCCGCACTGGACGCAAGGTCCAGTGCAGCAATAAAAGGATCAGACCCAATGACAGCAAACCGATGGGTACCATCATCACCAGGCTCTGGCGCAAGCGGGCCGCCAGCAGGTTGCCAATCAATTCGCGCTCAAGATTACCCTGCTTGGCCACCATCAATATGGCACCTTCGGGCAACTCCACGGGCACGCTGACCACCCGCCCGCTGAAAGCGCTCCAGCGCATCCAGCCCGGGTCCGCACCTGGCTGCTTGAGCCGACGGGGATGTTTGAGGTTTTCGGACTTCCACAACAATCGACCATCGGCCGAATACAACGAATAAGACAGTTCGCCACCGGCATACTGGCGCGGCAGGCTGGCAGGGTCGCTGTCCACCCGAAAACCATCGGCAATCACCTGCGCTTCAATAGTCATTACCCCGCGGCGCAATTCGTCGCGGGTGCCGTACAGGTAAATCGCCAGGTTGCCGAAACCCAGAGCAAAGACCAACAGCAACGCGGTCAACAGGCGCCAGCGCAGGCTGCGTTTAATCATGCCCGATTATCGACGCTGAGCAGGCGATAACCCAAGCCGCGAACCGTTTCGATGCGGCTATGGGCGCCCGCCTCACTGAGCTTGCGGCGCAACCGTGAGACCAGCGCTTCGATGGCGTTGAGGGTCACCGGCTCATTGAAAGCATAAAGCCGCTCTTCGAGTTGCTCCTTGATCACGATACGCGGTGCAATGCGCAGCATTTCTTCCAGCAACATGGCTTCGCGCCGGGCCAGCACCGTTATCCGGGTGTTGCCATCAACGCTCAAGTGCCGGGTTTCAGGTTCGAATGCCAGGTTGTTGCAACGCAACAGGGTACTCACACGACTGCCGGGGCGACGCAAGACTGCGCGCAATCGCGCCTCCAGTTCCTGCATGTCGAAGGGTTTGAGAATGTAGTCGTCCGCGCCTGCATTCAGCCCGTTGACCCGGCTTTGCAGGGCATCCCGCGCAGTCAGGATGATGCACGGCAAATCGGCATTGGCGCTGTGCTGACGCATGGCCAGCAGTGACATGCCGTCCATGTCCGGCAAGCCAAGATCCAGGATCATCGCGTCATAGCTGCCGACTTCCAGCAAAGCCTGGGCCGTGCGCCCATCTTCGGCGCCATCCACGGCAAATCCGGCCTGCACCAGATGCTCGATCAGCAAACCGCGCAGTGCCCGGTGATCCTCAACAACCAGCACTTTCATTTACTTCAATCCACAAAAAGGTCAGCCACAACGATAAAAAACGGCGCAGGGGGAAATCAACAGGGGCTCGTCAGGTTCCGGTCAGGTTGAGCTGGCAACATTCGCAAACAAGAAACGCAACTGAGACAGCTTATTATTTTCATTTGCGCAATAGCAAGAATCCCAGGAACGCTGTTTATGAACTGCCACCGCCGCAGCACCGTTGCCCCCCTCTCCTTTTGCCCGCAAGCCTCTGGCTATTTTTACCGCACTGGTCAGCCTTGGCCTGCCCCTGACGGCAGTTTGCGCCGATGAAGAAGAACAACCTTCCGGGGCAACGGCCAATGCCGCGCCACTGGAGGTCGGCTCAACGGTGGTTACAGCTTCGGGCTTCAGCCAGGACGTGCGCGATGCCCCCGCCAGTATCTCGGTCATCACCCGCGAAGAGCTGGAAAACAAGCAGTTCCGCTCGCTCGCCGATGCGGTACGCAATGTTGAAGGCGTGAGCATCATCGGCGGTGACAAGGGCGAGATTTCCATTCGCGGCATGGAGTCCAGCCACGTCCTGATCCTGATTGACGGTCGTCGCCAGAACACCAGCCAGGTCACGCTCAAGGGCGGCACCTCCGAAGGCCTGGGCATGAACTGGATACCGCCCGTCGAAGCGATTGATCGTATTGAGGTGGTGCGCGGCCCGATGTCCACGCTCTACGGCTCCGAAGCACTGGGCGGGGTGATCAACGTCATCACTCGCAAAGTGGCGCGGCAATGGTCAGGGTCGGTATCCGCGGACCACACCTTCCAGGACAGCTCCAAAGCAGGTGACAGCACGCAACTGGACGGGTACGTGTCCGGTCCGCTGGTCGAAGACCGTCTCGGCATTCAGCTCTGGGGCTACGACAAGCAACGCGACGAGGACAAAATCCTCAACGGCTTCTCCAAATCGACCCGCCACAGCGGCACCGCACGCCTGTGGCTGACCCCTGATGAGCAACAGGAGTTCATGCTCGAAGCCGGCCGCACCGAGCAGGAGTTCTGGAACAACCCGGGCAAAAGCCTGGCGCCCACAGCCGCGAAAAACAACAACCAGTACACCCGCGATACTTATGTTTTGGCCCACACCGGCAACTGGGATTTCGGTACTACCGATATCAGCCTGTATCGCGAAGAAGCGACCCGCGCCAGCGATGTCCAGACCGGCAATCAGAGCGTCACGCCTGAAGTCACCAACTCGGTATTCGAAAGCAAAATCAGCCTGCCGTTTGACCGCAACGTCTTTGTTGCCGGCGCCCAGTGGAAAAAAGACGAGCTGGAGGCAGACGGTTATTACGCCAGCCCGCAGGGTGCTGGGATTGGCACTTCGATGACAGAAAAATCGCTGTTCGCCGAGAACGAATGGAGCGTGACTGACAGCTTCAGCCTGACCACCGGTATTCGCATGGACGACAACGAGTTCTTCGGTCGCCATTGGACACCACGCTTTTACGGCGTATGGCGCCTCAATCCGGACTGGACGCTAAAAGGCGGCGTGGCCAAGGGCTTCAAGTCGCCGACCATCACCCAGACCAACCCCAATATCGGCCTGCCGCAACGCGGTGGTGCTTACACCTGGGGCAACCCGGATTTGAAACCGGAAGAAAGCGAAAACCGCGAAATCGGCCTTTACTACGACGCCGGTGGAAAATTCAGCGGTAATGTCACGCTGTTCGACACCGACTACGAAAACAAGATCGCCAACACCGGCACCCGCCAGCTGTACTACCCGGACGGCAGCCCGGTACCCGCAGACCCGATCACCGGGCGCATCTACAGCACCTATTTCAATATCACCGGTGCCACGGTGCGCGGCATCGAGACCGCTGCCCGTTATCGCTTCAACGACCGGGTGCAGCTCAAGGGCGAGTACACCTACCTGCACTCCAAAGTGTCGAGCGGCGAGGCAACCATTCTAGGCTTTGGCTACCCACTGGCCGAGGGCCAGCCTCTGGTAGCCACGCCCAAGCACTCTGGCAGCGCGACGCTGGACTGGCAAATCATCGACTCGGTTTCCAGCTTCGCCACCGTCAGCTATCGCGGTGAAGAAACCAGCATTGCCTGGGGTCAGGGCGGCGCCGTGTCACAAAGCGAGCAAGCCATCACTACCGTGGATGTGGGCGCCACCTGGCAAGCTACCCAGGATCTGTCCTTGAGCCTGGTCGGCTATAACCTGACCAATCAGGTCAGGGAGCAGGATGTGGACTCCGATTATTCCTATGCCGAAGACGGCCGACGCTTTTGGGTCAAAGCCAACTATACGTTCTGACCCTGAACCGGGCTGCGCGCCCAAGGTATTCATATGAGCGATGCCCTTAATCCTGCGCCGCAGACGGCCTACCGTCTGGCCATTGCCGCACGCACCGTACTGGCCATTTTTGGCAGTTACCTGTTTGCCGCCTTGGCGGCGGCGAGCCTCAGTCTGTTGCTGCCCGGGCCTCGGGCGCAGGCAGTGCTGAGCGCCACCATGCTGGCCTTTGCGCTGTATTGCGCGATGGCAATCTGGGCATTTAGCGCCGCATCTGCAATCCGGGCCTGGCTTGTTGCCCTGGCTTGCTGCGTGCCGCCGGCCCTCCACCTGCTGCTGCGGGAAGTCATGCCATGAAGGCCCTCGGTTTTCGTCAGGCCAACGCCTGGCTGCACACATGGGTCGGGCTGTTACTCGGCTGGTTGCTGTATGCCGTGTTCCTGACCGGTACCCTGAGTTTTTTTCAGGAAGAAATCACGTTCTGGATGAAACCTGAACTGCACGCCTCTGTGCCCGACAACCAGACCGCGCAGCGCCTTGCGCAAGCCATGCAAAGCCTGGCGCCCAACGCTGCGCAATGGACCCTCACCCTGCCCGGCGAACGCAATGCCGGGGCGCAGGCACAGTGGTTCGACATCGGCCAGCCGGTCGTCAAAAGGGGCGGCCAAAGCGTGGCCCTGGATGCGGGCACGGCCGAACCGGTGACCCCGCGGGAAACCCGTGGCGGCGGTTTTCTTTATCGTTTTCACTTTGAGCTGTACGGCATGCCGCGAGTGCTGGCGCGCTGGATCGTCGGTATTGCGACCATGGTGATGCTGGTGGCGATTGTCAGCGGGGTGATCACCCACAAAAAAATCTTTAAGGAGTTCTTCACTTTTCGCCCACGCAAGGGACAACGCTCATGGCTGGACGCGCACAATGCCACTGCAGTGCTGGCCCTGCCGTTTCACTTGATGATCACTTACAGCGGTTTGTTGCTGCTGATGTTTATGTTGATGCCCTGGGGCGTTGAAAGCGCCTATCGCGGTGATACCCAAAAGTTCTTCAACGAAAGCGGCGGACGCGGTGCCCGTACTGCGCCAGCAATGGGTGCAGGCGATCAGCCATTGGGCGAGCAGGTGCCACTGACGGACGTTGCCCCCCTGCTGGCCCAGGCCGAGCAGCGCTGGCCCCGAGGAGTCAGCAGCATCAGCGTGACCCGGCCCGGCACATCGGATGCCGTCATCGAACTGCGTGAACGCGGTGGCGACAGCCTGATCGACCGGGGCAACAGCGAACGGCTGCGTTTTGACGGTGTGAGTGGTGCTTTGTTGAACAGCCCACCCGCCCCTGCGATCAGCACGCCCAACGCGATCTATAACGTGTTGTCCAGCCTGCACCTGATCCGCTTTGCCGGTGCTCCGCTGCGCTGGTTTTTCTTTATCAGCGGGGTCGTGGGTACGGCAATGATTGCCACCGGGCTGGTGCTATGGGTGGTCAAACGCCTGCCGGAACGGCAGAAACTGGGGCGCACACCCATCGGCCATCGTCTGGTGGAGGTGCTCAATGTCGGCATTGTTGCGGGTCTGCCGCTGGCCATTGCCGCCTATTTTTGGGCTAATCGGTTATTACCCGTGGACATGACCCAGCGCAGCGCCTGGGAAATTCGCAGCTTCTTTATCATCTGGTTGCTGTGCCTGGTTCATCCACTGCTGCGCAGCCACAAACGAGCCTGGCTTGAACAGCTCTGGGTAGCTGCAGGGTTATTTGCAGCCTTGCCGCTGTTCAGTTTCGGCCTTGCACACAGCCATCTGCTGGCCAGCCTTGCACAGGGCCAATGGTTGCTGGCGGGCATGGACCTGACCTTGCTCGCCAGTGCAGCGCTGCTTGGCTACGCGGCCTGGAAACTCAACCGCCATCAACCGCTGCAACGGCCACAGCGCCAACCGCGTACGGTCAACACCCGACAAGAGAGCGCAGCATGATCTGGATATGCCTGGCGTTGAGTTTCAGTGGTTTCAGCGCACTCAGCCTGAGTACCGAGCGCCATCATGGGCAGGTGTTTGCAGACAAAGGCAGCCCGTTCAAGCGCCAGCTATTGCGCCTGCTGGGCTGGCTGCTGCTGGTTGGCGCGGTGATCCCCGGCGTTATCGAACTGGGCCCGTCAGTGGGTATCGCCTTGTGGGCGGCAGTGCTCAGCGTTGCGGCTGGCGGGCTGGTGATATTGCTGACATACCGGCCGCGCCTGATCGTGCCGCTGGCCGTTGCAGGGCCTTCAATGGCATTGGCGGTTTGGGTATTTTAGAACGCGTTATTTGTGCGCGAAGTTTTCTATTTTTACCTGACCATCCGGGAAAGTCGCGATGATTTCCAGCTCGCCACCCATGGCTTGAATGTAATTACGCAACGTACTGATATACATGTCAGTGCGCCGCTCCATTTTGGAAACTGCCGCCTGGTTGATATTCAGCGCTTTGGCCAGTGTCTCCTGGCTCAGCGCCTGAGCTTTGCGCAACTCGTGCAAAGGCATTTCCTGCAAATGCTGATGGTATAAAGCCTGGGTTTGCTCACGCGCCTCTGGGGACATGCGCGCTTCAAGCTCGGCAAATTTTTTAGCCATTTTCCTGGCCCTCTTCAATCAGTGTCTGCAAATGGACTTCGTAGAGAATTTCCGCCAAAGGGACATTCTCTTCATACCATCGGTCGTGACCGGTCTTGTGACCGCCCGTTAACAGCAAGGCGCAGCGGCGTGGGTCAAAGGCATAAGCACCCGGTAGGGGTGACCTCCATGCTGCACGTGTAGTTCGCGAAGGTTACCGTAGCGCGCCCCCTTGATATCGCTGCAATGGGGGAAGCGCAGGGCCGGACCGAGCAGCTCTAGCAATTTGACACTGGCCGCCACGCTGACCTGTTCCTTTTCACTGAGCGTTTCCCACCATAGGCCAAATTCGTCGGTGTACTCAACGTTCCATGTCATGCTCAAAATATTCCACCAAAGGAATATAATCTCAAGGGAATAATCTTAAACACTTCAGATAATGGCCAACTAGTTCTCGGTCCAACCCAAGTGTGAGTGATGGTTTCATCCGGATGCGTTCCTCACGCCGCGGTTAATCGCGGCCAAAAAAAACGCCCCGAACCAGTCGGGGCGTTTTTATTCAGATGTCCAACCTGTTCAACAGGTCGGTAGCATCAGAAAATGCTGATCGGGTAATCAACAAATACACGTACTTCGTTGCCGCCCACGTTGTACTCGCTGGCGTTGTTCGATACGCGCAACCACGAGCCACGCAGACGCACGCTCAGGTCTTTGACCGGGCCGCTTTGTACGACGTACTTGGCCTGGTTGAAGATTTCGCGCTCGGTACCACGGCCACGGTCGGAACCGTCGTCGATGTTGGTGCCGCGCACGTAGGCGATGTTGTAGGTCAGACCCGGAATACCAACGGCACCGAAGTCGAAGCCATAACCCAGCTGCCACGAACGTTCGTCCTTGGCATTGAAGTCGGACCAGTAGGAGTTGGCCAGCAGGATGGTGTTGCCACCGTCGCCCACGCCGCCTGCGTTGCGATAGCCGCCGTACGGGTAGCCGATTTCGCCGGTGCTGCTCTGGTACGCCAGGGTCACCGTGTGCGCGCCGAAAGCGTAGGTGCTTGCCAGGCTCCAGATCTTGTTGTCCTGGCCGTCAACCTTCAGCACGTCACGGGCGTAGTCTTCTTTTACGTGAGTACGGTAGCCGTTGAAATCAAACGTCAGGGACTGTTTGTCTTGCAGCGGGATTGCGTAGGTTACGCCCACGTATTGCTTGTTCAGCTCGTCTTCCATCTCGGAGCCGTACAGGGACGCCGACAGGTTGTCGGTGAACTTGTAGCTACCGCCGAACACGTTGATGCTTTTCAAGTCACCGCTGTCGCGTGCTTCAGCACTTTTACGCGACTCTGCAGTGAAGCGACCGACGTTGATTTCCAGACCGTTGATCTCCTTGGAGGTCAACAGGGTACCGGTGAAGCTTTCCGGCATCAGACGCGAGTTGTCATACATCAACACCGGCAGCGCAGGCATTTGATCGCCGTACTTGAGCACAGTGTTGGACACGCGAACCTTCACCGCAGCGCCAGCCTTGGCGATGTCGTCAGCCGCTTTACCGCTGGCGCCCTGCTTGAAGAAATCGATACCGCCCGCGCCGCTGTTGCCGCGACCGCCATCCAGACGCAGTGCGTAGATGCCGAAAGCATCCACACCCACACCTACGGTGCCCTGGGTGAAGCCCGAAGTGAATGTGCCGAGGAAACCCTGGCCCCATTCAGCTTTGTCTTGTTGGTGGTTTTTGTAGTCACGGCTGATGTAGGCGTTGCGCGCCAGTACATTGAGGTGGCTGTCTTCTACAAAACCTTTTGCGTCAGCTTGATCGTTAGCCATAGCCTGGGTAGCACTGAGTACGCCCAGAGCGAGAAGACCTATCCGTTTGTTCAACATATTATTTTCCTTATTTCTGAATAGAAGCGCGCTGTGGGGTTCAAGCTGAAACATTGAGTGGTGGTTGCTTCACATAAACAAAAAGACCCGCACGAAGACTGTGTGCAGGTCTTTCGAAAAGTTGGTGTATGGCTTATCGCCACAGGCGTTGGCAGGGATCCTAGCTGCCGTGAAGGCGAGGTGTCAATTTCGTGAAAAATTTGTTAATTGCCAAGGCTTTTCAAAGCTTTGACCGAAGTGTCAGAAATTGTTACTGACAACCATCCAGGCCACAGGCTGGCGCTGAAACGATTGTGTCTGTACCGGTGACGCCAGCGCACTGGCGCAACCAGGCAGCAAAAGCTTCAGGCTTGCCCAAATACTCCCCAAGGTCGATCACCTGATACTGGCCGGACTGCTCCAGTACAACAGTCGGAAAGCCCTGCCCAGCAACCCGGGACAACAATGCCCGGCTGGCCTTGAAGTGGGCCTGCGTTACATCGCCGCTCATCGCAGCGTAAGCGGCGCGGAATGCATCGACATCCAGGCCCATTTCGGTCGCCACTGCCAGCAATACGTCTTTATCGGCAATCCGCCGCCCTTCTGCGTAATGCGCCGTTTGCAGGCGCCCCAACAGCTCCAGGCCGCGCCCGGCCAATTGTTCGGCAACCAGCACGGCGGTGGTCGGCGGCGCCGAATCGAATACTGCCGTGGTGTCGCGCAGCAAGCCTTCGAAGTACCCCTCGCCAAATGGTTGCCCGGTGCATTGGGCAATGCGCTGGTCATGGGGCATCACGTAATCGCGCAGTTGCGCCGACACAGCTCGGCGATGTGCGCCTGCCATCATCCCGCCACCGTGGGCCACGACCGGCAAAATATCGCGCGCGGCGTCGATCAGCGGCTTGGCGCCATAGCACCAGCCGCACAGGGGGTCGTAGATGTAATGCAGGACAGGTGTAGCGGTCATGTAGGGCTCCGGGTCATCACTAAAACAGAACGCCAGCCTAGTCTTGCAGGGCCAGGGGAAAAACATCGGTATGCCTTTTAGTGTGTTGCGCGAACCGGGCGAATCAGGTGCTGTAAGGGCTGCAGGGCAGAGAAACAAACAGAAACATATTTGCAGGGCGCGCTATTGGTAATTCTTAACATAAGGCAACAAGAACCATTACCATTCACGCCCTAAAAATATAACGACCCTCTCAACCGCCCGGACACCCCTCAACCATGCTCTCCCCCTGCCGTTTAACACCCTTGAATCTGGGGCTGTGTGCCTTGCTGTACGCCGGATTCAGTAACGCCACCACTGTGCTCCCGGAGCTGTCGATCAGCGCCAGCGAAGCTGAGGCCGATGACCCACGGGTCAAGGATGTCACCACCGCGACTCGCACCTCGACTCCGGCGCGTTATGTGCCGCAAGCCATCGACTCGGTAAAAACCAGCAACGTCCTCGATTACGGCATCAACAGCATCGGCGAAGCCCTGAGCGGGATTCCCAACGTCAGCAGCACTGCCGACACCCGTTTTGACAGCCTGCGCATCCGCGGCTTTGACGCCAGCAACGACTTTTATCTGGACGGTATTCGCGACGACAGCCAATACGTACGCGACCTGCACAATATCGAGCGTATTGAAGTGCTCAAGGGCCCTGCGGCCGTGCTGTATGGCCGTGGCAGCCAGGGCGGGATCATCAACCGCGTCAGCAAGATGCCCCAGTCCGGCCGCCAGTCGAGCATTCAGGCCCAGGGCGGCAGCGAGGATTTGCGCAGCCTGTATGCCGACCTTAGCGCTGACCCGAGTGACACCGTGAGCCTGCGCCTGAACATGGGCAACGAAGACAAAAACAGCTTTCGCGATCACGTCAGCGGTAACCGTCAGCTGTTCGCGCCATCGATGAGCTGGCAAATTACCCCCGACCTGAACTGGCTGGTGCAATACGAATACAACCGCTACAACCGTACCCCGGATCGCGGCATTCCGAGCATCGACGGGCGCCCGGCGGATGTCAGCCGTGGCACCACCTACGGCGGGCAAAACGATTTTATCGACGATAAAGTCCAGAACCTGCGCTCGCGCCTGAGCTATGAACTGAGCGACAACTGGCAACTGCGCCATACCCTGGGCGTGTTCAAGCTCGACAGCCAGTTTGAAAACACCTACCTGACCGGCTACGACCCGAAAATCAACAAGGTCAACCGCCAGAGCTGGCAGCAGGACATGACCACCCGCAATATTTTCAACAACCTCGAAATCGAAGGCGGCTTTGACACCTTTGGCCTGGAGCACCGCCTGCTGACCGGGCTGGAACTCGGCAGCCAGCGCCGCGACCCCAAACTCTACAAAGCCGGGGGCGTACCGCCAGTAGATGTGTACAACCCCGATCGTAGCCTGCGCCCGACCGGGCCGATGGTAATTTCCAGCGACAACCACACCGAAGTCGAGAGCCAGGGCCTGTATGTCCAGGACCAGCTTCGCCTCAACGATCAATGGCAGGTACTGGCCGGCTTGCGTTACGACCGCTTTAACGTCGAGACCACCAACCATCTCAGGCCCTTGATCCCGACCGAAGAACGCCAAAGCCACAGCACCAGCCCGCGCCTTGGCGTGGTCTGGACGCCGCTGCAAAACCACTCGTTCTACGCCTCGTGGACCAAGACCTTCTCACCGGTGGGCGGCGGCCTGATCGGCATCACCCCCGGTGCTGCAGGCAACACCAACGACCTGAGTCCGGAGCTGACCAAGCAAAAGGAAATCGGCGTCAAAAGCGACTGGCTGGACGAGCGTCTGAGCACCACCCTGGCGGTGTATGAGCTGGAACTCTACAACCGCCGCACCAAGGACCCGGACGACCCGACCATCACCCTGCTCTCCGGCCTGCAACGCTCACGCGGCATCGAACTGACCGCCAGCGGCAAGCTGGGCGGCAACTGGTACATGCGCGGCGGCGTGGGTGTGCAGGATGCAACGGTGGTCAAGGACAACAACGGGCTTGAGGGCAAACGCATCAATGGCGTGGCCAAGCACAATGGCAGCCTGTTTATTACCTGGAAGCCGGAGATGGGCTGGTACGCCGAAACGGGCCTGACCCTGGTGGGCCAGCGTTATGCCGATAACCAGAACACCGTGGTATTGCCGGGCTACGGGCGCTGGGATGCGTTGGCGGGGTATCGCGAAAAAGACTGGGATGTGAGCGGTGCGCTGACCAACCTGACCGACCGTTACTACTATGCGTCGGCCACCAGCGCCGCGCAGATCATGCCGGGCGAGCCGCGCAGCCTGGTGATGACGGGGACGTACAAGTTCTGAATAAGTACTGACCCTGTGGGAGCGGGCTTGCTCGCGATTGAATCACTGCGGTATGTCAGACAGACCGCAGCGCATTTATCGCGAGCAAGCCCGCTCCCACATCCCTCAGATTTTGTACGGCGCAGGCTGTTGCTGAGTCAGGCAATGGATATTGCCGCCACCCAGCAACAACTCACGACCCGGCACCATCACCACTTCGTGCTGCGGGAAAATTTTCTGCAGAATGTCTTTTGCCTGCGCATCCATAGGGTCATTAAAGCTCGGTGCGATGATGCCACCGTTGACGATCAGAAAGTTCACATAGGAACCGGCCAGACGCTCAGTCGGATTACGGTCCTGGCTGCCAGCCACTTTATCAACACCGTCACACTCTTCCTGGGTCGCATACATCGGCCCCGGGATCGGCATTTTGTGCACCACAAACGGCCGCCCCTTGGCGTCAGTGCTGGTCGCCAACACCTTCATCGCCGCATGGCAGCGCACGTAGTTAGGGTCACGCTCGTCGTCAGTCCAGGCCAGCAATACCTCACCCGGAGCAACGTAGCAGCAGAAGTTATCCACATGGCCGTCGGTTTCGTCGTTGAACAGGCCGTCCGGCAGCCAGATGATCTTGTCCACAGCCAGATGCGAGCGCAGCACGTCTTCGATTTCTTCACGTGACAGATGCGGGTTGCGGTTGCGGTTCATCAGGCATTCGGCCGTGGTGATCAGCGTGCCTTCACCATCGACGTGGATTGAGCCGCCTTCAAGCACAAAACCTTCGGTGTAGTAACGCGGGCAACGTTCGATTTCCAGTACCTTGCTGCCCACTTGCTGGTCACGGTTCCACGGGAAGTACAAACCACCGTCGAAGCCGCCCCAAGCGTTGAAATCCCAGTTTACGCCGCGCACTTCGCCACTGCGGTTGATCACGAAGGTCGGACCGCTGTCGCGTACCCAGGCATCGTCGCTGGATATTTCGACCACACGAATATTCGGCACATCGAGCTGAGCGCGGGCGTTTTCGTACTGGGCTGCCGACACCCCGACGGTCACCGGTTCAAAACGCGCAATGGCCTTGGCCACAGCCGCGTGCGCCGCCTGTGCCGGCTTGCCGCCCAGGCGCCAGTTGTCCGGACGTTCAGGCCAGATCATCCACGTCTGGGTCTGCGCAGCCCATTCGGCAGGCATGTAAAAGCCGTCAGCGCGCGGCGAACTGTGCAAAGTGGTCATCTGGACTCCTGGAAAACGTCTTGGGTTTTGAGTGCGAAACAAACAGGACAGTGGACGCAGCTCAGCTTTGCGTCAACGGCGAGCACACTTATAGCCGATAAATATCGACAACAAAAACACTTTATAAGTTTCAACGCGTATTTAAACCGTGAATAAACAGATATTAATCTGCATTTTTATCCCTACCGCTATTTTCCCGACAGCTCCCACTTGCACCCCCCGCCGCATCCCCACAAGCTATACCTCATACGTTTAAGTGCCTTCAGGGAATAAGGAATCACCACATGCGCATTTTAGTCACCGGCGGCGCCGGTTTTATTGGTTCAGCGTTGATCCGTCATCTGATCAAAAATACCGGGCATGAAGTGCTCAACCTCGACAAGCTGACCTACGCCGGGAACCTGGAATCGCTGCAAAGCATTGCCACCGATACCCGCTACGAATTCGTGCAGGCCGATATTGTCGATCAGGCAGCGGTCAGCGCGATCATTGCGCGTTTCCAGCCGCAGGCGATCATGCACCTGGCGGCCGAGTCACACGTTGACCGCTCCATCGATGGCCCGTCGGACTTTATCCAGACCAATATCGTCGGTACCTACAGCCTGCTGGAAGCCACCCGCGCTTACTGGTTGACCTTGCCTGAGCCGGAAAAAAGCGCATTTCGCTTCCACCATATTTCCACCGACGAAGTGTATGGCGACCTGCACGGCGTCGACGATCTGTTCACCGAGACTACCCCCTACGCGCCAAGCTCGCCGTACTCGGCCAGCAAGGCAGCGTCCGACCATCTGGTCCGCGCCTGGAACCGTACCTACGGTTTGCCGGTGTTGCTGACCAACTGCTCGAACAACTACGGGCCGTTCCACTTCCCGGAAAAACTGATCCCGCTGGTGATCCTCAACGCCCTCGCCGGCAAACCGCTGCCGGTGTATGGCAATGGCCTGCAAGTGCGTGACTGGCTGTTCGTCGAGGATCACGCCCGCGCCCTGCTGAAAGTCGTGACCGAAGGTGTCGTAGGCGAGACCTACAACATCGGCGGGCATAACGAGCAAAAGAACATCGACGTGGTGCGCAGCATCTGCGCCCTGCTCGAAGAACTGGCGCCCGAGCGTCCGGCGGGCGTCGCGCAGTTTGCCGACCTGATCACCTTCGTCCAGGACCGCCCGGGCCACGACCAGCGCTACGCGATCGACGCCGGCAAAATTGAACGCGAGCTGGGCTGGGTGCCCGAAGAAACTTTCGCAACCGGCCTGCGCAAAACCGTGCAGTGGTACCTGGACCATCTGGAGTGGTGCCAGCGCGTGCAAGACGGTAGCTATCAGGGCCAGCGCCTGGGTTTCACCGAGCCCAGGGACCTGATCGCGTGACTGACCTTAAAACGCCGTTGAACATCCTTATCAGCGGCAAAACCGGCCAGGTTGCCGTTGAGTTGCAAAAGTACCTTGCCGGTCTGGGCAACCTGATTGTGCTGGGCCGCGATGTACTCGATCTGAGCCAGCCCGAGCAAATCCGTGCCCAGGTGCGGGCGCACAAGCCGGACTTGATCATCATTGCCGCAGCTCACACTGCCGTGGATCAGGCTGAAAGCGAGCCGGAACTGGCCTTTGCCATCAACGCCACCGCACCGGGTGTGTTTGCTGAAGAAGCGGCGGCCCTGGGCATCCCCTTGATTCACTACTCCACCGACTACGTGTTTGATGGCAGCAAACCTGCGCCCTACACCGAAGACGACGCCACCAACCCGCTCGGCGTATACGGCAAAAGCAAGCTGGCGGGAGAACTGGCCATCGCGGCGAGCGGTGCCCGACACTTGATCCTGCGCACCAGTTGGGTGTACTCGACCCATGGTAAAAACTTCCTGCTGACCATGCAGCGCTTGCTGCAAGAACGCCCGGAATTACGCGTAGTGGCTGACCAGATTGGCGCACCGACCTGGGCCGGCACCATAGCCCGAAGCACGCGGGCATTGATCGAGCGCTGGCAAGCCGGTGAAACCGGGGCATGGGGCACCTACCACCTGACTGCTCAGGGTGAAACTTCGTGGTTTGGCTTTACCCAGGCCATCGCCGCGCACCTGAGCGCCCAGGGCAAGGCCTGCGCGACGCTGGAACCCATTCCTGCCAGCGCCTACCCGACACCCGCAGCACGGCCGCAAAACTCGCGCCTGGATTGCAGCAAGCTGGCCCGCGAATGGCAAGTCACCCAACCCGAATGGACCGCCGCGCTGAGCGATTGCGTGGCCGAGCAACCACGCTAACGCCAATCCCCTTGTGGGAGCGGGCTTGCTCGCGATGACATCACTGCGGTCTGCCTGACAAACCGCGCCGTTTGCATCGCGAGCAAGCCCGCTCCCACAGGGTTCGTTGGGTATACTGCAACGTATTCTTGCAGCGCAGCTCAACGATGATCACCTCTTCCTCAGTTCCTCGCAGACCCCGCTGGCGTAGCCTGGCCTTATTGGCGCTGTGCCTGGCGCCTTTGCTGTGGCCGCTGCAACACCTGGCCGAGCGCTATTACCGCAGCGAACTGGCCGGGCAAAACCGCCAGACGCTCGACCTGTACGTGGCCAACCTGCTGGGCACGCTGCATCGCTATGAGGTGCTGCCGCAGATTCTGGGCCAGTTGCCTGACCTGCGCGAGCTGCTGGCTGACCCGGAAAGCCCGCAAGCCCTGAGTAAAGCCAATCAGTTGCTCAGTGAAATCACCAGCCAGACCGGCGCTGAAGTCATGTACCTGGTGGATGCTCATGGTGACACTATTGCGACGTCGAACTGGAATAAAAGCGATAGTTTTATCGGACGTAACTTTGCCTTCCGCCCCTATTTCAGCGAAGCAATGCAAGGCAAGCTCGGGCGCTTCTTCGGCCAGGGCACGACCTCCGGAAAACGCGGCTACTACTTCGCAGCACCGGTTGAGGTAGACAACCAAAAGCTTGGCGTACTGGTGGTCAAGGTCGACCTCGACCACACCGAGCGACTCTGGGGCAAAACACCGGAACAACTGTTGCTGACCGACAGCAATGGGGTGGTCATTCTCACTTCGCGCCCTGAATGGCGCTTCAGGTCCACCCGTGATCTGTCTGAGGAAGAACGTCAGGCCATTTTCGCCATTCTCCCCTACCCCACCAGCGACCCCAAGCCCCTGGCGCTCGACCCCAGTGCCTGGCTGGTACAGACACAAACCATCGACGAAACCGGCTGGCAGGCGAACATTCTTGCCCCTCGCACATTGATCGACCGCTCGGTGCGCACCGTGCTGGCCATCGGCGGCGCCACCTTGCTGGTGGTCATGCTGTTGATCGGTTTGATGATGCAGCGTCGGCGTCATTACCTGGATCGCATTGCATTTGAAGCCAAGACCCGCCGCGAGCTGGAAATGCGTGTGGCAGAGCGCACCAGCGACCTTGAAGGGCTAAACCGGCGTCTGCGTGAAGAGGTACTGGAGCGCGAACATGCGCAACAGGAACTGGTGCGCGCCCAGGACGATCTGGTGCAGGCAGGCAAGCTGTCGGCGCTGGGCACCATGTCGGCCAGCATCAGCCACGAACTCAACCAGCCGCTGGCGGCTATCCGCAGTTATGCCGAAAACGCCGAAGTGTTGCTCGACCACCAACGTATCGACGATGCCCGCGGCAACCTCAAGCTGATCAACGAACTGACCGGCCGCATGTCCTCCATCATTGCCCACCTGCGCGCCTTCGCCCGCCGCGATCGCCACGCACCGGAAAGCGTCGCCCTGCAACCGGCGCTGGACGATGCCCTGGCGTTGCTGGCCAAGCGTCGACGCAGCATGGAAGTCGAACTGATCCGTGACTTGCCCGCCGCCACGCTCTGGGTTGAAGCCGGTGAAACACGCCTGCGTCAGGTACTGGGTAACCTGCTGGCCAACGCCCTCGATGCCTTGACCGAAAAAGGCCCGCCCCGGCGCTTGTGGCTAAGTGCCCAATCCACGCCGGAAGGCGTCACTGTGTACATTCGCGACAACGGCCCGGGTTTTTGCATGGAAGCGCTGGGCCGCGCCGGTGAGCCTTTCTATACCACCAAGACCCGTACTCAGGGGCTGGGCCTGGGGCTGGCCATTTGCGACACACTGATCCGCGCCTTTGGTGGCGAATTGTTGTTCGCCAACCACAAAGAAGGCGGCGCCTTAATTACCTTACGCCTGCGCGCAGGTGCGCCAGGTGTGAGCTTGCAAGCTTCAGAGGACTCCAGGTCATGAGCCAGCCCATCGATCCGCACGTTCAGGTCATCCTGATCGATGATGACCCGCATCTGCGCCAGGCTTTGTATCAGACCCTGGACCTGGCCGGGCTCAAGGTGCTGCCACTGGCCGAAGCCAACGGCCTGGCCGAGCGTATCGGCCGGGACTGGCCGGGTGTGGTAGTCAGCGATATCCGCATGCCGGGCATGGACGGTCTTGAGCTGCTGGCGCAACTGCATGGCCAGGACCCGGAACTGCCGGTGCTGCTGATTACCGGTCACGGCGATGTGCCGCTGGCGGTGCAGGCCATGCGTGCAGGTGCCTATGACTTTCTCGAAAAGCCCTTTGCCAGTGACGCCCTGCTCGACAGCGTGCGTCGTGCTCTGGCCTTGCGCGCCCTGGTTATGGACAACCGCAGCCTGCGCCTGGCTCTGAGCGATCGCCAGTTGCTGAGCTCGCGGCTGGTGGGGGTATCACCGGCCATGTTGCGCTTGCGCGAGCAAATCGGCGCTCTGGCCGCCACCAAGGCCGATGTGCTGATCCTCGGCGAGACCGGCTCGGGCAAAGAAGTGGTTGCACGGGCGCTGCATGATTTATCGGCGCGGCGTAACGGCCCGTTTGTGGCGATCAATGCCGGGGCACTGGCTGAATCCGTGGTTGAGAGCGAACTGTTCGGGCATGAGCCTGGGGCCTTTACCGGCGCGCAGAAGCGGCGCATTGGCAAGTTCGAGTTCGCCAATGGCGGCACCCTGTTCCTCGACGAAATCGAGAGCATGAGCCTGGACGTGCAGGTCAAATTGCTGCGTTTGCTGCAAGAGCGCGTGGTCGAGCGCCTGGGTGGCAACCAGCTGATCCCGCTGGATATCCGGGTGATCGCCGCCACCAAGGAAGACCTGCGCCAGGCCGCCGATCAGGGCCGCTTCCGCGCCGACCTGTATTACCGGCTCAACGTAGCGCCCCTGCGCATCGCCCCCCTGCGTGAGCGGGGTGAAGATGTGCTGATGTTGTTCGATTATTTTGCCGGCGAAGCCAGTGTGCGCCATGACCTGACGCCCAACGTGCTGCAACCGGCGCAGCGGGCTTTATTGTTGCGCCACACCTGGCCTGGCAACGTGCGCGAACTGCAAAACGTCGCCGAGCGCTTTGCCCTTGGCCTTGAATTGGCTCTGGATAACTCCGCTGAAGGCCAGCCAGCAGCGGGCAATGAAGTAGCTGGCGGCTTGAGCGAGCAGGTCGAGCACTTCGAGAAAAGCCTGATCGCCGCCGAGCTTGAACGCACCCACAGCTCCATGCGCAGCCTGGCCGAGGCACTGGGTGTGCCGCGCAAGACCCTGCACGACAAGCTGCGCAAGCACGGGCTGAACTTCGACAGCGCCAGCCATCCACATCCAGATGAACTTGATTAAAGAGGCCGCAGCATGAACCGCGACAGTCGTTATCTGGAGTCAGTTCTTCATCACGACATCCCGCTGACCCAGGAAATGGGTCTCAAGGTACTGGGCTGGCAAGACCGGCAGTTGCGTCTGCAGTTGCCGCTTGAAGCCAATATCAATCACAAGAGCACCATGTTCGGCGGCAGCCTGTACTGCGGCGCAGTGCTGGCGGGCTGGGGCTGGCTGCATTTGAGCCTGCGCGAAGCGGGAATCGAAGACGGGCATATCGTGATTCAGGAAGGTCATATCAGCTACCCGCTGCCCGTGACCGAGGACGCCATTGCGGTATGTGATGCGCCAGATGATGCGCAATGGAACAGGTTTTTGGCCATGTACAAACGCTACGGCCGCGCGCGGCTGACCCTGGAAACGCGGGTAGTCAATGTTCAGGGCGGGGAAGATGCGGTGAGGTTTAGCGGGCAGTACGTGTTACACCGCTAACTCGATTTTTGTGGGAACGGGCTTGCTCGCGATGGCCGCAGCGCGGTCTGGCTGAAAGACCGCAGCGCTTGCATCGCGAGCAAGCCCGCTCCCACAGGGTTGGATTAGCGTTGCGCCAGATCCAGCAATTTTTCGCGCCAAGGCGCCTGCGCCGGCAACGCCAGAAACGACTGATTGAGCAGCGACTCACGGGCCGGATAACTGAACGGTTCACCATCCAGTTGCAGCACCACACCACCAGCCCCTTCCAGCACACCCTGAGCCGCCGCCGTGTCCCACTGCGAAGTCGGCGCCAGGCGTGGATAACAATCAGCCGCTCCTTCAGCCAGCAAACAGAACTTCAAGGAACTGCCCACGCTGACCAACTTCAATTCGCCCAGATGCTCACTCAGCCCGGCCAGCAAGTGCTCCTGCTCAGGACTGGAATGGCGGCGGCTGGCGACTACGGTCAACGCCTCACCCGCAGGCGGTGTGTTTCGCACGCTGATGGGCACAGGTTCATCACCCTCCGCCCGCCAGGCCCCCAGGCCCGCGCCGCCGTAGTAGCAACGACCGCTGGTGGGCATGGATACCACGCCAAACACCACACGACCCTGCTCGATCAACGCAATGTTGACGGTGAACTCTTCACTGCCGCAAATGAATTCCTTGGTGCCATCCAGCGGGTCAACCAACCACCAGCGCGTCCAACCCGCGCGCACGTCTTGCGCGATATTGGCGTCTTCCTCCGACAGTACCGGAATACTCGGGGCCAGCGCGGTGAGGCCATCAAGCAGGATGTGATGGGCGGCCAGATCAGCGGCCGTGACTGGCGAATCATCGGCCTTGGCACTGACTTCAACGCCCGCTCGCCAGAACGGCAAAATCGCGTCGCCAGCGGCATGGGCCAGTTTGATCACGCCTTCAAGCAAAGGATGGGGCAAGACACTCACGGCTGGAATGCTCCACGCTGGGTCAGCAGATCGCGGGCCAGATACAGCGCGGCCAGGGCACGACCTTCGCTGAATTGCGGGTTAAGCACCAGGCTCGACAGCTCACGCAGGTTGACCCGATCAACGCGCATCGGCTCAGGTTCGTCGCCTTCCAGATGCTCTTCGTAAAGATCGGTAGCCAGGACCACCTGAATTTTTTGACTCATATAGCCGGGGGACAGGGACAGCTCGGTCAAATGCTCGAGCTGGCGAGCACCGAAACCGGCCTCCTCCTTGAGCTCTCGTTCAGCCGCAGCCAACACATCTTCGCCCGGCTCGATCAGGCCCTTGGGCAGCGAAACTTCGTATTCATCAGTGCCGCCGCAATATTCTTCAACCAGAATCGCGTGCTCAGCATCGATCATGGCCACAATCATCACTGCGCCATAACCGTTGCCGCGCCCCACCAACCGTTCGTAAGTGCGCTCTACTCCATTGGAGAAGCGCAGTTGCACTTCTTCAACCCGAAACAATCGGCTACTGGCAACAATTTCACGGGCAAGTACGGTGGGTTTTTGGCGCATAGCGGCTCCTCAATATGAACGGGGTACTATACCCCGGCTTTTCCGATTGTCTGTGTCGGAAATTTTTACCTGTGGGAGAAGTTTTGCATGACCGTTTTACCTTGGCGCGACATTGATACCGTGCTGCTCGACATGGACGGCACGCTGCTCGACCTGCACTACGACAACCATTTCTGGCTGGAGCACCTGCCCCAACGCTATGCCGAGCTGCATGGCATCAGCCGGGCGATGGCGGATCTGGAACTGACGCCGCTATTTGAAGGCAACGCGGGCCAGTTGAAATGGTACTGCCTGGATTTCTGGAGCCGCGAGCTGAAGATCCCGGTGCGCGAACTCAAACTCGAAACCGCTCATCTGATTGCCTTGCGCCCCGATGCCGATACTTTTCTGGCAGCCATCAACAAAGCTGGCAAGCGGGTGATCATGATCACCAACGCGCACCGTGATTCGCTGTCGTTGAAAATGGAGCGCATTGAGCTGGCCCCGTATTTCGAGCGGCTTATCAGCTCCCACGACTACGGTTACCCCAAGGAAAGCCCGGCGTTCTGGGATGCCCTGCAAGCGGATATCGGTTTTGACCCAGCCCGCAGCCTGTTTATCGACGATACCCTGCCGATCTTGCGCAGTGCCCGTGATTTTGGGGTGGCTCACTTGCTGGCAGTGAAACAGCCCGACAGCCAAAAAGGCCCGAAAGACACTGCAGAATTTGCTGCGCTGGGGGACTATCGCGAGTTGCTGGAAGGGCTGTGAATCTCTGAACCCGTGGGAGCGAGCCTGCTCGCGAAGTGCATTCGCGAGCAGGCTCGCTCCCACAGGGTAAAAACGGTTTACTCAGGAATACGCAGCGTCTGGCCCGGATAGATTTTGTTCGGGTCCTTGAGCAACGGTTTGTTGGCTTCGAAAATCTTGTTGTACAGATTGGCGTTGCCGTACACCTGCAGCGAAATTGCGCTCAGGGTGTCGCCCTTTTTCACCACGACAAAACGCGAAGCCACAACAGCCGGGCCGGTCACGGTGATCTTGTCTTCAACACTGGCCACGCCTGCGATATTACCCGCCGCCAGAATGATTTTTTCTTTCTCTTCCTGGGTGGCCACTTCACCGCTGACTGTCACTTTGTCGCCTTCCACGGTAGCGGTGATGTTCGGATTGCCCAAGCCCACTTCCTGTACGTGCTTCTTGAGCTCCTCGCCCGCATTGGCGTTGCCCGGTGTCAGCAGGTCGATCAATTTTTCGCCGGCTTCTTTCACAAAGCTGAAAATACTCATACATCACGCTCCTAGGTTGGAAGATCCAGACTCAAGAGCGTAGACCATCTACGCCATGTGCAAGCGCGCTAGAATCGCCCGCTGAATTGCACCCGGAGCGACGATGGACATCAAACAGCTGAAATTCCTCATTGCCCTCGACGAAACCCGACATTTCGGTCAGGCCGCCGCGCGTTGCCATATCACGCAGCCCACCCTGTCCATGCGTTTGCGCAGCCTTGAACAGGAACTGGACTTGCAACTGGTCAATCGCGGACAGCGCTTCGAAAGCTTTACCGCACCTGGCGAGCGGGTGCTGGCCTGGGCCCGTACCGTGTTGGCCGCCTACGACGGTTTGCAGGCCGAAGCCGCTGCCTGTCGCGGTAACCTGATCGGTACTCTGCGCCTGGGCGTGGTGCCGCTGTCGAGTTTTGACCCCCTGCCGCTGTTGCAGCGTCTGCATCAGGAACATCCCGATCTGCGCTTCGAATTGTCAGCACTGAGCTCGGAACAAATCCTTGAGCAACTGGCCAGCAACCGGCTGGACGTGGGTGTCTCCTATCTTGAACGCCTTGACCAGGAACGTTTTGACTCCCTGGCCCTGGGCGAAACCCGCATGGGCCTGCTATACGACCAGCGGTATTTCAACTTCGGTGACCAGCCGCTTAGCTGGGAGGCGCTGACCAGCTTGCCGCTGGGCCTGCTCAGCAGCGGCATGCACTTTCGCCAGTCCATCGACCACAACTTCCACAGCCGGGGGCTTACGCCACAACCCCTGTTGCAAACCGATGCCGTTCATCAACTGTTACAAGCTGTCCACGGCGGGCTTTGTTGCGCGGTGATGCCCCTTGAGGGCGGGCTGGAAGCCCTGACCGACCACCTGCGCCTGCACCCCATAGAAGATGCACGCACCTTGGCCCGCCTGGGTTTGATCATGCGTCGTGAGGCACCGCGCTCAGCGCTGGCCGAAGCCTGTTTCGCGCTTTATCAGAAATCACCAAGCTCTTCTTGATCGACGCCATCTATCAATAGATCAGCACTAGCGATTAGACGCGACACTGTGTCGCGCCTAGGCTTAGAGCTCAATTGATTGTCGGTACTGCCTTATGAACGCCAAGCGCCCTCTGTGCGCGGCGCCTGCTTCTGTCACGCCCGCGCCTGCTGCCAGCCAGAGCTATGACTACGTCAACCTGGACCACAGTGGTGGTGCGCAAACTGCACTGGCCGAAGAGGTCGCCCTGGCGATTGCCTATAACGGCATCAGTCAGGCCGTGATGCTGGTCACACCCACTGACCTTGAGGACTTTATCGTCGGTTTCAGCCTGGGCAGCGGCATCATTCAAGACGCCAGCGAAATCTACGACCTCAAACTGACCGGTGCAGGGTCTGCCCAATACGCTCAGGTCGAAATCGCCAGCCGGGCGTTCTGGAACCTCAAGCAGCAACGCCGCCAACTGGCCGGCACCAGTGGGTGCGGGCTGTGTGGGGTGGAAGCGGTGGAGCAGGCCTTGCCGGATCTCCAGGTATTGCCCGGCGCGCCTTTGCCACCGGCGCAGTGGCTGGAAGGCCTGCGCCAGCGCATCAGCGACTTTCAACCCTTGGGCCAGCACTGCGGCGCCGTACACGCTGCAGTCTATATGGACGGCCAGGGCCAGCTGCTGCTGGGTCGTGAAGACATAGGCCGGCACAACGCCCTCGATAAATTGATCGGTGCTCTGGTACGCCAGCAAATCGATCTGACGGGTGGCACAGCAATCGTCACCAGCCGTTGCAGCCTGGAACTGATTCAAAAAGTGCTGCGCGCCGGCATCCAGACCCTGATCAGCCTGTCCTCGCCCACGGGCCTGGCGCTGCAATGGGCGCGGCGGCACAACCTCAACCTTATTCATCTGCCACAAAAAAGCGCGCCCAGGGTCTACAGCCCCGCGCAGGAGAAACAACCGTGAGCACACACCATCAAGCCGACAAAACCCCAACTCCCCGCTACAAGCCCTACAAAGGCCCGGCCGGTGGCTGGGGCGCGCTGATCAGTGTGGCGCAAGCCTGGTTGACCAGCGACAACGCACTGAAAAACCTGCGCATGATGCTCAAAACCAACCAGAACGGCGGCTTCGACTGCCCGGGCTGCGCCTGGGGTGATTCGCCGGAAAGCGGCCTGGTCAAGTTTTGCGAGAACGGCGCCAAGGCAGTGAACTGGGAAGCTACCAAGCGCCGGGTCGATGCGGCGTTTTTCGCCAAGCACAGCGTCAGCGCGCTGCTGGAGCAAAGTGATTACTGGCTCGAATATCAGGGCCGCCTGACCGAGCCCATGAGCTATGACCCGGAAACCGACCGCTACGTCCCCATCAGCTGGGATGCCGCCTTCGCCTTGATCGCCAGGCACTTGCTCAACCTGGCCAGCCCCAACGAAGCCGAGTTCTACACCTCAGGCCGGGCCAGCAACGAAGCGGCGTATTTGTACCAACTGTTTGTGCGCGCGTTTGGCACCAACAACTTCCCGGATTGCTCGAACATGTGCCACGAGGCCAGCGGCGTGGCCCTGGCGCAAAGCATCGGCGTGGGTAAAGGCACCGTGACCTTTGATGATTTCGAGCACGCGGATGCGATTTTTGTATTGGGGCAAAACCCCGGCACCAACCACCCGCGCATGCTCGAACCACTGCGCGAGGCGGTCAAGCGCGGCGCCCAGGTAGTGTGCGTCAACCCGCTCAAGGAGCGCGGGCTGGAACGTTTCCAGCACCCGCAGCATCCGTTGGAAATGCTCACCAACGGCGACCGTCCGACCAACACGGCCTACCTGCGCCCGGCACTGGGCGGCGACATGGCGCTGTTGCGCGGCATGGCCAAGTTCCTCCTGCAGTGGGAGCGCGATGCCCAGGCCGCAGGCGAACCGGCCGTGTTCGATCATGCATTTTTGAATGAGCACACTGCGGGCATTCTCGATTACATCTCCAGCCTCGACGACACCTCGTGGGACCATATCGTGGAGCAATCGGGCCTGACCCTTGTTGATATCGAACGCGCCGCACGCATGTACCTCAAGGGCAAGAACGTAATCATGTGCTGGGCGATGGGCATCACCCAGCATCGTCATTCGGTGCAGACCATCCAGGAAATCGCCAACCTGATGCTATTGCGCGGCAATATAGGCCGCCCCGGCGCCGGCCTGTGCCCGGTACGCGGCCACAGCAACGTACAGGGCGACCGCACGATGGGCATCAACGAACGTCCGCCGGTGGCCTTCCTCGATTCGTTGGAGCGTCGCTTCCAGTTCAAGGTGCCCCGTGAAAACGGCCACAACGTGGTTGAAGCCATCCACGCCATGCTTGAAGGCCGAGCCAAGGTGTTTATCGGCCTGGGCGGCAACTTCGCCCAGGCCACTCCAGACAGCCCGCGCACCGCACAGGCCCTGCGCAATTGCGCCCTGACTGTACAGATCAGCACCAAGCTCAACCGCAGCCACCTGATGCACGGCAAACAAGCGCTGATCCTGCCATGCCTGGGCCGTACCGATATCGACATTCAGGCAGAAGGCCCGCAAGCGGTGACCGTGGAAGACTCGTTCAGCATGGTCCACGCCTCCAATGGCCAGTTGCAGCCACTGTCCAGGCAGATGCGCTCGGAGCCCGCAATCATTGCCGGCATTGCTGCGGCCACACTGGGCACCCACCCGATTGACTGGAACTGGGTCGTCGCTGACTACCGACGCATTCGCGACTTGATTGCCGACACCATTCCCGGTTTCAAGGACTTCAACACGCGCATCGAACACCCGGGCGGCTTCTATTTGGGCAACTCGGCCGGTGCGCGACGGTGGAACACGCCGTCCGGGCGCGCCAACTTCCGCCCCAACGCACTGCCTCAAGACCTGGTAGATGCCCGCACCCGCGCCACAGGCCGGCTGCCCGACCTGATCTTGCAGTCCATGCGCTCTCACGATCAGTACAACACCACTATCTATGGCCTCGATGACCGCTATCGCGGGGTCAAGGGCCAGCGTGATGTGCTGTTCGTCAACGAAGCCGACATCATCCGCCTGGGCTTCAAGCCGGGGCAGAAGGTCGATATCGTTTCGATCTGGGATGACCGGCACGAGCGCAGGGTGAAAAATTTCACCCTGCTGGCGTTTGATATTCCTGCCGGGCAAGCTGCGGCGTACTACCCGGAGGTCAACCCGCTGGTGCCTCTGGAAAGCACGGGCGATGGCAGCCATACGCCTACGTCCAAGTTCGTGGCGATTTGCCTGGAGGCAGCCAGCCCGTCAACGCTGATCATGGCCAAAGCGGGATAAGTCAAAAGCGCTCTCTGTAGAGCGCTTAAGGACGCGTACGATCAAGCCCCTATCCCTCCGTGAGAGGGCTAGGGGCTCTTCAAATTTCAGGCACAAAAAAGGCCGTTTTCCTACGAAAACGACCTAACCGAACTAGCTAACAGACCCTCGAAAACAGATTAAGTTCCCTAGTAAAAACAACAACTTATAGAATTGTGTACAACTCGTGCTACTCGTCGGATTTCGATTGTCACCAACCGCTTGCAGCCTCAGGATCGCGCCGTCATCTCTTTGAGGCTCATCCATGAAGCTCACCTCGATTCTCTTGTTGTCCCTTGGCCTGGTCAGTGGCGTAGCCTCGGCCGGTGGCACCACCGAAGCCGGTGTAGGCGGCGCATTAGGCGGGGTTCTTGGCGCCGTTGTTGGCCAACAGCTCGGCGGCTCGACCGGTTCTGCGATTGGTGCAGGTGTGGGTGGTGCGGCAGGTAGTGCCGTAGGTGCCGACAAACGCAGCCGTGGTGAAGCCGCCATTGGCGGCGCACTGGGTGCGGCAGGCGGTAACGTGCTGGGCCGCAGTGTCGGCGGCAGCACAGGCGCACTGGTAGGCTCGGCCGCTGGCGGTGGTGCCGGTGGCGCGCTGGGCAACTATATGGGCAATAAAAGCGACAGCGACGATCGCCGCTATCGTGACCGCGATAACCGTCGCTACTACCGCGACGACCATCGCGGCCGTGGCCACGCGTATGGCCATCGCAAAAACAAGCATCGTCACGACTGATGCGTACAACGGGAGCCGAAAGGCTCCCGTTTTTTTTACCTGCGCCTGCTCCGGGCAAATTGTTTCAATGCATTACGCCCGCCTGTTTTGCCCCTGATCATGCAATCTGCATGCACCGAAAAAACCAACCATTTGCAAGCCATTGAAAGATATGGAATTACCTGCAACACAGGGTTGGCACATCCCCTGCAATTACCTGAATGAACGCTGCACTTCCTACCATTCAGGAGCACAACAACAATGATCGGGACAACTGAACACTATCCCGCAGCCCTGCAAGATTCCTCCGGTCAATCCGGTGTTTCCTGGGCCGCCATCTTTGCCGGCGCCGCCACTGCTGCCGTCCTCTCCCTGCTGCTGCTGATGCTGGGGGCGGGGCTTGGGTTTTCTGCGGTTTCTCCGTGGGCCAATGAAGGGGTGGGCGCCAAAGGCCTGGGTATTACCGCCATCGTCTGGCTGGCCGTTACCCAGATCATTGCTTCCGGCATGGGCGGTTATCTGGCCGGTCGTTTGCGGGTCAAATGGACCAACCTGCATGGCGATGAAGCCTACTTTCGCGACACCGCCCATGGTTTTCTGGCATGGGCCGTGGCCACGCTGGTAACCGCTACCCTGGTTGCAGGCTCGGTCAGCAGCGTGATCGGCAGCGGCGTTCAAGCCGGGGCCAGCGTGGCTTCAGGTGCCGCAACGGCGATCAGCAGTGCAGCCGGCAGTGCCGCAGCCAACAATGGCGACAAAGGTTCGGACTATTTTATCGACAGCCTGTTTCGCGATGACCGCGGCACCGCTGTCAGCGAAGACGCAGCCCATGGCACCGTGGCCCGCATCTTCGCCCACAGCCTGGCCAATGACGGCCAATTGAGCAGTGAAGACCGTACCTACCTGGCCCAAATCATCGCCCAGCGCACCAACCTCAGCCAACCTGAAGCCGAACAACGGGTCGACCAGGTCTACGCCAAGGCCCATCAGGCTGTTGAAGAGGCCAAGGTAAAAGCCAAGGAAGCCGCTGATACCGCTGCCAAGGTCGCCGCCTGGTCCACCTTGTGGATGTTTATCACACTGCTGATCGGCGCTTTCTTTGCCAGCCTGTGCGCCACCTTCGGCGGCCGTCGCCGCGATGCCGTGACGTATCTGACCCCCACCACCACAACCCCGCTGGTTTAACCCGGGCTATTCGTTGACTGGAGAATAAAATGCGCTCACTTCTGCTGTTTTTCCTCGGTATTCCAATTCCGATCATTATTCTGATTGCGTTGTTTGTTCACTGATAACAGTGCGCAAACCCAGCCGACGGCCTTCCTTGAGAAGGCCGTTTTGTTTTCCGGGATTCAGACCGGCAGGCAGGTGGTGGACTTGATCTCGGACAACGCCACAATCGAATTTACCTCTTGAATGCCCGGCACCATCGACAGTTTCTCAAAGAAAAACCGCTCGTAGGCTTCGATATCAGCCGTCACGATACGCAGCAGAAAATCTACCGCTCCCATCAGCACATAGCATTCCAGCACTTCGGGGAAACCGCGGATCGCGTCAGTAAACTCGGTGAAGTTTGAGCGACCGTGTGCATTGAGTTTGATCTCGGCAAAAATTTGCGTATTGAGGCCGATTTTCTTGCGATCGAGCAAGGTGACCTGGCCACGAATGATGCCCTCGTCCTTCATCTTCTGGATCCGCCGCCAGCAGGGCGATTGCGAAAGCCCCACCTTCTCCGCGATCTGCGCGCTGGACAGCGAAGCGTCCTCTTGCAGCAGCGCCAATATGCGTCGGTCGTAAGCATCCAGCTCGCTTTGCATAAAAATACCCATTAATGAATAAGCTGAGACTTGTTCGAGTCTATTTATCGTCAATTCAAAACATCTTAGATAAAAAAATTCTCCCGCGACGTGTAAATATTTCTCCAGTCTGAACAGGAGCCATTGCATGCCGCATCTTGAAGTCATTACCCACGCCCCTCGCCCCGACGTATGGGCCAGCAATGCAGCCCCTTGCCAGGTGCTTTTCCGTATCCAGGCCGAAGCCGATGCCGACGTGCTGTGCCGGGTGCTCAATCTGTTTGCCCTGCAGCAACTGATCCCGCAGCAAGTGGATGTGGTACGTGACGGGGACACCTTGAGCATTGACATCCGCAGTCACGAACAGAGCTGGCACCGTGCCCGGATCATCGGCGAAAAACTGCGCAGCCTGATCAGCGTCTTCGACATGCAGCTGCAACCCGTGCAGGCCGCCAAGGACCCGGCAATGCAAGCTTGCGGGTAATAGTTCGCAACCATTGGTGGCAGGCGGGCCAACACGGCGCAACTAGGCTTTATCAGGTACATGGCCAGACAAGGACCTGTCTGCGCCGATGCCTCAAGGAGCCGTTATGCGCATCACCCCGTCCCATGACCGGTGGCTGAACCTCAACAATCTGTTATCCGCGCTGTTGGCGCAAAATCGTATCCAGCAAAGCTGCGCCACGCAGGCAATGGTACGCAGTCGCGAAGCGTCCAGTGCCACCCTCCACCCCCTGGTATTTCTTGCGCAGCAACAATTCTGCGATCCCGATCGGGGAGGCAGGATTCTCGATCTTGAAACCCTCACTGCCTGGCTCGCCAACCATGCAGGGCAACCCTACCTGCGCCTTGATCCGCTCAAGGTCGATGTCGCCACCGTGACCGGAGCAATGTCCTTTGCCTTCGCCCAGCGGCATGGAATCATCGCGGTGGCGGCCGATGCCTCAGCCATCACAGTTGCCAACACCCAGCCCTGGGTCAGCAGTTGGGAGGCCGATTTGCGCCAGTCGCTCAAGCGCCCTATCAGACGTGTCATTGCCAACCCCCTGGAAATCCAGCGCCTCAACGTAGAGTTTTTCCAGCTGGCCAAATCGGTCACTGGGGCTGTACTCAACGATCAGAAGACCAGCCCGCCGGCCAATTTCGAACAACTGCTGACCTTGGGCGCAGGCGAGCGGGAACCGGATGCCAACGATGCTCACATCGTCAATATCGTCGACTGGCTGTTTCAGTACGCCTTTGAACAACGCGCCAGCGATGTCCACCTGGAGCCCCGCCGTGAGCAGGGTTGCGTGCGCTTTCGGATCGACGGCGTGCTGCATGATGTTTACCACTTCCCGCCACAGGTAACGATGGCCGTTGTCAGTCGCCTCAAGAGCCTGGGCCGGATGAATGTTGCCGAAAAACGCAAACCCCAGGACGGCCGGATAAAAACCCGCCTGCCCCAGGGTGCTGAAGTGGAACTGAGGCTCGCCACCCTGCCCACGGCCTTTGGCGAAAAAATGGTGATGCGTATTTTTGACCCGCAGGTCCTGCTCAAAGATTTCGACCAGTTGGGCCTCTCCCCGAACGACTTGCAACGCTGGCAGCACATGACCACCCGGCCCAACGGCATTATTTTGATTACCGGCCCCACCGGCTCGGGCAAAACCAGCACCCTGTATGCAACGCTCAAGCAACTGGCCACCCCCAAAATCAACCTGTGCACCCTCGAAGACCCCATCGAAATGATCGAGCCGGCGTTCAATCAAATGCAGGTTCAGACCAACATTGACCTGACCTTCGCCAACGGTGTGCGGGCGCTGCTGCGCCAGGACCCGGACATCATCATGCTCGGTGAGATACGTGATCTGGAAACCGCCGAAGTGGCTGTTCAGGCTGCACTCACCGGGCATCTGGTGCTCTCGACCCTGCATACCAACGACGCTCCCGGCGCCATCAGCCGCCTGCAAGAACTCGGGGTAGCGCCCTATCTGATAAAGGCCACATTGCTGGGTGTCATGGCCCAGCGACTGGTCAGAACCTTGTGCCCGGAGTGCAAGACCGAACATCCGCCGGCTCCCGACGAATGGCAGGATTTTGCCCCGGCCTGGGCCGGGGCAGCACCGGACACAATCTGCCGGGCCGTTGGTTGTGCGCAGTGCCGCGAAACCGGTTACACCGGGAGGGTCGGAGTTTACGAAGTCATGGTCATAAGCGAAAAACTCAGGGAGCTGGTTGGCCGCGATACCGACCTCAACGCCATTCGTCGCCAGGCGGGTGCACAAGGAATGCTCAGCCTCAGGCTTGCTGCGGCCCTAAAAGTTGCAGACGGGGTGACCTCACTGCAAGAAGCACTGCGAGTCACCCCGCATGCTTGAGTTGTTTTGACTAAAATCCAGGGAGTTGGACAATTTTCTAGATCGCTACGCTTCACGCTCGTTTGTTTCTTACACCTCAAAAACAAGGAATGGTTATGCAAGTGGGTACTGTGATCCTGTTATTTGTCGCCCTGGCCATTGCCGTGCTCTTTATGGGCTTCAAGGTGGTGCCGCAAGGTTATCAATGGACGGTGGAACGCTTCGGGCGATACACCAATACCCTCAAGCCGGGCCTGAATATCATCATCCCGGTGATGGATCGTATCGGACGCAAGATCAACGTCATGGAAAGCGTGCTGGATATCCCCCCACAAGAAGTGATTACCGCCGATAACGCCACAGTACAAATCGATGCCGTGTGTTTCTTCCAGGTGGTCAACACGGCGCAAGCCGCCTATGAGGTCAACAACCTCGAGCATGCCATTCGCAACCTGCTGCAAACCAACATCCGCACCGTGCTGGGTTCCATGGAGCTGGATGCCATGCTCAGCCAGCGTGACGGCATCAATGAAAAACTGTTGCGCACAGTCGATGAAGCAACGGCACCGTGGGGCATCAAAATCACCCGTATCGAGATCAAGGACATCAGCCCGCCGGCCGACCTGATGGCCGCCATGTCCGGGCAAATGAAAGCCGAACGTATCAAGCGTGCGCAAATTCTTGAAGCTGAAGGGCTAAGGGCCGCAGCAATCCTCACCGCCGAAGGCAAAAAACAGGCACAGATCCTCGAAGCCGAAGGGGGCCGCCAGGCAGCGTTCCTCGAAGCCGAAGCCCGCGAACGCCAGGCCGAAGCCGAAGCCCGCGCCACACAAGTGGTGTCGGAAGCCATTGCCTCAGGCAACGTACAGGCGATCAACTATTTTGTTGCACAAAAATATATCGATGCGCTGGGCAAACTGGCTTCTGCCAACAACAGCAAGGTCATCCTCATGCCGCTGGAAGCCAGCCAGGTGATCGGCGCCGTGGGAGGCATCAGCGAAATCGTCAAAGCCACCTTTGATACCAGGAAGGCCTGATACATGTGGGAGTTTCTGCAAGACCTGAACTTCTGGGACTGGCTGGCTCTTGGCACGGTACTGCTGATTCTGGAGGTATTCGGCGCCGGTGGTTATCTGCTGTGGGTGGGCCTTGCTGCCCTTATTGTGGGCGGCTTGACGTTCCTGGCCCCGGAGCTGCCCTAGACACTGCAATTGCCGCTGTTTGGCGTGCTGGCGATCCTCACGGCGGTATTCTGGTGGCGGCGCCAACGTGGCACTGGGGAGAGTGGCGACCAGCCGAACCTCAACCGCCGCGGTCATGAGCTGATCGGTCGTACTTTTATCGTGCAACAGGCGATTGTCGAAGGGCGGGGCAAAATCAAGGTAGGGGACAGCGTATGGATGGCAGTAGGGCCTGACGCTCCGGTGGGAACATCGGTACGCGTAACCGAACAAAACGGAGCCGTGTTGAGCGTAGAAATTGTGCCGTAAGGTTACGGAACTCCTGCGCACTATTGGCAATCAAATACTATAGCTAATCTATCCGGAGTCACCGTCATGCGTCTCAAATATGCTGTTGCCGCTATCGCCTTGCTGTCCCTGCCTGTTGGTTCGGCCATGGCCGACAGCTTCTGGCGTAATGTGCTGTCTTCCGGCGCAACCACCGGGTCCACTTACCTGACCTTCAAAAAAGACCGCAAAGTCATCGCAGCTCAAGATGACGCCGGCAGTTTTGTCGCCAGTAACGGATCAATTCGTGGCCCGTACCTGGAGTCGGCCATGCAACAAGTGCGCGCCGATAACCCGAACCTGAAAGTCAGCGATATGGACCTGGCTAACGCGATTCTGGTTAAAAACGCCACGGCTGAGTAAACACCTCCATCTGTGGATTCTCTGTTGCAGGTCAAGCCTTATTGTGGGAGCGAACCTGCTCGCGAACGACCTTCGCGAGCAGGCTCGCTCCCACAGTTGCAGTTTTCCTGTAGCAGCTGCCGAAAGCAGCTGCTACGCAATACGGCCCTTGCTCATTCAGCCGCCATACAGAATTTTCACCAGCTGTGAGTGATCCTGCGGGTATGATCTTGAGCGCTATGCTGTTGCTCTTTGGTTACTCAAATTCACTCACATCGGACGTCATGCCTCTATGAGCTCGCTGCCTTTCCTGCCGTTTTCCAAACCCACCATTGATGAAGCCACCATTGCTGCCGTGGGCGACGTGTTGCGCTCGGGCTGGATCACCAGCGGGCCCAAGGTGCAGGCATTCGAAGCACAATTGTCCGAGTATTTTGGCGGGCGCCCGGTGCGCACTTTCAACTCCGGCACTTGCACCATGGAAATCGCTCTGCGCATTGCCGGAATCGGAGCCGGCGATGAAGTCATCACCACGCCTATTTCATGGGTCGCTACTGCCAATGTGATTATCGAAGTCGGTGCCACGCCGGTGTTTGCCGATATCGACCCGGTAACCCGCAATATCGATCTTAACAAGCTCGAAGCAGCCATTACCCCGCGCACCAAGGCCATCATTCCGGTGTACCTGTCGGGCCTGCCAGTGGACATGGACGCGCTCTACGCAATTGCCAAAAAGCATAACCTGCGCGTGGTTGAAGATGCGGCCCAGGCCCTGGGCTCCAGCTGGCAAGGTGAGCGCATTGGCGCACGCGGCGATTTCGTTTCTTTCAGTTTTCAGGCCAACAAGAACATCACCTCATCCGAAGGTGGTTGCCTGGTACTGAACAATGAAGAAGAAGCGCGGCTGGCCGAAAAATACCGCCTGCAAGGCGTTACCCGTACCGGTTTCGACGGCCTGGATGTCGACGTGCTGGGTGGCAAGTTCAATATGACCGACATTGCGGCTGCGATTGGTCTGGGCCAGTTCGCCCATATCGAAACCATCACCGCCCATCGTCGGGCGCTGGCCAAGCATTACTTTGAGTGCTTCGGGTCGGATTTTGAAGCGGAATACGGCGCGCAACTGCCGGTGGCGGATTTCAACAACACCAACTGGCATCTGTTCCAGCTCGTGCTGCCTGAGCGCAAGGATGGTCAACCGGCGCGGGCGACCTTTATGAAAGAAATGCAGGCATTGGGCGTGGGCATCGGTTACCACTACCCGCCAATTCACTTGCTCAGCCTGTACCGCGCGCAGGGCTTTAAAGAAGGGATGTTCCCGGTGGCCGAACGTGTCGGGCGCCTGATCGTATCATTGCCGATGTTTACGGCGATGACCAAGGCCGATGTAGAGCGTTCGGTGGCAGCGGTGAAAGCAGTTCTGCAAAACGCCTGACCTCCCTGTGGGAGCGAGCCTGCTCGCGAAGCTTGTTCGCGAGCAGGCTCGCTCCCACAGTTGATATTCTTTTGCTCGTTACTCGCCGATTGCAGCCTTGTAGCCGGCAGCGTCCAGCAGTTTTTCCAGCTCGGCGGTGTTGCTTGGCTTGAGCTTGAAAATCCAGCTGGTGTACGGCTCGCTGTTCAGCGACTCAGGGCTGTCAGCCAGCGCTTCATTGACGGCAATCACTTCGCCCGACACCGGCGAGTAGATGTCGGAAGCGGCTTTTACCGACTCCACAACACCCGCGGTATCGCCAGCAGCGAATACTTTGCCAACTTCAGCCAGCTCAACAAACACCACATCCCCCAAGGCTTCCTGAGCGTGATCGCTGATGCCTACGGTAACCGTGCCATCTGCTTCCAGACGGGCCCACTCGTGACTTTCAGCAAAGCGCAACTCGGCAGGGATCAGGCTCATATTCAGTGTCCTCAAGTATAAATGTCAGCGGCATGCACTCTGTGCACGCCCGCCAGTAAACGTTAGATCAAGGCTTTGCCAAGACGAACAAAAGTCGGTTTGACTACGCGAACCGGGTACCACTTGCCACGAATCTCAACCTCGGCACGGTCAGCCGTTGCCATCGGAACTCGCGCCAGAGCGATCGATTTGCTTAGCGTGGGAGAGAAACTACCACTGGTGATCTCTCCTTCGCCAACATTGGCGATGCGAACCACCTGATGGGCGCGCAAAACACCCCGCTCTTCAAGCACCAAACCCACCAGTTTGAGCTGCACGCCACCGGCCTTTTCGGCCTCCAGCGCTTCGCGCCCCACGAACTTGCGTGAAGCAGGCTCCCAGGCAATGGTCCAGGCCATATTGGCGCAAAGGGGGGACACCGACAGGTGGATATCCTGCCCGTAGAGGTTCATGCCGGCTTCCAGGCGCAAGGTGTCGCGGGCGCCAAGGCCGATCGGTGAAATACCGGCGCCGACCAGATCGTTGAAAAAAGCCGGGGCCTGATCGGCCGGAAGCACGATTTCAAGGCCGTCTTCGCCGGTGTAGCCGGTGCGGGCAATAAACCAGTCGCCACAGCTCTGCCCTTCAAAGGGCTTGAGCTGCTGGATCAGTTGGGCACGGGCCTGGCTCACCAGTTCGGCGACCTTATGTCGCGCCTGTGGCCCCTGAATGGCCAGCAGGGCCAACTCTGGACGCTCCTGCAGTTGCACGTCATAGCCCTTAAGCTGAGCCTGCATCCAGGCCAGATCCTGATCGCGAGTGGCGGCGTTGACGATAAGCCGATAACCGCCAGGCATCAGGTAGACGATCATGTCGTCGACCACGCCGCCCTGCTCGTTGAGCATGGCGCTGTACAAGGCGCGACCGGGGGTGTTCAGTCGTTCGACATCGTTGGCCAGCAAATACTGCAACCATTGCTTGGCCTGAAGCCCGGTGATGTCGATCACGGTCATATGCGAGACATCAAAAACCCCACAGTCGCGGCGCACCTCATGGTGCTCCTCAACCTGCGAGCCGTAATGCAAAGGCATATCCCAACCGCCAAAATCGACCATCTTCGCGCCTAGGGCGAGATGCAGGTCATACAGAGGCGTACGCTGTCCCATGGGTTTCTCCTTCCGGGCTTGGCGAAGGTGCGGACAGGCTGCGGAGCATTTCAAGCCAAACAAGCGGCTTTTTTACATCACGCAGAAACCTGGCCTGACAGACAGACCGCACCGAATGCCGCGCATTGTAGCCGCATGCAGGAGGACTGACACCTAACCGATGCGATGGGCCGAGCGTCGAATCAAACCGATGACCGGTAACAAACCGACCAGTACCAGGGTCAAGGCCGGCAGCGAAGCCCGCGCCCACTCACCCTCGCTGGTCATCTCGAAGATGCGTACGGCCAGCGTATCCCAGCCAAACGGGCGCATCAGCAAGGTCGCCGGCATCTCCTTGAGCACATCAACAAACACCAGCAGCGCAGCGCTCAAGGTGCCCGGCAGCAGTAATGGCAGATACACCTTGAAAAACAGTCGCGGGCCACTGACGCCCAAACTGCGGGCGGCTTCGGGCAAAGACGGACGAATCCGCGCCAGGCTGTTTTCCAGCGGCCCATAGGCCACGGCAATAAATCGCACCAGATACGCCAGCAACAGGGCCGACAGGCTGCCCAGCAGCAACGGTTTGCCCGCACCGCCCAGCCACCCCGAAACAGGGATCACCAGTTCGCGGTCCAGATAACTGAACGCCAGCATGATCGACACCGCCAGCACCGAACCCGGCAAGGCATAGCCCAGGTTCGCCAGGCTGACCCCGGCACGGATAGCCGGGGTTGGCGCCTGGCGTCGGGCAAAGGCCAGCACCAGCGCCACGCTGACGGTAATCAGCGCCGCCATTGCCCCCAGATACAGGGTATGCACGATCAAACCGACATAACGCTCGTCCAGATCAAAGCGCCCGCGCTGCCAGAACCACACCACCAGTTGCAACATCGGGATCACGAATGCACAGGCAAACACCAGCAGACACCAGCCACTGGCCAGCCATGCCTTGGGCCCGCTCAGGTGGTAAAGGGCAGTGACCCGTGGTCGCTCGTTGCTGGCACGGCTGGCCCCCCTGGCGCGGCGCTCGCCGTAGAGCACCAGCATGACCACCAGCAACAGCAAACTGGCCAGTTGTGCTGCCGTCGACAGACTGAAAAAACCGTACCAGGTCTTGTAAATAGCCGTGGTGAAGGTGTCGAAGTTGAACACCGACACAGCACCGAAATCAGCCAGGGTTTCCATCAAGGCCAGCGCTACGCCGGCACCAATTGCCGGGCGCGCCATCGGCAATGCCACGCGCCAGAATGCCTGCCACGGGCTTTGCCCCAGCACCCGTGCCGCTTCCATCAGGCCTTTGCCCTGGGCCAGAAACGCCGTGCGCGCCAGCAGGTAGACATAGGGGTAGAACACCAGAATCAGCACGGTGATCACCCCCCCGGTTGAGCGCACCCGAGGCAGCCGCAAGCCCATGCCGAACCACTCGCGCAGCAGGGTCTGTATGGGCCCGGCGAAGTCCAGCAAGCCCACAAACACAAACGCCAGCACATAGGCGGGAATCGCAAACGGCAGCATCAACGCCCAGTCCAGCCAGCGCCTGCCAGGGAACTCACAGAGGCTGGTCAACCAGGCCAGGCTTACGCCCAACAGCGTGACGCCGATGCCCACACCGACGATCAGTGTAAGGGTGTTGCCCAGCAGGCGCGGCATCTGCGTGTCCCACAAGTGGCTCCAGATCTGGGCATCAATGCTTTGCCAGGACAGCAGCAACACGCTCAGCGGCAGCAGCACCAGGGCAGCAATGACAAAAACCAGCGGGTACCAGCGACGTTGGGCAGGATGGGCCACGAAAAACTCTCGGAGGTGGATGGGACGACGTGAAAACAAATGTGGGAGCGGGCTTGCTCGCGATGCAAACACCGCAGTTTCCAATGAAACCCCGGCGATGCTATCGCGAGCAAGCCCGCTCCCACAGGTATTACTTCAGATTTTGATCAGTTCCAGCCAGCACGGTCCATCATGCGGATCGCTTCAGCCTGGCGCTTGCCTGCCACTTCAACCGGCAGTGCATCGGCCTTGAAGCTACCCCAGCTCGCCACTTCCGCCGAAGGTGGAACGCTTGGGTTGGCCGGAAATTCCTGGTTTACGCCAGCGAAAATCGATTGGGCTTCAGGGGTGGTCATCCACTCCACCAATGCCTTGGCCGCTTCAGGATGCGGCGCGTACTTGGTCAGGCCAATACCCGACAAGTTGACGTGAACGCCACGATCCGCCTGGTTGGGCCAGAACAGCTTCACCGCCAGATCGGGCTTCTGCTTGTGCAGGCGACCGTAGTAGTAAGTGTTGACGATGCCCACGTCACATTGCCCGGCGTTGATGGCTTCAAGCACGGCGATGTCATCCGAGAACACGTCTGTGGACAGGTTGTTGACCCAGCCCTTGAGGATTTCTTCGGTTTTCTCGGCGCCATTCACTTCGATCATGGTGGCGGTCAGCGACTGGTTGTAAACCTTCTTGGCAGTGCGCAGACACAAGCGACCTTCCCAGTTCTTGTCGGCCAAAGCCTCATAGGTCGACAGTTCTTCTGGTTTAACCCGGTCCGTCGAATAGGCGATAGTCCGTGCGCGCAGGCTCAGACCAGTCCACTCGTGAGAAGAAGAGCGATATTGCGGCGGGATATTTTTGTCGATCACCTCGGAGGTGAACGGTTGCAGGATGCCCATTTGCTCAGCTTGCCAAAGGTTACCGGCATCCACGGTTAGCAACAGATCGGCGGTGGCGTTTTGCCCCTCGGCCTTGATGCGCTGCATCAGCGGCGCTTCCTTGTCGGTGATGAACTTGACCTTGACCCCGGTTTTCGCGGTGTAGGCATCAAATACCGGTTTGATCAGTTCGTCGATACGCGAGGAGTAAACCACCACCTCATCGGCAGCAGAAACACCGCTCGCAAAAACGGTCAGGGCCAGGGCAGTCAGTAGACGCTTGCGTGCCAACATGAGGGGCGGTCTCTCTTAATGCGAATCGGGCGTAAATGGTAGTGAATCACATTTGCCATCTCAACCTAACTCGCCCCGGAGGAGTTACCAGATGTTACGGCCTGGCCAACGGCGGCAGGTCGCCACTCAGGCCCAGTGCCTGACGCACAAACAAGGCCTTGGCCTCGGGCATTTTATCCACCCATTTCAAACCGGTGTTGCGCAACAGGCGGGCGGTCAGGGAGTCGGCCTGGAACAAGCGTTCAAAGCCCTCCATCGCCGCCATCAGCGCCAGGTTGTGGGGCATGCGCCGCCGCTCGAAACGGCTCAGCACACGCACATCCGCCAAACGTTCGCCACGGTCCACCGCGTGCATCAGCACATCGGCCAGCACTGCTGCATCCAGGAAGCCCAGGTTCACGCCCTGCCCGGCCAGCGGGTGGATGGTGTGCGCCGCATCACCGATCAACGCCAGGCCTTCGGCGACATAGCGTTTGGCATGGCGCTGGCGCAGTGGCACGCATACCCGTGGATCGGCACTCAGCACACTGCCAAGACGACCTTCAAAAGCCAGCTCCAGCTCACGACTGAACGCTGCGTCATCCAGCGTCATCAGGTATTGGGCTTGTTCGGGGGTGGTCGACCATACGATCGAGCACCAGTCCTGCTGACCGTCACGCTCGAGCGGCAAGAATGCCAGCGGCCCTTGGTCGGTAAAACGCTGCCAGGCGGTCTGCTGGTGCGGTTCTGCACACCGTACGCTGGTGACGATAGCGTGGTGCTGGTAATCCCACTCACGGGTTTCACAGCCGGTGAGGCGACGTACGGCCGAGTTGGCGCCATCAGCGGCAATCACCAGCGGCGCCCGCAAGGTGCGGCCATCGGCCAGGGTCAGCAGCCAGTCGTCGCCGGAACGGCGCATCTGCTCCAGGCGTGCATTGGCCAGCATTTCAATACAACTGCCCTGCAAGCACTCCAGCAGTGCGTCCTGCACCACACGGTTCTCGACGATATGGCCCAGCACGTCCGCATGCACGCTGGCTGCCGAAAAGTGGATCTGCCCGGTGCCGCTGCCATCCCACACGTGCATATGCGAGTACGGGCTGGCACGGCGGTGGATGATGCCGTCCCAGGCGCCCAGACGCTGCAAAATGCGCTGGCTGGCCGCCGACAGGGCACTGACCCGAGGCTCGAACGGCGCTTCGCTGGCAAACGGCTTGACGCTCAGCGGGCCACCGTCGAGCAGCAGGATTTTCAGCCCGCTGTCCTTGAGCGCCAGCGCCAGTGCGCTTCCGACCATTCCGGCCCCAACAATCAGCAGATCTGCGCGCATTTCCATGCTTTAAGCCTGTCTCGCTAGCGGCGTACGCCGCACCTGAAAAAATGGATCGACACGGGGCAAACTCGCCCCGGTCGTGATCAACTGTCTGCGCGGGTGCCCAGGCCCATTGCCTGACGGGCAAACCAGCGCTTGGCCGGTGGCAACAGGTCAAGGCCTAGAAGGCCCAGGTTGCGACCAAAGGACACCAGTGGCTGCTCACTGCCAAACACCCGCGTCACCTTGTCGGAGAAGCCGATGGTCAGTTGCTGGTCGAGTTGCTGCGCCTGTTGATAACTCAGCAGGGTGGCGAAATCCCCGGGTTGCTTGTCACTGCCCAACAAGGCGTCGGCCAGCGCCCGGGCATCGCGCAGGGACAGGTTGAAACCCTGTCCGGCAATCGGGTGCAGGCTGTGGGCCGCATTGCCCAGCACCGCCAGATGAGGACGTACCTGCTCCTGCGCTTCAATCAGCGTCAAAGGATACAGGTGCCGCGCGCCCACTTGTTTGAGGGTGCCCAGACGATAGCCAAATACGCCCTGCAACTCGCTGAGAAAGCTGCGCTCATCCAGGGCTGCCAGACGCTGCGCGTCCATCCCCAAACGCGTCCACACCAGCGCGCAGCGGTTGTCAGGCAATGGCAGCAGAGCCATCGGGCCTTCTTCGGTAAAACGTTCGAACGCCATGCCAGCATGGGGCTGGCTCGGCGTGATATTGGCTATCAGCGCGCTCTGGTTGTAGGGCTGCTGACGCACATGGATGCCCAGTTTCTCGCGCAAGCCCGAACGCCCGCCATCAGCCAGGACGGCGAGATCGCAGTCCAGCGTGGTTTCGTCGTTGAGGGTCAGGCGATAGCCATCATCCAGCGGTTGCATGTGGATAACTTCAGCCGGGCAACGCCAGCTGATCACGTCCGGGTCCAGGCTTTTCCACAGGCACTGGCCCAGCCAGGCGTTTTCGACCACATACCCCAGCGCCGGAACGCCTTCTTCACTGGCCGACAAGCGAGCCGTCGAGAAGCGCCCGCGATCGGATACATGAATATCCTTGATCGGCTCACCGCGTTCAGCAATAGCCTGCCACAGGCCCAAGTGTTCATAGATCAGCCGGGCACCATAGCTGAGCGCCGAAGAGCGGGCATCGTAGCTTGGCTGGTAGGCGTTGCCGGGGGCGAACGGCTCGATCAATACGATTTTCCAGCCACGGGCCCTGGCCCCGGCCTGCAACGCCAGCGCCAGGCTCGCCCCCACCAGACCGCCACCGATGATGGCCAGATTGACGCGGCTCATGCCGCGCCTGCCATCAACGCTTCGATCTCGGCGACAGTTTTTGGCACGTCGCCCGTCAGGATTTCACAGCCATGTTTGGTGACCACTACGTCGTCCTCGATTCGCACGCCGATGCCGCGCCATTTTTTCGCGACATCGAGGTTGCCGGGGCTGATATAGATACCCGGCTCGACGGTCAGGGTCATGCCCGCCTCCAGCACGCGCCACTCACCCTCGACCTTGTATTCACCCACGTCATGCACATCGAGCCCAAGCCAGTGGCCAGCACGGTGCATGTAAAACGGCTTGTAGGCCTCGCTGGCGATCAGTTCGTCAACGTCACCCTGCAATAGCCCCAACTCCACCAGCCCGGCGGTAATTACCCGGACTGTGGCTTCATGGGCCTGATTCCAGTGTTTATCAGGGGCAATTTCGGTAAATGCCGCCTCTTGTGCAGCCAGAACCAGCTCGTAGATCGCTTTCTGTTCCGCTGAAAAACGGCCGTTGACCGGGAACGTACGGCTTATATCGCTGGCGTAGCAGTCGATCTCGCAGCCAGCATCAATCAACACCAGATCGCCGCTTTTGAGCAGTGCATCATTCTCCTGGTAATGCAGGATGCAGCTGTTATCGCCAGAGGCGACGATCGAGCCATAGGCTGGCATTTTTGCCCCGCTTTTACGAAATTCGTAATCCAGCTCTGCCTCCAGGCTGTACTCATGCAAACCGGCGCGGCTGGCCTGCATTGCACGCACATGGGCGCGAGCCGAAATTTGCGCCGCATGGCGCATGACCTTGAGCTCTGCCGCCGATTTATACAGGCGCATGTCATGCAGCAGATGATCCAGAGCAACGAATTCGTTGGGCGGCTGGGCACCGAGGCTGGCCTTGGAGCGGATCGCGTTGATCCACTCCATCAGATTGCGATCGAATTCGGGATTGCCGCCCATCGCCGAATACACCCGGCTGCGGCCTTCGATTAGCCCCGGAAGGATGTCGTCGATATCGGTGATCGGGAACGCATCGTCAGCACCGAAGTCGCGAATTGCGCCTTCCTGCCCGGCCCGCAGGCCGTCCCACAATTCACGCTCGGCGTTGCGCTCGCGACAAAACAGCACGTACTCGCCATGTGCCCGGCCCGGAATCAGGACGATCACGGCCGCAGGCTCGGGAAAGCCGCTCAGGTACTGGAAATTGCTGTCCTGGCGGTAAACATGTTCGACATCGCGATTGCGAATGGCCACCGCCGCAGCGGGCAGGATCGCAATGCTGTTGGGCTCCATCTGCGCCATGAGTGCCTTGCGGCGACGTGCGTATTCCGATTTCGGGATATGGATCATGGGCAGACGGTTTCCCTCTTGTCGATCAATCAGTGCAGCGAAGGCTTGGCTGGCGCGGCGTCAGCAGTTTTTTTGGTTTCGGTGAACAGCAACAGCGGCGCGACGCGCAGGTATTCCATCACTTCCATATAGTCACTTTCGCCGTCTTCAGACTCTTCCAGGGCATCTTGCACCTGAGCGATGGCGGCCAGGTCGCGCAGCACTTCGTTGGCTTCATCGCTCAGCGAATAGGCGCGGCGGGTCAGACCGAAACCGGACAGGAAACCCTGGCACCACTGGCCCAGGGCAGCAGCGCGCTCGGTCAATGGTGCGTCGTCGGTCGGCAGCAACAGCACGACGGTCATGTCGTCACTGGTCAGCTCGCCCTTGACCATCTCTTGCAATCCGATCAAGGCATTGCGTACGTTGTCTTGTGGCTCACCAGCCAACAGTTCGGCAGCTTCGACCAGCCAGGCGTCGGCATCGAAACCGGCACCGGCACAGCTGCGACCCAGCAGGTGGCCATGCAGTTCGGCAGGCGAGACGGAGTGGCCGTTGGCGGTCAGCAGGGTTACAAAGGCTTGATACGGGGAATTCTGAATAGGCATGGTCAGCTAGGCGCCAAGCGGCGCTATGTCTAGAATGGAGGGCTTGTATCCTAGCATCGGCAGCCGTGCCAGACCATCGAGGCGTCAACTCGTTTGACAGTCACCGCCCATCAGAAAATACACAGTAGGACACAATGGAAGACACCGACCTGCATGCACTGATGGCTAGACTCGAGTTGCTGATTAGCCGAGTCGAGCAACTTAACCGTCAAAACGCACTCTTAACTGCTCAGGAAAAGACTTGGCGCGAGGAACGCGCGCACCTCATTGAAAAAAACGAAATCGCCAGAAACAAGGTGGAATCGATGATTTCGCGCCTCAAAGCCCTGGAGCAAGACTCATGAGTTCAAGCAGTAGCGTCACCGTGCACATCCTCGATAAAGAGTATTCGATCATGTGCCCCCAGGAAGAACGCAGCAACCTGGTGAGCGCCGCCCGCTACCTGGACGGCAAAATGCGCGAAATTCGCAGCAGCGGCAAAGTCATTGGCGCCGACCGTATCGCCGTAATGGCTGCACTGAATATTACCCATGATCTGCTGCACAAGCAGGAAGTCGCCGAAGTTCAGACCAGCAGCACTACCCGAGAACAGGTACGCGACCTGCTCGATCGCGTTGATCTGGTGCTGGCCACTGATCCGAACGAACGCCAAAGCTGATTCAAATCGTTACTTTGGGGTATACTCGCGCCACTCCCTGGAGTATTCGCCAGTTAGCGATGTCCCTGAGCCGATTCGCACTACCCTGGAGCTTGCACGTTGGGCCGGTGTGCATGTCCGCTAGACGGAAAGCCTTAAGGTCTACTGCAACTTCCACCTTGAACTTTCGGGTTCAAGGGCCAAGCCGACAGCGGTACGTCGGGGAGCCTGATTTCCTAGCGCAATGCCAGCCAACTGCTGGCATTGGCTTGCACGAGCCACCACCCGGTGTCTCGATCCTGAACAGCACGCCATATGAACGAACCTGCGCCGCCTTCCCGCCCGCAACTTCGCCGAATCCTGCGCAAAGCCCGCCGCGACCTGTCGCCCTGCGAGCAACGCCAGGCAGCCCGTGGCCTGTACCGGCAACTGGCGCAACACCCGCTGTTTCGCCGCGCCAAACACATTTCGCTGTACCTGCCCACTGACGGTGAAATCGATCCGCGCCTGCTGCTGCGCGAAGCTCAGCGTCGGGGCAAAATCACCTACCTGCCGGTTCTCAGTGCCTGGCCGAAAACTAAAATGGTCTTTCAGCGGGTCGCCCCCGGCGAAAAGCTGATCCCCAACCGTTTCCGCATTCTTGAACCCCGCATCAACCGCGCACGCCAACGCAAGGTCTGGGCGCTGGACCTGGTGCTACTACCACTGGTGGGGTTTGATGCGACGGGGGGACGGCTGGGCATGGGCGGCGGTTTTTATGACCGCAGCCTGGCCTATCAGGCAAGACGCCAAAGCTGGCGCAAGCCGACACTGTTGGGGCTGGCCCACGAATGTCAGAAAGTGGCGTGCCTGGACCAGGCCAGTTGGGATGTCCCTTTGCAGGGCACGGTCTCGGACAGGCAGTGGTACGTCGCCCACTGACAATCAAGGCATCACTGACAAAGCGATGCCCAGGAATCAGTTTTTAGCGTTTGAAGGGTTGTACTTGCTGTTGCGCCAGCTCAATCGGCGCGTCTGTCGAATTTGACCAGAGACTTTGCGCGTAGCCTGTTGTAACCACACCCAAACCGAACAAAATAACCAGCATCCACAGTAAATCCGGTTTGCGTTTCATCGATTGCCCTCCTTCAGGCAAATCAACACGATGACAGCAACGGTTTTTGTTATAGGCCGTGCAGCAGCGTCAAGCTTAAAAGGCGGGCATTTTGCGGCAACACGCACACGCAAGCAAACGCTGACGTCAACCGACTGTCGGTTTAGCAAAATGTTGCCGGACAAAATAATCACAGCATGTTTCTGGAGTATAGAAGATGGCTTATTGGCTGATGAAATCCGAGCCTGACGAATTTTCGATCAAGGATTTGCAAAAGCTCGGCGAAGCTCGCTGGGACGGTGTGCGCAACTATCAGGCGCGCAATTTCATGCGAGCCATGGCGGTGGGTGACCTGTTCTTTTTCTACCACTCCAGTTGCCCCGAGCCAGGGATTGCCGGAGTAGGCCGAATCGTCCAGGCCGCTTATCCGGACCCGACGGCCCTGGACCCTGAAAGTCATTACTTCGACCCCAAGGCCAGCGTCGAGAAAAACCCGTGGAGCGCACTGCAGGTCGCCCATGAGCAGACCTTTCCCCGGGTGATCAAACTCGACTACCTCAAACAGCAAAGCGCTCTGGCCGAAATGCCGCTGGTGCAAAAAGGCAGCCGCCTTTCAGTGATGCCAGTGACGGGCGAGCAATGGGCTGTGGTGATGGGGTTGCTGTAAAGCGAATCGCTGTGGGAGAGGGCTTGGTGTGGGAGCGGGCTTGCTCTCGATTCAGACGGTGTGGTTTATAAGGTGATCCGCAGCGATCCCATCGCGAGCAAGCCCGCTCCTACAACACTCCGGCTCTGCACCTGACAAGCAGCATCCGATTTTAGCGTCTACGCTCTGGACTTCCTTTGACTGGCATCAAGTCGCAATCGGCTTGAAACCGTCAAACTAGAGCGCTCTGTGACACAGGATGTCGGCATGTCTAGCAATCACCGTATTTCCCATTATTTCGTTATCCCTTTGGCTGTCTTGCTGATCGCAGCAGGCGGGTTCGGTTATTGGAAATCCCAGCACGACCGCCTCCCCGAAGGCATCAGCATGGGCAACGGCCGCCTCGAAGCCACAGAAGTGCAAATCGCAGCAAAAATCCCCGGGCGTCTGGCTGAAGTGCTGGTTGACGAAGGCGACCGGGTAACCCAGGGCCAACTGCTGGCCCGCATGGACACCCGCACCCTGGAAGCCAGTCGTGCGCAAGCTGAAGCCGAAGTGCTGCGCGCCCGCCAGACCCTGGCCGCCAACGAAGCCAACGTGCAACTGCGCCAGAGCGAAAAACTGCTGGCCAGCCAGGAACTCAAGCGCTTTCGCCAACTGTCCCAGCGCGGTTTTGCCAGCGGTCAGCAACTGGATCAGCAACAAGCCCGATTCGACACCAGCAACGCAGCAGTAGTCGCCGCCCAGGCCCAGGTAGCGGCTGCCAAGGCCGCGATTGGTTCATCCCAGGCTCAGGTCGCACAGCTGACCAGCGAAATTGACGACAGCAGCCTGCGCGCACCGATCAACGGCGTGATCCAGCTGCGCCTGGCCGAACCTGGCGAAGTCCTCGGCTCGGGCGGCCGGGTATTTATGATGATCGACCCCGGCGACCAGTACATGAACCTGTACATGCCCGCTTCGGTGGTCGGCAAATTGACTGTGGGTTCTGAGGCACGCATCGTGCTCGACGCCCTGCCCGACCGGGCGCTGCCGGCCAAAATCACTTTTGTCGCAGCCAAATCCCAGTTCACCCCCAAAGAAGTTGAAACCCGCGACGAGCGACAAAAACTGGTATTCCGGGTAAAGCTGCGCCTCACCGACCCGGGTGCCGTGCCCCAGGCCAAACCGGGCATGCCGGGTGCCGGTTATGTGCGAACCGCCGATGTACCATGGCCGGCTAATCTGCAATGAGTGATCTGGCGCTAAACGCCAGTGGCATCAGCCACAGGTACGGCAGCCAGCAGGCGCTGCTGGACATCACGTTCAGCCTGCCCATAGGCACGCGCTGCGGGTTGATCGGCCCTGATGGCGCGGGCAAGTCGAGCCTGCTGGGGCTGATTGCCGGGGTCAAGAAGCTCCAGGAGGGCACCCTTGAGGTGCTCGGCGGCCCGATTGATAACCGCCGGCATCGCAACACCCTGTACCCGCTGATCGCGTTTATGCCCCAGGGCCTGGGTGGCAACCTTTACCCGGAACTGTCGATCAGCGAAAACATCCGCTTTTTCGGCACCCTGTTTGGCCTGTCGAAAGACGACTGCGAGCAACGCATGGCCGAACTGCTCAAGGCCACCGACCTTGAGCGTTTTGCCGAGCGCCCGGCGGGCAAGCTCTCGGGCGGCATGAAACAAAAACTTGGGCTGTGCTGCGCATTGATTCACGAGCCCGACCTGCTGATCCTCGACGAGCCCACCACAGGTGTCGACCCGCTGTCACGCCGACGCTTCTGGGAGCTGGTGGAAGATGTGCGCCGCCAGCGCCCGCAACTGACGCTGCTGGTGGCGACGGCCTACATGGAAGAGGCCGAGCAGTTCGAACACTGCCTGATGCTTGATCGCGGCAAGTTGATTGCCACCGGTCTGAGCCAGGAACTGGCGGCAGTCACCACAACCGGCAAGCTCGACGAGGCCTTCACCCACTATCAGGGTGACAGCGGCCACAGCAGCGAGCCACTGGTGATTCCACCGCGCACCAGCGACAACAGTGATATCGCCATTGAAGCCCACGACCTGACCCTGAAATTCGGCGATTTCACCGCAGTGAACAACGTCAGCTTTGCCATTGGCCGGGGCGAAATTTTTGGCTTTTTGGGCTCTAACGGTTGCGGCAAAACCACCACCATGAAGGTCCTCACCGGGTTGATGCCGGCCACCGAAGGCAGCGCCAAATTGCTGGGCAACCCGGTAAACGCCAAGGATCTGGCCACCCGCAAGCGCGTGGGTTTCATGTCGCAAAGCTTCTCGCTGTACGGCGAGTTGAGCGTGCGCCAAAACCTGGTGCTGCACGCACAACTGTTTGACTTGCCCAAGGCCGAAAGCGAGCCGCGTATCGAAGAATTGATCGAGCGTTTCGATCTCGGCGACGTGGCCACACAACAGTCCGGCGAGTTGCCCCTGGGTTTGCGCCAGCGCCTGTCTCTGGCGGTGGCTGTGCTGCATCGCCCGGAAGTGTTGATCCTCGACGAACCCACTTCGGGCGTGGACCCGGCCGCCCGCGATGATTTCTGGCGCTTGCTGATCGAGTTGTCCCGCGAGCAAGGGGTGACCATCTTCCTGTCCACACACTTTATGAACGAAGCCCAGCGCTGCGACCGTATCTCGTTGATGCACGCCGGCAAGGTGCTGGCCTGCGACACGCCCGATGCGCTACAACACCAGTTCCACGGCGATACGCTGGAAGCGGCGTTTGTCACCTGCCTGGAACAGGCCCAGAACGACCAGGACGCCAGCGCGGCCTCTTCTCCCGAGCCTGTCGCCACGCCTGCGGTCAATTCGCCGCCACCGGTCAGCAAAAGGGGTTTCAGCCTGACCCGGCTGATTGCCGTGGCCAGTCGCGAATCCAAAGAGTTGCTGCGCGACAAGGTGCGCATGGCCTTTGCCTTGCTGGGCGCGCTGTTCATGATGGTGATTTTTGGCTACGGCATTTCGCTGGACGTGGAAAACCTCGCCTTCGCCGTCTACGACCAGGATCAGAGCCCGCAAAGCCGCGCCTATCTCGAGGCATTCCGCGGCTCCCGGTATTTCGAAGAACACACGCCGATCCGCAGTGCAGATGAGTTGCACAAACGCCTGCAACGCTCGGAAATAAAAATTGCCCTGGAAATCCCCCCGGGGTTTGGCCGGGATTTGTATGCCGGGCGCCAGCCCACGGTTGCCGCATGGCTTGATGGCGGCATGCCGTTTCGCGCCGAAACCAGCCGCAGTTATGTGCAGGCCGTGCATCAGGCCAACCTGGAACAATTGGCCACATTGAGTAGCCAGGCACAAAACCGGCAAGCCTCAGTCAAACTGGAAACCCGTTTCCGCTACAACCAGGATGTGATCAGCGTCAATGCCATCGGCCCCGGCGTCATGGCTCTAATCCTGGCGTTTATCCCGGCCATGCTGACCGCGCTGGGCATTGTGCGAGAAAAAGAGCTGGGCTCCATCACCAACTTCTACGCCACACCCCTGACACGCCTTGAATTCCTGCTGGGCAAACAGGCGCCTTATCTGGCGGTGAGCCTGGTCAACCTGGCGTTGCTGGTGGCCATGAACCGCTGGCTGTTTGGCGTACCGTTCAAGGGCAGCGGCTTGACCCTGGCGCTGGGCGGGCTGCTGTATGTACTGTCGACTACCAGCATGGGCCTGCTGATTTCCGCCTTCACCCGCACCCAGATCGCCGCGATCCTGGGCACCATGATCATCACCAGCCTGCCGACCATTCAGTTTTCCGGGTTGCTGGTGCCGCGCTCCTCACTCGAAGGAGCCTCGGCGGTAATGGGCATGCTGTTCCCGGCCGGGCATTTCCTTGATATCGCAGTAGGCACCTTCACCAAAGCGCTCGACCTGCGCCAACTGTGGCCGCAATGCCTGGCGTTGTTCGGCTTTTTTGTGGCGTTTACCGGGTTGAGCCTGATCATGCTCAAGAAGCAGGAGGTTTGATGCACAAGTTCTCGCACATCCTGCGCCTTGGCCTTAAAGAACTCACCAGCCTGCGCCATGACAGCGTGCTGCTGATGTTCTTGCTCTATGCCTTTACCGTGGCGATTTATATGCCAGCATCGAGCTCGATCATCGGCGTGCACAACGCCAGCGTTGCCATCATTGATGAAGACCATAGCCCTCTGTCACGCAAGCTCAGTGAATCGCTGCTGCCCCCGGAGTTCAAAACCCCACAAGCCTTGCCTTATGACCAGCTCGATCAGGCCATGGATAACGGCCAATACACCTTTGTGATCAATGTACCGGCCAACTTCCAGGCCGACTTGCTGGCAGGCCGCCAACCCGGCCTGCAGGTCAACGTCGATGCCACCGCCATGAGTCAGGCCTTTATGGGCGCAGGGTATATCGGGCAGATTTTCCAGCGTGAGCTGCTCAACTATGCCGGCCAGGGTGACGCAGCGGCGAAAGCCCCGGCGTTGATCTCCAGCCGGGCATTGTTCAACGCCAATCTGGAAGGCGGATGGTTTCTGGCGGTGATACAGATCGTTAACAACATTACCATCCTGGCCATTGTGCTGACGGGCACCGCGTTGCTGCGCGAGCGCGAACACGGCACCCTCGACCACTTGCTGGTACTGCCGCTGACGGCGCTGGAAATCATGCTGGCAAAAATCTGGAGCAACATGCTGGTGGTGGTGCTGTGCACCTGGGTGTCGCTGGAAGTCATCGTGAAATGGGCGCTGGGCGTGCCACTGTCGGGGTCGCTGACCCTGTTTTTGCTGGTTACCGCGCTGTACCTGTTTGCCAGTACCGCACTGGGGATATTCCTTGCGACCCTGGCCCGCTCAACACCGCAGTTCGGTTTGCTGGCCATCCCGGTGATCATCCCGATGCTCTTGCTCTCGGGCGGCAGTACGCCGCTGGACAGCATGCCTGTGTGGTTGCAATGGGTGATGCAGTGCTCGCCGTCGACCCACTTTGTAAGCCTGAGCGCAGCGATACTGTTTCGCGGTGCGGGTGTGAACGTAGTGTGGCCAGACTTGCTGGCCCTGGCCGGCATCGGCCTGGTGTTCTTCGCCATTGCCCTGGCGCGGTTTCGCAAGAGTCTGGCGTCGTAACCACGGGCACGGGTTATGTGGGAGCGGGCTTGCTCGCGACAGCTTCACCTCGACGTATCTGAAGTACCGAGGCGCTTGCATCGCGAGCAGGCCTGCTCCCACACAAAAGCCAAGCCCGTAGCTGCGCCTTTACTGAACGATCAAATTGTTGAACAACAGATCGTCCACCATCGGCTTGCCGGTTTCATCGCTCATCACCTGCCGGATCTGCTTCAAGGCTTCCTGGCGCAGCTTCTCCTTGGCCTCGACACTGCCCAGGGTTTCGCTGGTCTGCTGGGTAAACAACCCCACCAGTTGATTACGAATCAATGGGTCATTGGCTTTGACCGCCCTGGCTGCATCGGCACCCGTCACGCGCAAGGAAATATCAGCCTTGTACACCTTGAGCCTTGAACTGCCATCCAGACCGTAGTTACCCACAAATGGCGGGCTCAGACTGATGTAGCTGACCTTGTCGCCACCTTCCTGCGCCTCTTCCCCGACCGCCGCCATCGGCAAAGCCAGGGCCAGCATCAACATGATCCACGCTTTCACAATTCGCTCCTTCATTCGGTGTGGAGGCAAGCATACGGGGCTGCTTGAGGGCCTATCTAGCGTTATCGGCCAGCGGGTGACTTACTTGTGCCTGTGGTTGCCATCAGCAGTTTCTGAACGCTCGCGGGCAACATGTCCACAAATGGACGACTGCCTATGCGCCGGCAGGTCTTGACCACCTTTTCCACATCCCTTGATAGCTCGTACATGGCAGTCGATAGCTGGTCGCGTGAATACAGCCCGTCCTCAAACCCTTCAATCAACCGGTTGCGGGTTTGCCTGAACAGCGTCAACTCAGCCAGAGGCAGGTCGACCCCGCGACGCATATAGCCCCTGATTTCCCGGTTTAACTTCAGGCAGGTGACACTGTTGATATCTGGCGCAGGTTCGCCAGCCCACGCAGTAAACGCCACAAACCCCAGCACAAGCTTCATAGCCTTCCCCAGCGGCGCACCCCATAGGGCTGCAAAGGGGAAATTCTATTGATGTGCAGGCCAATAGCTCAGTCCTGGAGCTCCGATTCCAGCGTGGGATTGCTCCTATTGAACTTGCATTTAAACCCTACGAAAACATTTGTTGCCGCTGTATTCGCCGAGCCTGTGGATAGTTTTCAGATAGACCCGAGCAGCGAAGCCAGCCTGTATGGGGTTTTATACCCAAGCGACATGTTCATAAGCGAAAATCGCATGTGGGATTTTTCCTTCAGCTCTAAAGGGTAAGGCCTGTCATTTTCAGTAACGAAAATGTAACGTTCGGCACCGCCGATATAACAAGAAATTTGGAGCTCTTGAATGTTTGCTTTTTTCCGACCTGCCGTACACCAGGCGCCTCTGCCTGAAGAAAAAATAGACAGCACTTACCGACGACTTCGCTGGCAAATCTTTGCCGGTATCTTTTTTGGCTATGCGGGTTACTACCTGCTGCGCAAAAACTTCTCTCTGGCCATGCCCTACTTGATCGATGAGGGCTACACCCGAGGTCAACTGGGTGTAGCAATGTCAGCGATTGCCATTGCCTACGGCTTATCCAAGTTCCTCATGGGGCTGGTGTCCGACCGCTCTAACCCGCGCTTCTTTTTACCCTTTGGCTTGATGATCTCAGCGGGAGTGATGTTCATTTTCGGTTTCGCACCTTGGGCAACATCCAGCGTGACCATGATGTTCATTTTGCTGTTTATCAACGGCTGGGCGCAGGGCATGGGTTGGCCTCCCAGTGGCCGTACCATGGTGCACTGGTGGTCGCAGAAGGAACGCGGCGGTGTGGTATCGGTGTGGAACGTGGCCCACAACGTGGGCGGTGGTCTGATCGGCCCGCTGTTTTTACTGGGTATGGCCTGGTTCAACGACTGGCACGCGGCCTTCTATGTGCCTGCCACGGTGGCGCTGCTGGTGGCGCTGTTTGCGTTTGTCACCATGCGCGACACCCCACAGTCCGTTGGTTTGCCGCCGATCGAGCAGTACAAGAATGATTACCCGGCGGGTTACGACGCCAGCCATGAAGACGAATTCAGCGCCAAAGAGATCTTCGTCAAATACGTGCTGCGTAACAAAATGCTCTGGTATATCGCCCTGGCCAACGTGTTCGTCTACCTGCTGCGCTACGGCGTGCTGGACTGGGCGCCGACCTATCTGAAGGAAGCCAAGCACTTCACGGTGGACACCACCTCGTGGGCTTACTTCTTCTACGAGTGGGCGGGAATTCCGGGCACGCTGCTGTGCGGCTGGATGTCAGACAAGATTTTCCGCGGCAATCGCGGGCTGACCGGCATTGTCTTTATGTCGCTGGTGACCGTCGCAACCCTGGTTTACTGGCTTAACCCGCCAGGCAACCCGACCGTGGACATGATCGCGCTGTTTTCAATCGGCTTCCTGATTTACGGGCCGGTAATGCTGATCGGTTTGCAGGCACTGGAACTGGCACCGAAGAAAGCCGCAGGTACTGCCGCAGGCTTTACAGGGCTGTTCGGCTACCTGGGTGGCTCGGTGGCGGCCAGTGCGGCCATGGGCTATCTGGTTGACCACTTCGGTTGGGATGGCGGCTTTGTGCTGCTGATCAGCGCGTGCCTGCTGGCCATCGCATTCATGATCCCGACGCTGCGCCACAAGAACCAGGCCAGCGAAGAACGTGCGATAACCGCTCCCGCTTAAGGCGCAATCGGTACGCAGCGCTTGAGCCGCGCCTCCAGGTTTCGATCTGGCATGGCGTGGCTGCGCAGGGCACTTACGGTCTGCTCGACATAATCGCGAGTAGTGCCGTAGCGCCCGCTGGCGTTGGCCAACACCTGGCTCAACACGTCATCCGGCAGGTTGCCCGCATAGCTGGGTAAATGCCGCTCCAGCACAAAGCCCAGGGCCTGCACCTGACTGCCATCGTCCAGTCTGCACGTCAGCCAGTGCGGGCGATACGAGGGCACCGGCATTTCGCGAAGCCACAAGGCATGCAGTGAGGCGTCCAGGTTTTCTTCCGGCAAGCGATAGGCAAAGCCACTGCACGACCCCCCTCGATCCAGACCAAAAACCAGACCTGGCCACTGCGGTGTGCCGCGATGCTCGTGAGACCACAGATACAGCCCGCGATGGTAGCCATGCACCCGCCCACGCACGCGCTCGACCGCCGTGCACTCAGGGCGCCAGATCAATGAACCATAAGCAAATAACCAGACCGGCCCGCCCTGATGGCGCGCCATGGTGCTGTGCACGGAGTTGAGCAGTTGCTCTGGAGTCAACGGTGCCCCGAGATCAAGCTGCGGGGGGTAGATCGAGTTTAAACCAGCAGATTCAATAACAGTCATAACGGGGAAATGGATCCTGCAAACATGACGTAACAGAAACTAATCCACCAATCTTATATCACTGCACACTCAATGATCTGGCCAACCGGACAGGCTGCTGACAGGCGCGAAACAGGATAATCAAGCCAGCGACTCAAACCAGGCGAGAATCGGTTACGCGCCAAATAAGCACAAACACCCAATAAGAAAAAGAAAATTCCTACAAGCATATATGACATTGCTTAGGTACTGCCTACACCAATTAAAACAGGATAGGTACCTCTGGATAGCTGTGCACCCTACGCACACTTCAAATAACCACCAGAAGGTGCAAAATGCGAAAAAAAGTTCTCTGCTACTGTTTACCGATACTTGCATACGCCAGCACAACCCTGGCGCAAGACAATACAACACAGGACGACAAAGGGTTCTGGTATCTGCAAACCAGCGTGTATACCCGGCACTTTTCACCTGACTCCAAGCACAACAACAATCAGGACTTGATTGGCATTGAACGCAATGAAGATTCGGGGCTGGTCTATGGAGTGGCCACCTTTCGCAACTCATTCAGCCAGCGATCGTTTTACACCTACGCGGGCAAACGCTTTGATAGCGACACTTATCCTGTTTACTTGAAGTTGACGGGCGGCCTGCTGCAAGGTTACCGCGGCGAGTACAAGAACAAGATTCCCCTCAATCGCTTCGGCATTGCGCCGGTGATCATTCCCTCAGTCGGCGCCCACTACGGCCCGGTAGCCGCCGAGCTGGTGTTGCTCGGCTTCAATGCCGCCATGATTACCACTGGCGTGCGGTTTTAAGGTCGTGGGCAGTAGGCAAACACGTCGGCACGCATCTGGTGCGCGTCCATGCCGGCAGCTACCAACGCGTCGAGAGTACCGTAGATCATCGCTGGCGAACCGCTGGCATATACATGCACACTGGCCAGATCGCTGATGTCTTCGCACACGGCTTCATGCAGCATGCCGCAGCGCCCTTCCCAACCACACAAATCACTCACTACCTTATGCAGGAACAGGTTGGGGGTTTTCTCCCATTCAGCCCATTCATCCAGGGTGTAGAAGTCTTCCGGGCGACGCACGCCCCAGTACAAATGCACCGGATGCTTGAAACCCTTGGCACGGCAATGTTCGATCAGGCTGTGCATTTGCGCCATGCCGGTGCCCGCCGCGATCAGCACCAACGGCCCGTCCGGCAATTCAGACAAGTGCGTGTCACCAAACGGCAGCTCCAGGCGAACCATCCTGTTGCGCTGCAACTGCTCGATCAGCTTGCGGGCGCTGTCTTCACGCACCAGTACATGCAACTCCAGGTCGCGCCCCGAGTGCGGTGCGCTGGCCAGCGAGAATGCCGACTTGTCACCGTTTTCACGCTCCAGCATCACGTATTGCCCGGCGTGATAACGCGGCGGCTTGCCCGCAGGTGCGCGCAAGCGCACCCGCCACACATCGCCCCCCATATCGACACACTCGGTCAACTGACACGCCAGGCTACGCACCGGTAATTCTCCCAACGCAAGCACGCCATCCCATAACACCACACAGTCTTCAAGCGGGGCCGCCAGGCAGGTATAAAACTCGCCATGATCACGCACGTCTCCCGCCTGCTCGACCTGGCCTTCAACCAGCAAGGCCGCACACACGTGGCAATTACCATTGCGACAGCTCTGCGGGCATTCATAGCCCAGACGCTGCGCCGCATCCAGAATTCGCTCGCCAGGCAAGGTTTCCAGTACCGCACCTGAAGGCTGCAAGGTTACACGCATCAATCTATTCCTAATTGATTCCAGATGTCATCGATCCGGCGAGTGACCGCCTCATCCTTGACGATGACCCGACCCCATTCACGGGTGGTTTCACCCGGCCATTTGTTGGTTGCATCCAGGCCCATCTTCGAACCCAGGCCGGAAACCGGTGAGGCAAAGTCGAGATAGTCGATTGGCGTGTTGTCGATCATTACCGTGTCGCGCTTGGGGTCCATACGCGTGGTAATGGCCCAGATGACGTCGTTCCAGTCGCGGGCATTGATGTCGTCGTCAGTCACGATAACGAATTTGGTGTACATGAACTGGCGCAAAAACGACCACACACCCAGCATTACGCGCTTGGCGTGCCCCGGATACTGCTTTTTCATGGTCACGATGGCCATGCGGTACGAGCAGCCTTCGGGCGGCAAGTAGAAGTCGGTGATTTCAGGGAACTGCTTTTGCAGGATCGGTACAAACACTTCGTTGAGCGCCACGCCCAAAATTGCCGGCTCATCCGGTGGACGGCCGGTGTAGGTGCTGTGATAGATCGGTTTGACCCGATGAGTGATGCGCTCGACAGTAAACACCGGGAAGCTGTCCACTTCGTTGTAGTAACCGGTGTGGTCGCCGTACGGGCCTTCGGGCGCCATCTCGCCAGGGTGGATCACGCCTTCAAGGATGATCTCGGCAGTGGCCGGCACTTGCAGGTCGTTGCCGCGGCACTTCACCAGTTCGGTACGATTGCCCCGCAGCAAGCCGGCAAAAGCGTATTCCGACAGGCTGTCGGGCACCGGGGTCACGGCGCCAAGAATGGTCGCCGGGTCTGCGCCCAGGGCCACGGATACCGGGAATGGCTGGCCGGGGTGTTTTTCGCACCAGTCACGGTAGTCCAGTGCACCGCCTCGGTGGCTCAACCAGCGCATGATGACCTTGTTGCGGCCAATCACCTGCTGACGATAGATACCGAGATTCTGCCGGTCCTTGTTAGGGCCTTTGGTCACGGTCAGGCCCCAGGTAATCAGGGGCGCCACGTCGCCAGGCCAGCAATGCTGCACCGGCAGCATGGCGAGGTCTACGTCATCCCCCTCAATGACCACTTCCTGGCACACCGCGTCCTTGACGACTTTCGGCGCCATGGCAATGATCTTGCGGAAGATCGGCAACTTGGACCACGCATCCTTCAGACCTTTAGGCGGCTCGGGCTCCTTGAGGAACGCCAGCAGCTTGCCGATTTCCCGCAGCTCGCTGACAGACTCGGCGCCCATGCCCATTGCCACGCGCTCTGGCGTGCCGAACAAATTGCCGAGCACCGGAATCGTGTGGCCAGTCGGGTTTTCGAACAGCAAAGCCGGGCCTTTGGCACGCAGCGTGCGGTCGCAGATTTCAGTCATCTCCAGGACTGGAGAAACGGGAATCTGGATGCGTTTCAATTCTCCGCGCTGCTCTAGCTGCTGCACGAAATCCCGAAGATCCTTGAATTTCATTGACGGTGGCACCCCTAAAATAGGCGTACATCCTACCTGCTATGCCGGCCGCTGGCAGCTTATCGCTGCTCAGCGGGCGGTATTGGCCTGCTCCGGGGCACGCAACGCCAGATCATCGAACAGCGGGGCCAATGCCGGGAGAACCAGGCGAGCGCCGATTTCGGACAAGTGATTGTCATCGGTATACAACGAATGACCGTCCTGTTCGGCCCGGCACAACCCCGAGGCATCACACAGCTGCGGGGTCGGGTCCAGTACCTGCACATTGGAATCAGCAGCCGCGATATCGGCAAACAGCCGGTTGATAAACGCTTTTTGCCTGAGGTGGTCTTCAACCGGCATGCCGACTTCGGCGGTTGGCTGGTGCAGCATCGCCAGGCGGCTCAGGCGGTACGGCGGATTGAACGGTTGCAACGGCGCCTCCTTCATCAGCCATACGCGGTACCCGGCCTTGCGCAATTGCTCGACCTTCGCCCGCAAGCCATCGGCCAACCGTTGTTCGGCGACCGCGCGGTTATAGTGGCCATTGCCATCGCGCAACGCATGGCCGTGATCGCCCTTGGCATCGCCATACAAGTACAGGCTCCAGCGGGCTACCAACAGGATGTCGCGCACTGGCTCGGTCGCCAGGGTGCGCTCGACACGACGGTTGTAATCGGCGCACCGCGTACCGTGCTCCAGCCCCTCAAGCGGCAGGCAACCGGCCGAGCTGGCCAACATCACATTGACGCCATGCTCGCGGGCGCTTTCTTCCAGTGCCGGGATCAGGGCCGTGGCGTGGCTGTCGCCCCACACCAGCAACTGAGCCGGCGCGGTGGGCGATTGTCCGTAACGGCAGAACGGCGTGTCGGCCGGGCTCTTGTCATCGGTGATGCAGGCCATCAGCTCAGGTCGCCATTCGCTGGCCCGCGCATATTGCAACGCCTGCTCGGACAAACGCGACGGCAGGCCATCGGTCCAGCGCAGCGCCTGGCCGGCGATACCCAACACCAGAATGCCCAAGCCCGCCGCGACGAGAATCTGACGACGGCCAGCCAATATTCGACGCTCACGAAACGGCGTTTCGACAAAACGCCAGGACAGATAGCCGAGGATCAACGTCAGCGCAATCAACCCGCCCGTCAGCACGGGACCAAACTCCTCCGCGCCGGCATAACTGCCAAACACGAAAACCGGCCAGTGCCACAAATACCAGGAATAGGAAATCAGCCCGAGCCCGACCATTAGCCGCGTGCTCAACACACGCCCGACCCAGGTGCTCTGATGCTCATTGGCCCAGATCAGGGCCACCACGCCCAGCACGGGCAGCAACGCTGCGGCACCCGGGAACGGTGTGCTGTTGTCATAGCCGAACACGGCAACAAGAATCAGCCCCATGCCCAACAGGCTGATAGCTTGCGCTGCCGCCGGGGTCAGGCGCTTCTGGCTGGCAGGCGCAATCGCCAGCATGGCACCGGCCAGCAGTTCCCATGCCCGCATCGGCAACAGGAAAAACGCTTTCTCGGGATGCTGGGCCACGGCCCAGACGCTGAGCCCGAACGACACCAGCAACAGGCTGAACAAAGCCAGCCGCCAGTGCTTGAATCGGCTGGACAGCAGGGTCAGCAGCAAGGGAAAGACAATATAGAACTGTTCCTCAACCGCCAGCGACCAGGTATGCAGCAGCGGTTTTAGATCGCTGGCCGCATCGAAATAGCCCTCCTGGCGCATAAACAGCAGGTTGGAAACGAACATCACCTGGTAGCGCACCGAACGCCCCAGCTCTTCGTAGTCCTTGGGTGCCATCAGGAACCAGCCCACAGCCAGCACGGCGGCCATCATCACGAACAAGGCCGGCAGGATTCGCCGCGCGCGACGGGCCCAAAACTCGACAAAACTGAAGCGTGCCGCCTCACGCTGGCGCCAGATGATCGAGGTAATCAAATAACCGGAAATGACGAAGAACACATCGACGCCAACGAATCCGCCTGAAAAACCCGGCACACCAAAGTGGAACAGTACTACGGCAATCACGGCAACAGCTCGCAGGCCATCAATGTCCCTGCGATAAACAAGAGAAGTCATATACGCTCAATTTCGCTAATACATTGTTTTTATTGACCGAAGTTAAGCACAAACCTTCCTTTTTTTTGGCATAAAAAAAGGCGCCCTCGCGGGGCGCCTGATTTTTGTGCGAGAAACCGTGTTACTTGCGTTTCATCGACAAGAAGAACTCATCGTTAGTCTTGGTCTGCTTAAGCTTGTCGACCAGGAACTCGATGGCTGCAACTTCGTCCATCGGGTGCAACAGCTTGCGCAGGATCCACATGCGTTGCAACTCGTCGTCTGCAGTCAGCAACTCTTCACGGCGGGTACCGGAGCGGTTGATGTTGATCGCAGGGAAGACGCGTTTTTCAGCGATCTTGCGGTCCAGAGGCAGTTCCATGTTGCCAGTGCCTTTGAACTCTTCGTAGATCACTTCATCCATCTTCGAGCCGGTTTCAACCAGCGCGGTAGCGATGATGGTCAGCGAGCCGCCTTCTTCGATGTTACGCGCAGCACCGAAGAAACGCTTTGGCTTCTCAAGGGCGTGAGCATCGACACCACCGGTCAGTACCTTGCCGGAGCTCGGGATAACGGTGTTGTAGGCACGGGCCAGACGGGTGATGGAGTCGAGCAGGATCACCACGTCCTTTTTGTGTTCGACCAGGCGCTTGGCCTTCTCGATCACCATTTCGGCAACCTGCACGTGGCGGGTTGGTGGCTCGTCGAAGGTGGAAGCAACCACTTCGCCGCGAACGGTACGCTGCATTTCGGTTACTTCTTCAGGGCGCTCGTCGATCAACAGAACGATCAAGTGCACTTCAGGATTGTTACGCGAAATGTTCGACGCGATGTTCTGCAGCATGATGGTCTTGCCCGCTTTTGGCGGAGCAACGATCAGACCACGCTGACCTTTACCGATCGGAGCACAGAGGTCGATCACGCGACCGGTCAGATCTTCGGTGGAACCGTTACCGATTTCCATCTTCATGCGTACGGTCGGGAACAACGGGGTCAAGTTCTCGAAGAGAATCTTGTTTTTCGCGTTCTCGGGACGATCGTAGTTGATCGTGTCGACTTTCAGCAGTGCGAAGTAACGCTCGCCTTCTTTTGGCGGGCGGATTTTACCGACGATGGTGTCGCCGGTGCGCAAGTTGAAGCGTCGAATCTGGCTAGGCGAGACGTAGATATCGTCAGGGCCTGCCAGGTACGAGGCGTCAGCGGAGCGAAGGAAGCCGAAGCCGTCCTGGAGAATCTCCAGCACGCCATCACCGGAGATTTCCTCGCCGCTTTTCGCGTGCTTTTTGAGCAGGGAGAAAATCACGTCCTGCTTGCGCGAACGGGCCATATTTTCTATGCCCATCTGTTCGGCCAATTCGAGCAGTTCGGTAATCGGCTTTTGCTTGAGTTCAGTCAGGTTCATATAGGAATGACGTAATCATTTATGGGGAGGGAAATTAAGCTTTGGGCTTAATGAGGCCGCGCCGCAGAGAAGGCGACAGGATCGCGTACTAATTCGATAAGGAGTGCGTCGGCGACGGCTTGCAGGGGGCAATGGAGAAACCAGTGCGGGGCCGAATGTACCACTTGAGTTTCATAGCGTCTAGTCCTTGAGCCATGAAAAAGCCCCGCATTTAGCGGGGCTTTTATCGACGCTTAGATATTGGCGTCGAGGAATGCAGCCAACTGCGACTTCGACAGCGCACCGACCTTGGTGGCTTCAACGTTGCCGTTCTTGAACAGCATCAGCGTAGGAATACCGCGTACGCCGTGCTTGGCCGGGGTTTCCTGGTTTTCATCAATGTTCAGCTTGGCAACAGTCAGCTTGCCTTTGTAAGTCTCTGCGATCTCGTCCAGAACCGGCGCGATCATTTTGCAAGGGCCACACCATTCAGCCCAGTAGTCGACCAGTACAGCGCCTTCAGCCTTGAGAACATCGGCCTCAAAGCTAGCGTCGGTGACGTGTTTAATAAGATCGCTGCTCATGGAAGTCTCCGTGGTTGTAAGCAAAAACGTAGCACATCATAGCTGTCATCACCGCGTTCAGGAAGGTGAGGGACGATTGACTCTCACTATAGTGGTGCATGAGTGCAGATATCGCCCGTTTCAGGAGCCGTCGGGGGTGACGAAGGCAATCCCGGTTCGCGAGGCAGCCTGGCGAATGTGCTCGCTCATGGCCTTTTGTGCAGGGCCGCTGGCATGACGGGCCAGGGCCCGGAGGATTTTGCGGTGCTCCTGCCAGGTTTCCATGGCCCGCTCCGGGCGGATAAACGGCAGCTTCTGGCTTTCCAGAAAAATATCGCCACGGGTGATCAGCATAGTGGCCATTGCCTGATTGCCACTGGCACGCAGGATCAGTTGATGGAACTCGAAGTCCAGCTGCGCGGCACGCTCAAAATCCCCGGCGCGTAACTCATGGCGCATTGCCTCGACATTGTCCTGCAACACATCCAGTTGGTCGCGGGTCAAGCGCACCGCCGCCAGCCCCGCAGCGAAACCTTCCAGTGCGTATCGCAGCTGGAAAATATCCTGCGGGCAGGCCTGGGCTGCATAGGGCCAGTCCGTAACCGGAACAACCGGGTCATCTGCTTGCGCGGCCTGCACATACACGCCTTTACCCGGCTGCACACTGATCACGCCCAGGGCACTGAGCGAAGATAACGCCTCGCGCAGCGATGCCCGGCTGACCCCCAACTGCACCGCCAGCTCGCGCTGCGACGGCAAGGCATCTCCCGGCGCAAAAGCGTTTTCGGCGATCAATTTACGAATGGCCAGCAATGCCACTTCGGGTACGGCCCGTGCGCTTGAATTCATCACAAATCGGCTTGATCGGCTCAGGAAAGGCGTAGTTGTAAAGCTATTGCCAACGCTCGGCAAGTCACGCCCCAAGCCGGTTCAAGCCCTGTGAGAAACGCCCGATAGAGGTGCAAAAAACGTCATCACTGTTCAGACCAGTCAGACCGCCGCATGCCTTCTGAAATCAGCCCTGGCGGTCATAAAAGCCCTGTTGGCATGGCCTGTGCTCTGGCTCAACGGCGCACACCACCGCGCGCCCTTTCCGGAGAATTGCCATGACCCAGCGTTACAGCGCCTTGATTTGCGCCTTGTTCGCCAGCCTGATGCTGAGCCAGGCCCCGGCCCACGCCAGTGACCTCGATGAGGTGATGGCACGCGGCACCCTCAAGGTCGCAGTCCCCCAGGATTTTCCGCCCTTCGGCTCGGTCGGCCCGGACATGCAGCCTCGCGGGCTGGATATCGACACCGCCAAATTGCTGGCCGATCAGCTCAAGGTCAAACTTGAACTGACGCCCGTAAACAGCACCAACCGTGTGCCCTATCTGACCACCGGCAAAGTCGATGTAGTGATTTCCAGCTTGGGCAAAAACCCGGATCGTGAAAAAGTCATCGATTTTTCCCACGCTTATGCGCCGTTCTACCTTGGCGTATTTGGCCCGCCAGACGCGCAGATCAAGACCCTGGATGACCTCAAGGGTAAAACCATCAGCGTGACCCGTGGCGCCATCGAAGACATCGAACTGACCAACGTGGCGGCAGCCGGCGTGACCATCAAACGCTTCGAAGACAACAACTCGACCATCGCCGCGTATCTGGCAGGCCAGGTGGACCTGATCGCCAGCGGCAACGTGGTGATGGTCGCCATCAGCGAACGCAACCCCAAGCGCATCCCGGCCATGAAACTCAAGCTCAAGGATTCACCGGTCTACGTCGGCGTGAACAAGGGTCAGCCCGAGTTGCTGGACAAGGTGAACCAGATTCTGGCCACGGCCAAGGCTGACGGCAGCCTGGAAAAAAACGCGCTGCAATGGCTTAAAGAGCCGCTGCCAGCTGACCTCTGACACTTTGCGACGGGGTCAATCATGGCTTATCAGTTCGACTTTTTACCGGTGCTGCAAAACAGCGACCTGTTATTACGCGGCGCCCTGTATACCCTTGAACTGACAGCGATCGGCACAGTATTCGGCGTCAGCCTGGGGATTGTCGGCGCCGTGGTCCGGGCGTGGAATATTCGACCTTTCGCTGCGTTGTTCGGGTTGTATGTCGAGTTGATCCGCAACACGCCGTTTCTGGTGCAGCTATTTTTTATCTTTTTCGGCTTGCCGGGCCTGGGTGTGCATATCAGCGAGTGGCAGGCCGCGGTGCTGGCGATGGTGATCAACCTGGGTGCCTATTCCACGGAAATTATCCGCGCAGGTATTCAGGCGATCCCCAAAGGTCAGCTGGAAGCAGCATCGGCACTGGCCATGAGCCGATTCGAGGCGTTCCGCCATGTGGTCCTGCAACCGGCGCTGGCCAAGGTTTGGCCAGCTCTGAGCAGCCAGATCATCATCGTGATGCTCGGCTCGGCGGTCTGCTCGCAAATTGCCACTGAAGAGCTGAGCTTTTTTGCCAATTTCATTCAGTCACGCAATTTTCGCAGCTTCGAAACCTACGTCCTGACCACCCTGATTTACCTGTGCATGGCCTTGTTGATCCGCCAGTTACTGAACTGGTTCGGCCGCCGCTACCTGAGCAGGAGTCGCTGATGGATTTCACGTTCTGGGACATCGTGCGTAACTTGCTGACGGGTTTGCAGTGGACAGTCGCCCTGTCTCTTGTTGCGTTTATCGGCGGCGGCTTTATCGGCTTGCTGGTGTTGCTGATGCGCATTTCCAAAAGCCGCTTCGCCCGCACTCTGGCGCGCGGTTATATAGAGCTGTTCCAGGGTACGCCCCTGCTGATGCAGCTGTTTTTGATCTTCTTTGGCATTGCCCTGCTGGGCATCGATATTTCGCCGTGGATGGCCGCGGCCCTGGCGCTGACATTGTTCACCAGTGCCTACCTGGCCGAGATCTGGCGCGGCTGCGTCGAGTCGATTGCCCACGGCCAGTGGGAGGCCTCGGCCAGCCTGGCACTCAGCCCGCTGGAGCAATTGCGCTACGTGATCCTGCCGCAAGCCTTGCGGGTCGCCATCGCGCCGACCGTCGGCTTTTCGGTGCAGGTCATCAAAGGCACTGCCGTGACCTCGATTATTGGATTCACCGAATTGACCAAGACCGGCAGCATGCTGGCCAATGCCACCTTCGAGCCTTTCATGGTCTATGGCCTGGTGGCTCTGGGTTACTTCCTCTTGTGCTACCCCCTGTCGCTCAGTGCGCGCTATCTGGAAAGGAGACTGCATGCCTCTGCTTAGAGTTACCGCCCTGCATAAATACTACGGCGACCACCACGTGCTCAAAGGCATCGACCTGACGGTCGAACAGGGCCAGGTGGTCGCTATCATTGGCCGCAGCGGCTCGGGCAAGAGTACCTTGCTCAGAACCCTGAACGGGCTGGAGTCCATTAACGACGGGGTGATTGAGGTCGATGACGAATACCTGGATGCCGCCCGCGCAGACTTGCGAAGCCTGCGCCAGAAGGTCGGCATGGTGTTTCAGCAGTTCAATCTGTTCCCGCACCTGAGCGTGGGCGAAAACGTCATGCTGGCCCCGCAAGTGGTGCAAAAGGTGCCCAAAGCCAAGGCCGCCGAACTGGCGCGCCAGATGCTGGAACGGGTGGGGCTGGGCGACAAGTTCGACGCCTTCCCGGAGCGCCTGTCGGGCGGTCAACAGCAGCGGGTGGCGATTGCCCGGGCTTTGGCCATGTCACCCAAGGTGCTGTTGTGTGATGAGATCACTTCGGCCCTCGACCCGGAGCTGGTCAATGAAGTGCTCAGCGTGGTGCGCCAATTGGCCCGTGAAGGCATGACGCTGATCATGGTCACCCACGAGATGCGTTTTGCCCGTGAAGTTGGCGACAAACTGGTGTTTATGCACCAGGGCAAGGTGCATGAAGTGGGTGACCCCAAAGTGCTGTTCGCCAACCCGCAAACCCCGGAACTGGCGAATTTCATCGGAACGTTGTAGTCACTGACGAGGTACGAGGCTACGGGAATCGTAGAGCCTGAAAACACGAGGCCTCGGATAACAGCTAACCTCATTGCTTTCGTGCTCCACATCAAGGCAGGTGATATCACGCGTTGGCGCGAGCCTTTGATCGTGGCACGATGGCCGGGTTATCGACCGAGACCCCTCAACCATGCCCCAATCCCAAGCAAGGAATCCGTCCCTGATCGCCGCCATTGATCTGGGTTCTAACAGCTTTCACATGGTGGTGGCCAAGGCCCAGAACGGCGAAATCCGCATACTTGAGCGTCTTGGTGACAAGGTGCAGTTAGCTGCCGGCATCGACGAAGAACGCAAGCTCAGCGAAGAATCCATGCAGCGCGGGCTCGATTGCCTCAAGCGTTTCGCCCAACTGATCAACGGTATGCCGTTGGGTGCCGTGCGTATTGTGGGAACCAACGCATTGCGCGAGGCGCGCAACCGCAACGAGTTTATCGTGCGTGCCGAAGAGATCCTGGGTCACACCGTTGAAGTGATTTCCGGTCGTGAAGAAGCGCGCCTGATCTACCTGGGTGTGTCCCACACCCTCGCCGACACGCCGGGCAAACGCCTGGTGGCCGACATCGGCGGCGGCAGTACCGAGTTCATCATTGGCCAGCGTTTTGAGCCCCTGCTACGCGAAAGCCTGCAAATGGGCTGCGTCAGCTTTACCCAGCGCTATTTCCGCGACGGCAAGATCACCCCGGCACGCTACGCCCAGGCCTACACGGCTGCGCGCCTGGAAATCATGAGCATCGAGCACGCCCTGCACCGCCTGACCTGGGATGAGGCCATCGGCTCTTCGGGTACCATTCGGGCCATTGGCCTGGCGCTCAAGGCGGGCGGTCATGGTAACGGCGAAGTAAACGCCGAAGGCCTGTCCTGGCTCAAGCGCAAGCTGTTCAAGCTGGGCGACGCGGACAAGATCGACTTCGAAGGCATCAAGCCCGACCGTCGCGCCATCTTCCCGGCCGGGCTGGCGATTCTTGAAGCAATCTTCGACGCCCTTGAACTGCAACGTATGGATCACTGTGACGGCGCCCTGCGCGAAGGCGTGCTGTACGACCTTCTGGGCCGCCATCACCACGAAGACGTGCGTGAGCGCACCCTCAGCTCGCTGATGGACCGTTACCATGTCGATCGCGAGCAAGCGGCACGGGTTGAACGCAAGGCGCTGCGCGCCTTCGATCAAGTGGCCAAGTCGTGGGGCCTCAAGGACGGTGTATGGCGTGAACTGCTGAGCTGGGCGGCCAAGGTGCATGAAGTCGGGCTGGACATTGCCCACTATCATTACCACAAGCACGGCGCCTACTTGATAGAGCACTCCGACCTGGCTGGTTTCTCACGCGAAGACCAGCAAATGCTCGCGCTGCTGGTGCGCGGCCATCGTCGCAACATTCCTAAAGACAAGTTCGCCGAATTTGGCGAAGACGGCATCAAGCTGATTCGCCTGTGCGTGCTGTTGCGCTTTGCGATCCTGTTCTACCACATCCGTGGCAACCAGGAAGCCTCGCAGGTGAAGCTGCGCGCCGAGGGCGATCACCTGGACGTAATCTTCCCCGACGGCTGGCTGGAACAGAACCCGCTGACCCAGGCTGACTTCGAACAAGAAGCGCAATGGCTGACCCGGGTCGGAATTGTGCTGACGGTTTCCTGACCGGGCACAACTCAAACCAACTGTGGGAGCGAGCAGGCTCGCTCCCACAGTCGTTACAGCGTTATACCGATGGCCCGGTACTCACGGCCAGTACCGGCAGGCTCAGACGCTCAAGCAGCGTGGCTTGCGCACTGCGCGAGTTCTGGTTGCCCGTTGGCGTATTGCGGATATACCGCCCGTCCGACTGAAGGCTCCAGCTGTGGGTGTTGTCCGTCAGATAGCACTCAAGCTCCTTCTTGACCCGCAGAATCAGCTTTTTACCCTCGACCGGGAAGCACGTCTCAACACGCTTATCGAGATTGCGCTCCATCCAGTCGGCACTCGACAGGAACATCTGCTCCTCGCCGCCATTGAGGAAGTAGAACACCCGTGTGTGCTCCAGGAAGCGACCGATGATCGAACGCACATGAATATTGTGCGAAACGCCGGCAATCCCGGGACGCAGGCAGCACATCCCGCGTACCACCAGATCAATACGCACGCCGGACTGACTGGCCTTGTACAGCGCACGGATGATTTTCGGATCGGTCAGCGAGTTGAACTTGGCGATGATATGCGCCGGTTTGCCTTCAACAGCGAACTGGGTCTCGCGGGCAATCATGTCCAGCATGCCCTTTTTCAAAGTGAAAGGCGCATGCAGCAGTTTTTTCATGCGCAGCGTCTTGCCCATGCCGATCAACTGGCTGAACAACTTGCCGACGTCTTCACACAGCGCGTCGTCGGAGGTCAGCAAGCTGTAGTCGGTGTAAAGCTTGGCGTTGCCGGCGTGGTAGTTGCCGGTACCCAGATGCGCGTAACGCACGATCTCCCCCGCCTCACGGCGCAGAATCAGCATCATCTTGGCGTGGGTCTTGAAACCGACTACGCCATAGATCACCACCGCACCGGCAGCTTGCAGGCGACTGGCCAGTTGCAGGTTGGACTCTTCGTCAAAGCGCGCACGCAACTCGATCACCGCGGTCACTTCTTTACCGTTACGCGCCGCATCAACCAGCGCATCAACGATTTCCGAGTTGGCGCCGCTGCGGTACAGGGTCTGGCGTACGGCCAGCACATGCGGATCCTTGGCAGCCTGGCGAAGCAAGTCGACGACCGGAGTAAACGACTCAAACGGGTGCAGCAGCAAGATGTCCTGTTTGCTGACCACGCTAAAAATGTTCTCGCTGTTCTGCAACAGCTTGGGAATCGCCGGGGTAAACGGCGTGTATTGCAGCTCAGGGTGGCTGTCGAGGCTGGTGATGCTGAAAAGGCGTGTCAGGTTGACCGGACCATTGACCTGATACAACTCGGTCTCATGCAGGCTGAACTGCTTGAGCAGGTAGTCGGACAGATGCTTGGGGCATGTGTCGGCCACTTCCAGGCGTACGGCATCGCCGTATCGACGCGAGAACAACTCGCCACGCAGCGCACGGGCCAGGTCTTCAACATCTTCGGTATCAACCGCCAGATCGGCGTTACGGGTCAGGCGGAACTGGTAGCAACCTTTCACCTTCATGCCTTGAAACAGGTCATCGGCGTGGGCGTGAATCATCGACGACAGGAACACATAGTTGTCGCCTGCCCCACCCACGTCTTCAGGCAGTTTGATCACGCGTGGCAACAGACGCGGTGCCGGGATGATCGCCAGGCCTGAATCACGACCAAAGGCATCGATGCCTTCCAGCTCGACGATAAAGTTCAGGCTCTTGTTCACCAGCAACGGGAACGGGTGCGTCGGGTCCAGGCCAATCGGCGTGATGATCGGCGCGATTTCGTCGCGGAAGAACTTGCGTACCCACGCCTTGATCTTGGTGTTCCAGTGCCGGCGACGGATAAAGCGCACCTGATGCTTTTCAAGCTCGGGCAACAGAATGTCGTTGAGGATCGCGTACTGGCGATCCACATGGCCGTGGACCAGTTCGCTGATGCGGGCCAGCGCCTGATGCGGCTGCAAGCCATCGGCACCGGCCTGCTCACGGGCGAAGGTGATTTGTTTTTTCAGGCCTGCGACACGAATTTCGAAAAACTCATCCAGGTTGCTGGAGAAAATCAGCAGAAACTTCAAGCGTTCAAGCAGCGGATAGGACTCATCCAGCGCTTGTTCCAATACGCGAATGTTGAACTGTAATTGCGACAACTCACGATGGATGTACAGGCTGCTGTCATCAAGGCCAGGAACGGCAATCGCCGGATGCACCGCCGCGTGCGACTCGGCCGCAGCAGGCGCATGGGCTTGCTGTTCAGGCGGGGTTTCAGGGACTGGCTCAACAATCGGCTGAGCTTCAGTGGCAACGATTTCAGCAAGTCCTTCGGTATTCATTGAATGTTCCTGTAAGAGCGGGTTTGACTCTCGTAACAGTTAAGCGACACCAGCAGTCAAGTTGTCAGAATGCCATCAACGCCTGTGGGTTTAAACCGCTCCCGGGCGCTTTATGCGGGCCAGAGACTGGTTAGAGGCCGATTTGTCGAAATTGTTTCCTGATCAACCGACGCAGACACTGCGGGAGCGGACTTGCTCGCGATTCAAACACCGCAGAGTTTCAGATTGACTGAGTCAACCCCATCGCAGTCAAGCCAGCTCCCACAGGTTCGAAGCAATAATCACCTGCGCGCATGGTTATAACGCTTCGCCATGAACACTAGATGACAACGCTAATGATGTAGGTCAAATACACATGATTTGTAGGACTTGTTAACGCAAAGTCACATTTCGATACTTTCCCGAACGTCCCTTAAGGCGTAGGCTGCGCGTTCATTTCGCCAGCATCCAGACAATGCTCCAACAATTTCTTCAAGAATTCGGCTACTTCGCCCTGTTTCTAGGGACGTTCTTTGAAGGTGAGACCATTCTGGTTCTCGCAGGCTTCTTGGCGTTCCGCGGATACATGGACCTCAAACTGGTCATGATCGTGGCATTCCTCGGCAGTTATGCCGGAGATCAGCTGTGGTACTTCCTGGGGCGCAAGCACGGCCGCAAACTGTTGGCGCGCAAACCGCGCTGGCAACTTATGGGCGACAAGGCGCTGGAGCACATTCGCAGGCACCCGGATATCTGGGTCCTGAGTTTCCGCTTCGTCTACGGCCTGCGTACCGTCATGCCCGTGGCAATCGGCCTGTCAGGCTACCCTCCGGGCCGCTATTTGCTGCTCAACGGCATTGGTGCGGCCATCTGGGCCATTGCCCTGGCTACCGCCGCCTATCACTTTGGCGCCGTGCTCGAAGGCTTGCTGGGCAACGTCAAGAAATATGAGCTGTGGGTGCTCGGTGCCCTGCTCCTGATCGGCCTGTGCCTGTGGGCCCGCCGCCGCTTCAAGAATGCACGCCTGGCCAGACAGACCGCTCTTGAAGAGAAAAACAAGAGCAACGCCGAAGTCAGCAACCCGCCAGCCGAGTGATACGGTTTCTGCACACGTAGAGCCCCATCACGCTCAACAGGGTGTAACTGGACAGGCCGACCCAGCCCAATGCGCTGGCCGGCCACAGACCGGCCACAGGGGCCAGCCAGACCAGTGGCAGGTTGAGCGCCAGGCGCAGCCACTCAAGTTTCAGCGCCCAGGGCCGGTTCTCCAGACCTGCCCCCAGCACAAACAGCCCCAACGCCATATACCCCCAGCCCAGCATCAGCGCCTGGGGCGACAACGTCTCGCCCAGATTCAGCAAATAACTGCCCAGCGCCAGATAAACTGCAAATTGCGCCGCGATATACACCTGTTGGCGCCGTGCCAGTGGCACCTCGAATTTTACAAACCGGCTCAGGTCCGGCTTGTTTATCGGGTACTTCGCCGCTACATCCGCCGGACGCCAGCCCGTGGGCATAAACCAGATCCTCAGCTTGTCCCGCCAGCGCTCGGTGCGCTGCGCATCAGCCAGCAACTGGCCATAGAACTGCCAGTTGGCCCACAGCGGATTCCAGCTTTGCAGCGGCGTGGTCACGCCGAAAATCACCGGCTCGGCGTCGTCTTCTTCCTGAAAAGTGCCGAACAAACGGTCCCAGACAATGAACACTCCACCGTAATTGCGATCCATATACAGAGCATTCTGCGCATGGTGAGCCCGATGATTGGAAGGTGTCACAAACAACCACTCGAACCAGCCCAGCTTGGGCACATGGCGGGTATGGACCCAGAACTGATAGAGCAGGTTGACGGTGGCCACGGTGACAAATACCGGCAGCGGCACACCCAGCACCGCCATTGGCAGGTAAAAGACCCAACCAAGCACAAACCCGGTGCTGGTTTGGCGCAGGGCGGTGGACAGGTTGTAGTCTTCGCTCTGATGATGCACCGAATGCGCGGCCCAGAGCACGTTGCGCTCATGCCCCAGGCGGTGGTGCCAGTAGTAGCAAAAATCGTACAAGACAAACGCAAACAGCCACACCCACAGGCTGTCTTCGGGCAATTGCAGCAGCGCCAGATATTTCAATGCCAGCGCGTAGGTGATCAGCCCCACGCCTTTGGTCAGCAAACCGGTGGTGGTCGACAGCACACCGGCGCTCAGGCTGCTGATAGTGTCAGCCAGGCGATAGGTGTGCATTGCGCGCCAGCGGTCGGCCAGCAGCTCGACAGCAATCAGCACAAAGAAAAACGGTACGGAATACAGAATCAGCTTCATGGCACACCCCGAGCGGTATTCCATCAAGCGTAGGCGCACTTGCTGCGAAACCCTATGGCATCAAGCGCCAAATCAGGCGACATTAATGCCATGAACAAGGAGATCGACATGACCACTAAAAAAGTTGCCGTGATTCTTTCCGGCTGCGGCGTCTATGACGGCGCCGAGATCCACGAAAGCGTGATCACCCTGCTACGCCTGGACCAGCGCGGCGCCAAAGTACAGTGCTTTGCCCCCGACATTGCACAACTGCATGTCATCAACCACCTGACCGGCGAGCCAATGCCCGAGTCACGCAACGTACTGGTGGAGTCAGCGCGGATTGCCCGGGGCGAGATCAAGGATGTTCGTGAGGCCAAGGTCGAGGATTTTGACGCCCTGATCATACCGGGCGGGTTTGGTGCCGCCAAAAACCTCTCCAGCTTTGCCACCGATGGTGCTGCGTGCTCGGTTCAGGCTGATGTGCTGAGCCTGGCCGAAGCCTTTGCCGAAGCTGGCAAACCGATTGGCCTGATGTGCATCTCACCTGCCATTGCCGCCAAGATTTATGGCCCAGGCGTGATCTGCACCATCGGCACCGACGCAGATACCGCTGCAGCCGTCACCAAAATGGGTGGCACCCACCAAGAGTGTGAAGTGTCGGAAATTGTCGAGGACAAGGCCCGCAAGCTGGTCAGCACCCCGGCCTATATGCTCGCCAAATCCATCAGCGAAGCAGCGTCAGGGATCAACAAGATGGTTGACCGCGTGCTTGAGCTGACGCAAAAAAACTGATCAACCCCGTGCCAGCCGGGTCAGGATACGGTCCAGGGCATTGGCGAACGCCTGCTTGTCGCGTTCGCCATAGGCACCCTGCCCGCCGCTGACCTGGCCTTGCTCGCGCAGATCGGTAAACAGATTACGCACCGCCAGGCGCTCGCCCATGTTTTGCGGGTCAAACTCCTTGCCGCGCGGGTCCAGCGCGGCAACGCCCTTTTTGACCAGCCGGTCGGCCAACGGCACATCGCTGCAAATCACCAGTTCGCCGGGCACGGCGTGCTCCACCAGATAATCATCCGCCGCATCCGGGCCGCTGGGCACCACAATCAGTTTGACCAGGGCGTAGGTCGGTTTGATCTGGCTCTGCCCTGCCACCAGCACCACCTCAAACTGACGCTTGAGAGCGAACTTGATGACCTGATCCTTTGCCGCCTTGGGGCAGGCGTCTGCGTCGATCCAGACACGCATAGAGAATTGCTCCTGAGTGTTGCCGCTCCCACTGAGGGGAGGTGTATAAGGATTTAAGAAGCCTGCACCCGACGCTTTTCCGCCAGTTTGCTACGGCCGTACAACACGATAATTGCCAAAATGGCTACGGCCTGCGCACTCAGCGAGTACGCATCTGCATGAATACCCAGCCAGTCGAAGTCGAAGAACGCGACAGGCCGCGTGCCAAAGATGCCCGCCTCTTGCAGCGCTTTCACGCCATGCCCGGCGAATACCACCGACAGGGCGCAGAGCAAAGCCGCGTTGATGCTGAAAAACAGCGCCAATGGCAATTTGGCCGAGCCACGCAGGATGATCCACGCCAGGCCCATCAGCAAGACCAGTGCCGTGGCGCCGCCCGCCAGTACCGCGTTGTGGCCCGCCGGGCCGGCTTGCAGCCACAGGGTTTCGTAGAACAGGATCACTTCGAACAGTTCGCGGTACACCGAAAAGAACGCCAGTATCGCGAAGCCAAAACGACCGCCACCGCTGACCAGGCTGCTTTTGATGTAATCCTGCCACGCGGCGGCGTGACGACGGTCGTGCATCCATACCCCCAGCCACAGCACCATGACGCTGGCGAACAACGCAGTACAACCTTCCAGCAGTTCACGCTGGGCACCGCTGACGTCAATCACATAGGCCGCCAGCGCCCAGGTCGCCAGCCCGGCCACCAGGGCCAGACCCCAGCCGACGTTGACACTGCGCACCGCCGATTGCTGGCCGGTATTGCGCAGGAAAGCCAGGATCGCGGCCAGCACCAGAATTGCTTCCAGGCCTTCACGCAGCAAAATCAGCAGGCCGGAGATATAGCTCAAAGTCCAGCTCAGGCCATCGCTGCCCAGCAGCCCGGCAGATTCCTTGAGCAAGACTTTGGCCGCTTCCAGTCGCTGCTCGACCTGCTCGATCGGCAAGCCGTCCTGCAGCGATTGCCGATAGGCCATCAGGGCTTTTTCAGTGTTTTTGCGCACATTGGCGTCAACGTTATCCAGCGAGCTTTCAACGAGTTCAAAACCTTCCAGATAAGCCGCCACCGACAGGTCGTAGGCTTGCTCACGGTCACCGGCGCGGTAAGCCGCAAGGCTTTTATCCAGGGTGGCGCTGGTGTAGTCGAGCAGCTGCGCCGGGCCGCGTTTGACTTGCGGCGGCTGCGCCCGCTGGGCACGGAACGTTGCGGTCGCCTCGGGGCCTTCAGCCGCCAGCACTTCATTCGGGGTTTGACGGGCAAGGTCCGCCAGGTTGTAGGTTTTGTCTGCCTTGCTGGCACTCGGGTCGGCACTCAGCCCGGCGATGTAGGTGGCCAGGTCCCAGCGCTGACGCTCGTCCAGCTGATCAGCAAACGAAGGCATATCGGTGCCTTCAACCCCCAGGCCAAGGGTGTTGTAGATCGCGTAGAGGCTCAGCCGGTCCAGGCGCTGCGCGTCACGCAGGTTCGCAGGCGGCGGCGTCATACCGACACTGGCAGGGCCGTCACCGGCGCCGGTTTCACCGTGGCACACCGAGCAATGCTGGGCATACAAGGGTGCGCCACGGGTAGGGTCAGGGGTAATGGCGGGGGCCTGGCTGACCTCGTAGGCCACCGCCAGTTTGGCACCCAACTGACGTGCTTCATGCGCAACGGCGGTGCCGTCTACACGCTGTTCGATGGCGCTTTGCAGGGCGTTCACGCCTTGCAGCAGCTCCTCACGCTCAGGGCGTTGCGGCAAGTCCGCGAGCAGGCCTTTGAGCACGGCCAGAAACTCGAGTTGCTCGCGGTATTCGGTCTCATCAATAACCTTGCCGTTTTCAACTGTAGGCGGATAGTCAGCACCAATGTAGTCAATCAGGTGCAGCGCTTGTGAGGCGCCTTCCGGGGTGTTGGCAGAGGCAACAAGGCTGCACAACGCGAGCACGGGCAACAATAGCCATGCCAAAAAACGCGAGCGGGAGGTCATCGATCAATCCGGATGGAAATGAGAAGTAACATATTGTTTACCGTTACTGGCCGCCGACTCAAGGCCCTCGTATGCGATCGCGCCGTAAATCAGCGAATTGCAATTCTGCGATTGAACTGGCTAAACATAGCGAGCCTTGCAGATTGATAGCCCCTTTATTGCAAGTGCTTGTGGGTTAACTATCGCCACAAATGTAGGCAATTTCCCAAAGTGATTAAACACAGCCATCACGCCCTGATTAAGGCTACTTCCCCTCCGCCGACGCTGCTAAAAATACCGATCCTTCACCACAACTGATCACCCGTACTCGGGCCCGGTCTCTGCGGTATCGACAAGTATTTATGGTTTACACGCCCGGGGACACTCATACCCATGACCGCTCGCGCCCTTAACGCTCTCATTTTGAGCGTGCTCACCTTACTGACTGGATGCTCGGTATTTCGTAGTTATGACAGCGAACTGCAAGCCACCAACCAGCAGTTGTCGGCTGGCAATGTCGATGGCGCACTGGTCCTGCTCGAACAAAACAACAGCAGCCAGAACAAAGACCTTCTCTACTACCTGGAAAAAGGCGAGTTATTGCGCGCAAAGGGCGACCTTGCTGCAAGCCAGAAGGCATGGCGCAACGCTGACAAATTGATATATGCCTGGGAGGAGTCGGTCAGGCTCGATACCGCCAGGTACCTCGCACAGTTCTCCAGTTTTCTGGTCAACGACAAAGTCCGCCGCTATGAAGGCCATGACTACGAGAAAGTCTGGTTGAGTACGCAAATGGCTCTGAATCTGTTGAACCTTAACGATTTCGAAGGTGCCCGCACGGAAATCAAAAAAACCCATGAACGCGAAGCCCTGATCACTGAACTTCGGGACAAGGAATACTTGAAACGTGAGCAGGAAGCAGAACGCAGGGGAGTACGGGCCCGGCTCAAGGATCTGCGTGGCTACCCGCTGGAAAGTCTTGATGCACCCGACGTACTGGAGCTGAAAAATAGTTATCAGAGCGCCTTTAGTCATTATTTGGCGGGCTTTGTTTACGAGGCTTTGGGAGAACGAAGCCTTGCCGCACCAGGCTATCGAAAGGCCGCAGAACTGCGACCCAACACACCTCTGATCGAGCAAAACCTGCTGAACCTGGACAAACCAGAGACCAGCAGCGATGAAAGCGAAGTTCTGATAGTGCTGCAAAATGGCTTTGCACCGGCGCGAGACTCAATACGTCTCCCACTGCCATTAACCATCAGCAACAACCTCGTCATTACGCCGCTGTCATTTCCGGTGATCAGGCCTTACACCCCCAATACGCCCCTCACCCATGTCGTCGTCAACGGCCAGCTTCATCCCCTCACCTTGCTTAACACCACCACGACCATGTCGCGTCGCGCCCTGCGCGATGAACTGCCGTGGATCCTCCTGCGTAGCAGCGCGCGGGCTGTCACTCGAGGCGTCGCACAAAAACAACTCAATGACGACAACCCGCTGGCCGGCCTGCTTCTGGGAGTTGCTTCGACTGTTCTGGAAGACGCGGATACGCGCACCTGGCGCACCCTGGCAGACAACACATATGTGGTGCGTTTACGCCTCAACCGTGGTGAGCATCAAATTAGTCTGCCCGACATCCCGGGCAGTACGCCGATACGCATAAGGGCCGAACGCGGCTATCAGGTCATCACGATACGCACGATCGGTAATCGCGTTTTCCACCATGCCGCCGCTGGCAGTACTACACCCGTCACCCCCCCGCTGGCTTTCATAAGCCGACAAAAACCCTGAGGAACCCACGATGCGATATTTGCTCTCGGGCGCTCTGGCGCTGTTTTTACTGATCGGCTGCGCCACACCGTCACCTCCACAACCCAACAGTGCAGCAAGCAAGATTACGGTCATGGGCAAGTTCAAACATATCTCTGCCGGAGCGATCCGCGTAGCGCGTGTAAATGGCTTCATGACCGTAAACGCCCAGATGACCAACACCAGCCGCCACAACCGAATGGTTTATTACCGATTTACCTGGCTGGGCAAGGACGGTTTTCCCGTTGCCAATGAAGAAGGCTGGAAAACCATCACCCTGTACGCCAAACAAAACACTTTTATTCCTGCTATTGCACCAGTGCCTCAAGCCAGGGATTTCCGCCTGGAAGTGAAAACCCCCTGAGCCTGTAGCCTTTGTCACACCTGGAGAGCTATTCCATGCTTGCACTCACTTCATTACTCGCCCTTATGCTGATTCTGATCAGCGGGTGTTCCAACACTTCGCCAGTCATCGGCGGCAAAAACATAACTTATGGCGACACCAAGGCTGTGGAACTGATCACCAATGAGTTTGGCTCGACTGACCTGCAGATGATCGCCGAAAGCATGACACGTTCCCTTGCTCAGTCCGGCATTCTTCAGGGAAGGCCGGTGGTACAGGTCTACGATGTGAAAAACAAAACCAGCGAGTACATCGATACCCGCCAGATAACCACGTCGATAAAAACCCAACTGATGAAAACCGGCACCGTTCGTTTTGCGAGCGACAACACCGACATGCAAAGCCAGGTCGACCAACTTCAGTTGCAAAACCAAAGCGGCCTGTACAAAAAAACGACGATCAGCAAGACCGGTAACATGATCGCAGCCAAATACCGCCTCGAAGGCTCCATTACCTCGATTGTGAAGCGCAGCAAGGACTTCAAAGATGTTTTCTACACATTCAACCTGCAACTGGTCGATCTCGAAAGCGGCCTGGCGGAATGGATGGACGACAAAGAAATCCGCAAAACAACGGAGCGCTAAGCGATGCGTATCTGGATATGCGTTATCAGCCTGCTCTGTATCTGGGAAGTTCAAGCTGCCCCCAAAATAGCCGTGACCGACCTGGCTTATGAGACCCGCGTACAGCAATACGTCCAGTCAACCACTGCACGTAACCGTTTTCAGTCCGGCCCGTACAACGCCAATGGCTCGGCGAGCTACCAAACGTACGAGAACCGCAACAGCTACATCCAGCAAAACGAGTTGCGCAATTTCAGTGGCGATATCAAAGGAAAGATTCTCAAATCCGGGTTGTTCCGACTGGTGCAGGCCACGCCTTACAAAGCCAGCGACAAAACGGATGTTTATGACGTCATCAAGCGCATAAAGGCCGGTCATTTCAAAGGCGCCGACTACGTTCTGTTTGGCACGGTGTCTGACATTGATTTCACCCGGGACCTCAACGCACTGGCCAATACCAGGAGTTATTCGGCGATACTGGGGTTGACGCTGGTTGCTGACTTCAGCCTGATCAACACCCGTACCCTTGAGGTCACCTCAGCATTCACTGCCATGGGTAAAGGGGAGGACATCAAACTGACAAACCGCCACGATCTCAGAGTGTCCCTTAACCGGCCCCAGGTTATACGCGACGTAGCCGCAACCCTTGGCGAGGACGTGGTACGGCAACTACAAGAGCAACTGACAGGCATTGCACCTCAGCCGCCAAAGAGCGCGCCAGCACCACTCAACAGACTACCCGAGGATGAAGCTGCGGTGATTCTGCGCTGAGCCCTGAGCACAAGCCAGTTGTCGCTCAACAGCTGAGATCAGACCGACGTGTAATGCTGAGCCATGAACTCGACAAAAACACGCACTTTGGGGGCCAGAAGGCGGGCGTGCGGATAGAGGGCAAAGTAATGACGCTGGCCTGCGTTGTAGTCGGGAAGAATCTGTACCAACTGGCCGCTTTGCAAGTTCTGTTGCACCGTCGCCCGTGTGAACGCGGCAATGCCCAGACCGGCCAACGCGGCGCTGTGGAGGGAGGTAATGGTGTCGGTTTTGAAACGTCCGTTGAGCGCCACCACCACGGTATCAGCCCGCGCCGAATTCAACCGCCACTCATTGCTCCCCGTAAAACCGAGTAACTGATGGGTAGCCAGCTCGTCGACCTGGCGTGGCAAGCCTTGGCGACTGACATAACCGGGTGCAGCCACCAGAATCAGATCGGATACGGTCAGTTTCTTGGCCACCAGCGAGGAGTCTTCCAGGGGGCCGCTGATGCGCAGTGCAAGGTCGAAGCGCTCAGCCACCAGATCAACAAAACGGTCCTCGCAGGACAGGTCTACCCGGATCTTGGGGTAGCGTTGCTGGAACCCGGGCAACCAATTGCCCAACTCCAGCGTCCCGATCACCAAAGGCACGCTGATACGCAGAGTCCCTGACGGTTCGCTGCCATCGTCGGCAACAGCCAACGCCGCTTGGTCGAGCCGCTGCAAAATGTCGAGGCAGGCCGCGTGATAGCGCTCCCCTGCCTCAGTCAGGCTCAAGTGCCGGGTTGTGCGGTTGATCAACCGCACACCGAGTTGTGCCTCCAGATGCTGTAAATGCCGGGACAATGTCGAAGACGTGGTTTCCCATTGCTCGGCTGCTGCCGAAAATCCACGATTCTCGACGATGCAGCAAAACGCCCGCATGGCCAGCAACTGATTCATCGATTGAGCTTCACTTTAGAGGCAATTTAACGATCTGCGCCGTAGTCATGACGTCGCCAAAGGTGTCTTCGACTGAAGCCAGGGCTGCGCGGTGCAGGCTATTTGCATCAATGCTCGAGCCGTCTGCCCGGGTAATACTGCGGGTAGCGGAAGCATCAGATGCTACCACGACCTGGTACCCCAGCGGCGCAGCGTCCCGAGCGCCGCCGGCCACGCAGGCATGGGTCATAAGGCCGGCAATAATTACCGTCTTGATGCCTTTTTCCTTCAGCAGGCGGTCCAGTTCAGTGCTGCCAAAAACGCTCACGGTGGTTTTTTGCAACACCGTATCACCCGCGCGAGGCAGCATCTGCGGGTGGAATTTCACACCTTCGCCGTCCAGCGCAAAAACCGCTGAGCCCGCCGGGGCGATATGCTGAATCTGATAAACCGGAATCCTGGCCTTGTCCGCGAATGCAATAAGCTCGCGAGCCTTGTTGAGTGCCTTCTGGCCGTCCGGGATCGGCAACCGGCCGGTGAAGTACTCCTGCTGAAAATCAATCACCAGTAAAGCCGTAGAGGCCGGGTCAAGACGATCAATCGGAACAGCGCCAGACATGGCACGGATAGTGGGGTTGGGATTGACGGCAGGCTCAGCCGCGATGGCTGAAGTTGCCGCCAGACTCAGACAGGCGAGCAATGAGGACAGTAGTTTGGGCATTGTAAAAGTCATATGAACCTCTGGTTTGGAATGATGCAACGGAGGGTAAAAGTCTAAAAAGACCGATACCTCGCAACAACGCCAGGGCGCGCATATGACTTATGCGCTTTTTGCACAGATTTCAGTTTGTAGCGCGATGCAACGTCGCCAGAAAACCCGCCGCGCCAACAAACAGACCGGCAAAGGTGCGGTTCATCCGGCGCTGTTGTTGCGGCGTACGCAGCAGACGCAGGACCTTGGACGCCAACCCTGTGTAACCGGCCATGACGATCAGATCGACGCAGATCATGGTCACGCCCAACGTCAGGTATTGGGACACCAGCGGCGCTGCCGGGTTTACGAACTGCGGCAGCACCGCGAGCATGAACACCAGCGCCTTGGGGTTGCTGACGTTGACCAGAAAGCCGCGAAATACGAGAGCCAGCGGCTTGCCGATGGGACGCACGGCGGCGTCATCGCTCAGATCAGCCGGCAGGGCACGCCACTGTTTGACGGCGAGGTAAACAAGGTAAGCCACGCCGAACCATTTGATGGCATAGAAAGCGGTAGACGAGGCTGCAAGGATGGCGCCGACACCGGCTGCGACAATGGCGATTTGCAACGCCAGGCCCAGTTGCAGGCCCAGGGCATTCCAGTAACCGCGCCAGAAACCATACTGCAGACCGCACGACATCGAAGCAATCGCGCCAGCGCCGGGGGACAGGCTGATCACCCAACAGGCAGCAAAAAAGGCCAACCACGTTTCCAACGACATCGCACACCTCGGACAAGATCTGTAACAAGTCCCTTAAGCTAATGCGTTGGTTGAAAATTGACCACAAATTTCTGAGGGTAGTTTTGACTCTGCGGGAGCGTTACAGGTCGCTTTCTCGCCAGCGGCGTACCGAGCGCTGGAAGAACAGACTGTTGGGGACTTGCACCATGCTGCTACCACTGCCCGATTCAGCGGGCTCGATCAGCGTGGTGTAAAGCAGATTGATGGCCACCACACGACCTTTGACGCCGGGCTTGTCCAGCGTGTCGAGCAACTCCACCACGTCGCCAATGCGAAACGGCCCCACAGTAAAGATCAACACTGCACACAGCAGATTGGAAAGCACGCTCCACATGGCGAAGAAGGCAATCGCCGCCACCGCCACAAAGCCCGACAGCGCCGTCCACAACACGGTGGCCGAAACCCCCAGACGCTCCAGCACGACGATCACTGCGCTGCCCATGATGAACCAGCGCAAGCCGCCGCGCAGCGGCATCATCAGCTGTGGCGGGAACGGATAACGCTCGCCCAGCCGCGTCAGGAAGCGCGCCACGACACGTTGGGAGAAGTAACCCGCCAACAGAATCAGCAAAATCTGCACACCGATCCACAGCGGTGCGATCAGTTCGGCGGGCACTGGCAAGTGCAGGGCTTCCATCAGGACAGGGCTTCCAGTTCTGCTTGCATGGACTCAAGCAATTCCAGCGCTTCCATCCACCGCTCTTCCAGCTGGCTTTCGAGCACTTTGAGCTTGGCCTGTTCCGCCAGCAGATCACGCAATTCATCTTTGCGCGCAGCTTCGTAAACGGCACTGTCGCCCAGGCTGGTTTCGATTTTCGCCAGCTTTTCGTTGACCTTGCCCAGCTCGCTCTCAAGCTTGTCAGCTTCGCGTTTATGCGGTGCCAGCTGCTGACGCAACGCTGCAGCGGCCTGACGTTGAGCCTTTTTATCGGTCTTGTCAGGGTTGACCAGCGTGGTGCTGACCGGCGCATTGCGCAAACGGTAGTCGGCCAGCCAGCGCGCGTAGTCTTCGAGGTCGCCGTCAAACTCCTGAACCTTGCCATCGGCAACCAGCAGGAACTCATCCGTAGTGCTCTTGAGCAGATGGCGATCGTGGGACACCACCAGCACCGCGCCGCTGAACTCTTGCAGAGCCATGGTCAGCGCCAGACGCATTTCCAGATCGAGGTGGTTGGTCGGTTCGTCGAGCAACAACAGATTCGGGCGGCCCCAGGCTATCAATGCCAGCGCCAGGCGGGCTTTTTCGCCACCGGAGAAGTTCAGTACCGGCTCGTCGATCCGCGCACCCCGGAAGTCGAAACCACCGAGGAAGTCGCGCAGGGTCTGTTCGCGCTCGGTCGGCGCCAGACGCTGCATATGCAGCAACGGGCTGGCCTTGGAATCCAGTGAGTCGAGCTGATGTTGGGCAAAATAGCCAACCACCAGATTCTCGCCACGGGCCAACCGACCCGACAGTGGTTCCAGCTCGCCTGCGAGGTTTTTGATCAGGGTCGACTTACCCGCGCCGTTTGGCCCGAGCAAGCCAATACGGGCGCCCGGAACCAGTTGCAGCTTGACCTTCTCGAGGATGGTTTTGTCGCCATAACCCAGGCGCGCATCGGACAAGTCGAGCAACGGGCTGGAGAGCTTGACCGCTTCGCGGAACACGAAGTCGAACGGCGAATCCACATGGGCCGCGCTCAGCTCTTCCATACGCTCAAGGGCCTTGATCCGGCTCTGCGCCTGACGGGCCTTGGTGGCCTGGGCCTTGAAGCGGGCGATATAGCTTTCCATGTGCGCACGTTGCGCCTGTTGCTTTTCGTAGGCCTGTTGCTGCTGGGCCAGACGTTCGGCACGGGCACGCTCAAATGCGCTGTAACCACCGCGATACAGGGTGATTTTGCGCTGATCGACGTGGGCAATGTTGTCGACCACGGCATCCAGGAAGTCCCGATCGTGAGAGATCAGCAGCAAGGTGCCAGGGTAATTCTTGAGGAAGTCTTCAAGCCAGAGAATGGCGTCGAGATCCAGGTGGTTGGTCGGTTCATCGAGCAACAAAAGATCCGACGGGCACATCAGGGCCTGAGCCAGGTTCAGGCGCATCCGCCAGCCACCGGAAAAATCGGCAACCGGGCGATCCATCTGTTCGTTGGTAAAGCCCAGTCCGGCGAGCATTTTGCGCGCCCGTGCATCGGCGGTGTAGCCGTCGGCGCTGTCCAGCTCGGAGTGCAGGCGCGCTTGCGCAGCACCGTCCTCGTCAGCTTCGGCCCTGGCCAGATCGGCCTGCACCTGGCGCAATCGCTGGTCGCCATCGAGCACATAGTCGATCGCAATGCGGTCGAGGGTGTCGATTTCCTGGCGCATATGGGCGATCCGCCAGTCGGCCGGGAGCAGACAATCCCCGGAATCAGGCGTCAACTCACCCAGCAGCAAGGCGAACAAAGTGGATTTACCGGCGCCATTGGCGCCGACCAGACCGGCTTTGTGGCCGGCGTGCAGGGTCAGCTCGGCGTCTTCTAGCAGACGTTGCGGGCCACGCTGTAAAGTCAGGTTCTGAAGTCGGATCATAATGGCGGCGGAGTCTACCAGCTTCCCTCTCAACTGGCGCGAATTGCACTATGCAGACTGACCTGTGGAATTACTGTTTGAACCTCTATGCCCGACCTGGGGTGGAGCAGGCCTGCCTGCAATTGCAGGACCAGGGTGTGGATGTGTGTGTGCTGCTGTGTGCAGCTTGGCTTGAGGAGCGCGGCGTGGCCTTCGACAAGGCGCGCCTTGGGCAACTGAATGCCTGTGCCGGACCCTGGCAGCACGAAGTGGTTCAGCCGTTGCGACAACTGCGAACACGCTGGCGCGAAGCAGCCGCGCACGACGATGCACTGGCGACGCTGCGCGTGCAGGTCAAGGCATTGGAGCTGGAGGCCGAACGGATGTTGTTGCGGCGCCTGGAATCCGTGACTCAGGGCTGGTCGGAAACGCCATCGCAGGATACCTGCGCCTGGCTGCAGAAGATGACGGTCGATGCCGATCACCCTGATTGCGACGCGCTGCATACGCTGCGCGTCGCAATCAATCGCGCTTAAGAAGCGCTGGCTGGGGTCGTAGCCGAGTTTGTAGCGGTTACCGGAGTTGACGCCGGGGTTGTAGCGGGTGCCGCGGCGGCGGACGTCACGGCGGGCTTGGCCGGAGCCGCGGCCGGTTTGGCAGCTGCTGGCCTTCTTGCGGCAGGCTTGGCTGCTGCAGGTTTAGCCGCTGCGGGTTTTGCCGCAGGCTTGGCCGCTGCAGATTTGGCCGTTGCGGGTTTTGCCGCAGGCTTGGCCGTTGCGGGCTTGGCCGCTGCGGTTTTAGCGGCAGGTTTGGCCGCTGCAGGTTTAGCTGCAGGTTTGGCCGCCGCTTTTACCGGGGCTTTTGCTGGTACTGGTTTGGCCGCTGCGGGTTTGGCGGTCGGTTTTGCCGCAGCCGTTTTGGACACTGCCGGCTTGGCCGCTACGGTTTTTGCAGCAACTGGCTTGGTCGCAGGCTTAGCCGCCGCTACTTTGCCGGCAGGCTTGGCAGCTGCTTTGGCCGGTGCTTTGGCCGGAGCCTTGGCAACCCCTTTGGCAGCCGGTTTTTTCGCTGCCGCTGCAGGCTTGGCATCGCGACTCGACAAAGCCTTGCCAACAGCCTCTTTGACTCGACCGATACCTTGGGCCAACTTCAGGCTTTCTTGAGCATCACGTTTGAGTTGCAGAATATAAGTGCGCGTTTCGCTTTGACGGTCTTTGAGTGAGTCGAGCAGTTGCTCGAGCTCTTTGACCCCAGACTTGGCCTTGGCCTGAGCCTTGGATTTTCCGGCGTTGGCGGCGTCTTGCAGTTTTGCACGTGACTTGTGCAGTTTTTCCTGCGCTTTACCGCGCTGCTTTTCAAGCTTGGCGAGCAGTTTCTCAGCATCAGCCAACGCTTGGGAGCAAGCGTTTTCCAAATGCTCAAGCAGACTGCCTGAGAGCTGTTGGAGCAAGTGCAACGGCGTATTTACGGGCTTCTTATTGGCCGACATGGTTTACCTCCTGGCTGAAGTGAGTGCGGCTCATACTAGACCTCTGCAACTACCGCCGCTAGGGCATGTTGACACTAAGGATAGCTGCACGTTGCATGACGTCGAAAAACTTGTGCTGGATCAATCTTTAACGGCCAAGCCAGCTAAATTCAAAGAGTGCCCAAACGTCTTTTAGCCCCTTCGAATTAAAACATCGGCGCCGCTCGGGCGCTGGCATAATCGCTCGCACATCACGCCGGAGAACCCCCATGCCGCGTTACATGTTTTGGATGTTGTTGTGCCTTGCGCCTGTGGCTGACGCAGCCCCCTCTCCCTCCCCCGACGACGCCCGCGATCTGGCCTACAGCATGGGCGCCAGCCTGGGCGAACGCTTGCGCCAGGAAGTCCCCGAGCTTCAAATCCAGGCACTGATCGAGGGCCTGCACACCGCCTACCAAGGCAAACCGCTGGCCCTGACGGATGAGCGCATCGGCCAGATTCTGGCGCAGCATCAGGCTCAAACAGATCCCGGGCAGGCCTCGTCAGGCATCAACGCCGCCCTGAGCGCTGAAGAAGTTTTTTTGCTGGTCGAAAAACAGCAACCCCAGGCTCGCGAGCTGGCCGACGGCATCATCCTGACCGAACTAAAACCCGGCAAAGGCGCCAAGCCCGGCCCACAGGATTCGGTGTATGTGAGCTATGTGGGCCTACTGCCCGATGGCACCGTGTTCGACCACAGCACCCAACCACAATGGTTTCGCCTGGGCAGCGTAATCGCCGGCTGGCGCAGTGCATTGGTACAGATGCCGGTGGGTGCGAAATGGCGGCTGGCGATACCTTCAAGCCAAGCTTACGGCACCCAGGGGGCCGGGGATCTGATTGCCCCCAATACACCACTGGTGTTTGAAATCGAACTGTTCGCTACCCGAAAGTAACCGTCCCGAAAATAAAAAACGGCGCGCCATTGCGCACCGTTTTTTAAATGGATTGTTGCTTAAGCCTGAGCGGCTTCTTTCTGCTTGTGCGCGCTGTGCAGCACTTCGATCAAGCAGTCTTCAAGCTCAAAACGCTCATCAAGCAGAGCGCCCAAAACCTTGATCTCTTCTGCCAGCTTGTCACAGTCAGGGCGATGGGCCTTACCATCACAATGATCGTTGAAAGCCAGGGCGGCCTCCGTAATCACGTTGATACGCGGATAGATGGTCTCTGCCAGGGCAAGCCCGCGCTCGTCATTGAAGGCCTTGGCCTCCTGATTGAGCTGCTCGTAAATCTCGAAATGGCCTGCGGACACATAGTCGACCAGCAGCTGGCAAAACTCTTTTTGAGGCCCGCGTTTGGGATTGTTTTGCTGCTCCAGCAGAACCGCATAAGCCTTCACAAGTTTACGGCGCTCAAGCAACCAGCGGTCTACCAGTTGGTGGACGCCGTTGAATCGTTCCTGAGCACTCTCGCATCTTTCGAGCATGATGATCTCTCTTCCCTTGTGGGCCCATGCCACCCGACATCAGCCAGGCCTGTGTGAACCAAAACCTGCACGATTGCACGGGCATTGGGCGGCATAACTCCGTGATACGTGCGGGCCAGATTATGCCCGCTTGCCAACTGCTTCAAGGTACCCACGAGAGAAAATTCATACAAGTGTTTAATCCCAAGTGCTACTTCACGTCGCAGTCACGGGGTAATTTGTCCCTGGCAATCGAGCGACTGATCTGAAAGATGGCAAGAACAAGCAGCCCGATAAAGGCCAGCAAGCTCAACTCGGGAATGCTCAAGTCAAAGATGGTCCAGTGAATATGTGTGCAGTCCTCACTGCCACGATAAATCATCGAAATGATTTCACTCGGCGACATGTCGCGCCAGATGCACGCCAGCTCTGGCTGACAGAGCATCAGTTGATCTGGCGCCAGCTCTTGCAGCCATACCTGCCTCAAGGCACTCGCCGCGCCACCCAGCGCGAACAACATGGAGGCAAGGGAGTAACACAACATGCCAAAACCTTTGGGGCCATGGGCAAAAGCCACCAGGTTGACGAGGCAGAAATCCAGCAAGAAAAAACGCTGAACCTGACATAGCGAACAAGGCTTGAGCCCGGGCCCGTACTCGAGATAAAAAGTGCCGCCCATTACCAAGGCGCCTACTACAAAGGCTAAAAAGAAAATAAAACGTGAAGCTGCCAAGAACATGGCTTTTCCATGACAAAAGAGACAGTTGGTTACGGTAGATGAAAGCCATTAGCCCTTTCAAGGTGACCCTAAGCGGATAGTTCTCGAAGAAACCAAGGAAACCCCAACAGAAACACTAAGCCTTTAGAACAAATCATGTAGGAAAAGGCAGATTGCCCCTCGCTCGCTCAATACTGCAGGCAGCCCCACGTGTGCCGAAACACACGCCAGGCTGGCCTCTTCACAGGGTCGTGGCAGTGACTGGCAAGGGGGATGCGAGCAAACGCTCATCCAGCAAATTCAGCCCTTCCTGAAAAAGCTGATTACTGCGCCCCGTATCTCCCAACTGGGCCAGCAGTCGTGCCAGCTCGGCACAGGTTTCGGGGTTGCGCTCCACCTTGAGGCTGCTTTCAAGGTAATCCCGCGCTTTGCCCCACAAGCTGTTTTGCAGGCACAGGCGACCCAGGGTCAACAGCAGGCTGGCATCGCCGGGATGGCTCTTGAGCCAGCCTTCGGCGGCCTGCAACTGCTTCACCGGGTCACTGCCACGCAGCAGGCCATAGAGGCGCACAAGATGGCTGTCATAACTGCGCTTGAGCGCCCCGCGCAAGACTTCTTCGGCTTCAGTTTGCGCGCCCAGCTGGCGCAATTGCTCGGCATAGGCCAGCACGAGCGCGGGCTCCTGGCGCTGGGCCGAGGTAAGCTGTTGCCAGGCGCGTTGAAGTGACTGCAACCCCGCCTCGCCTTCGCTTTCACGCTGGGCCGCCAGGCTCAGATTCTGCCCCCAGGCCCGTCGCTCCAGCTCGGCCAGCTCCTTGGGCGGCAATACCTTGTCCTTGCGCAGCTCTGGCAACAGGCGGATCAACGCCGTCCAGTCGCCACGCTGCTGGTGCAGACGCTGCAGCTGGCGCAACACCTGAACATTGTGTGGATGGCGCTCGTGCATGGCCTGCAAGGTCACCAGCGCGCCCTCGGTGTCAGCACGGTCCACCTGCAACTGGGCATGGCTCAGGGCAATGGCCAGTTCGGCCTGAGGCTGGCGTTCCAGCGCTCGCTCCAGCAGGTTGTCGCTTTCTTCGTAGTGCCCCTGCTCGTTGGCCGCTCGTGCAGCCCCCAGGTAGTAGAGCAATGGCTGCGGCTCGGCTTCGGCGGCACGGGCCAGATGCTTCTGTGCGCTGGCCCAGCGGCCCTCGGCAAGGTCCATCTGGCCTTGCTCGATGGCGATCTGCACTCGACGGCTGCGGTTGCGCCGCGACCACGGGTTGACCAGCCCTGTAGAAGCCGTCACCAGCTCCACCAGCAGCTTGACTCCCCACACCAGCAGCCACAGGACGGCCAGCAGCGCGAGCGTTGCCCAGACACTGGATTCGTAACGGAAATTTTTATAGGCGATCAGCACATAGCCCGCATCTTCAGCAATTGCCAGGCCGATGCAGGCCGCAGCTGCAATCAACAAGAACACAATCACGTAGAAGCGCTTCATGGAAGTGCCTCCTGCGCCGGGCTGGCAGCCGCTTTGACCGGCTCTTGCGCACGCACATGCCGACGCTCAAGGTAGGCCTGTACTGCGCTCAAGGCAGCCGCAAGGTCCGGGGTTTTTACCGTAACCGGCTGCTTGCCGAGTTCAATCACTTGCTCGAGGATTTTTTTGCTCTGCGGGTTATCCGCATTGAAGTTGCCCTTGAGCACATCTTGCGCCTGCGCCAGGGCCTGGGTGTAAACCGACTCCTGGCCATTGAGCGCCGCCCACTGGGCTTGCTCCAGCGCCAGGCTCAAGGCCAGGCGAACCTGGGTCAGGCTTTGGCCAGCCAACAGGGGGCGCACATTTTTGTCGGCATTGAAGTCGATGCGGATGTAGTGCGAGATCTCCTCCCACCACCGGGACCAACGGCTCGCGCCATCGCCATCAGCGGTGAGGCTGGCCAGCGAGTCACCCTGGTTCTGATAGGCCGGGGCCAGCGCACTGAGTTGCGCCACTTGATCACGCAAGGCCGCCAACTGCAAAAACAGTCCGGTGCGGTCCGGCTGCTCAACACTGCGCAATGCAGTCAGGCTTTTGGCCAGTTGCTCACGAGCGGCGAATGAACCCGGATCGTTCTGCTCACGCAAAATCGCGTCCGCGCCCTGTACCAGTGCCTGGGCGCTGGTGACGTCTTGCAGGGCCGACAAGCACAAGGTGGCAAGACGCAACAAGTGCTCGGCCTCGGCCAGGCGCCAGTCTTTGCGGCTTTCGCCCAGCACGGTTTCCAGGCGCTGGTTCAGGCGCTGCTGATCGCCTTGCAGCTGCACGACCAATTGGCGCTGATTATCCAGTTCACTGGCCGAAGGCAGTTGGTTGAGCCGCGCCAGCAGCTTCTGCTCGCCCTGCTTGATCGAAAGCGTTTGCGCGGCCAGGGCCGGTACGTCGCTCAGCTGCTCTGCGGTGGCAGCTTGCAGTTGACGCACCTGCCATACCCCCCAGCCGCCGACAGCAACACCGGCGGCGCCGAGCAACAGGGCGAAAACCGCCAGGCCATTGCCTCGACCCTGTGGTGCAGGTTCGGTTTTTTTAGCCGGCGCTTCTGGCGCGGACTGCACGTGTTCTTTGGACAAGACTGTTTCGCTCACGAATCCATCCTTTGCATTAGAAAGCAGGTGCGGGATGCTCCCGCAGCGCCGCCAGCAAAGCCGTGGCGCTTGCACCACGACAATCCACAACATGTTGCGCCCCGGCGCTGCGAGCCAGCTCAGCAACCCGCGGGCTTGGAACAAACAACGGCAGGCACCCAAGCATGGGCCAGGAATCGCCTGCCATCTGCCGTAAATGTTCAAAACCCTGCCCACTGCTGACCACCAGCGCGTTCAGGCGTTCCACTTCAACCCGCCGGGACAGGGTTGCAGGCGGGTATGACGGCAGTACGCGGCGGTAGACTTCAAGGTAGTCGACCTGCGCGCCAATGCTGCGCAGACGATCCGCGAGCAACTCGCGACCACCCTCCCCACGCAGGATCAACACGCTGGGCTGATCCCCCCCCACTGCAGACTTGAACTCGGGCATCGCCAGCAGCGCCTCGCTGTCATCACCCCGTTGAGGGTAGCTAACATCGAGGCCGTAATCGGCGAGAATCTGCGCCGTCGCGGCGCCAACGCTAAACCACTTCTGCCGGGGCGCATGCGGCCAGTACTGGCTGACCAGCTCAAGCCCCAGGCGCGCCGCAGGCTTGCTGACCACAATCACTGCGCAATACCGGTCAAGACCCGCAATCAGCGCACGCTGAGCATCAGTCATAGTCAACGGGCTGATCGCCAGCAGTGGCAAGCTGCTGCTATATATCCCGGCAGCCGCCAGCTCAGCGGCCAGCGCGGCCGATTCCTCGGCTGGCCGGGTCAGCAGCAAGCGCCAGCCTGTCACTCGTGACCTGCCTCACCATAAACGGCTTTGAGAATATCCCCAGCCCCTTGGGCCAGCAGAGCCTCAGCCACTTGCACACCCAACTCACTGGCGTGTGCACGCGGCGCACGGGCGTCGGCACTGAGCAACACACCGCCACTCGGCTCGCCGACCAGGCCGCGCAGCCAGATTTGCTCGCCTTCAAGCACGGCATAACAGGCAATCGGCACTTGGCAGCCACCGTTGAGATGCTTGTTCAGCGCACGCTCGGCCGTAACGCGCACGGCCGTATCGGCGTGATGCAAAGGCGTCAGCAGGGCATGGATTTCGGGATCTGCGCTGCGGCATTCGATACCCACTGCGCCTTGGCCACCGGCTGGCAAGCTGTCTTCGATGCTGATGGGTGATGTGATGCGCTGTTCAAAACCGAGGCGAATCAGGCCGGCAGCCGCGAGGATAATGGCGTCGTATTCACCTGCATCGAGCTTGGCCAGACGGGTATTGACGTTGCCACGCAGAAAGCGGATTTGCAGGTCCGGACGGCGAGTCAGCAACTGGGCCTGACGGCGCAGGCTCGACGTGCCGACAATGCTGCCCTGAGGCAAATCGTCGAGGCTGGCATAGGTGTTGGAAACGAAGGCGTCACGCGGATCTTCGCGCTCGCAAATGCAAAACAGACCCAGGCCTTCAGGGAAGTCCATCGGTACGTCTTTCATGGAGTGCACGGCGATGTCTGCTTCGTTTTCGAGCAGGGCTGTTTCCAGCTCCTTGACGAAGAGCCCCTTGCCGCCAATTTTCGACAGCGGCGAGTCCAGCAGCTTGTCACCACGGCTGACCATGGGCACCAGCGTCACCAAAATACCGGGGTGAGCCTGCTCTAAACGGGCTTTAACGTATTCGGCCTGCCAAAGAGCCAGGGCGCTTTTACGGGTAGCGATGCGGATTTCGCGAGAGGACATGGATCAATCCGTACTGAAAAGATACGGCTGATAATAACAGCTCAGCCAAAACAGCTTTGACTTGTATCAGAAAGTCCTCGGCCTCCCTGGCCCAAAAACGGCGTATCCACGCCTTTTGAGCACGAATTACAGTTGCTGCATCATCTTGCGAACACCCGCCACATGCCTGCGGCTCACAATCAGCGCATCCCCGTTCAGGCCGCGCAGGAACAGCTGGAAATGCCCAAGGGGCGTGCGTTGCAAGCGCTCGATGCGGTCTCGGGCCACCAGTGCATTACGGTGAATACGCACAAAGCGTTCACCAAACTCGTCTTCGAGTGCCTTGAGCGGCTCGTCGAGCAGAACTTCACCGCCAGCGTGACGCAATGTCACGTATTTATGGTCAGCGATAAAGTAGATCACCTGGTCGATAGGGATCAGCTCAATGCCTTTTCGGGTTCTGGCACTGATATGACTGCGTGGGCCACTGCCGGTTTGCGCGGCAGGCCGGGTGAGTGCAGCCAGCTGGATGCGGTTGGGCCGGTGCGCCTCTTTCAGGGCAGCACGCAGGGCATCTGCGGTGACCGGCTTGAGCACATAGCTGACACCGCTCTCTTGCAGGGCCTGTACGGAAAACTCGTCAGGCGCCACGCAAAACACCACCGAAGGCGGTAGCTCGCGCTCGCACAATTTGGCTGCAACCTGCAACCCGTCGAGGCCTGGCAGGCGGATATCGAGCAAAACGACATCCGGTTTCAGGCTTTCGATCAGGTTAAGTGCCTCTTCGCCATTAGTGGCGCCAGGCTCCAGCAACGTATAGCCCCCGAGCGTGCTGAGCAAATGGCTCAAATGCTCGCGGGCCAGGGTTTCGTCATCAACGATCAGGACATTCATATAGCGCTGTATTCCTGCGTGAGTCTCGCACAAGGATAGCGTAGACAGGTGATGTGACGACTGTCACGGCGATCCACGCTAAGACTAGCGCGAAGGCCAAAAAGTGCCGCAAACCTCACAGCAATATTCACCTGCCTCGATTGCTCGATTTAATACCGGATACGTCTGGCAATCTACAAAGACCTGCTATGACTGATCCATACGACCAACTGTAGACGGTTGCCAAGGCGAAAGTATTCAAACGATACATTTCCTTTCGGAAATTTATTTATACCGCACTTCACACAAAAACCTGCCGAGCTGCGTCAACGCCATGAATGGCAACCCTGTTATGATTCGCGGTAACTATTTGTGTAACTCCCCTCAGCCGATTACGAGCGAATCCATGAGCACCGACAAGACCAATCAGTCCTGGGGCGGCCGCTTCAGTGAACCCGTCGACGCCTTCGTTGCGCGTTTCACCGCCTCCGTCACTTTCGACCAGCGCCTTTATCGCCATGACATCATGGGCTCCGTGGCTCACGCCACGATGCTGGCCAAGGTCGGCGTGCTGACCGATGCCGAACGCGACAGCATCATCGACGGCCTCAAAACCATCCAGAGCGAAATCGAAGCCGGTACGTTTGACTGGCGCATCGACCTGGAAGACGTGCACATGAACATCGAGGCGCGTCTGACCGACCGCATCGGCGTGACCGGCAAAAAACTGCACACCGGCCGTAGCCGTAATGACCAGGTTGCGACCGATATCCGCCTGTGGCTACGTGACGAAATCGATCTGATCCTGGCCGAGATCACCCGCCTGCAAAAAGGCCTGCTGGAACAGGCAGAGCGTGAAGCCGAGACCATCATGCCCGGCTTTACCCACCTGCAGACCGCACAGCCGGTAACATTTGGTCACCATATGCTGGCCTGGTTCGAGATGCTCAGCCGCGATCACGAGCGCCTGGTCGACTGCCGCAAGCGCACCAACCGCATGCCTCTGGGCAGCGCCGCACTGGCGGGCACCACCTACCCGATCGACCGCGAATTCACCGCACAACTGCTGGGCTTTGACGCCGTGGGCGGCAACTCGCTGGACAACGTCTCCGATCGCGATTTCGCCATCGAATTCTGCGCCGCCGCCAGCATCGCGATGATGCACTTGTCGCGCTTCTCCGAAGAGCTGGTGCTATGGACCAGCGCGCAATTCCAGTTTATCGACCTGCCAGACCGCTTCTGCACCGGCAGCTCGATCATGCCGCAAAAGAAAAACCCCGACGTGCCGGAATTGGTACGTGGCAAAAGCGGCCGTGTATTCGGTGCGCTGATGGGCCTGCTGACCCTGATGAAAGGCCAGCCATTGGCCTACAACAAGGATAACCAGGAAGACAAGGAACCCCTGTTCGACGCCGCCGACACCTTGCGCGACTCGCTGCGCGCCTTTGCCGACATGATCCCGGCGATCAAGCCCAAGCACGCGATCATGCGTGAAGCGGCGCTGCGTGGTTTCTCCACCGCGACCGATCTGGCCGACTACCTGGTGCGCCGTGGCCTGCCGTTCCGTGACTGCCACGAAATCGTCGGCCACGCTGTGAAGTACGGCGTTGAAACCGGCAAGGACCTGGCGGAAATGAGCCTCGAAGAACTGCGTCAGTTCAGCGATCAGATCGAAGACGATGTGTTTGCCGTACTGACCCTTGAAGGTTCGGTCAATGCCCGTGATCACATCGGCGGCACTGCGCCGGCGCAGGTGAAAGCGGCAGTAGTTCGCGGCAAGGCGCTGCTGGCCAGCCGTTAAACCTCAAAGCGGCGCCCCTGTGGGAGCGAGCCTGCTGGCGAAAGGTGTTATGGATAACGCGTTTTGCTGGATAAACGCGATGTTCTTGAGACCTTCGCGAGCAGGCTCGCTCCCACAATAGGGGGCGACACCCTGTGTACTGGTTATTTCTTGCTGCTGATCCACGCCAGAAACTGCGGCATGGCGGCGTCCTTGTCCGCGGCGATTTTCTGCACGTGCGGGTTTTGCTGCAGACGCTCCAGCAATGCCTTGGCACCCGGCATGTCGGCCAGCAGGTCGAGACCAAACACCTTGTGTGCGACGCCACAGGCCAGATCAACGCTGAAGGCGAAGTAGATATCCACCACGCTCAGGGTCTCGCCCGCGACATAAGGCGCGAACTTGCCGTGACGGCCCAGGGAGGCGATACCGTCGAGCAGCTCGGTGCGGGCCTTTTCCTTGATCGCGTCGGGCACTTGCATGCCGAAAAACGCCTCGGGGTAACAGGCGCGGGCAGGCAACTCGATATACAGCTCGATTTCCTTGGCCAGTGCCAACACCTGCGCACGCTCAAACGGATCCACTGGTAGCAGCCTGAGGCCCGATTGGGTTTGCTCGATATATTCCAGGATCACGCTGGTTTCGTTGATAAACCCTTGTTCAACGCCCAGTGCCGGGACTTTGCCGCGGGGGCTGATGGCCAGCGCCTCAGGGGTCTTGCCCGCGAAAAACGGCACTTCTTCAAAGGGCACGCCCTTTTCCAGCAGCGCCAGCTTGACCATGTTGTAGTAGTTGCTGACTGCGAATCCATAAAGCTTGAGCATTACAAAGCCTCCAGGCCGTGTTGGGGTTGGCAGCAGCTGTTATAGAGCTTCGCCATCAGGCTGGCTAGCAGCATCAGCATCCTGAATACCGTTAGACTGCCAACCTTTACCCAAGGAGCCTGCCCATGAGCGAGCCAACCGATATCGACAACGAAGAAGAAGAGTTCGCCGAATCCACCCTGATTCAGGCGATTGAAAACCAGATTGAAAGCGACAACCCGCCTGCTGCCAAAGCCACGTTCAACAAACTGACCCTGGTCGGCTACGAGCGCGACGATATTCTGCAGATGATGGCCCATGTGTTGGCCGTGGAGATTGACGCGATCCTCGAAGAAGATCGCGCCTTTAACACTGAGTGGTACGAAGCCGCACTGCGCGCGCTGCCGACCCTGCCGCCAGAAAAGGACTAAGCCCGGTTCAGGGGCGAATTGCCGGCGCCCGCTGCCAGTCCAGATCCTTGGCAGGCATCGGACGCCCAAACCAGTAGCCCTGGCCCAGGTTGCAGTCAAGGTCGAGCAGGAACTGCGCCTGCTCAACCTGCTCTATCCCTTCGGCATGCACCTCCAGGCCCATGCTTTGACCCAGTGCGATAACCGCTCGCACGATCGCCACATCATCATTGTCCCCAGGCAAGCCGGCGACAAAGCCCTGATCGATTTTCAGCTTCTGCACAGGCAGGCGCTTGAGTCGCAGCAAAGATGAAAAACCGGTGCCGAAATCATCGATGGCCAGGCGCAAACCCAGCACCCGCAGACGATGCATCTGCTCCAGGGCCACTTGCGAGTTGTCCATCACCGCACTTTCGGTCACTTCAAGCTCCAGCAAGGCCGGATCCAGCCCGGTGTCTGCCAGTACCGTTGAAACCAGCGAAAACAGCTCGGGACGGGCAAACAGTCGGCTGGAAATATTCACCGCCACAAACGACAGTTCCACACCTGCAGCCTGCCACTGAACCATCTGCCAACAGGCTTGTTCCAGCACCCAGGCGTCAATCTCGGCGATCAACCCGGTACGTTCCGCGATCGGGATAAACTCACCCGGTGACAACAGCCCCCGCAGCGGGTGCTCCCAGCGCACCAGTGCTTCAACGCCAATCAGGCGGCTGGTTTTAAGGTTGTGCACCGGCTGGTAGTACACGCGCAGCTCGTGCTGCTCCAGGGCGTGGCGCAGATCGCTGGCCACCTCAACCCGGTATTGGGCATGGGCCGTCAGCTCCTCGGTGTACAAGGCATAACCCTCGCGCCCCGAACTTTTGGCCTTGAACAAAGCCGAGTCGGCATTGCGCAGCAATTGCTCGGCGTTCAGAGCATCGCCGGGGAACACGCTGATGCCGACGCTGGCGCTGATAAACAGTTGATGCCTGTCGACATCGAACGGGCCTTTCATGACCTCCAGCACCTGCTGCGCAAGCCCGGCGGCCTGGCTCGCGTGCTCACAGCTGTCGACCAGCACGGCGAACTCATCACCGCCCAGCCGGGCCACGGTAAAGCCTTTGCCGAACACCCTGAGCAAACGCTCGGCCACCGCCTTGAGCAGCAGGTCACCGACGTTGTGGCCCAGGCTGTCATTGATGATCTTGAAGTGATCGAGGTCGATCATCAGCAGAGCACAGCCGGTCTGGTGGCGTTGCGCAGAAGCCAGCGCCTGCTCGGTGCGGTCGGTGAACAGCAGACGGTTGGGCAGGTCAGTCAAGGGATCATGGTGAACCAGACGTGCGAGCTCGGTCTGGGAGTTCTTGATCGCGGAGATATCCGAAAAAACCGCGACATAGTGACTGACCTGGCCCTTGTCATCGGTAATCGAGCGCACGGTCTGCCACTGCGGGTAGACCTCGCCGCTTTTGCGCCGGTTCCAGATTTCGCCGTGCCACTCGCCGCGCTCATCGATCGTCTTGAACATTGCCTGATAAAACGCGGGGCCGTGGCGACCCGACTTGAACATGTTCGGGCGTCGGCCAAGCACCTCTTCGGCCGGGTAGCCGGTTATTTCAACCAAGGCACGGTTGACGTGAACGATCACCCCGCGGCTGTCGCTGACCAGCACCCCTTCACGGGTGCAGTCAAACACCACCGCTGCCTGACGCAAGCGCTCCCTATCCTGAAGCTGGCGCTTCAGACCGGGGTTCATCCCCAAAAAATCGAACAAACGGGCCCGGGCGAAAAAAATCAGTACGGCGCTGAACAGGGCAAAAACATAGCCATTTACCTGCTGCCACCGCACCAACTGTGCTGAACCATCGAAATAACTGTTCAATAAATGATCAGTCACCAGCAGCCAGAAAACCGCTAGCAGCCCGTATAACAGGGCCGTACGCAAGGCATCGCGAGAAGAAACAGACATAAGAAAGTTAATGCGCCTACAAAAAAGTGGGAATTATAGTGTAAGAAACATCCGGGCACTCTTATCTGAAAGGCCGACTGGTTTTATCTGGCTGCATGGTGATAATGCGTGTTGCAGTTTTTTTCATCTTCCCGAGGGCCAAACAGCCTATGTGGTACAACGGTTTTCTCGACTTGTCAGCCTGGCAACTGGTGGCAGTCACTCTGTTGATGACCCACGTGACCATTATCGGTGTCACGGTTTATCTACACCGCTACTCAGCCCACCGCTCGCTTGAGCTCAATGGTGGCCTGAAACACTTTTTCCGCTTCTGGCTGTGGCTGACCACCGCGCAGAATACCCGTGAGTGGACAGCCATCCACCGCAAGCACCACGCCAAATGCGAAACCGTCGATGACCCGCACAGCCCGGTTATCAAAGGGTTATCGACCGTTTTGCGAAAAGGTGCAGAGCTGTATCGTGAAGAAGCGCAAAATCCTGAAACATTGCGTATTTATGGCAAAAACTGCCCTGAAGACTGGATTGAGCGAAACCTTTATTCGCGTTACAAAATGCTCGGCGTGGCGCTCATGCTGGTCATCGACCTGTTGCTGTTCGGTGCTATCGGCCTGACTATCTGGGCCATCCAGATGATGTGGATCCCGGTGTGGGCGGCAGGTGTGGTCAACGGTTTGGGTCACGCGGTGGGTTATCGCAACTTCGAATGCCGCGACGCAGCCACCAATCTGGTGCCTTGGGGCATCATCATTGGCGGTGAAGAGCTGCACAACAACCACCACACCTACCCCAACTCGGCCAAGATGTCGGTCAAGAAGTGGGAGTTCGACCTGGGTTGGGCCTGGATCAAGGTCTTCAGCTTTTTGCGCCTGGCCAAGGTTCAGCGTGTTGCGCCTATCGCCCACCGGGTGGAAGGCAAGGGCAATCTGGATATGGACACCGCCATGGCGATCCTCAACAACCGTTTCCAGATCATGGCGCAGTACCGCAAGCTGGTGATTGCACCGCTGGTGCAACAAGAGCTGGCCAAGGTCGATCATTCGGTGCGTCATCAGTTCCGCCGCGCCAAGCGTCTGCTGTCGCGCGAAACCAGCCTGCTTGAAGACCGCCACCATCAGCGTATTGAAAAGATGCTGGAGCATAGCCACTCACTGAAAGTGATTTACGAGAAGCGGCTGGCCCTGCAACAGATCTGGGTCAAAACCAGCACCAACGGTCACGACATGCTGGCGGCGATCAAGGAATGGGTTCACGAGGCAGAAGCCAGCGGGATCCAGTCGCTGCGCGACTTTGCCCACCAGCTCAAGACCTACTCGCTGCGCCCTGCAGCGGTTTAAGAGCAAGCACCCTCACCCCAACCCTCTCCTGGAAGGAGAGGGGGCTGATCTTCAATGTGACGAAAATCCGCTTTTGCCTTTAGTCCCCTCTCCCTCCGGGAGAGGGTGAGGGGCTCTTGATCAACTGCGAAAGCTGCGACATACCCACCCGCAACAAGCGCGCCGTCTTCCCGCCGGCCACCTCGGCAATCCCCTCTTCCGACTCCAGATTGGCCACTTGCGCCGCCAGGTTCATCACCAGCGCTTCTCGCGAGTACACCCCGCCACCCAGGTGATACATCGCCGCAATCAACTCCCGCAGCTCCAGCGGCAATCGCCAGCGCGTGCGCAAGGCTGAACCATAGGCTGCGCCAAACTCGGCCAGAGAGGCATCAATAGCCTGGGTATCCAGCTCCCCACCCGCCTGGCGCCACTCCTGCAAGCAACGCACCAAGGCCAGATCACCCAGGCAGTGCAACAACCCGGCGCAGAAACAACGCTCCTGATCCAGATTCAACATGCCTGCCAATGTGCGGCCATAGTCTGCCGCGCGCTGGGACAACGCCCAGTAACGCTCGGCGTAGTCCGCCAGGCAAGGATCGCTCAACTGCGCGCTGTACTTGAGAGTAAGCCCCTGGACCAGGTTCACGCTTTGCGCAGGCCCCAGCCGCTGCATGGCTTGCGCAAGGGTCTGGGCCGGGCTCACAAGGTGCTGCGCCGCACTGTTGGCGGCCGCAATCAGCACCGCCGTAATTTGTGGATCGGTGCGTACTTGCTGCTCAAGCCGTGCCAGGTCCACCCCTTCAGGCGTGAGGCTGCCCTTGAGCGCCGATTGCGCATCCACTCTTAGCGGCGCGCCATCTGAAGACGCGCGGCGCTGCTCCAGAAAACGCTTGAGGGTCATGCCTGGCGCCAGTGCCGGTACGTCACACGAAATCTCTTGCCCCGCCGAGAGCAGCAGGCTCTTGAGGCGCCTGGTCAGGCCGGCAATATCCAAGGGTGTGGTCAGATAAGCCGTTGGCGCCAGCGGCAAGGCTTCGCGCACACTGGCGCTGTCATTACGTGCACTCAACAAAATAAATGGCTGCGCTGCAACCGCGCGGCGTTGGCGCACAGTGCGCAACAGATCCAGACCACCTACACCCGGCAGCTCACGGTCAGCAATCACCAGGCCATAAGTTTTCCTGCCCAACTGCGCAAGCGCCTGCTGACCGTCGCCACAGACATCCAGTTGAGCGTCGCAACGTACCGTCAGCACCACTTGCTTGAGCAAATCCCGGGTCCAGGGATCGGCCTCGGCAATCAATACAGTGGGTGCTGCCATTAAATCTACAACCGTCATCCAGTTTGCTCCCCGTGCGATACAGGCACCTTAGTCAAAGGGCGCACGCGGATACAGGCCAAAACACCCAAATAGACGCTTCAGACGCAAAAAAACCGCCGAAGCGGTTTTTTTGTCTATCAGGTCACACCGTCAGGTGCGCAGCTCACGCCAGTTCAGCGAAGCACTCCTCGATGATGGCCAGACCTTTGTCCAATTGCTCGTTAGGCGAGGTCAGCGGTACCAGTACACGCAGGACGTTGCCGTAAGTGCCGCACGACAGCAGGATCAGACCCTTGTCGCGAGCCTTGGCAACCACTTGTGCCACTGCCGTCGGATTTGGCTTGTGCGAATCGCCGCCTTCGAACAGCTCGACCGCGATCATCGCGCCCAACGCACGCACATCACCGATCACCGGGTGCTTGGCCTGGATAGCCTTGAGGCCGGTTACCAGGCGCTCGCCGACTTCCTTGCAACGGTCCAGCAGGTGCTCTTCTTCAAACACATCCAGTACCGCCAGCGCTGCTGCGCAAGCAATCGGGCTACCGGCATAGGTGCCGCCCAGACCGCCTGGAGCGATGGCGTCCATGTACTCGGCCTTGCCGCACACACCGGCCAGCGGGAAGCCGCCAGCGATGGACTTGGCGAAGGTGGTCAGGTCGGCAGTGACGCCCATCTGTTCCATGGCGAAGAACGTGCCGGTACGGCCAGCGCCGGTTTGCACTTCATCCGCGATCAGCAGGATGCCGTGCTTGTCGCACAGCTCGCGCAGACGGGCCATGAACGCTTTCGGCGCCACATAGAAACCACCTTCGCCCTGTACCGGCTCGATGATGATGGCAGCGATGTCTTTAGGCTCGGCGTCGTTCTTGAAAATGCGCTCGATGCTGGCGATGGAGTCATCCACGCTCACGCCATGCAGTTCGCACGGGTACAGCGCGCGGAAGATACCGCCTGGCATCAGACCCATGCCTGCCGAGTACGGTACGACTTTCCCGGTCAGGCCCAGGGTCATCATGGTACGGCCATGGTATGCGCCAGTGAAGGCGATCACGCCGGCACGGCCAGTTGCGGCACGGGCGATTTTCACGGCGTTTTCAACGGCTTCGGAACCGGTGGTGACCAACAGGGTTTTCTTGTCGAAATTGCCCGGGACCTTGGCGTTGATCTTTTCGCACAGCTCGACGTAAGGCTCGTAAGCCAGTACCTGGAAGCAGGTGTGGGTCAGCTTGGTCAGTTGTTCTTGCACGGCGGCAATGATTTTCGGGTGCAGGTGACCGGTGTTCAGTACCGCGATACCGCCGGCGAAGTCGATGAACTCGCGGCCTTCAACGTCGGTAACGGTGGCGTTAATCGCCGATTCGGCGAAAATCGGGTGGATCTGGCCAACACCGCGCGGAACAGCGGCTTCACGGCGTTTCATCAGGGATGCGTTGGTCTTGTTGCTCATGGTGTTCCTCATTCGCCGCTGATCAAGCAGCGTGGTTCAAGGCTGACGCGCCAGGCAGACACCCATGCCAGCATGCGATGATCGACTGGCATGGCGCTCCCGGCCACAAAAATTAACAGTTTGAAACGCAGGGGAAGCATCGCTCTCGTGCCCCCTCTGCTTGAACCACCCGCCGGGTTAGATGCCCAGGCAGAGATATTTGATTTCCAGGTAGTCTTCGATGCCGTACTTGGAGCCTTCACGGCCCAGGCCAGAAGCCTTGATCCCGCCAAACGGCGCGACTTCGTTGGAGATCAGGCCAGTGTTGACGCCCACCATGCCGTACTCCAGGGCTTCAGCCACACGGAATACACGGCTCAGGTCGCGGGCATAGAAGTACGACGCCAGGCCGAACTCCGTATCGTTGGCCATCGCGATCACTTCAGCTTCGTCCTTGAAACGGAACAGCGGCGCCAGCGGGCCGAAGGTTTCTTCCTTCGCCACAGCGGCGTTTTTCGGCACGTTCACCAAAATGGTCGGCTCGAAGAAGCTGCCTTCCAGGCTGTTGCCGCCGGTCAGCAGGGTCGCGCCCTTGCTCAGTGCGTCAGCGATGTGCTCCTTGACCTTGGCCACGGCCTTGTCATCGATCAGGGGGCCTGTGGTGGTGCCTTCGTCCAGACCATTGCCGATCTTGAGCTTGGCCACCGCTACTTTCAGTTTTTCTGCGAATGCGTCGTAGACCGAGTCCTGAATGTACAGGCGGTTGGCGCATACGCAGGTCTGACCGTTGTTGCGGTATTTGGAGATGATCGCGCCTTCTACGGCTTTATCCAGGTCCGCATCGTCGAACACGATAAAAGGTGCGTTGCCGCCCAGCTCCAGCGACACTTTCTTGATGTCCTTGGCGCATTCGGCCATCAACTGGCGACCGATTTCGGTCGAGCCGGTGAAGGACAGCTTGCGCACGATCGGGTTGCTGGTCAGCTCGCCACCGATATCGCCGGCACTGCCGGTTACAACGCTCAACACGCCTTTAGGGATGCCGGCACGGTGTGCCAGCTCAACCAGGGCCAGGGCCGAGAACGGGGTTTGCGAAGCTGGCTTGATCACCATGGTGCAACCGGCGGCCAGGGCCGGGCCGGCTTTACGGGTGATCATGGCTGCCGGGAAGTTCCACGGGGTAATAGCAGCGGTCACGCCGATCGGTTGTTTGATCACGATCAGACGTTTGTCCGGCTGGTGGCCCGGGATCACGTCGCCATAAATACGCTTGGCTTCTTCAGCAAACCACTCGATAAACGAAGCAGCGTAAACGATTTCGCCCTTGGCTTCGGCCAGTGGCTTGCCCTGCTCCAGGGTCATCAGGCGGCCGAGGTCGTCCTGGTTTTCGATCAGCAGCTCAAACCAGCGACGCAGCTTGGTTGCACGCTCTTTGGCGGTCAGGGCACGCCAGGCTGGCAACGCTTTGTCTGCGGCTTCAATGGCACGACGGGTTTCAACCGCGCCCATCTTTGGCACTGTGCCGATGATTTCACCGGTAGCCGGGTTGTTGACCTTGATGGTCTGGCCACCGTCCGCATCAACCCAGGCACCATCGATATAGGCTTGCTGGCGGAACAACTGTGCGTCTTTGAGCTGCATGTGGGCTTTCCTTAACAGCACCGCGCAGGCGCGGAGCGAATTATTAAAGTAGAAAGGCGCCGTGGAAGGCTGCCGTCAGGAAGTCATTCACTGCCAAAGTATCTAAATGACGCACAAAGAACATGCCGTGCGATTCAGCACCCAGACAAGAGCGTTTGAAATCTCAAACGAATCCTAGGGATAAAGGGGGTAAAGGACAATAGCCTGTTCGAAAAAAAGAACAAGCTGCCAGACTTCACCGTTTTATCGCCCGGCCCCCATTAATAGCCCATAACGCGTAAGGAAACACCTCACGAATCAGCGGCATGGACGACTGACACGCAGATGAGTATGATGGCGGCCGCGTCGCACCAGTAGCTCAGCTGGATAGAGTACTGCCCTCCGAAGGCAGGGGTCGTGGGTTCGAATCCCGCCTGGTGCACCATTCTTTTTCCCTTGCTCAAGGGAATCGCGTCAAAACCCTGTAACCAACAGCATTTTGCCTCCCACCGAGAACCCGGTGAGCGATCGCACGCCTGTTTTTTGAGCTTTTCTGCGCAAAACGCAGATCCGGTTAAATTTTCTATGGGCAACTGACGAAAGGCTGGTTACTATACGCGGCGTTTCGCGGAGAGCTGGCCGAGTGGCCGAAGGCGCTCCCCTGCTAAGGGAGTACACCTCAAAAGGGTGTCGGGGGTTCGAATCCCCCGTTCTCCGCCATTATTTGTGGCACCTGAATGCGTTCCCTTGTTCAAGGGAACCGCGTTTTCCCCCCTACCCAATCAAACCCGATGTGCACCTGCGCAAGGTTTTGTCGCGTCCGCAGAAAACTGTGGGAGCGGGCTTGCTCTCGACTCAAGCGGCGCGGTCGTCCTGCCAGACCGCATTGATGCCATCGCGGGCAAGCCACACTCCCACAAGACTTGTCGACCGCTATAACTCAATGCTCATCCCAGCAAGAGTCGTTGCGCCATCGGGTTCAATCGTTAATGATACGGCTTCTCATTAACGCCTGAGCCCTGCTCCATGCCCTCGCCTTCACCCTCCAGCCTGCTGGCCAGTTTTCAGGAGCACTACGACGATCTGTTGTCGTTCCTGACCCGGCGCCTGCGTGACCGGCATCGGGCAGCGGATGTGGCGCAGGAAACCTGGATCAAGCTGGCAAAAATCGACCCCGAGGCGGTCACGGTACTTAATGACCGGCACTTTATTTTCAAGGTGGCGGGCAACCTGGCCATCGATGCCTTGCGCGTGGATCAGCGCCAGACACGCAACCTGAGCGGCGAACCGCCTTCACTGCAAATCGCTGATCCGGGGCTGCCGCCCGAAGGTCTGCTGCTGGCCACCGAGCGCATCGGCATTCTGGATGAGGCGCTGCAACAACTGTCGCCCAATGCCCGCCAGGCGTTACTGCTGAGTCGCATCGACGGCATGACCCAAGCCCAGATCGCCGTCGAACTGGGCGTGTCGCCAAGTATGGTGGCAAAATACATTGGCCAGGCCTTGCGCCACTGCCGTGACTGGCTAAAAGACAACCATGCCTGAGCGTGCCGTGATGCCTTCAACGCCCTCCCCTGACGATCTCGACGATCAGGCCATCGACTGGCAGACCCTGCTGCACTCGGGCGAAGCCAGCGCACGCCAGCGCCTGGACTATCAGCGCTGGCAACAGTTGAGCCCGGCGCACAAAACCGCGGCCCAAGAGGCCGAAGCGCTATGGGCGGATATCGGTCTGACCGCCAGCGCCGAGCAACATCGCGCAAGACCGCGCCGCCGGGCTTATCGCTGGGCCAACGGGCTGGCGGCGGGGTTGCTACTGGCCGTACTCGGGTATGGCGCTACGGACTATGTACCAAGCTGGTCCGACACTCATCACACCGGGGTCGGTCAGCGCCAGCAATGGCTGTTGAGCGATGGCACGCGTGTCACGTTGAACAGCGCCACGGCGTTGTCGGTCGACTTCACGGGCAATCAACGTAGCGTCATCTTGCGCAAGGGCGAAGCCCTGTTCGAGTTGGCCGATGACCCGTCGCGCCCCTTTATCGTCCAGGCCGGGCAAGACCGGGTGGCGGCTAAAAACGGGGCCTTCAGCGTGCGCCGCGATGCAGTTCAGACCCGTGTACTGGTCGCCTCGGGCGCGGTGCAAGTGCAGCACCAGACGCAAACCCTGGAGCTGCAACCCAACCAGCAGGCACTGTATCAACCAGGCCAGGCTGTCGCCGAGCGCCAGCAGGTTGATGCCAATGCCCTCACCGCCTGGCACCGCGGCAAGCTGATCTTCAACCGTAAACCCTTGCAGGACGTACTCGCCGAACTGGAGCGCTATCAATACGGCCGTATCGTGCTGCCCGATGCAACACTCGGCGCCATGCAGATCAGCGGCGTGTTCGACCTCAACGATCCACAGAACCTGCTGCATACCCTGGAACAGCGTTACGGCCTCAACATCACCTACCTGCCCTTTGTGGCGTGGGTGCACTGAAAATAATTTCGCACAGGCACTGCAAGATCCTGTCGGGCATATCGTCGTAGTAAGACCAGGAACGAATCCGTTCCCATTCGCGATATAAAAAACCTCGAACAAGGATCAAAAACGCAATGGTCGAGCACGTCAAGAAGCCGCGTGGCGCACACCTAAACGAACAGCGACTGCGCCAGGTATTCGTAGCCACAGCCTTGCTGGCCAGCCTGGGAGGCCCGCTGCAAGCCAGTGCCCAGACCACAACTGCGGCCACGCCCGGCACGTCCCAGCACACCCGCCAGGTCAGCGTGGACGTCAGGGCCCAGGACCTCGATCAGGCGCTCACCCAGTTTGCCGATCAAGCCGATTTGCACCTGCTGTTTACCTCAGCCGAAGTCGCCGGCTTGCACAGCCAGGCGCTGCGGGGGGAGATGAGTGTTGAACAGGCCCTGCAATCGCTACTCAAAGACAGCGGTCTGGTCTGGCAATTCAGCGATGCCCGCACCGTCATCTTGGGTAAACCTCAAGCCCCCGCTCAGAGCCTGCAACTCAAGGCCCTGGAAGTCAGCGTCGGCGCCCGTACCAGCACCTCCATCAGTGAAATCCCGGGCACCGTGTGGGTGGTCGACCAGGTGCAGTTGCAGGAGCAACTGGACACTGGTGTCACCCTCAAGGAAGCCATCGGCAAACTGGTGCCGGGGCTCGACCTGGCGCCCGAAGGGCGCAGCAACTACGGCCAGAACATGCGCGGGCGCAACGTGCTGGTGATGATCGACGGCGTCAGCCAGAACAGCTCGCGAGGGCTGTCGCGCCAGTTCGACAGCATCTCGCCGTTCAACGTAGAGCGGATCGAAGTGCTGTCCGGCGCCAGCGCGCTGTACGGTGGTGGCGCCACAGGCGGGATCATCAATATCGTGACCAAAAAGGGCACCCCCGGCCCCGCGCAATTCGAAACAGAGCTGTCCGCCACCAGCGGTTTCAACAACAGCGACGACCTCTCCAGCCGCATTTCACAATCCGTCAGCGGCGGCACTGATCGGGTCTATGGCCGCCTGGGGATTTCCGGTGAACAGAACGAAGCCTTTTACGATGGTAAAGGCGATCAGGTATTTATCGACAACACCCAGACCGACCTGCAATACAACCGCACCCTAGACCTGATGGGCAGCCTGGCAATCAAGCTCGATGACGTACAGGACCTGGACTTGCTGGCCCAGTACTATGATTCGGGGAACAACGGCAGCGTCGGGATTTACTTCCCCAACCTGCACGACAAAGCACCGTCCAATCTCGAAGACGCCGAAATCCGCAGCGGCTACGACACCGACCTGGAGCCGCGTTCCAAGCGCCTGCTGTTCAACGCCAACTATCACCACGCCGACCTGCTGGGCCAGGACTTCTACTTGCAGGGCTCGTACCGCAAGGAAGACAACAATTTCTATCCGTTCCCGTACTACAACGCCGGTAAACCGCAGGGTTCCAAGGGCGTGTACTTCGCCGCTTCGCAGCAGAACTTCGAAGTCACCAGCCTCAAGGCGCTGTTTGCCAAACAATGGGACAGCCTGAAGCTGACCTATGGCGTAGACCTCGACCGCGAGCGCTTCAATGCCGAACAAAGCGTGTTCGATTCGGCCATTTCATCCGAAAGCGGCGGCCTGGACCTGGTCACCCAAAGCAAGTCCCCGCGCTACCCAAGTTACCGGGTTGATGGGCATTCGGCCTACGCCCAGCTTGACTGGAAACTTACCGATGCCCTGACCCTGTCTGGCGGCGCGCGGCGCCAGCAAATGGACGTCGATGTCGGTGTGTTCAAGGGCATTGCCGGTGGCAGCAACGACTACGCGGTCAACCTGTTCAACCTGGGCGCCATTTATGACTTCAAGAATGGCCATCAAACCTGGGTCAACTACAGCGAAGGCTTTGATTTGCCGGACCCGGCCAAGTACTACGGCAAGGCGGGGCTGAGCGTCAAAGACAACCCGTTGGCCGGGATCAAGAGCCGTCAGGTCGAAACCGGCTGGCGCTTTGCCGATGTGGATTGGGACGCGCAGGCGGCGATCTATTACATCTGGTCCGACAAGGTCATCACCACGGACGCTGCCACGCTGACGATTGATGTAACCGACAAGAAGAGCCGTGATTTTGGCTTTGAAGGCGCGCTGACCCGTCACTTCAATAACGGTTGGGACGCAGGCGGCACCTTGCATCTGGTACGTTCAGAGGAAGAGGACGCGCAAGGCGACTGGATGAAGCGTGACGCCCGGTATGCGTCATTGTCCAAATCCACCGCGTTTGTTGGCTGGCACGGTGATGGGCGCAATGTGCGCTTGCAGGGTAACCATGCCTTTACGCTTAAAGACGATTCCGACCACAAGATCAGCGGTTACACCACGTTCGACTTGATGGGCAGCTAGGAGACTGAATTCGGCACGTTCAGCGCCGGCATCCAGAACCTGCTGGACAAGGAGTACAGCACGGTCTGGGGCCAGCGTGCGGCGCTGTTCTACTCGCCGACCTACGGCCCGGAGTACCTGTATGACTATCAGGGCCGTGGCCGCACATACACCATGACCTGGTCATTGGCTTATTGAACAGAGCAAGACAGTGGGAGCGAGCCTGCTCGCGAAGATCGTTCGCGAGCAGGCTCGCTCCCACAGTTTAAGTCGCGGCTTTACTGGCTGGCCACACCACCAAAGCGGGTACTCATCGCAGTGATGAAGTCTTCAAGGCTCATTTTCTGGCCATTGAGATCCACCTGGCCATCAGCGTAATTGAGCGAAGCCAGGATGTTGTTGCCCTCCACTTTGGCCAGCCCGGTTTGCACCGCCATCACGCCTGCCATCTCGCTGTTCATGCTGGCCATCTTGGCAATGGCTTGCGGATCGGTCTGGCCAACCAACTGTGCCTGCACCGCTGACAAATCAGCAATCATCGGCTTGGACAGCAACAGCTTGGCATCCAGCGCGGTCAGCATCTGCTTGGTAACGTCAACTGGCGGCTGCTCAAATGAGGTCGGCTTGGCCAGCCCCATGACAACGTTGAGCTGGCTTTCACCATTGGCGGTCTTGATCGTGAATTTCTCCAACGCCAGTTGCGGTTTGGCAGCCAGAATTTTTTCAACCTGAAGCTGCATCTGCACTTGCTCCGCCGGGGTCAGCGGGGTTTGCGGCAGGGTACCGTCGGCCTGAGGCTGGAACTTGTTCTGATAAATCTGCAGCAGCGCCTGCATGGCCGGGATATCCAGGCTGCTGGCAGTCAGTACCATTTGCGCACTGCCCACCGGCTTGCCATCCAGGGTGATATCACCGACGTTATAGGCCAGACGCCCGGACATCAGGTTGCCATTGGCGGAAGCAGAATCCGTGTACTCGAAGTTCTTGAGTTTGATCACCGATTGCTTGACGCCATAAGTCAGCTGACCTTCGCTCAGCGCCATCACGTTCTGCCCAAGATAGAAGCCAAAGTCGGTCTTCTTCAGGTCACTGGCCAGGGTCAGGCCGTTGAGCTCGACCGTTACCGGCGGGTTCTCAATCGTGATCGCATTGAGCTTGAGGTGGTCCATATAGCCTTTGGCCTTGAGGTTCTGGCCATCAGCATCGGTCTGGGCTTGCATGGTCATGCCCGAGAAGCTGAACGTGGAGTGCTCGTCCAGCTGGGTCTCCAGTGCCATCAGCTCCATATGACCGTCAACCGAGCGGTCGTAACCCAGGGTGACCTGACCTTTGAGCGGAGCCTGATCCTTGGTTGCGGCAAACCACTTTTCGGTAAATGGGGTTTTTTCCAGCGAGTAATTGCTGACCGCCATCACTGGCATCCACTTGAACGTCTTGATACGCGACCACGGCAATGGACCATGCTCGATATTATCGACAAACAGCAATTCCACCGGCTTCGCATCCGGGCCCGCCTTGTCGTCCTGGATCTTCAGGCGATAGTGCGCGGTGCTGCTGTAGAGGTTGCGCTCAATGGAAACCAGCTCAATAGTGCCGTGAGTGGTGGTGCCTTGCAGTTGCTTGGCCAGCTCCTGGTTGGTCTGCTCGATCGAGGTCTGCAACACACCCTCGATTTTGCTGCCGGTATACCACGCGCCAGCGGTATTCAGCGCCCCGGCGACAACAACGATCCCTACCAGCACACCTAATGGTTTATTCATCAATTGACCCGTTCAATGTCCGTTATGTTGAAAGTAAAGCGGTCTTTGCCAAGCCCTTCATGGGCCGAAAAGTGCTAGCAGATTAACACTGGCAGCAGAGCAGACGCTCCTCCAACGTGATACCTGGCTTTATGCAGGTTGGGCGTAACGCTGGTCAATTTCGTCGAGCTGGTGGTCGAAACTCTTGAGACTGGCACTCCAGGTGTACACCAGCACTTCCAGATCATGGTCGATGCATGTTTCTCCTACAGAATTAAAAGAAACGTCCGAGTAATCCAGCTGATAACGCTCACGCGCCATCGCTGCCGCGACATTCGAGAGCTCACGCGCAGTGTCGAGCCATTGGCGCTCTTCGGATGGCAGGGCCTTGTCGAGTTTCAGGCATTGGGTCTTGAGGGCTTCGAGGCTTTTTTCCAGCGGGGTGCCGGTAAGTTCGCCCATAAACTCCTGGAAGGTCCGGCCCGGTTGCCAGTAACTGCCCCAGAAATAGCGGTCAAATACCGTCTCTACCCGCCGCAGGGCAACCTTGGTGTCCCAGATCAGGACGCGGGTCTGGCCCTGGTTGATCTGGCGTTTTTTGATCTGCCGGGTTTGCACCGAGGCGCAGGCCACCACCACTATGGCCAGAACGGCAATCAACGCACTCGCGCTATCGAGAAAGATCATTGCCTTGTCGATCTGGTGCGCCAGCATGATGCCGTAGAAGTAGGTCGCCGAAAGCAGCACCACGGCTGCCACTGCACACCAGAAGCCGGGAGCATAAGGGTTTTTCATTATTAGTATCCCCATCAGGCATGGTCTGCACGATGAGGAGGGCTACAGACCGCAAACGCCCTGAACCATCGTTCTGATACCGATAATTCAGAGCATAGCAACGCTGTCAGGGTTTGGCGTTTGTCGCCGCTTGCGTTCGTCCACTTTCCCAGCCCCCACCCAAGGCCAGGAACAGATCGATCTGACTCATGGCAACCTGGGTGTTGGCCGCCGACAATTGCGCGCGCATGTCAGTGTAGGTGCGGGTTGCCTGCAGATCGGCCAGGAATGACTCGCGCCCCGCCTGGAAGAACTGATGGGTCTGGTCGGCCGCCGTTTTGGCCGACAACTCGGCCTCTGCCAGGGCATCACGGCGCTGCAGCAACGCCGTGTATTGCACCAGGCTGGTCTGGGTTTCACGGATGGCATTGAGCACCACACCGTCAAACTTGGCCAAAGCGCCTTGAGTCACCGCCTCGGCCTCACGAATTCGGGCTCGCGAGCCATTGGTCGGAATCGTCCAGCTCAGCATCGGGCCGAAGCCCCAGCGGTTAGTAGGGGCCGTGCCCAGGTTGTCGATAATCCCCACTGTGCCAATGCTGGCACCGATGCTGATGTCCGGGTACAGCGAACCTGTGGCCACACCGATTTCGGCGGTGGCGGCGGCCAGATGGCGTTCGGCCTGACGCACGTCCGGGCGGCGTTTAAGCAGTGCTGCACCGTCCCCCACGGGCAGCAATTGCGCGATATGCGGCAGCTCGGCGCAGGTAGCCACACCGGCGGGCAGTTGATCCAGCGGCCTGGCCAGCAACATCGACAAACGGAACAGGCCGGACTGGCGCAATGCTTCGTAACGGGGCAATTCTGCGCGCAACGATTTGAACTGGGTTTCAGAACGGGTGACCTGGGTTTCATCACCGCGACCCGCATCACGCAGGCGCTGGGTCAGGCTGGTACTTTGCGCTTGCAGCTTGAGGGACTCTTCTGCGATGTGGTGTTCCTCATTGGCTGCGCACACTTGGGTGTACGCCCGCACCACATCCGCCACCAGAGTGATGCGCGCGGTGTCGGCGGCAGCCTGAGTCGCGTCGGCGTTGGCCTGTGCCGCTTCGATCCCGCGCTGCAAAGTGCCCCACAAGTCGAACTGGTATGAAGTGCTGATACCCAGATCACCGACATTGGCTACCGGCACCTTGTCCGCCAGCAGGAACGCTTCACCGGACTCCTGCAGGCGCTGGGCGCCCGCTTTCACAGAACCACTCCAGCCACCGGCCGACTGTGCCTGCTCAACCTGGGCCCGCGCCCGCGACAGGTTCGCCGCAGCGACCCGCAGATCGGTGTTGGAGGCCAGCGCCTGGCGCACCAGTTCATTGAGCTTTGGGTCCTCATAGAGCTTCCACCAGTCAACTGGAACCGGGGCGGACACCACGTTGGCGCCCTCGCCAGCCAGTTGGCCCTGCAAGTCCGGGCGCTGCATGGCCGCGTCTTTGGGCAATTGGTAATCAGGGCCAAGCAGTTGGCAACCGGACAGCAGCAGCCCCAGTCCTACGGCTGCCAGGCGAACGGCTTTCATTGCGCGCGCTCCGGGGCAGGCTGGGCTTTGGCCGAATCTTCGATGATGGACACGGTCGCGGTGCGGCCGGCGATCATGCGAAAGTCTTCAGGCACGTCGTCGAACACGATGCGCACCGGAATCCGTTGCGCCAATCGCACCCAGCTGAACGCAGGGTTGACGTTGGGCAGCAGGTTCTGGCCACTGGTGCGGTCACGGTCTTCGATGCCCGCCACAATGCTTTCAACATGCCCGCGCAAACGTGCGTTGTCACCAATGACACGGATATCGACGCTTTGGCCGACATGGATGCCATCGAGTTTGGTTTCTTCAAAATAGCCGTCGATATGGAACGAGCTGCTGTCGACGATCGACAATACTGCCCGACCGGCCGTGACGAACTCATTGACCCGTGGAGCCCGGTCGTTGACGTAACCATCGACGGGGCTGCGCACCACCGTACGATCCAGATTGAGCTGGGCGCTGTCCACGGCCACTTGGGCCTCAATCAGTGCGGCCTGGGCGCGCATTTCACGGGACTGGCTTTCTTCAAGCTGTTCGCGGGCGACCAGGTTGCCCAGGCCTTTGTTACGGCGGCTCTCACGTTGGGCCTGGGCCAGGGTCTCCTTGCGATCGGCCACGGTGGCTTCGGCCTGACGCAGCGCCAGCTTGAAGCGCTCCTGGTCGATGACAAACAACACCTGATCACGGCTGACGGGCTGGTTGTCACGCACATCCACCTGCTTGATCAGGCCCGACACGTCGGGGGCGATTTGCACGATGTCGGCGCGAATGTGGGCGTCACGGGTCCAGGGAGCAAACATGTAGTACATGGTCATGCGCCAGACCACGACGCAGGCAAACGTCACCACCAATAAGGTGAGAACGACACGGCCCAGGGTCAGTAAAGGTTTTTTCATGTCATCAGATATCGACTGAACGAATCCACAACGCCGAGTAACAGAGCGTAGAGACCGACGTTGAACAAAGCCCGGTGCCAGACCAGGCGGTAAAAGTGCACACGGGTGAGTAACCCGTGAACCACCAGAAACAACAAGTAGGTGATGCCCATCAGTACCAGGAGCGTGGGCAGGAAAACCCCGCTGATATCTACGTCACCGATCATAGCGGCGCTCCCTCAATGTGGGCCTGGGGATGTGGCCGGTCGTCGTTGTCGACAATAAATTCGACACCGGGCAGCAGCGCCAGACGCAGGCCGCTGAGGGCGTGCAACAGATGCACTCGTGCCTCGCCTTCGGCTTGCAGGTCATTGGCGTTGAGGGCGCGACGCGTGCGGTCCATGGTCATTTGCAGGCCCATTGGCATTGGCAGGCGCTCACCCGCCTTGAGGCAGGCACAAAAGTAGTCACCCACATCACTGACCACCTGGCGCAGCAACAGTTGCGGCCCGCCCGTAACCCTGGGTGCGTAGGCCAGCAGATCGAGCAGGTTGAGGGCCACCCGCAGGTCACGCAAGGCGCTGCCGGTGTCCTGCCCGGTCAGGGCCAGACGTGGCAAGTGCTGCATCAGGCGGTCGAGCATTTGCGCGCCCATTTGCCGGTGTTCGGCCAGGGTGGCGGGCTGGGTCAGGCTGACAATGTCACGCCAGCTGAAGCGGGTCAGGCGTTTGGCCGCCAGTTCGGCACCGAACGGGCGCGCGATCAGGGTCCAGACGAAGGCAAACAGCAGGCCGACGGGGCCGGCCAGGTTGGCGTTCATAAACACCATGAAGTCCGCGTCGTAGGCGCCCTGGATACTGATAAACGAGGCGGTGTTGACGATAGTCAGCAAGGTGCCCAGGTAAAAGCGCGGTTGCACGGTCAGGGTGCCGACGCAGATAAACGGCACGGCAAACGCCAGCACCAGCATCGGGAAGTCATGCAGGTTGGGCAGGATCACAAACAGGTAGAGGCTGGCAAACAGCACCGACAGCGAGGTCCAGAAAAAGAACCGGTAGATCTGTGGCGCCGGATCGTCCATCGCGGCAAAAAAGCTGCAGGCCACGGCGGCCAGAATCACCGCACTGGCGCCGTCAGTCCAGCCGAGCAGAATCCACAACACCGAGGCGACGACAATCGCGGTGACGGTAGAGAACGCTGAATAAAGCATCAGCCCGCGATCCAGAAATGGCGTCAGGCGACCCAGGCGCCAATGCCGATAGACCGCACGCCAGACATCCTGGTTACCGGTCGAGATGGCCTCTTGCAGGCTGCGGCAGTCTTGCCACAGGTCGATCCACTCACCCAGCCGGTACAGCACGTTGGAGAGCACCAGTTGGCGCCGATCATCCAGGGCGGCGGCGCTGGGCTGCAACGCTTCAAGTTCATGGCGCAATGCTTGCCACTGCTGGATCGAGGCGCCCTCACGGGTGCGCTCAAGCCATGCCTGGGCGTGGTCGAGCAATGGCGTGACCTTGTCGAGCAGCTCCGGAGCGCGACGCTCCAGCGCATAGAGTGCATCGTCCAGGGCATCGACCACCGGCAGCAGGTGGATCATGCGTCCACGCAGCTCTTTGGTGTTGCGCACGGTCTGCGGGTGCGCGCCCTCATGGGGCAACTGGCCAATCATCATTTCAAGGCTGTTGAACGTCGCCACCATTGATGAACGCAGGCCACTGGCTTTGCTGGGTTCGACATCGCGGGCCAGAAAGTGCTTGCTGTAATTGCTCGCATCGGCAAACCACTTGGCCGCCGCGTCGATAAATACCGGCGTCAGGCGCCGAGGCCAGAACATGCTGCCTACGACCGCCGCGCAGACGATACCGAGCATGATTTCTTCAGTACGCGAAACGGCGATGTCGAACACATTCAGCGGGTTATCCACAATCGGCAGGGCGATCATGGGCATGGTGTAGCCGGCGAGCATGAACACGTAGCTGTTGGCGGTGCGCAGGTGCAGCGACAGGAACAACAAAATGCCCGTCCAGAGGGCAATCACCAGCACCAGCAAGAACGGTGTCTGGACAAACAGCGGCACAAAAAATACCGCTGCAGCAGCGCCTATCAGCGTGCCCAGGGCTCGGTACACGGCCTTGGAGCTGGTGGGCCCGACAAAGGGGCTGGAGACGATATAGACCGTAGCCATGGCCCAGTAAGGGCGAGGCATTTCCATCAGCAAGGCGATATACAGCGCGATCATCGACGCGGCGAAGGTACGTACCCCGTAGAACCAGTCGCGGGCAGGCGGCATGCTGCTGAAAAAACCGTTCAAGAGGCAGCCCCGTCAGGCAGTTGTCCGGCAGCTTCGAAGGCTTTGATCACACGCAACGCAGCTTCCTGGTCAGCCACTGGAATATCGGCCAGAGCGGCCCTTCTCAGTTGTACAAGCTGAGCTTCAATCGATTGCACCAGAGCACGCCCGGTGTCGGTCAGGCTCAGGGTTTTGGCGCGGCGGTCGCTGGCATCTTCACAGCGGCGCACATAGCCAGCCTTGCACAGTTGATCGAGCAAGCGCACCAGCGACGGGCTTTCCATCCCGGCAGCGTGGGCCACGGTGACTTGCCGCACACCCTCACCCAGGCGGCCGATGATCAGCAGCGGCATGGCGCAGGCTTCGGAAATACCATAGTTGACCAGCGTGGCCTGGCAGACGCGACGCCAATGGCGAGTCGCAACCACCATGCCGGTGCTGATGCTCATTTGCAGTGGATCGAGAGTGTCAGGCAAGAGGCGTCACATAATGTTAGTTTGCTAACTATTAATATTGCGCGGCCAGATGAGCACAGTCAAGTGTTGCTATTTATTTCTTAGGGCCCGTGACTGGTTTTTGCCGCAGCATCAGATTCAATTGGTCGACAACTTCAGCCCAGTCAGCGTCTTCAAGATGCTCCTCACGCAAAAAAGCCGCTTGGGCGGGCGTCCAGAAAAAAGCATCTTCAAGCTTGAGGTCAGGCTTGAGTGGCGAGTGGGTGGTGACAAACTTTTCGATATCTTCCGGGCTGGACGGCAGGCCCAGCTGCTTGAACAAGGATGGCAGGCTATGGGTTGGCTTTTGCATCGAGTTGACTCCATTCAGGTTCAGAGCCGCATTTGGCGGCAACGCAGGTCAAATATAGACGAGCCTGAGTGTCATCGACGGCCAGGTCCTGTGCTTTGCGCCAATCCATGGGAATTGCACTGAAGTCGTCGGGCTGCAGTTTGCTGCTGATCAGCCAGATACGACCCGGGCCTGGGGGCATATCGCTCAGGCGATCGACATAGATACTTGTGCCGTGGCCATTTACCAGCGTGCCAAAGCCATAGTCATTCGGGCGCCCTGAAGTGCCATCTTCCAGGGGCGGCGTATAGAGCATCGGTTGAAATCCGGTCTTGTTGTAATAGACAAAGCTGAAGTACCAGAACAGGTCACTGACGACGATCCGGTCACCGGGCTTGAACTGCTGGTTAACGTGCTCCACCAGACGATCAAAATGATCGGCATCGCTGCTGAAGTTGCTGCGCAAGCCCGTCACTTCGGCGCCAATGAACAGTGTCAGCAGCGCTATGGCCAGCGCCCGCTTGCGCTTGAACAGTTGATCGACTGCAATCGCCACAAGCAGCGGCAAACCCAACGCTGCAAACATCACATAGCGTTCGATAAACAGAGGCGAGATAAAGGATACGCCGTAAATGGCCAGGATCGGCAGCAGGGTGTAGATCACGATCAACGTGATGAATTTATGCGGGCTTGAATCGCGTACAGCCATTCCTGCGACGCCGCCAAGCAGTGCCTGCGGTGCCAGCCAGAACAACGGCCAGGGCAGGTAGTCGCCTTCATCCTGTATCAACAGCTGCCACGTCATGGCGGGCAAGGAGCGGGCATCGACTGCAGGCTCCCACCCCACATCACCGCCACTCTTGAGTTCATCCATATGTTGCAGCAAATCCACCAACCCCGGCAGCCAGGGCAGGAACAACAGCACAATGGCAACGTTAACCAGCCACCAGGCCGGGCGCCTGATCAGCCAGCCGCTGCTGCGGCCACTTAGCAACAGGTACAGCCAATGGGCCATTACACAAAACGCAGTGAAGTAATGGGTGTAAAAAGCAGCCGCCATCAGCACGGTGTAGAGCACCGGGTAGCGATACTTATGCGGGGCCTTGACCCAGTACACCAGCGCGATTGTGGCAGCTATCAGCCACAACCCCATCAGTGAATACATCCTCACTTCCTGGCTGTAGCGCACGGCGGTAGGCAATAACGCCAGCAGCAGGCCCGCCAGCAATGCAGCCCGCGGGGTGGCCACCAGCCGTACCAGCCAGATACCGAAAAATACCGTGGCAATGCCGGGCAGGACACTCAGGGAACGAATCGAGACCAGGCTGTCACCAAACAGCGCTATCCAGCCGTGCAACAGCATGAAATACAACGGAGGGTGAACATCGTGCGCAGCATGAAACCAGATCCCCGACAGCGGGTAGTCGCTCAGCATCAGGCTGGAGCCTTCGTCGCACCAGATCGCCGAGGCGGTGAAACCGTAAAAGCGTACTCCTGCGGCCAGCAGCAAAATACACCACAGCCACGGCTGACGAATCAGGCTGGAAAAAACGTTAGAGGGCTGTAACAGGAGTTCAAACCGTTGCTCACCCACATCGTTGTTGCTGAGTACGCCCATCCCTCACCTGCTGTGCATTGGTGCTGCAAATCGGGCAGCTCTAACTTCGGCGATTGTAGGGCACAGCCCATAACAAAAGGGAGGGCACCCGCCAAGAAAGATAGTGGCCCCATGCAATCTCTTATCCCGCAGTCACGCTAAACTATGCGTAACAAGGTTTGACAGCAATCAGGTCAGTACCTAACTTGAATTGGATCCAAACAAGTATGCCGGTTCGTCGGCACAGGTAGTCGCAACGTGGCCGTTAAAAACAATCCCTTAAACAGCATAGTTGTGTCGGGTCCCATACCCGCTCACCTGGCGCGCTCGGAGATCGAAGAAACCTTGCGCAACGCCATTCTTGATGGCCGTTTGCCTTGCGGTACAGCCATTCGCCAGGAAGCACTGGCGAAGTTGTTTGGTGTCAGCCGTATGCCTGTACGCGAAGCACTGCGTCAGCTGGAAGCTCAAGGTTTGCTGCAGGTCGTGCAATACAAGGGTGCCGTGGTCGCTCCTTTGATTGAAGACAACTCGCTCGAAACCTATGAACTGCGACAGTTGCTCGAAGCCCAGGCACTGCGCCTGTCAGTACCACTGTTGAGCAAAGAGGATTTCGAAGAAGCCGAGGGCTATATCGAAGCGCTCGAGATCGAAAAAGACTTCGGAAAAATCGGCACACTCAATCGGCAATTTCATCAGGCGCTTTACTGCAAGGCTCCTAATAAAAAACTGCTGGCACTCATTGAGTCAGGGCTAATTGAAGAAGAGCGTTTTCTACGCTTCAACCTTGAGCAGATGAACCTTGGGAAGTTGTGCCAGGACGATCACCGTGCGTTGTTGCGTTATGCCCGGGCCAGAGATGTCGAGGCTTGTATTGCAGAGCTGGAGTTGCACCTGCAGCGCGGGGTGAAGGCTATTACATACTACTTGAGCATGGTCAAAACAAAACAGCCCTGACATATGAATCGCCAGGGCTGTGGATAACTTATTGCTGACCTGCGGGTTTCAGATTTTGAAACTGTCGACCAGTTGCTTGAGACGGCTGGCCTGCTGCGATAGCGCATCGCAGTCCTTGAGGGTTTCGTTAAGGTTCACCACACCTTGCTGGTTAAGCAAGTTGATCTGGTTGATATCCACATTGAGGGTTTCGACCACTGCCGTTTGCTCTTCAGTGGCGGCGGCAACCGACTGGTTCATACCGTCGATCTCATCGATGCGCTGAGTCACGCTGATCAAACGGGCACCCGCCTGATTGGCGACCTCGACACTCTCCTCGCTGGAGACCTGACTCGCATTCATGGTGCTGACCGCTTCGCGGGAACCTACCTGCAGCGAGGTGATCATTTTATGTATCTCCTCTGCCGACTCCTGAGTGCGGTGGGCGAGGTTGCGCACCTCATCCGCCACCACGGCAAAGCCGCGACCCGCTTCGCCCGCACGAGCAGCCTCAATGGCTGCGTTGAGGGCCAGCAGGTTGGTCTGCTGAGAGATACCTTTGATCACATCCAGAATGTGCCCGATGTTGTCGGTGCTGGCATTCAGGGTTTCTATTTGCGCACACGACAAACTGATCTTCTGCGACAGCTCGGTCATGGCCTGGATGGTCTGTTCAACCACTTTGCGACCGTCATCTGCCTGCTCGCTGGCACCGCTTGCATGTTGCGAAGCATCGGCGGCGTTACGGGCGATTTCCTGGGTGGCGGCACCCAGTTCATTGATCGCCGCGGCGACACTGTTGGTGCGCGCACTTTGCTCGTCCGAGCCGACAATGGAAGCGTTGGATGAGGCCATAACGCGGTGTGACAGGTCATGAACCTGACGAGTAGCAGAAGACACTTCGCTGATCGAGGCGTGGATACGCTCGACAAACTGGTTGAACGAGCTGGCCAGCTCACCGAATTCGTCCTTGTTCTCAATGACCAGACGGCGCGTCAAGTCACCCTCGCCCTGGGCGATATCCTGCATCGCACGGCCCATGGTGGTCAGTGGACGCATCAGTACACGGATCAACAAACTCAACAACAACGCAATCGCGGCCACTGCAATAAACATTGCAATCAACGCAGACGTACGGAATTTAGACAGCGGCGCGTATGCTTTTTCTTTGTCTATTGACTGACCGATATACCAATCCGCGGACGGCAGGCCTGTCACCGGGGTAAAGGAAATAATCCGCTCATGACCATTGAGCGTCACTTCCTGAATGCCCTTCTCGATGCGCAGAGTACTGACCGGGTAAATGTCCTTCAGGTTCTTCATCACCTGATCTTTATCCGGGCTAACGATAACCTGGCCATCACTGCTCACCAGAAACGCGTAGCCCAGGCCACCGGAATCAACCGAATTGATGATTTTGACCAGGCTGTCCAGGCTCAGGTCACCTCCCACCACACCCAACAACTCACCGCCTTTTTTAACGGGCATGGCGATGGTCACAATCAGGCCTCCGACAGCTGCCATATAAGGAGGTGTCAACATGGTCTGACCGGCGCCTACAGCTTGCTTGTACCAGGGGCGCTCGCGGGGGTCATAACCTGCAGGCATGGTCGCGTCAGGGCGTTGAGTAAACACGCCATTGGCTTGCCCGACGTAGGTGAACTGAAAGTTGGAGGTGAATGCCGGCTGATCAACCAGGCCAGGGAGATCAGCCTGGCTGCCTTGCTGCGCAATATTCTGTGCCAGGCTCTCCAGCACCAGAATGCGGCCACCAAGCCAGTTCTGAACGCTGCTGGCTGTCAGGTTGCCAGCCTGTTGCACCGAGGACTCGATGTTCTGCTTGATGGTGTCGCGCTGCAGATAGTCGTTGTACAACGTGAATAACGCAAACGCCAGAACCACGACGCCTGAAGCGGCCAGAAGGATTTTATGACTGAACTTGAGATTCATAGCATGGGACTTCTTATGCCAAAAGTTGGGATGCGTACGGTGTGTGCAACCTGTTGGCAGCTCTGCTCGCACGCAATGCTCAACAGGCTGTCGGCACGGACGGCAGAATACTTAGCCACGTTTGATGGCAATGTGCTTAATCCGACGAAAGCGCAGCTGTGCGATTTGAGGTTTGGCTTTTGGAAGGGGGTTCAGACGAACAGAAAGGGCGCTGGGGATTTACGTCGCGCAAAAACAAAACCCCTGTCTGCGTTAGCAGACAGGGGTTTCGGAATTCAATCTTGACGATGACCTACTCTCACATGGGGAAACCCCACACTACCATCGGCGATGCATCGTTTCACTACTGAGTTCGGGATGGGATCAGGTGGTTCCAATGCTCTATGGTCGTCAAGAAATTCTGTGGCAGATCCGTTATCAAAACGTGCCTGCGAAAACTTGGGACTTCTATAAAAACAAAATCCCCGTCTGCGCGAGCAGACAGGGATTTTGGAATTTAATCTTGACGATGACCTACTCTCACATGGGGAAACCCCACACTACCATCGGCGATGCATCGTTTCACTACTGAGTTCGGG